>HF985648.1:38566-57079 GCA_000431155.1 Bacteroides sp. CAG:927
TAGCTCTTCCGATACAGAACAATTAGATAGCTAAGATTTGTAATTTAACATCAAATTATAATATCACTTATAATCATTTACATTTATTATGAATAAGTTATTACTGTGGGGAATAAGCGTATGCGCTCTTACTTTTGCATCGTGTTCCAACAACGCAAAAAATGATAATGCTGAGAGTGAAGAACAGGTTGCTCAAAACACCGAGCTTAATGCTGCTCTTGCCACTCAAGACAGCCTCAATAATCTGATTAACGACATAATGTCGGATATGAATCAGATTAAGGAGCTTGAATCAATTGTTTCAACACCCGGTACTTTGGATGGTGGAGAAATGACATCCCAAAAAACTCAGATCAAGAATGATTTGACGGCAATAAGAGAAGCATTGCAGCAGCGTAGAGAACGCCTGAATGAGCTTGAGCGTAAAATCAAAAAGAATTCAGGAAAGAATGCCTCAATGCTTAAAACCATTGAGGGTCTCAAAGAGCAGATTGCTCAAAATGAATCTCAGATTTCATCTCTCACCGAACAGCTTGCCGCCGCAAATGTAAAAATTGAGCAGCTCGGCACTCAGGTAGATTCTCTCCATGTTTCCGTTGCCAACGAAAAAGCTGAAAAAGAACAGGCTATGAAGGCAGCAACGGAATTTGAAAATGAAGTCAATACCTGCTATTATGCACTTGGATCCAAGAAAGAGCTTGAAAAACATAACATCATCAAGACCGGATTCCTGCGCAAGACTAAGATTATGCAGGGCGATTATGAAATGTCTTATTTCACAAAGGCTGATAAGCGCACTCTCTCGTCAATTCCATTCAATAGCAAAAATGGTAAAGTACTGACAAATCAGCCGGCTGATTCTTATCATATTGAGGTGAGAAACGGTCAAAAAGTACTTGTCATAACTAATCCTTCACGCTTTTGGAATGCAGGCAACTTCGTTGTGATAGAAATCAACTGAATATAGCTTTTAAGCAATAGGCATGAGGTTTACGATTTTTGTCGTAAACCTCATGTGCTTTTTTGTTGTGCAAATAGGGCTAATTTAGAGATTAATGAGTAATTTTGTAGTCTTGTAACCATCATTTGAAGCCTAAAAATTTATGCGTATATTCAAATTCTTTTCTAAGGATAAAAAAGAGACTCTTGATAAAGGTCTTGAAAAATCAAAAGAGGGCATACTTGGCAAAATTAAACGCGCTTTTGCCGGTCGCAGCACTGTTGATGCCGCTTTTTTGGACGATCTTGAAGAAATACTCATAACTTCAGATATCGGCGTTGATACAACCCTTAAGATTATTGAAAGACTTCAGGATCGCGTGTCACAAGATAAATACGTAAATGAGCAGGAACTCAATGACTATCTTTGTGATGTGATAACCGATATGCTGAGTGAGAACGATACTACTATAAGTTCTGCTGATGACTTCTCCATACCCGAGAATCATAAACCTCATGTAATCATGGTTGTTGGAGTTAACGGGGTAGGTAAAACCACAACTATTGGCAAGTTGGCCGCTCAGTTCAAGAAAGCCGGCAACAAGGTGATGCTTGGAGCTGCTGACACATTCCGTGCAGGAGCCATAGAGCAGCTTGAGGTTTGGGCTGAAAGGGCAGGAGTGCCTATCGTCAAACAGCAGCAAGGTGCCGACCCTGCCTCTGTGGCTTTTGACACACTGCAGAGTGCAAAGGCTAATGATGTGGATGTGGTACTTATTGATACTGCAGGCCGACTTCACAACCAGCAGGGACTTATGAACGAGTTGTCAAAGATTCGCAATGTTATGCAAAAAGTTGTTCCCGGTGCTCCACATGAAGTATTGTTGGTCTTGGACGGAAGTACCGGACAGAATGCTTTTGAACAGGCCAAACAGTTTTCTGCTGCAACAAGCGTAAATGAATTGGCGATTACAAAACTTGACGGTACTGCAAAAGGCGGCGTGGTGATAGGCATAAGTGACCAATTCCGCATCCCGGTAAAATACATTGGGCTTGGTGAGCGCATTGAGGATCTGCAGGTGTTCAATAAACATGAATTTGTCAAATCATTTTTTGGCAATAGCAAACAATGACTAAAAGAGCTTGTATAATAAGTCTCGGATGCTCCAAGAACCTCGTTGATTCCGAGCGGCTTTTGAAAATGCTTGCCAATGTCGGTTTTGACACAGTGCATGACCCCTCTGATTTTCGTCCATCCGATACAGTTATAATCAATACCTGTGGTTTTATTGGTGATGCCAAGGAAGAAAGCATCAATATGATATTGCAATTTGCTCAGGCCAAAGCCGAAGGCAAAATCGCAGTGTTGTATGTAATGGGTTGCTTGAGTGAGCGTTATCGTGCTGAATTACCTAACGAAATACCTGAGGTAGATGGTTGGTTCGGTAAAACCGACTGGCCCGGGCTTGTTTCACTTTTGTCAAAGAAATCTCCCGGGTCTGTGCCATATGACCGCATAATCACCACACCAAAGCATCATGCATACATAAAAATTGCTGAGGGTTGCAACAGATTCTGTGCCTTTTGTGCCATACCTTTAATAACCGGTCGCTACAAATCTCGTCCGATGGAAGAGATTGAGGCCGAGATAAAAATGCTTGTCGGCAGGGGCGTAAAAGAATTTAATATCATCGCTCAGGACCTCACCAACTATGGCAAAGATTTATATGGAGAAGTTAAAATTGCGGAACTGGTTAACCGTATTGCAAAGATTGATGGAGTGAAATGGATTCGCCTCCACTACGCTTATCCTACTGACTTCCCGTACGATTTGCTTGACGCCATAGCTAACAACAGTAACGTATGTAAATATCTTGACATTGCATTGCAGCATGCTAATGACGATGTCCTGAAAAATATGCAGCGGCATATCACCCGCGAACAGACCGAAAAGCTACTTGCAACTATTCGGGAAAAAGTTCCCGGAATACATATCCGTACAACTCTTATGGTTGGATTCCCCGGTGAAGGTGAAAAGGAGTTTGCTGAACTGGTTGATTTTGTGCAAGCTCAAAAATTTGAGCGCATGGGTGCTTTCGCCTATTGTGAAGAAGAAGACACATATGCAGCAAAACATCTTGATGATTCAATTCCTGATGATATAAAGCAGCAAAGGCTTGACAGGATTATGGAACTTCAACAAGAAATAGCCCTTGCCCACAACAAATCAAAAATCGGGCAAGTCCTGACTGCCATAATAGACCGTGAAGAACCGGACTATTATGTGGGACGTACCGAATTTGATTCTCCCGAGGTTGATCCAGAACTGTTTATTGAAAAGACAAGACAGCTTAACACCGGCGAATTTTATAGAGTTGAAATTACCGATGCATTACCCTATGAATTGTTTGGTAAAGTAGTATAATGAATAAAGTAAAATTCTCGGATACGGTGCTCAATGCCTTGGCGATAGCCATGGACAAAAATTTGCCCTTTGCCCTGTACATCTTTCCGCGACAGAGTAAAGTGCATTTCTTTGCATCAACGCATCTAACCGATGCTAATCCCGAGAATCTATGTCAATCAAGTAATTGGCGAGGAATTGCCATAGATTTTTTCCACCCTCAAGGCGAATGCCCGATAGAAATCACCAACCAGCTTTCGGCCCAGCAGCTTATTTCAAAATGCGATGAAATTACAGCTTGGCCCTCAGCCGGCCCAAGGATAAATTTCACCAACACATCATCCATACTATATCTTTCGCAGATACAAAAATTTGTGAAAGAACTCCGTGACCCAAAATCTTCGATAAAGAAGGCTGTACTTTGCCGGATTGTTTCATGTCTTGGCCGCAATGTAATTAATGTGGCACAAGATTATTTTTCATTATTTCCCGAAACTTTTCGCTTCCTGTATTACACTCCGGCCACAGGCATGTGGTTAGGAGCTTCGCCCGAATTACTGCTCGACTGTGACTTCAGGTCTTGCAAGCTGGGAACTATGTCGCTTGCCGGAACTAAACCTGTTGACAGTAACGAACCATGGGGCATCAAAAATATTGATGAGCACAACATTGTCACGCGTTATATTGTGGATGCAATGAAACTTGAAGGCCTTGAACCGGTTGTGTCTGAATTATACGAGCGTCCTTTTGGTAAGGTGGTCCATCTTTGCAATGATATAACGGCCTCATTTGAGTCTATTAATCCATTGCAGCTCCTCAGAAAACTAAGCCCAACTCCTGCACTATGCGGTTTTCCCAAGCGCGATGCCATGAAGCTTATTGAAAGTACTGAAACATTTGACCGACTTTGTTATGGCGGATGGATAGGGGTAAAGGACGACAGCGGTGTGCATGCTTACGTCAACTTGCGATGTGCAAGTGTGCATACTCTATTTGACTCACTTCAACATTATTGTGTATATACCGGCGGAGGCATTATGCCTGACAGCAATTATTTAGATGAATGGAATGAAACAGCCAACAAGGCGCATACACTTTGTTCTTTAATAAGTCTGCCGGGTGACACACAATGTCTTGATGACCTTACCGATTCATCTTTAACCATTAATCCCGAATTTAAATGGAAGAAAACAAATATATAGATCCCAATAACAATAAAGGAAAATCTCCTAAAACGGTATTGTTAATAGGCGGCGCGGTTGCCATTCTCGCCGTACTGTCTTTCTTGCCTTGGGATGAATGGACCAATGGAAAAATAAGCAATTTCAGCCTTATTCAGGACATCAAATCATCCGTTGCTGACACTAATGACATAGATACTGAAGATGCGGCGGATATTGATCCTGCTTTGCTTGCCGCCATGAACGACAGCAGTAGCACAAGTGCATCAACTTCTGTTTCAACAAATAGCAGCCAACTCAATGACACGATAGTTCCCCAACCAATTCCGAACAAAGAAGGTGAAATGGTTATAATTGAAGACTATACAGAAGGTTCAAGGGGACTTTCGCGATTGAAAGCAGCCATAAACTCACCAAAACTTGCAAGGATAGCTGTAATTGGCGACAGTTATATTGAAGGTGATATTATGACCCAGAATCTCCGTGAAAACCTACAAAAAGCGTACGGCGGAAATGGTGTCGGATATGTGAATATGTATTCTGAATTCCCTGGATTTCGTCGTTCTGTAAAACAAAGTGGATCAGGATGGACCGAACATGCTGCGTCAAAAAAAGGAGACAAGAAATATCTTGCTCTTTCAGAACATTATTACACTCCCAAAGGGAGTAATGCCACTGCCGGTTATAAAGGCGTTAAAGCTCTCAGCAACCTTGATAGATGGCAAAAATCTCAGCTGCTGTTTATCGCGCCACAATCCACGACTATAAACATACGCACAAACGGTAAGGAATGGACTGAACATTCAGTGGCCGGAAGCCCCAGTGTACAGGCTATCGTTATTAATGAGCCTACCGATAACTTTGAAGTGAAATCTTCAGATCCGTCAACAGTGTTTCTTGGCACTTGGCTGGATGGCAACAATGGCATAAGTGTGGATTGTATGTCTTCTCGTGGGTATTCGGGCATAACCTTAACAAGTGTCAGTGCTGACTTATGCCGCGAGATGGCAAAATATGTGGATTACGACCTGATTATTTTGGAATTTGGCATAAACGCTATGAGCGCAAAACAAAAAGACTATAGCGTGTATGCCTCACGGTTGGAAAAAGTGGTAAATCACGTGCGCAAATGTTACCCCAATGCTGACATATTGCTGATGGGAATAGGAGACAGAGGAGAAAAACGCAATGGCGAAATACATTCCATGACATCAGTGTCATACATGATAGATGCCCAACGTACAGCTGCTCGTAATGCACGTTGCTTGTTTTGGGATACCCGCGAAGCTATGGGCGGAGAAGATGCCATAGTTAAATGGTCCAAAACCGGATTAGCAAATAAAGACTATATACATTTGACACATAAAGGTGGAGCGAAACTCGCTGAACCATTGTTTAACGCTATTCAGAAAATGCTTGCCAAATGAAAAAAATATTTTTAACATCATATCTGCTACTTGCATGTTTTGCATTTTGCGCCGGTCAAACGGTGGATGCCAATGATGCAGATGACAGGGAAATTCGTGAAAATCCTGTAATTGAAGAAAACGGTGAGGAAGAAGCATCTTCATTTGCCATGCCGTCGTATATTAAACTAAACCGTAATCATGTGATAATGAACGGTGCTAACTGGAAGCAACTGCACAAAGCCATGGCAAATGTGAATAAGCATCCGGTGTCGATAGTTCATATCGGTGACAGCCATCTTCAGGCCGATATTGCAACGGGAGTAGTCCGGAAAAATATTCAAATGGAACACGGCAATGCAGGGCGCGGATTGATTACCCCGCTTAAAATGAGCGGCACAAACCAACCACTGGATTATACTTTTGCAAGTACAATGTCGTGGAACGCAGCAAAACTCATGAAATGGCCGTGGAACAATACAATGGGGTTTACAGGCACTTCAATTTCTCCTACTCAGAGACAGAGTCACTTAACGCTGTCAACCGGCAAAGATGAAGATTATAATCCGTTCAGTGCCGTTACATTGTTCCACAAAGGCAAACTGAATGTTACACGCGTAGAAAATCAGGATGGCATACCATTGATGTTTACAGCATCACCATCTCAGGATTACACACACATACAGCTTACTGAAGCTGTTGACAATGTGAAGATTTTCTTTGACTCAGCGGGTGATCTTACATTATTTGGCGCAAGTCTTTCAGGCAATCGCCCCGGAATTTTTTATCATACCATAGGCAATAATGGAGCGACATACGGCACCTATAACAGAATAGGCAATGTTGGAAAGGGGATAGCACCACTCAATCCCGATTTGGTAATAATATCACTTGGCACCAACGAGGCTTTTGGACGACGTAATGTGCCGGAGTTCATTAGCGCAATGGATAGGCTTGTAAAATCAATCCAAAGTGCGAACCCCAATACACAAATTATGCTTGTCACTCCAATGGAATGTCAAAAAAGTGTGTATTCAACTGTAAACAAAAGAGTCAAACGGAAAAAACGCAAATCAAGAACTGTAAAACAAAAAGTTCGCAGTTATGCTGTGAATGCTAATATTTTGCCTATTAGAAATGCCATCATGCAGTATGGCAGAGACAATAATATAGCAGTTTACGACTGGTACGAAGTGGCTGGTGGAGCCGGGGCATCATCCTTATGGTTAAAGGACAAGATGTTTGGTTCCGACAGAGTACATCACACGCACAAAGGTTACAATATTCAAGGAGAACTACTCTACAAGGCATTGAGTGAGGCTCTAAATAATAATTGACGAACAAAAATTTTCGAATAGTACTACGATGAGTCTGGATGAAATAGAAATTGAAAAGCTTCGCGGGTTGCTGATGTTTGACGCGGACAATCCATTGCTTTTCAACACTGGCTTATTTCTTATTCTATTCCTTGCATTCATAGGCATTTATCAACTTCTAAGAAAATGGCAAACAGCCAAAATGGTGTTTGTTATTCTCTTTTCATTGTACTTTTACTATAAATCATCAGCAGAGTATTGCTTTATATTGCTTGGAATATGCATTAGCGACTATCTTCTCGGCATATTTCTGGAACGAAGTGATAAAACATGGCAGAGAAAAAGCATTGTGGCATTCAATGTAATAATCAATGTTGGTATGCTGGTGTATTTCAAATATTTTAATCTGCTTTATTCCACACTGGCTAATTTGGCGGACAAACCGTTTGATGCACTTGACATAATACTTCCAGCCGGAATATCGTTTTTCACATTCCGCTCCATTAGTTATATTGTGGATATTTATCGTCACGAAATCAAGGCTTGTCACGATTTTCTCAGCTACACTTTTTATTTAACTTTCTTTCCTCCGCTACTTGCCGGCCCTGTAGTAAGAGCCAAAGACATGCTTCCGCAAGTGCAAGCAAATCCCCAGGCATCACAAGCTATGGTAAGCGAAGGATTGTTCTTGATTATGTGTGGTCTGGTTAAGAAAGTTATTGTAGCAGACTTCATTAGCCAGAATTTCGTTGACAGAGTTTTTGATAATCCGTCACTTTACAGCGGATTTGAAAACATGATGGGAATATACGGGTTTACAATTCAGCTTTATTGTGATTTTTCCGGTTATTCCGACATGGCAATCGGCATAGCACTTTTGCTTGGATACAGGTTTCTTGATAATTTCCGCTCTCCTTTGAAATCCCAAAATCCAACTGAATTCTGGCATCGCTGGCACATATCATTGTCATCATGGCTAAGAGACTATCTGTATATACCGCTTGGTGGAAACCGATGCAGTAAAGCACGGCATCATTTCAATCTTATGAGCACAATGTTAATAGGCGGCTTATGGCATGGCGCTTCATGGATGTATGTGATATGGGGCGGACTTCAAGGCTTGTTTCTCGTAGGGCACAAAGAGCTTAAGAGAGCTTTGCCAAGACCTTCCAAATCAACATGGTGGAGAGTTGCTGCAAATGTCTTTATAACATTCAACCTTGTGGCCATTAGCTTTATGTTTTTTAGAGCAAGCTCATTAGAGACGGTAAGAGATATGGTCACACAGATATTTACCAATTTCCATCTTGAGGTCGCGCCACAGTTTGTTTCCGGTTATTTGACCATAGTACTGATTATGTTGGGAGCATATCTAATGCATTTTGCACCCGAAAGCTGGACTTCATGGCTCAAAAACAAATACGGCGGAGTCAACCCTATATTTCAGACCATTGTTCTTGCTGTCGTATTGTTCTTAATAATTCAAATGCGCCAAACCGATATCGTTCCATTCATTTATCTTCAGTATTGAATTCCTCAGAATATTTATGAGTATCGGAATTCTAATCTGAACAAATCTTGTTGTTTTGTGCTTGTTGTTTATATAACAATAAACAATATGGGCACAGAAACAATCTACAATAGATTTCATCAGTGGGTCGCACTTCAACCGCAAGCAACCGCTGTTGCAGAAGATGGACGCACTGCAACATATCAGGAACTTGATGCTATGGCAAATGCCATAATGGCAAAATTCTACAACAAACAATATTCAACAATAGTATTGGTGATGAATCATAGCATCGAGATGATAGCGGCAATGATTGCTGTTATTAAAAGCGGAGCAGCCTATGTTCCGGCAGAGCCTTTTTTGCCTCAGGAACGGATAGATTATATGATGCGGACCGCCGGAGCAGACTTTATAATCACTGATGACTATTGCCGCAATATTCCGGATGCTCCGCCATTACCGGACAGATCAGTGCCAAATGGAGCAGCATATATTTTATATACATCAGGCACTTCCGGCCGTCCTAAAGGTGTCATTGTTGAGAATCATAGCGTGGTTAATTATGCCAAGGCATTTGAGAATGAATTTCATGTTGCGCCGGGTGATGTGATGCTACAATATTCCATCTGCTCATTTGATATTTTTGTAGAGGAAGTTTTCACCACTCTTCTCAATGGTGCTACTATTGCCATACCATCTAATGAGATTCATGAGGGCTCACTTGCTGTCATAATGGATTTTTGCGAAAGACACGGCGTTACGGAAATAAGCGGACTCCCGTATCTTCTCGCTGACATGAACCGTAATCATCGCTATCCAAGTAAATTAAGGCTGCTCATCAGTGGTGGTGATGTGGTACGGGCTTCCTATATAACGTGGCTAAAGAATCAGGATTTCGTTATCTACAACACTTATGGGCCAAGCGAAACGACTGTATGTGCCACATATTTCCGCATTGATAATGTCGAGCCTCTTGATGATGGGACATTTCCAATTGGGTATGCAATCAAAGGTGTTGAAGTTAAAATTCTGAATAATGATTTACAGGAAGTACAGGATGGCACCACCGGTGAAATATGCATTACGGGCGAAGGCGTTTCGCGAGGTTATATCGGCGACCCATCCGAGCAGGTAAATTTTATCGCCCTTGAAAACGGGACAAGGATGTACCGTAGTGGTGATCTTGGTTATCGTTTGCCGGAGGGTAATATAGCATTCCTGCACCGGAAGGATAAGCAAGTCATGATACTCGGCAAAAGGGTTGAACCTGAAGAGGTGGAAAATGTGCTTAATGAATCGCCTTGCGTGGAGCGCGGTATAGTCAGAGCATTTATGGATGAGCAAGGTCTTGCATATCTGACAGCATACTTTGTGCCATCGCATAAAAATTGCCATTTAAGCCGAATAAAAAGATTTCTCCGTACACGCTTGGCTGATTTCATGATTCCTGAATTTTTTGTTAAAATGGATGAGATACCGCTTACAAGGCGTGGAAAAGTCAATGACAGAATGCTCCCAATAGTAATGAAGGAAGGAACACCGGCATGAAAATAAGCATAAGAGAAATAACAGCTCTCCCAACATTAATGCACTGGCGTAAAGAGGTGATTGAAAATGTTTTTGGAACCGTACCCTCCAAAAGATTGCTGGTGGCAAACCGTCAGTATTACCGAAAGAATATCGTTAACGGTAATCATGTGGCAATTTTAGCGGGAATAGACGGCATGGATGTGGGATGCGGTGCTATTTGCCTATCTGAAGAGCTGCCGTCGCCAGATAATCCATCAGGCAAGTGTGCCTATCTGATGAATATTTATGTACGTAAGGAGTACCAAAAACAGGGTGTCGGTCACCATATTGTCAGTTGGCTTGTGGAAAGAGCGCGACAATTAGGATGCGATAAAATATATCTTGAAACAACCGAAGGTGCACGGTCGTTATATAAAAACATAGGGTTCAATGAACTACCCGGAATTATGAAGTATGCAGACATTCAAAGTAGCAAATCTTAGTATAAATGCCGTCAAAGAATCAGCCAATAGAATATGCTATATTCTTTATCCCGTTAGCTCTCTTAATGAATGGATTCAGAGTGCGGCACAAAAATTCGGCATTTCACTTGTCATGATAACAGGTATGGATTGGGATGACGACCTCACCCCATGGCCTGCGAGGGGAGTTCCTTCCGGCTCTCCCGATTTTAAAGGGAATGCCCCAAGATTTCTTTCAACGCTCACGAAAGAGGTTATTCCTGAAATTGAACAACGCATGGGCATTGCAAGCAGTGTAGAGCGGACCCTATTGGGCGTTTCTCTTTCAGGCTTGTTCACGCTATGGGAGTGGATGATTGATAATACATTCCATAATATAATCAGTCTTTCAGGTTCGTTTTGGTATGATGGATTTGTGAAATGGCTAAAATCGCAACCAATACCTAAAAAAACGGGAAAAGCATATTTCCTGCTCGGGAATCAGGAAGCCAAAACAAAAATTAAAGCTTTTCAGCCTGTACAAGTCAATACCGAGGAAATTGTCGGTTATCTGCACGACAATGGTATTAATGATTATTTTGAGTTAGTCCCCGGCAATCATTATCAATATGCTGAACAACGCCTTATCCGGGCATTAACATGGATGTTTAATACCTCAATATTATCGGACTGAATTTATAAACTCAGCAATCGTTTTCATAACATCTGACGACATGGTTTCCTCAATTTTGCCATATTCCATAACCGATCCGGTAACGCAATGCTGCATAAGATGATTAAGACCATCAAAGACTATAACATTTGATTTGGGACTATATTTCTCTACAAGTGGAGCATTGAGATGGGAGGGAACCTGAGTGTCTTTGCTACCATAAAGCACCAAAGCAGGACATTTTATACCCTCAATATCCTTACGAGGTGAATAAGATATTGAATAACGAAGCCATGGAGACACATTTTCAGTTATTGCAACGAGATTAGCCTTCATCGCCTTATATTGAGGCAAAAAATCCCACCCGGGACATATGGACGAAATATTTTTCTTAGCTTCTTCGGCACCTTTTAATTTAATCAATTCATAAAGTTTAAGCACTGCGGTTTGATAATCGGAGGCAGCTATGGAATCTATGCCTACAGATTTCAAATATACCACGCTCTGCTCTGCAAGCAATGAGTCACCAGGAACAGCCGGGGCACCCAATGTTACAATGAAATCAGGATTCGATTCCGGGGCCGATGCAAGTATAAATGCAATTTGCCCTCCCTCACTGTGTCCTAAAATACCAATCTTATTCTTTGAATATTGATTCCTCACAAAGTTTAAGGCCGATGAAGCATCTGATGCAAAATCAGCTGTAGTAGCGATTGCGCCATTCCCTGATGATTCTCCGATTCCGCGATCATCATAACGCAACGAAGCTATCCCGTTATTTGCCAAGTAATCGGCGAGTACTGCAAAAGGTTTATGATAAAAAATCTCCTCATCACGATTCTGCAAGCCACTACCGCTGACCATTATAACTATAGGCGTGGATTTGGAAAAATTGTCGGGGAGGGTAAGGGTGCCACCCAAAGTGTTATTTGCTTTGGGATTACTGAATGTCACGTTCTCCACCTTGTATTTGAATGGTGGCTTGGGGTTCTGCGGACGATTGACGATTATACGTCCCCGGCTGAAATCCAGTGGGAAAGTATAGCCTTGCTGGGTCAGCTTACCTATCAACTTGTCAGAAACTAACTTTGCGCTGTAAGTCATTCCAATAGATTGTACCGCTATGCTGATGGAGTCGGCGCTTTGAAAAAGGATGGAGCACGGTAAGCCGAATGCACCCTGATCAGGAGAATCCATAGTCACGAATTTATTTTGCTCAGAACCTATATTCAACCCCAAAGCAATGGAGTTGCCCGGCATAACCGATAGATTTCCTTTCCATGATCCCTCAAGAGAAGATTGTGCGAAACAAATTGTGGGGAATAATATCCCCACAAACAAACTATAACAATATTTCATACCTAAAAGTCTGATTCCCATAAAACGATATTTTCAAAAGAAGTTTTGCGCAAATCTATTAGCCTTTGATTGCCGGAGCCACGAAACAACAAAGAAGTGTTGCGCTGTGACAATATGAATTCGCCATCCACAAGCACATCAATATATGATAATAAAGCTCTCATTTCATCGTTTCGCAACAGATCTTCATATTGGAATCCGGTATAGCACCATATGTTTTTCCCAATATCTTTAATAGCTTTAGCTAATGGAATAATTTCAGAAGCCTGATACATAGGGTCACCGCCGGAAAATGTAACATTAAAATCATTTTCAATCACGCGATGCATTATGCTTTTGACATCCATTTCTGAACCGCCGTTCATATCCCAAGATTGGGGGTTATGGCATCCCTCACAATGATGTGCGCAACCGGCAAAATAGATTGCAGTGCGAAATCCGGGACCATCCACGGTAGTGCCGTCAATTATGTCTAATACACGCATCATTTATGTACTACACGGTCATTCAGCTCCGCGAGCTTGGCATTGTTCCAACGGTCGGTTGTCCCCACAAGATAACCCGTGATACGCTGAAGTTTGTCAATTGCCTTTGAGCCACATTCGGGACATACCTCAAGGTTCTCTTCGGCATCTTCATGACCACAGGACATACACCTGTTCCTGTTATGATTTACCGAACAGTATCCGATATTATATTCATCCATCAGATCAACAATATCGGCAATCGCCTGCGGATTGTGCGTGGCGTCACCACCAATCTCCACATAAAATATGTGGCCTCCACCGGTCAACTCATGATACGGAGCTTCTATTTGAGCCTTGTGACGCGGGGAACAATGGTAATATACCGGCACGTGGTTGGAGTTGGTGTAATAAATTTTATCTGTTATACCGGGTAATATGCCGAAACTTTTGCGGTCTTTAGCTGTAAATTTACCTGACAAACCCTCAGCCGGAGTTGCGAGCACAGAAAAGTTATGTTGATATTTTTCGCTATATTCATTCACTCGGCTACGCATATGGGATATTATCTTGAGACCAAGTTCCTGCGATTCAGGGGATTCTCCGTGATGCTTTCCCGTAAGAGCCACAAGACATTCAGCCAATCCTATAAACCCTATACCAAGAGTACCTTGATTGATTACAGATTCAATGGTTTGCTCTGGTTTGAGATTCTCGCTTCCTGTCCATAAACGTGACATCAAGAGTGGGAACTGCTTAACTAATGCCGTTTTCTGGAAATCAAATCTGTCACAAAGCTGTTGTGCAGTAATATCGAGGACTTCATCAAGTTTCTTAAAGAATTTTTCTATGCGCTCCTCTTTGTCCTTAATCATCATGCACTCAATGGCAATACGCACGATGTTAATCGTGGAGAAAGAAAGATTGCCTCGGCCTACCGAAGTTTTTTCACCGTAACGGTTTTCAAATACGCGTGTACGACATCCCATAGTGGCTACCTCATATAAATAGCGCTTTGGGTCGTCGGCACGCCATTTCTCATGATGGTTGAACGTGGCATCAAGGTTGACGAAGTTGGGAAAGAATCTGCGGGCCGTCACCTTACAGGCAAGTTTATACAAGTCATAGTTGCGGTCTTCAGGAAGATAGCTCACGCCACGCTTCTTTTTCCATATTTGAATGGGGAAAATGGCTGTGCTGCCATTACCCACTCCTTCATATGTGGAATGCAGCAGCTCACGTATAACACATCTGCCTTCGGCTGAAGTATCCGTACCGTAGTTGATTGATGAAAATACCACCTGATTGCCACCGCGCGAATGTATGGTATTCATGTTGTGTATGAAAGCCTCCATTGCCTGATGAACCCGCTCCACGGTCTGGTTCATAGCATGTTGTACAAGCCGGTCTTCTCCCTGCAAAGTATCAAGAGATTTCTTTTCATAATCGTCTATCGCCATATCATATTTAGACGACAGGTCTTGCCCTGTAAGCTTTTCAAGCTTCTTAAGTTCCTCTATAAAAGAACTGCGTACAAAAGGAGCCAAATAGAAATCAAAAGCCGGAATAGCCTGGCCACCATGCATTTCATTTTGAGCTGTCTCAAGAGAGATACAACTTATGATGCTTGCAGTTTCAATGCGCTTTGCCGGACGAGACTCTCCATGGCCGGCCATAAATCCATGCTGCAAGATACGATCAAGAGGGTGTTGCACACATGTAAGGCTCTTAGTAGGATAATAATCCTTGTCATGAATGTGGAGATAGCCCTGGCGCACGGCATCACGTGCGCTTGCCGACAAAAGATAGTCATCAACAAACGGTTTAGTCGTTTCACTCGCAAACTTCATCATCATGCCTGCGGGTGAGTCCGTATTCATGTTGGCGTTTTCGCGGGTTATATCGTTGCTCTTGGCTTCAATTATTTCTAAGAACATATCGCGCGTTTTGGCTCTACGGGCAATGCTTCTCTGGTCACGATAGGCAATGTAACGCTTGGCAACCTCTTTGCGCGGACTATTCATCAGTTCAAGCTCAACCCGGTCCTGAATTTGCTCAACAGTCATACTTTCATCCCCGGTCACAGATATGCGATCAACAATTTTTTGTATGAGAGCTTCATCTTCGCCACGCTCGGTTTGTAACATGGCTTTTCTTATCGCAGCCTTGATTTTTTCTTCGTTATAACCCACGACACGACCATCGCGCTTGACAACTGTTTGTATCATCGTATAGAATTTTTATTAGAAAGAGGAACAAATGACATTAATCATCAATTGTGTCGCAAAGGTAATGATGTTATCAATACAATCAAAATATTTATATGAATATTTTAAAAGTTTTCATTTTTGGAAAACTTTACACTATGTCTCAAAATAATAAATATCTGATAGCCAATTAATTGTTATTTTGTTTTGGGAAACTTTACTTTTAGGCTAACATTCATTGGATTTTCATTTTGTCCAATAATCTATGCTTTTTACGACACAATGTATCAGGAGTTGGAAATTATGACATAAATTATTTCACACAAAAAATAAGTAAAGTTGCTCCTAATTTCTTAATTTTGCATCTAAAATAACATTCTATGGATTCATTAAATACTGCAAATACAATAAGCCGTATGGTCGTGGACCTACTCGCAAAACATGGCGTAAAGAAAATAGTACTTTCGCCCGGTTCGCGGAACACTCCATTGATCATAGCTGCAAACCGCAGTCGTGATATAGAATGTTTCAGTGTAGTTGACGAGCGGAGCGCGGCATTCATTGCGCTTGGACTGGGATCTATATCCTGTGAACCGGTAGCCCTTATATGCACATCCGGAACAGCCGTGCTCAATTATGCACCAGCTGTTGCTGAAGCATACTACAGGCGAGTTCCATTGATTGTGATAAGTGCAGACAGACCGGCAGAATGGATAGATCAGGACGATTCTCAGACATTAAGGCAATTTGAGGCCCTTTCAAATTTCGTGAAGCGAAGTTACAACATACCGGTAGGGGAAAACGACACAAATTTATGGTATGCTGACCGATTGCTCAATGACGCAATGATGGAAGCGACCGAACTTGGCAATCAGGCACCGGTGCATATCAATGTGCAACTTTCAGAACCATTGGGGACTCTGGCTCCTGTCAGTTCCGACAATTTTAGAAGCGTCAGGGTTGTTAACCCTCGTACAGACTTAACCGTGCAAAAAGCCAGAGAATTAGGCAGAATTATTGCATCGCCGACAAAAGTGATGATAATAGCCGGATTCCATAAGCCGGATAAGCGGCTTAACAGTGCTTTGGCAAAAATATCAATGCTGCCAAATGTAGTTGTTTTAACTGAATCCATTGCTAACCTGCATGGCGAAAATTTTGTCCAACGAATTGACACTACCTTGAGTGAAATGACCGATGAAGAACGCCAGTCAATGGTCCCCGATTGTGTAATAACCTTAGGTGGCGCATTGGTTTCACGACACATAAAGCAATACCTGAGGTCAAATAAACCAACGATGCACTGGCACGTGGCTCAAACCGATGTAACGGTGGATTGTTTCCAAGCCCTGACATTAAGAATAAATATGGAGGCAGGCATATTTTTTCAACAGCTTGCTTCGGCTTTACAACCTTATAAAGGTGAATGTGATTATGCACACAAGTGGCAGATATTGAAACAAAGGGCAATGTCAACCCATCAGGCATACCTGTCTCATGCGCCTTGGAGTGACCTTAAAGCAATGGAGATTGTATCACAACTTACTCCCAGAGGATGGAATGTCCAATACTCCAATGGTACTGCCATCAGATACGGGCAACTATTTGCGACCGGCAAACAACACAGATGTGATTGTAATAGGGGTGTAAGCGGAATTGACGGCTCCACATCTACTGCCATAGGTGCCTCATTGGCATACAAAACGATGCCGACACTGCTGATAACCGGAGACATGAGTGCTCAGTACGATGTTGGAGCATTGGGATGCGGAATAATACCTGCCAATTTCAAAATAATAGTTCTGAACAATGGCGGCGGCGGAATATTCCGATTTATAAACTCCACCAAGAATCTTGATGAGCTTGAAGAACGCATATGCATGGCGCAAAAAAAATCGCCATGGGAGCACTTGTGCCATGCTTATGGATTAGAGTATTTTCATGCACGAAATGAGTCCCAGCTCATGGATTCATTCAGACATTTCGCATCTGATAAATCCGAACAACCTTGTTTGCTGGAAATTGAAACTCCGCCGCAAGAAAGCGCAGTTATACTCGCCAATTATTTTAAACGAAAAGAAACTTTCAAAAACTACAGACATGATAAATTGGACTCCAATCAAACAGTATGAGGACATACTATTTGAGCAATATGGCAAAATAGCCAAAATAACCATTAACCGCCCGTGGGTTTATAACGCATTTCGTCCGCAAACCAACCGTGAAATGCTTGATGCCATGGCATATTGCCGCGAGGCTAACGACATCGGAGTAATCATCCTTACCGGAGCAGGTGATAAGGCATTTTGCTCCGGTGGAGACCAGAAAGTCAAAGGAGTGGGAGGATATATTGATGAAAATGGAGTTCCACGCCTAAACGTACTTGACCTCCACAAAGCCATTCGATCTATCCCTAAACCAGTTATCGCCATGGTGAACGGGTATGCAATTGGCGGCGGCCATGTGCTTCATGTGGTATGTGACCTTACGATAGCTGCATCTTCGGCCCGATTTGGTCAAACAGGTCCAAAGGTGGGAAGCTTCGATGCCGGTTTCGGGTCAACCTATTTGGCAAGATGCGTGGGTCAAAAAAAAGCGCGTGAAATTTGGTTCCTCTGCCGACAATACACCGCCGAAGAAGCTGAACGCATGGGTATGGTTAACAAAGTTGTTCCATTAGACAAACTTGAAGATGAAACTGTGGCTTGGTGCGAAACCATCTTGCAGCGCAGCCCTATGGCAATAAGAATGATCAAGCGCGCACTCAATGCCGAACTTGACGGACAGCGTGGCATGATGGAATTTGCAGGAGATGCTACCTTGATGTATTATCTTATGGCCGAAGCTCAGGAAGGCAAGAACGCATTTTTGGAAAAACGAGATCCAGACTTTGACCAATTCCCCAAATTCCCGGGTTAATAATGAATGTTTCTTACGCCCGACACAGGCTGATCTTCAAGATGCCCTCGCGCACATCGCGAGAACTGCTCACATATAAAGATGTGTGGTATATATTGCTCAATGATACCGACTCCGGCAGAACCGGCATCGGTGAATGTGCCGTTTTTCCCGGATTGAGTTGTG
>HF985648.1:57120-79531 GCA_000431155.1 Bacteroides sp. CAG:927
TGGAGCGCAAATTACGAGAATAAACTAATTGAAATTTGCCATAGAATCAGCAATGGCAATATGCCAGACCTTACGGACTTTCCATCAATTAAATTCGGAATAGAAAGTGCCATGTCACAGTTAAACAACATCAAAACCCGATGGCATAAGGGTGAATTGTCAATAATCATTAACGGACTCGTGTGGATGGGTACGCAAGATGAGATGCTGCATCGTGTAGAAGAGAAATTAAATCTGGGATTTAAGTGCATTAAGCTGAAAATAGGAGGCATAGATTTCAACCGCGAACTGGAGATATTGGCGGCTATAAGATCTCAATATTCCCGTGCACAAATTGAATTGAGACTTGATGCTAACGGTGCTTTTCAGCCACATAATGCATTAGAGAAACTTGATCAGTTGGCAAAATACGACATACACTCCATTGAGCAACCCATAAGACAGGGGCAATGGCAAAAAATGAGTGAAATATGCAAAAAATCACCCATACCAATAGCCCTTGACGAAGAATTGATTGGCATTAAGCAACGTACTCAAAAGGAAGCCCTGTTGAAGGCCATTCACCCTCAATACATCATACTCAAACCCACTTTATGTGGCGGGTTAAGCGGTAGCGACGAATGGATTGAACTTGCTCGTTACTATGGCATAAACTGGTGGGCGACATCCGCGCTTGAAAGCAATGTGGGCCTTGATGCAATCGCCAATTGGGTCTCGGATTACAATCCTGAAATGCCTCAGGGCCTTGGAACAGGAGCGCTGTACACCAACAACATTCCGTCTCCATTAACTTTGGTAGGGGAGAACCTTTCGTATGACGCAAATGGATGTTGGGATTATAGTCAACTTAATTGGGTAAAAGCATAATGGCTATTTACGACCTAACCGGCACTGCTGCCGGATTCATAAACGAATGGGAATCTGCTTCACCAACCGTCACTGCCCATACATCAGGCTCTACCGGCGCGCCTAAGCAAGTGCAGCTAAAAAAAACCGACATGGAAGTGTCAGCAAAGGCCACTTGCAAATTCTTCGGAATAAGCAGCAACAGCCATCTGCTTTTACCGATTTCTGTTGATTATATTGCCGGTAAAATGATGATTGTGCGTGCTATAGTTTCAGGAGCCGATTTGACGGTCTTACGGCCAGGCAATGACATATTATGCGGAGTGGAGATTCCGACAGATACTGATTTGGTTGCAATTGTGCCGTCTCAGATACCATCGTTGATACAAGAATCGTGGTCGCATAAGTTCAAGCATGTCATAGTAGGCGGAGCACCAATGTCATCTCAACAGCAACAAGCGTTGGTTGATGCAGGCATTAATGCTTGGGCTACATACGGCATGACGGAGACATGCAGTCATGTGGCGCTACGACATATCTCAAGCGAATATTACGAAGCATTGCCGGGATTCAAATTCTCAGTTGACAGCCGAGGATGCCTTACAATCAACAGTGATAAAATGTCGTTTGTATCATTGCAGACCAATGACAAAGTCAACCTTATATCTGACATAAAATTTCAATGGCTTGGACGTTATGACAATGTAATCAACTCCGGAGGGATTAAAATCCATCCCGAAGAAGATGAGGCAATCCTCGCCAATGTAATACCTGTACCTTTTTACATAAGTTCTATGCCTCATAGCAAATGGGGTGCAGTTCCTATTTTGGTCCTTGAAGGCACGGACAACGGTAAAGCTGCAGAATATATCAAATACGCAGCTCTGTTGCTTCAAAAATATCACACGCCCAAATCCGCCATTTGGCTTCCTAAATTCGAGCGTACAACATCCGGTAAAATCAAACGAAAAAAATTCTGAATGAATCTTATTACACTTAAATCGCTTGACTCCCATCCACTCGCCGCGATATTTGCAAAACTTACTGAAGCGCAACTGCGCCAAAGCATAGAATCGGAATACGGATTGTTCATAGCCGAAAGTCCGAAAGTGATAAAAGTGGCTTTTGAAACCGGCTACCGTCCAATGGCGTTACTTTGTGAACGCAAGCATATTTTGGGTGATGCAGCTGAGATTATCAGCATGTGCAAAGACATTCCGGTGCTTACGGGTGAGCGTGAACTGCTTACTGCAATTACCGGCTATAAACTCACACGTGGAGTGCTGTGTGCAATGCATAGACCTGAAATGATTCCGGTGGGGAAAATATGCCAAGGTGCGGGAAGGGTAGTGGTAATAGATTCCGTTACCGATACCACCAACATAGGAGCTATATTCCGGTCAGCCGCTGCGCTTGGCATAGACGCTGTACTGCTGACTCGTACTTCCTGTGACCCTCTAAACAGACGGTCAATACGTGTGAGTATGGGAAGTGTATTCCTTGTACCATGGACATGGATTGACAATATCGGTGAATTGTCAAATCTTGGCTTTAAAACAGCTGCAATGGCATTGACTGATAATTCTATAAGCATTGACAATCCGATATTGCGAGCAGAAAACAAACTTGCTATAATCATGGGCACTGAAGGTGATGGGCTCTCTCAAAAAGTAATTGATGAGGCGGATTACGTAGTAAAGATTCCTATGAGTCATCATGTTGATTCCTTGAATGTGGCTGCTGCAGCTGCCGTAGCGTTTTGGGAATT
Source organism: Bacteroides sp. CAG:927 (assembly GCA_000431155.1). Taxonomy (GTDB): domain Bacteria; phylum Bacteroidota; class Bacteroidia; order Bacteroidales; family Muribaculaceae; genus Paramuribaculum. The sequence continues at coordinate 59,735 of HF985648.1, forward strand.
GAAAAAACAATAAATGCCATGATGTCAAAACACCTTTTATAGCATTGGTGTTTAGATAATATGGATGTCGTTTCAAAACACTCATCAATATTTGCACGCTTGAGAGCCATAAGTTCCCGACCCGGAAAATTGTACCTTTCAGCTTTCATAATAGGGCTGATTTCCGGAGGCCTTGCTTTTGTACTCAAACGCATGATTGCCGCTTTATCCATGCTCATGACCCAAAATGTTGAAGTGAGTACGGGCAATTGGATTTATATAATTCTCCCGGTAATCGGCATATTGTTGGCCGCTATCTTTCAGCGATATGTAGTTCATCAAAAGTTGAGTCATGGTGTTGAGCAATTGCAACATAATCTCGCCAACCATAATCCTGTTTTATCGCCAAAACTTGTGTTCAGCCCCATTATTGCCAACACTTTCTCACTGGGGTTTGGAGGCAGTGCGGGAGCCGAAGGACCTATTGCCTACACCGGAGCTGCAGTGGGAAGTAATCTGGGAAGATTATTCGGATTTTCAAACAATACACTAATTACACTTGTGGCCTGCGGAGCAGGAGCCGGAATAGCCGGCATCTTTATAGCCCCAATTGGAGGTATTATGTTTGCGTTGGAAATTTTGCAAATAGCTTTTACCACAACCGGGGTTATAGCTTTGGTCATAGCATGTTCCACTGCCGGCCTTACGACATTCATATGCACCGGGTTCAATGTAAACATTGATTTTTCCTGTCACGCACCATTTGATCCTTCAATTTTAATTTGGGTCATACCGCTTGGCGTGATATGTGGACTATATTCGGTTTACTACTCTTTGATAATGCGCAAAGTTAGAGAGTACCTTACCGCAATCCCCAACCATTGGGTAAAAAACATTATTGCGGGACTGACAATCGGAGTGCTTATATTTGTTTTCCCGCCATTGTATGGTGAAGGCTATGGAATCGTTTCCGATATAATCAACAATCATTATACCACAATCGCCAATACCAGCATATGCTATTTTGCGACCCGGAGTGCCTCAATGTTAGTACTATATGCTTTTGGCATAATGATGCTTAAAGCATTTGCAACTTCAAGCACCAATAGCGGCGGCGGTGTGGCCGGAGATTTCGCACCGACATTGTTTGCCGGTGCAGTCGTAGGACTTGTTTTTGCACAGAGCATCAATATTTTGTTTGGTATGACTTTACCCGTTGGCACTCTTGCATTTATCGGGATGGCCGGAGTAATGGCAGGCACAGCAAAAGCCCCGTTAATGGCTATGTTTCTTGTGGCAGAAACCACCGGTGTTATGGATATGCTGTTGCCATTGGCAATAGTGAGTGTATTATCTTATGGAATCGTCAGATTGTTCAAACAATAAAAAATGGCTAATTTTGTCGGAGAAAATTTCAAGCAATGAATATAACCGACATAAGGATTGAGGATTTTAACTATCCATTACCCGATTCAAAAATAGCCAAATACCCTCTTGCCTACCGAGATGAATGTCTGCTTTTGGTCAGGCATGCCAATGGAGAGATCGGCAAACATGTTTTCAAAGAACTACCGGACTTGTTGCCCCAAAACGCAATGCTCGTATATAATAATACGCGAGTTATCAATGCCCGATTGAGAATGACAAAACCAAGCGGAGCCGCAATTGAGATTTTTTGCCTTGAACCGGTTAATCCGTCTGATTATGCTTTGGCGTTTGCACAAACGGAAAAATGTGCATGGTTATGTTTTGTAGGCAATAGCAAAAGATGGAAAAACGGTTCATTGGAATTACCGTTGACCATTGACAACAAAAACATAATACTTACTGCCACTCGGCTGGAAAAACAAGATAACGCATCAATAGTAGAATTCAGTTGGAATTGCAAGGATGTCACTTTTTCTCAAATCATTGAGCATGCCGGGGAAATCCCCATTCCTCCTTATCTTAACCGTGCTACAGAAACATCCGACGCCAAGGATTACCAAACTGTCTTTTCTCATATTGAAGGTTCAGTAGCTGCACCTACAGCCGGACTTCATTTCACAGACAAGGTGTTATCTGATATTGACAATCGTAACATTCCCAGAAGAGAGCTGACACTTCATGTTGGGGCCGGAACATTTCAGCCGGTGAAATCTGACACAATCGGTGAGCACCTGATGCACAGCGAATTCATATCTGTACCCAAAGCGTTGATTGAAGAACTTGCATCCACTGATCGACAAGTTTTTGCTGTAGGTACAACCTCGGTTCGCACTCTTGAAAGCCTTTACCATATAGGATGCATGATTACTCAGGGACTTGACTTCTCGGAAGTGCCGCAATGGTATCCATATTCTCCCACACATCCCCGCCTTACCATGCAGCAGTCAATGGCAACTATAGCCAAATATCTCACGCAAAAAAATTTCAACACACTCATCGCTTCCACACGGATAATGATAGCTCCGGGATACGAGTATAAAGTAGTGCAGGGGATGATAACAAATTTCCACCAGCCTCAGAGCACTCTGCTTTTGCTTGTGTCAGCGTTCACTAAAGGCGACTGGAGAGCCATGTATGAGTATGCTCTTGACAACGGATTCAGATTTCTCAGCTACGGGGATGCATGCCTTCTGCTGTGAAACACTTTCGGCATTGTTCCACGAAGTTATTAACAAAGGCCGTCAGTTATAAACAATTTAAACTGATTTGACATTTCTACACTTTGCAGATAGCATAAAAATCAATTACTTTGCAGTTGTAAATCCACATTACAACAACCTATGGGCAAAATAATTGCAATAGCTAATCAAAAAGGCGGAGTGGGCAAAACCACTACCACTATCAATCTCGGAGCTTCACTTGCCATGGAAGGCAAAAAAGTGCTGATAATTGACGCAGACCCGCAGGCAAACGCCACATCAGGTTATGGCATCAATCCCGAAAGCATGACATCTTCCATTTATGAATGTCTGGCAGATGATTATCCTCTTGACGGTTCTCAAGTGCCTACATGCGTGAAAGGGCTTGACCTTATCGGCTCACGAATTGATCTTGCAGGCGCAGAACTTGAACTAATAAATCGCCCGAACCGCGAAAAAGTGCTTGCAAATCTTCTACAAGGAATCTCAGATAAATACGATTATATTCTTATTGACTGTTCTCCTTCTTTAGGGCTCATAACAGTAAACGCACTGACTGCAGCAAACTCGGTAATAATTCCTGTACAGGCAGAATATTTCGCATTGGAAGGAATCAGTAAATTAATCAACACCATACGCATCATAAAGCCTAAGCTTAATCCGGGGCTTGAAATCGAAGGATTCCTGCTCACCATGTATGACGCCCGTCTGCGCCTTGCCAATCAAATCTATGAGGAACTTAAGGGGCATTTCGGCGATATGGTATTCACAACGGTGATTCCACGAAACATTCGTCTCAGTGAGGCTCCTTCTCATGGACTTCCGGCTATATTATATGACCCTGAGAGCCGTGGAGCCACTTCACATGTAATGCTCGCAAGAGAGATTATATCCCGCCACAAAAAGCACAAACTCCATTCCTAACAAATTGAAACTATGAATCCAAGACGCAACGCACTCGGCAGAGGCCTTGACTCACTCATATCTATGGATGATGTGCCCGCACGCGGTTCATCTGCCATTAATGAAATTGATATAAATCTCATAGCACCCAATCCTGACCAACCGCGTACCACATTTGATGAAGAAGCACTGGATGAACTTGCTGCATCAATAAAAGAACTTGGCATCATACAACCGCTCTCTCTTCGCAAGGTAGCCCCAAACTCATACCAAATTATCGCGGGAGAACGACGCTACAGAGCTGCTAAATTGGCAGGATTAACAACCGTACCCGCGTATATACGCACTGCATCCGACAGTGAACTTACCGAAATGGCCCTCATTGAGAATATTCAGCGTGAGGACCTTAACGCTATTGAAATAGCTCTTACGTTCAAGAAGCTTATTGACCAATACAATCTCACTCAGGAGCGACTGAGCGAAAGAATAGGCAAGAAACGCGCCACCGTTGCTAATTTTCTTCGTCTCCTGCATCTTCCGGCTGAAGTGCAGCTCGGACTTCGCGACCGTCGCGTAGATATGGGCCATGCGCGTGCTCTGCTGTCAATAGACAATCCCACCGACCAGCTGAAACTATACACAAGAATAATAAAGGAAGGACTTTCCGTAAGAAAAGTTGAAGATCTTGCCAAAGCTATGAGAGTGCAGGAAGAGAAGCAACCCAAAACTGTATCTCCGGTCTCGGTAAAGGATTATGAGATTCTTCGCAATCATCTTTCATCGCGATTTAAAACAGATGTACAATTCTCATGCAACAATTCCGGCAAAGGAAAAATTTCATTTACATTCAAAAATGAGGATGAACTTGCCAGATTAATTAGTATCTTTGACAAAATAAAGGGTGAACAAGAATAACGCCCTGATGAGTTTCTGCCAGAAATGGCAGTCTATTTTATTGTGTGTTAGTTAGATAACATTACACTTACAAACTTGTGCGACAAAAGATAGCAATTGGCGGAAATATTACGAAAACGATATGCAGCATAATTATTTTTATGTTGTTATCATCATTTAACATTTTTTCTGCCACGCCAAGAAAGCCTGTTCGCCACCAACGCCACCAACCAAAAAATGTACCGGCAAATCTGCCTGACTCCATACCATTGTCCCAGAAACTTCCTGTTGGGAGCGAAGTCGTGGAAGATGAAATCAAACTGTCCGGCGATTCACTACAAATTACCCCTGTGGATACTGTTGCCGTAGTTAACGCTCCCGGGTTAAATGCCATATCCGACTCTACATCTACCAAAGCTGATGTCAGAGTGGTGAAAATGTTTAATCCCGATCCTGTCAGAGCAGTGTGGCTCTCAGCATTATTCCCCGGCTTGGGACAGATATATAACAGAAAATATTGGAAACTACCTATATTGGTAGCCGGTTACATGGCTCTCGGCTACGGAACATCATGGAACAATGGTATGCTTCGTGACTACACGCGTGCTTACAGTGACTTGATGGACAATGATCCGGCCACAAGAAGCTACATGGACTTTTTCCCTCCGACAACCAAGGAAGAAAATCTAAATAAAACCTGGCTCACAGCCACAATGAAAAACCGCAAGGATTTTTACCGCCGCAACCGTGACCTCTGTATTATAGGCATGGTAGGGGTGTACCTTGTGGCTATGGTGGATGCCTATGTGGACGCCTCTCTCGCCCATTTTGACATCACACCTGACTTGTCGCTTGACTGGGCACCCGCAGTAATTCCCGACAGCCGCAACAATTTACCCGGAGTGGGATTACAATGGGCTTTAACCTTTTAAAAACTGACCTGCATCATGATTCGACATCTCTGCTTAATAATTACTTTAGGAGCAGCAACGCTGACGGCGTGGAGTGCCCCAAGCATATTAGATATAAAGCACTCAATAACCGACAATAATATTATTGCACCTGAAAGTTTTGAGACTAAAACTCGTGAACTTGAACAGAATTTTTATCTCAAAGCTTATACGGAACAGAGCGACAATTCTCAAGTCACCACCGGCACGGCAAAAGAATATGAGGAGCTTCTTAGCCGTATTCCGGCTGAAATTGAGATGCCGTACAATGCCATTGTGGGCAAGTTTATTGACATGTATCTTGGCAAGCGTCGCAATCTTGTGGCTGACATGCTTGCATTACATAACTATTATGGCAAAATATTCCTTGAAGAATTAATCAAGGAAAAAATGCCTCTTGAGCTTCAGTATCTTCCGGTAATAGAATCTGCCCTTAATCCCAATGCAGTGTCAAGAGCAGGCGCAGCCGGTCTTTGGCAATTCATGCCAACTACTGCAACCGGGCTCGGACTTGAAGTAAATTCTCTGGTGGACCAGCGCCGCGACCCGCGACTTGCCACACGTATGGCAGTAAGATACCTCAAACAACTATATGAAATATACGGCGATTGGTCACTTGCAATAGCCGCTTATAACTGTGGTCCGGGCAATGTAAACAAAGCATTGCGTCGTGCCGGAGGTGGCAAAAAAGATTTTTGGGAGATCTATAATTATCTGCTGAGCGAGACACGCGGATATCTGCCTGCATTCATTGCCGCTAACTACGTGATGAATTATTATGGCCGGTACGGCATCCGGCCTACTCTTGTCAAGCAGCAACTTGTTACTGATACAGTACAGGTTAACCATCGCGTACATTTCAATCAGATTGCCGAAGTACTGAATATACCTATTGACGAAATAAGGATGCTTAACCCACAATTCCGCAAGGATATAATTCCGGGCGACAATCATCCCTATCAGCTTGTTCTTCCCTCACAGCAGTGCTTGAGCTATATCATGAGCGAAGAAGCAATTCTGGCTCATGATGCTGAATTGTATGCAAGACGCACTTATGTGGAGCCCGGAGAGCAACAGGCTATTCCCAATGACAATGGGGAGAGCAACGCCCTTGCAGCCGCATCTCAAACTCAGAATGCCGATGACAACAATCCAATAGACGATAGCGTCAACGGTAATGTAAAACGTATTACTCACAATGTTGGCCGAGGTGAGAATCTGCGTGACATTGCAAAAAAATACGGCGTAAGCGCAACTGACATCAAGCGACTGAACAAGCTGCGCAGAGGCAAAGTAAAAGAAGGTGACGCATTAGTCATTGAAATAGTGGAGCGTAAGACCCCCAAGGCAAGTTCAGAACCTTTAATTGCCAACACCATAACAGCAGAGGATACCGAAGCTGCCGAACGTGGAAAAGCTGAACGCCAGCAGGCAAAATCCACTTCAGCAAAACAGTCAAAGAAAAAACACGACGACACTAAAGCAACAAAATCAAAGAAAGAGAGAGCCGCCAAGACTAAAAATTACAAAGTGAAATCCGGAGACTCACTTGAGAAAATTGCACGCAAGCATGGTACGACTGTAGAAGCTCTGCGTGAAGCTAACGGCATGAGCAAAGGACAAAGCCGCATCAACATAGGGCAATCTATAAAAATCCCGACAAAGGGTACATCTGTATCTAAAAGCAAGTCTTCTTCCAAAAAGTCAAGCAAACGGAAAAGACGTCGCAGATAAAACGGTAAATCTGCGCGACGATTGACTGCCTGACCGGTAACACATATTGTCGAATCGGCTCTTAGTAGCAATATGATACAAAACTCCTTGAATTTAACCAAATTTAAGGAGTTTTTATTTCGCTAATTTCAACTTCTTTTATGTATATTTGTGCAACAATCAATACCATTAAATACATAAATTATGGATATTAATAAAGTCATCAGCAACCTTGAGGCTAAACACCCGGGAGAGAAGGAATACCTTCAAGCTGTTCGAGAGGTACTTATGTGCGTAGAGGATGTTTACAATCAGCATCCCGAATTTGAGAAAGCGCGCATAATTGAGCGTATGGTTGAACCCGACCGCATCCTTACATTCCGCGTCACTTGGATTGACGACAATGGCGAAGTTCAGACCAACCTTGGTTATCGTGTTCAGTTCAACAATGCCATAGGCCCGTATAAAGGTGGCATACGCTTCCATGCATCCGTTAACCTTTCTATCCTCAAATTCCTTGGATTTGAGCAGACATTCAAAAATGCACTCACCACACTCCCAATGGGTGGTGCCAAAGGTGGTAGCGATTTCTCACCCCGAGGCAAAAGCGATGCAGAAATCATGCGTTTCTGCCAGGCTTTCATGCTTGAGCTTTGGAAAAATATAGGTATAGACCGCGATGTACCCGCCGGCGATATTGGTGTAGGCGGTCGCGAAGTGGGCTACATGTACGGCATGTACAAAAAACTCTGTAATGAATGTGATGGCTCAATGACAGGTAAAGCCCTCTCATTTGGCGGCAGCAGAATACGTCCTGAAGCCACAGGTTTCGGTGCCCTTTACTTCGTACAGAGCATGCTGAAAGAAAAGAAAGAAGATATCAAGGGTAAGACTGTAGCTATATCCGGTTTCGGTAACGTGGCTTGGGGTGCTGCCCTTAAAGCCGGCCAACTCGGTGCGAAAGTTGTAACCATATCCGGTCCTGACGGTTACGTATATGATCCGGAAGGCATCACCGGTGAAAAGGTTGACTATATGCTTGAATTGCGTGCCTCCGGCGAAGACATTGTAGCTCCCTATGCTGAAAAATATCCTGAAGCCACATTCTATCCCGGTCGCAAACCATGGGAACAGAAGGTTGATATCGCACTTCCTTGCGCAACCCAAAACGAGCTTGACGGCAATGATGCCAAGCAGCTTGTTGACAATGGCGTATTGATGGTTGCCGAAGTCAGCAACATGGGCTGCACGCCTGAGGCCATTGACACATTTATTAATGCAAGAGTAACCTACGCTCCCGGAAAGGCTGTAAACGCAGGCGGTGTCGCCACTTCCGGGCTTGAAATGAGCCAAAACGCAATGCACTTGCAGTGGAGTGCAGAAGAGGTGGATGAGAAACTTCACGTAATCATGAAGGACATTCACACCCAATGTGTAAAATACGGCACAGAACCTGACGGATACCTAAACTACATGAAAGGCGCCAATATCGCCGGCTTCATGAAGGTAGCCAATGCCATGATGGGACAGGGTGTCATCTAATCAAGCTTAAGATTAATTACCAAGACAACGGGCGACTCTCACCAAGTCGCCCGTTGCATTTAATATATGTCTATTATGAAAGCTATTGCTTATTGTGAACAGACCCTCCGGTAGAAGACGAGCTATTGAGATTATGTACCCGGCATAATATATCTGCTCCGGTAGAAGCGGATGCTTCGCCGGTCTCAGCCACAAGCTCCGAAGCATTGATTGTTGCACCGGTAGATGCGCCGAAATCTATTTTGGCAGCAATCCCTTCAAAGTTTGTTTCTGCGCCGGTCGATGCTGAGGCATCAATCATGCCCGAGCACTTGATTCCGATAATTGTTGCATTACCTGCTGTTGACACATCGCAATCAAGACCACCACACTTTAAAGAATTAATTGCAACGGAACCGGCTGTTGATGCATTGACATTAAGTTTATTGTCTTTTAAATCCAGCAAATTAATTTTTATTGATGCACCTGTGCTGGCTCCCAATGACTTTACTAAAGGTGATGACACTTTCACTTCTACGCGATCCAGTCCGGTATTAATCTGATACTCCTTGCCGACTGTGCAAAACAATGATGAATTCTTGACATCTACATCTATATAGTCTGCAATATCACGAGGTGCGGACATTACGACAGAAGAAGTTGCACCTTGAGTATAAACCACCTTGATGCCGCGCGCACAGTCTATTTCAGACACATCTTTGACTGTAATCTCTCGGGTAACAATAGGGGAGTCAGGATCAGAATCAACTGTCTTTTGATTTGAGCACACATAAGACACATTAGAGCATGAGCATATAGCAACAGCCATCAATAAAGTCACAATACATTTAGTAGTCATAATTATTTTTTTGTTTTATATCTCTTTTGACGCATCATACAACCAAAAAGTTACATTTGAGCATAAAAATAACTATATTTGTGCATGAAAAAACGACTTCCTTCAGCTCTACTGCTAAAAATATTAGCAGCAATAATCACAGGTATAGGAGTGGGATATGTGTCTCCGGAATGGATAGCACGCCTCTGTGCCACTTTTAACAGCATATTTTCACAGTTTCTTACTTTTCTGATTCCACTTATTATATTTGGATTCGTGACACCGGCCATAGCTGATTTGGGCAAGCGAGCCGGGAAGATGCTGATTGCTACTGTTCTGTTGGCTTATTGTGCCACTTTGTTTGCAGGCTTTACCTCATACTTCACCGGAGCATGGCTATTCCCACAAATGCTATCTACGGCAAGCACCTCAGTTAGCCTCGGAGCAGAAGCAAACACTGTCTCTCCATATTTTACGATACAAATACCGGCCATCACACCCGTAATGACCTCTCTCGTGTTATCATTCGTCATGGGGATTGGAATAGCACTGGTCAATGGCGACATTTTACGCAAAGGTGTGAGTGAATTTCGCGATATAATAAGTCTTACGATTATTAAATGTGTCATCCCTTTGCTGCCTGTTTACATATTCGGCATATTTGTTACCATGACGCATGAGGGACAAGTAGGAACAATCATACACACATTCCTGAAAATTATTGTTGTAATTTTTATCCTGCACTTATTATTGCTATTGTTCCAGTTTTGTATCGCAGCACTGTTTGCACGTAAAAATCCTGTTAAAATGCTATGGACCATGATGCCGGCATACTTTACGGCACTCGGAACGCAAAGTTCGGCAGCCACAATACCCGTCGCCTTACGCCAAACCATAAAATTGGGCGTAAATGAGGATGTTGCCGGATTTGTGGTACCGCTATGTGCAACGATTCATATGAGTGGCAGCACACTGAAGATTGTGGCATGTGCTCTTGCGCTGATGATAATGCAAGGGATTCCATACAGCGTTGGAGAATTTGCCCAGTTTATTGCAATGATAGGGGTAACCATCATAGCCGCCCCTGGCATCCCCGGTGGTGCAATAATGGCTTCACTGGGACTGCTGTCGTCAATACTTGGATTCAGTGACGCACAAAATGCTATGATGATAGCCCTCTACATAGCCATGGATAGCTTCGGAACTGCATGCAATGTAACCGGTGACGGAGCTCTTGCAGTCATAATCAATAGATTTTTTGGCAAAAAAATATCCGTGAGATGAAATTATTTACCAAAAACAGCGTCATATCTATAAAACTAAATTCCTAATGTAAATATGGATAAAATCCTGAAAGTAGAAAACGTAAGTAAAGCCTATACCAATCATTTGGCACTTGACAATGTCAGTTTGGAAGTGCCTACCGGCACAATATACGGCCTACTCGGTCCTAATGGAGCTGGTAAAACCACGCTCATCCGCATAATCAACCATATCACCGCGCCCGATAGCGGAGAAGTGATTTTTGACGGACACACATTGAATGCAAAAGATGTGGCACATATAGGCTACCTCCCTGAAGAGCGCGGACTATACAAAAAAATGAAAGTCGGTGATCAGGCAATTTTCTTTGCAAGACTTAAAGGACTCAGCAAAGGCGATGCTACCAGAAAGCTCAAAGAATGGTTTGACAGATTTGAGATAAGCTCATGGTGGAACAAAAAAGTTGAAGAATTATCCAAAGGAATGGCACAAAAAGTACAATTTATTGTCACTGTGCTCCATGAGCCAAAACTCTTGATTTTTGATGAGCCATTTTCCGGTTTTGATCCAATCAATGCCAACCTTCTGCGTGATGAAATTATCCGGCTTAAAAACAATGGAAGCACAGTAATATTCTCGACTCACAACATGGCTTCGGTAGAAGAGATATGCGATAACATCACACTCATCAATAACGGCAAGAACATTCTTAGCGGGAATGTAGAACAATTACGTCGTGAATTCAGCCAGGGAAGATACTCATTGGGATTCAAGGGCAATCCCCGAACACTAATGGAAACCCTTGCTCCAATGACTCAAGCCATGCAATTGTCAGACAACCTTGACAGTCTCCAGTTCCAGCTCAATAGTGATGTTACGCTGCGCGATGTGATTTCATCTGCCAACCCCATAGTAGAGATATCATCTTTACAGCCCAGCATGGCATCAATGAACGACATCTTTATTCACACAGTTGAAAACAACAATCGTAACTAATCTCATGAATAAAAATATATCATTAGTGATACAGCGCGAATTCTTGGAGCGCGTATCAAAAAAATCATTTATCATCACTACCATTCTTATGCCGGTGCTCATGCTTGCTCTTATGGCAACTCCGGCCTTGATTATGGCATTTGCCGGCAATGAGGCGAAAACGGTGGATATAGTGGACGAATCTTTGGTAATCGCCCCGGCTCTCAAGAGCGATGATGGAATAAAATATATCACATGCACACAGCCCCTTGACAGTGTAAGGGCAAATTCCACCGCTGACGCGGTGCTTTTCATTCCAAAAGATGTAATGGATGGCAAAAAAGCTATCCAGCTATATAACAATGAGGCCTCCTCTATGACACTTGAATCAAACATACGCGATCAAGTGAACGGTATCATTGAAAACATACGCCTTGAAAGTTACGATATAGCCAATCTTGACCAGATTCTCAAAGAAGTGGAAAGCGATGTGTCAATACAAAGTTATGACAACACATCAAAAGATGAAGAGAAAGAATCATCCACTATCCTTTCCTACATCTTAGGCACAGTACTTACATTTTTCCTATACATGTGCCTCCTTCTTTATGGACAGATGGTAATGACCAGTATTATTGAAGAGAAAAACAATCGTGTACTTGAAATAGTGGTGTCAAGCGTCAAGCCCACCCAGCTGATGCTTGGGAAGATATGTGGCATAGGACTCGTGGCCGTAACCCAAATTGTGATCTGGGGTGTGCTGCTTGCGGCTCTGTCAGCTTTCGTGCTCCCGGCACTCACTCCTGATTCTGTTGCAGCTGATTTGTCAGCAATGAATGCTGCCGGAGCTGCCGGCACTGAATCATTGGGCACACCGGTTGAATTGCTACAGGCATTGTCCATACTCGGCAACGTAGGATACATTATCCAAATATTCGGTTTGCTCCTGTTATTCCTTGTCGGAGGATTTATGTTGTATGCCGCTGTATATGCTGCGATAGGATCGGCCGTTGATAACATACAAGATGCCGGACAGCTGCAAAGCGTAGTGGTAATGCCCATAATTCTTGGCATAGTATTCGGCATGATGGCAGCATCTGATCCCGGTAGCCAGCTTTCATTATGGACTTCAATGATACCGTTTACCTCGCCTATGGTTATGATGGCCAGAATACCATTTGGTGTTCCGGGGTGGCAGATTACAGTTTCTTTAATAATACTGTATGCTTCATTCTTTGCCATGGTATGGGTTGCAGCCAAAATTTACAGAGTAGGAATATTCATGTATGGTAAAAAACCAAGCGTAAAAGAACTTATCCGCTGGATGAGATACAAGTAAAACTGTTAATTCAGTTAATTCAGCGGGCGCGGATGCTACTTTTCCACGCCCGCATTGTTATATGTCAGAAACTTTTTGTATCTTTGCACGCTAAATGTCACATATTATAGAATGAGACAATTAAAAATCACAAAATCAATTACCAATCGTGAGAGCGCTTCGCTTGACAAATACCTCCAGGAAATAGGCCGAGAAGAGCTTATATCCGTTGAAGAAGAGGTAGAGCTGGCTCAGCGCATCCGACAGGGTGACCAACGAGCATTAGACAAACTTACTCGTGCCAATCTTCGATTCGTGGTGTCCGTGGCCAAACAGTACCAAAATCAGGGTCTGAGCCTACCGGACTTAATTAACGAAGGCAATCTCGGCCTGATTAAGGCGGCTCAGAAGTTTGATGAGACTCGTGGATTCAAGTTCATATCCTATGCCGTATGGTGGATTCGTCAGTCCATCCTTCAGGCATTGGCTGAACAGAGCCGTATTGTGCGACTTCCCCTCAATCAGGTTGGTTCTCTTAACAAAATCAGCAAGGCCCTGTCAAAATTTGAGCAGGAAAACGAACGACGTCCTTCTCCTGAAGAACTGGCAGAACGCCTTGATGTTCCTGTTGACAAAATAGCCGACACGCTTAAGGTTTCAGGCCGACACATATCTGTTGACGCTCCTTTTGTGGAAGGCGAGGACAACAGCCTTTTGGATGTGCTTACCAACGACGATTCGCCGATGGCCGACAGCACCCTCACACAAGAATCCTTGTCTAAAGAGGTGGATAGAGCACTTAAGCAGTTGCACGAACGCGAACGTGAAATTCTGAAAAAATTCTTCGGAATCGGATGTCAGGAAATGACACTTGAAGAGATTGGCGCTGAATTTGACCTCACACGCGAACGTGTGCGCCAGATCAAAGAAAAAGCCATCCGACGCCTTAAAGGTCAAAAAAGCAAATTGCTCAAAGCATACCTTGGACAATAGGCTAACTTATTACAAACCTATTAACGGGAGTCTTAACAGATTCCCGTTTTATGTATCTGATTGTCAGTTCGGCCAATACAATGATTCAAGCAATGTATTTAGCCGAGCTGATGAATTTTGGCAGCATCGGAGGATGATATGGCACCTTTTGAAAGAATATTCAAATGCTCCATGCGATGCATGTCAGACCCTATACGATCATACATGCCATGCGCCAGTAATTCCTTGGCTTTTCTCTTTACTGACGGCCCATAGTAGCCTAAAATTGATAAGGCATTTAATTGAAGCTTCACGCCCAATTCTTTAAGCTCCCTGTATCCGGCCATAGTGTTTATGTAATTATACCTCTCGGGGTGAGCGAGCAAAGGGAAATATCCCTTGGATTTGATTTCAAGCAGCGTGTCATGAAATTTCATGGGGGCGTTGAAATATGATGTCTCTACCAGTAATGTACGGCCATCATCGCCAATTGGTAAAAAATCATTGTTCTCCAATCGCTCCTTAAACAAATTATCAAGCATGTTCTCAGACGCGAGACGCAATTCAATGTTTCCGGAATATGTCACGAGAAGCTCTTGAAATCTGTCCTTCAGCTGCGCAGTGGTGTTGGGCATGTCTTCCATTATATGCGGAGTAAGCCACACTCTTTTAACGCCACTTTTCTCATATATTTCAAGCATGTCAACACTCTCTTCCATTTGCTGCACCCCGTCATCAACTCCGGGCAGCAAATGACTATGCCAGTCAGTGAAACCGGCAGTAATAATCGGGCATTTTTTTGAGAATAATCCGAGCAAAGAAAACATTGGCTGATACAATAAGCTGTTATTAAAAAATTTAAGAGCTGAAGCAGTAAGCTCAGCTCTTAATATGTTGCCTTGGAAAGATTCGAACTCTCACAGGCGGAACCAGAATCCGACGTGCTACCATTACACCACAAGGCATTGTCATTTCGTTTTGACGATGCAAAGGTACGCCTTTTCTTGATTTACACAAAATTTTTCAATACTTTTTTCAAATATTTTTTTGACAAAAAAGCCACGAACCTTATAATCAAACGATTCACTAATTTTCATCAATTAATCTTTTCGTGACTAAAAAGCGTTATCTTTGCAGTTAATTAAAACATTCCTCCAAGCAATGATAATAGCATCACAAAAACGAAAAGAAAATATTGCAGAATATCTGCTATATATGTGGCAAATTGAAGATATAATCCGCGCCAACGACCTTGACATTGACAAAATTCAGCACAACGTCATAGACAAATACCAGCTTGATGATTCGCTAAAAGCTCAAATGAAAGAGTGGTACGAAAGCCTTATTGACATGATGAGGCGCGAAGGAGTGGAAAAATCAGGACATCTGCAGCTCAACAAAAATATAATCATCCAATTGGTTGAACTCCATCAGGCATTGCTCAAAGACCCACGGTTTGCTGACTACACCGCTGAATTCTATCGTACACTTCCTTTCATAGTTGAGCTACGCGCCAAGGCAGGGGAGAGCAAAAGCGGAGAAATAGAAACATGCTTCAATGCTCTGTACGGCATGCTGATGCTTCGGCTCCAAGGCAAGGAAGTAACAGCCGACACACAGAATGCAATAAAACAGATATCACGGTTTATAGCCGTACTGACCAAAAACTTTCATCTTGACGAGGCCGGGAAATTATTCAACGATGATGATGTCTCTGACGCAAAGTAAACGCTTTAATTCCTGATTATCACTTGCCATTCATTTTTATGCGAGAGAAGAAAGCATAAGAATGTGGCTTGAGCATAAGTTTTTTGCCATTAAGATCCAGCAAAAAATCCTGTTCTATGTAATTGAACGGGTTGAATGTGTATGGCTCTTCGTTTGTATCGCAGTACCAAACGGCAGCCGTTCCGCACCTGTCCCCAATGCACACCCAAGCGTCATAATCAACCAGAGCCGGATGCTTGTGAATCATCGTGCGGATTGTATCCGACACCAAATCTGTTGAAGACCTTACATATTCTGACATTGGCAAACGCAGCTTAGCTCGCTGAAGACCCGTGTCCAAAAAATAGTCATTCTTTATATTCTGCACAGAGATTGAGATATAATACCGGTTTCCCTGCCACATATCTTTAAGGGGGCTGTGTGATACCGAGAGTTCGGCAAAGGGCTCGTAACCCTCCGGAGTATCAAATGACAGGGCAACTACCTTTTCTTCATACAAATACTCAATCTTGAATTTTTGAAGGAAATCCACACCAAGAACTGAAAAGCCTGTGCTTGATGGAACAAAATCCACATCGTGAAGCACATTCAGACTTTCAGGAATGATCTGATGGCTAATATTACCAAGCGAATCCTCTTCACTGATGTAATCATACAGAGGCAAGTCCACCTGAAAGCGCGTAAAGGTCCAGTTCATTCGGCCCCAACCATTACGCCCGAACACAGGATATATTTTATGTTCAGCCTTATACCCAAGCGACTCAAGCGTAGCAAGGTCTTTTTCCGTTATGCTGCTCGCATCAGCACCCGTATCAATCTTGAACACCAATCCCGGAGCCACAGTAACCATGGAGGGAACACCATCAATCGGCATTTTGCACAAAAGCCCTTCCGGTCGGTCCACATACATTGATTCATGCGACCCGAACGAGAGCATCAAACCGTATAGGCCAAATACAACTATCGTTATAATTGACCCTACAATAATACGCTTGGATTTATTCTGCTGCTTCATCGGAATGTTCTGTATTATCAAAAATACATATATGCAGGTGATAGTACCGGCACAGGACAAATATACCTAATTTGCCCTACAAAAAGGCCACTGCTTAACCACATTGTGACACATATTACAATGACAACACAAGGTTGCTACATCCCCGACACAAACCATCATTAAAACCGTCACGACGAGCATACACATCACAGCCGAATAAAAAAATCACAGAAATCTTGCATGAATGAAATTAAATGCATACCTTTGTACAACCATTTAGGAGAGATGGCAGAGTGGTCGATTGCGGCGGTCTTGAAAACCGTTGAGGGTCACACCTCCGGGGGTTCGAATCCCTCTCTCTCCGCAATAAAGCCTGATTATCAAGCATTTACAAAATCTACACCCAATATTACACCCAGAAATGGCAGTAATGTTGGGTGTTTAGTTATCCCCAAATGATACGCAATCCCGCTGATGGAAGTCAGACGTATTATTTAATGCCATTTAACATTATGGAAAGAATGGGCATAAACCATCCCCACGGGTCAAGCCGCGACATTGGTGCTTTTTAATTTGTTGATGTTCAATTGTTAATTTGTTTGATGAACATGGCAGCTTTTGTAATAGCGCACTGGTATCAAGTGAGTGCACCGAAAGGGGAATTTCATAGGCGGACGGAAGATAAGAAGCGAACTCTTTTATCGGTTAGTGCGTTTCCATTTTATGAACGACATTTTTATATATGGCGGTATTGGCATAAATGTGGCAGGCGCATTGTTCCTGATGGCCTACGCTATAAAATACTTCTACGCCTTTTACAAATCCAGGAACAATCCTATCCAAACCGAAGCAATGAAACCTACATGGGCTAAAAGAAGAGCCATTGGTTTCGGCCTAATAATCCTCGGTTCTATTATCGCCTTCATCGGCTGCATTATATGACCGTCAGAATGCAATCTCCTCCAAGGGGGAACTCTGTAACTAAACGCTTGCAATTTATTATATACTGATTCCACCTCGACCTCTATCTATCCTACCATTGTACCGACCTTCCGCCACATCGTCAACCTCACTGAAAGCTCGGTCGATCTGGGCATCGGTGAGTTTTCCCTTGACACAGGCGAAGTTCACGAGCCAGTTGCTGACTGCGAACCGTTCATCCTTGCTCTTGGCATACTCATCTATGATGTCCTTAATACCGGCGGCTTCTTCATTAGTGAAGATGTCGCCGTGCTCGCCTTTGCTTCCGAAAGCCGACTTGGCCAAATCAATGATGGCATCAATCACCATTCGGAACAGTTCCCCGGCTCTATAAAGGGCGTCGGCAAGACGATAGAGCAACGAGTCACGCCACTTCAGACGGTTCTCACTGTCGCGGACTGACTGCATGGCTAAATCATATCTATTTGGCAATTTTTTTGTATAAATCAAGTTATTGAAAATCAACAAAAGTAATAAAAATGTTACTAACTAATCCAATGGTAACGTCTTGTGAATTAAGCAGGAAGGTATTATTTTTGCGAGTGAAATAAATACATACACTGAAATATTAACGATATGTGTCAAAGAATATGTTAGGTAAGGACATTTCTGAAGGTTACAACGATATTCGCTCGGAAGTTGTGACTGAGCAAAACAAGCGAGTGATGGAGCAGTTTGTTCGCTTTATCAATACTGGCGATGTCAAGTTAGGAGAAACAATAATATCTCCCGATGTAGTGTTTTTTGCGCCGACTTCACCTGAGCCAATGCATGGTTTCAAAGGTTACACCGATGTGCTTGACATGATACGCGGTGCCATGCCTGATGTAAAATGGGATGTTGAAGAAGTTATCGCAGATGGTAATAAGGTTATGGTTCGTTTCACCATGAGTGGAACTCAAACACAGCCTTTCATGGGGATGCCTGCTACAGGCAAACCTATAAGAGTAACGGCGATGAACATCTATGAACTGAAAGACGGTAAAATTATCCGAGAGCACGGTTTGCCCGACCTTTTCAGTATGTTGATTCAACTCGGAATGATTCCGGTCCATGGTGCTAAATAGCCCAAAGTGATTGTATGTTAGGCGCCCTTACAATCAGGTTGCTTGTTCTTCACAAATTCATTCCACCTCAGCTTCTATCAATCTTCCAATCATACCGATATTCTATCGGCAACAGGCACATCGTGATAAAATAATATTCCCTGAAGCCAAGGATACGAACAAAATGGCGGAAGTGACAGATATAGTGCCAATCCCTACTATCGGAGATATGATACCTCCGGCAATATAGCCTACCGCTCCAAAAAAAGCGGACGCTATTCCCGCATTTTTACGTTCTGAATCCATTGCAAGCGTAGTAGTGGTCGTACACATAGCCCCAACAAAAAGATACAATAGGAAAACTGCTGCTTCATATAAAATAAAACTGAGGTGAAAAATAAGAGTTGCGGCCAAAAATGCAGAAGCTACAACCATTCCCATACTGGAGTACCACACAATTTTGTGGAAATCCTTAAAACGGGCGACAAGAGCTGCTGCAATGCCGAGTGCGATGGCATTTGCCCCGAAAGTCAGACTTATTTGTTCGGCTGAAAAACCATATTCATCCATAATAAAAGGACCGGAAGCAAGATTTACAAATATAATAGCCATAATAAAGCCGTATTGCAGGGTCGGTATGACATAATGCCTGTTTCTTACAATCCTTTTAACATCATTGAACAACGCCGTAAAACTCAACCGAACACGATTGCTCGGTAATAAAGACTCATTTAACCTAACTGTTCCTGCAAACATCACCAGTCCGATTATGAATATGGAGATAAATACGGCTTTCCACCCGTAAGCCCCTGCCACAAAACCTCCAACCATTGGAGACAGCACAGTCGATACACCATTGACCATACCAATCATTCCATACATACGAGCCAAAGCGATACCGCGGTAACAATCTGCAGCTATTGACCGGGAAATTACGACAGCTCCGGCCGCCGCAAGACCCTGAAATAAACGCATGATTATGAATAATTCTATTGTAGGTGACAACAAACATCCTAATGTAACGACAAGAAAAAGAAGTAATGATAGAGTCAGAGGCACTACTGTCCACTAAAAATGGGCAGGGTTAAAAAT
>HF985649.1:0-21011 GCA_000431155.1 Bacteroides sp. CAG:927
TTAACCCTGCCCATTTTTAGTGGACAGTAGTGATTGTCATTATAGAATTGCTCAAACTTATTTTTTATCTCATCGCGCACTCTGCGAAATTCAGCCATAACAAACTCGTCTGAACCGATTGCATCGGAAGGGTCGTCAAAACCGATATGAAGGCGATGCTCCACGTTGCCTACAAACACAGGGCAGCTTTCGTTGGCACCTCCGCATACTGTTATCACATAATCCCACGGCTCGTTGATATATTCGGATACATTGTGAGGTGTATGGTCAGAGATGTCAATTCCCGCCTCTTTCATAACTTCAACAGCCTTTGGATTTACCTTTTCAGCGGGTCTGGTCCCGGCTGAAAAAACGTCAATATCAGAGCTGAACAACTGAAGAAATCCGTGTGCCATCTGACTACGGCAACTGTTACCGGTGCATAATATCAGAATTTTCATATTTATTCTATTTTAGAAGAAATAGCCATATACCCAGCCTGAAATTGTGGCCATGACAATTACAAGAGCGACATATATCACTGTCTTTTTCGTACCCATAACGCTGCGTATGACAAGCATATTCGGAAGCGATAGTGAGGGTCCGGCAAGCAGCAGGGCAAGAGCCGGGCCTTTACCCATGCCGGATGCGAGCAATCCTTGAATAATCGGCACTTCGGTGAGAGTGGCGAAATACATAAACGCACCGGTGAAACTTGCGAAGAAGTTGGACAATAACGAATTGCCACCGACAGCCCATTCAACCCAACTGTTGGGAATAATACCGGGAAGCTCTATTCCGTCGTGCGTTGAGCCGAGCAGAAACCCCGCTGTCAATACACCTACTGCAAGCAGTGGCAGTATCAGTTTGGCGAATCCCCATGAAGACAACGCCCACTCGCGGTTTTCATCATCGTTTTTATCGCAGAGCAATATGATTGCAAGCACAGCGACAGAAACTATCATAGGCACAAGGGGAGCCAGTTTTGCATCGGGAATGAAAACATTTGCGATGAAAGCTGAAATAGCAACGGCAACAGCTCCGAGGATAATCCATCGAGCTTTAAGATGGAGTATCTTCACAAGCATCACGCACAGACCTATTGCAAGGGCAGATGTTATCCACCATTTAGCCCCGTAGATAGCAGCCCAGACACCACGGTCGATTGCCGCCGGTGCGCCCCAGTTGGCGAACACAAGGATTGCCACGAGAGTAAAGAAGAACACAGCGGTCTGCCAAAGCGGGCGTTTCTCCGAAGGTGGTACGATATTCATCTGTGATGCCTCTTTATCCCGTTCTTCCTTACGGAAGATGAACGACATCACAAGACCGATTACCACAGCAAACGTAACGGCACCGATAACACGGGCAAGTCCCATCTCAAGTCCGAGGATACGGGCTGTGAGGATTATCGAGAGTATGCTGATGGCTGGACCGGAATATAGAAACGCTATTGCCGGACCAAGACCCGCTCCACGCTTGTAAATGCTGGTGAACAACGGGAGAATAGTGCATGAACACACGGCAAGGATGCCTCCCGATACTGAAGCCACGGTATATGACACCCATTTCTTTGCATTTGCACCGAAATACTTTAACACCGCTCCCTGACTTACAAACACCGCAATCACACCGGCTATGAAGAATGCCGGGAGAAGGCAGAGAACGATATGCTCACGGGCATACCACTTGGCAAGATCAAGAGTTGAGTGTATGGCGGTCAACAGCGTTTCACTGTTGACAGGCATGAAGAACGCTGTCAGAAATATGACAACAGTCCATATCAGAAATTTGACATCCTTTCTTGTGTTCATAACAGTCCATGTTGTGTTCAGATTATATTCCGAGTGCCTTCTTCACTTCGTCAGCTGTCGGAACGTGTCCCTTGATTTTTACCGTCCCGTCAACGACCACCGCTGGGGTCGTCATAATGTTGTAGCTCATCATCTCGGCTATATCCTCGATTTTGGATAGCTTGACATCAACATGGTTTTCTGCGATTACGCGCTCGACTACCTTGTATGTTTCCTTGCATTTGGAACAGCCGGGACCCAGCACGAGAACCTCTTTGGCTTCCCCTCCGCCAGTGGCAGTGCAGCAGGAAGAAGAAGTCTCGGAGCCACATCCGCAAGAGGCCTGCGGTTTGTCATCATCTTCGACGATGATATTGTCGCCACACGAGCATTTGGGCTTTGAAGAGAAGAGATTAGCCCAGAATCCTTTTTTGTTTTCTTTGATATTTCCCATTTGTTTTATTATTTGTTTTTCGCCTTTTGACGAACATAATCTGTAAAATTTTTTAGAAGAACATAGTAACGCAGTAATACACACCGATACCTATAAACAGAATACCGACAATGATATTAAGCCATTTCTGAATAGTGCGCAGTTTGCCGTAGAACTCACCGACCTTTTCAACGCTGAACGCGAGAATCCATGCTACTGCAAGCACCGGGAGAGCGGTGGCGACAGCAAACAATACAGGCAGAAGCCAGCCTGCGCTTGCCGTTACCGACATCGGTATCAGCATACCGAAGTACAGCACTCCGCTTGTAGGGCAGAAAGCCATCGCGAACAGAACACCGAGCAGCAATGCTCCCCATCCCCCTTTTCGGGCAAGACCTTCACCGTTGCCACCGAAGCCGAACTGAGGCAGATTGAGCTTATGCCCGAACAGCATGAAAAGCCCGATAAGCAGCAACAGCGGCCCAATCAGCAGCTCGCCCCATTTCCCTATTGCCTTTTGTATCCC
Source organism: Bacteroides sp. CAG:927 (assembly GCA_000431155.1). Taxonomy (GTDB): domain Bacteria; phylum Bacteroidota; class Bacteroidia; order Bacteroidales; family Muribaculaceae; genus Paramuribaculum. The sequence continues at coordinate 2,732 of HF985649.1, forward strand.
GAACACGCTTGCACCCTCTTTCAGAATAGAGATAAGGATGACGCCAAGGATGGTATATGAGACAACTCGTCCTAAAGTGTAAAGGACACCATTTCGGAAAATGCGCCTGCGGTTCTCTATATCCTTACTGATGTAACCGATCGCGGCTATATTGGTGGCAAGCGGACATGGCGAGATGGCGGTGAGTAGTCCGAGGAGGAAAGCCGTCAGAGCCGGAGCTGTGCTGTTGTCAAGTAAAGTCTGTAACCAGTCCATTATTTCAACGATTGCCGGATTTTGTCAGCAAGACCTTTTTTGAAGCCGTCTGGATTGTTACGGGCATTACCGAAGCCAAACTCAGTGAGGTTGTTTCGGCTCTCTTTTCCGCCTTTCCATTTATTGACAAAGAGAGATGACCATGTTACCTCGTACTTATCGGCGATTTTTTCTCCTTCCGGGGTAGAGATATCGACTGTCTTGAATACGACAGTGCCATTTTTCAGCTCGTTTGCAAAAAGAGTATTTACTACCTCTTTTGCGTTTTTCTCGATGGCCATACAGGTGGCACAGCGTTGTTTGCCGTGAAAATATATCACTTCCACTCTATCCTTTTCAGGAGATTTTGCGGCGGCGGTGTTTTCCCCGCTTCCGCATGACATCAGCCCTATCATAAGGGCGAGAAACATCAGTAACTTTTTCATGTGCTTAAATGTATTTAATTGAGTTGTTATTTGCCGAATTACGAACATAATAAATAAAAAAATAGTGCTTACGAGCAGCAGCTATTCTTTTTTGAGGGACAGCAGTCGTCAAGCATCTGTGAAAACAGTTGCCGTGCAAGTTTCCAGTTCTCTGCGTTGATGCAATACTTTACTTTTGGAGGCTCGATAGTGCCTTGTATTAAGCCTGCCTCTTTCAACTCGCTCAGATGTTGCGACACAGTGGCTTTTGCAATCGGAAGCACCTCGTGTATATCGCCGAAGAAACATTCGTTTCTCCGAGCGAGAAAATTGAGAATCGCTATCCGCGTGGGATGCCCCATCGCTTTTGCAAACCTCGCAAGACGCTCCTGTTCGGGTGTTATCTCTAATTTTGCCATATCATTTTTTATTTGTTGTTCGCAAAATTACAAACAATATTTGATATATCCAAACATAGCGATGATTTTTTTGAGGCGAGCAAAGTCTCACGAGGATTACGTGATGTTAAATGGCATTAAATAATCCGGCACCACTAAGTTGTCAGAACATCGTATCATTTGATGTCAACAAAACACCCAATATTACTGCCATTTCTGGGTGTAATATTGGGTGTAGATTTTGCAAACGCTTGATAATCAAGCTTATTTGCGGAAAGACAGGGATTCGAACCCTGGGTACCCGTAAGGGTACAACGGTTTTCGAGACCGTCCCGATCGACCGCTCCGGCATCTTTCCTTGCGGTGTTATGTGACTGCAAAGTTAAGAAACTTTTTCGTGCCCGCAAAATCTTTGTCGCAATTTGCGCTATTCGGCGCAAGTGCCGGAGAGAATGGTGACGGATGAGGGTGCAAGCGTCAGTGTCAGAGGGGTGTCTATGGCTATTGGTGTGCCTGTCGGAAGCCCTTCGGGTATCGGTTGCGAATCAAATGCGCTGCTCAAAACTATGGGAGCATTAATGTGAGCGGGTATGTCAAGAGCTTCACGAAGTGTAAGGGTAATGGTGTCGGATTCGGTTGACGGATTACGCAGGGTGAGCATTGATTTGTGGTCGTTCCATGCAGCCCATCCGTAGATAGCTGTGCGTTCGCCGTTCCAGGGATTGCCACCTACCCAATGCACATCGGGCAGAATGTCGGCATTGTCGTTTTGCCATTTGATGCAGTCGGCCATATCGCCCCACAGTTTTCCACCCTCAATGGAATCAAGCAGCTCATAATCGCAGTAAAGCTCTACCATCCCTGATCCGCAGGCAAAAGCACAACGCAGCTCGTTGAGTATTGAGGGGTAGGACATATCTTTTGACACATCTCCAAGTTTAGTTAGGATAAACCCATGAGTCATAAGGGTGTTGATGGGGCAAAGGGGTGAATTCTGCACAAAATTCTGGTGAACAAGGCGGTCGCGGTATGTGATCCATGTCTCGCGGTCATTGGCTCCGGTGCCTATAGTGCCGTGGTCACCCTCCTGACGCCAGACTGCGTCTGTAAACTGAAACCAAAACGGAGATGCCCAAGTGCCTACAGTAGTGTTGAGGAATATATCCGGACGCATTTTGCGCACTTGGCGTTCGATATTTATAATTCCTTCGGCATTTTCATCACCTACAGCTCCGGGGTCCGGTCCAACAGATGAGAACTGGGCACTGATACCGTCAAATTTAAAGAATCGGAAATCGTTGTTGTCTATCAGGTTCTTGCATGCGCCAAGAAAAGTGTCATAATAAAGCGGATTGCTCAGTTGCATTCCTCCGTTGGAAGCCCAATAAGCGCGCCGATACTCTCCCGATTCTCCATATCCGCCTACCGGTCCGAGCCATGCACCGGTGCCGGTGTGCATGTCACGTGCTATGGAGTCAACTTCTGCAAATCCGTTGGGAAATCCGGGATTAAATCCCCATGTACCGTAGGAGTCCCAGCCATCGTCCCATACAAAACATGCTATGTTGGAGCCATGACGCTTGTGGAGATTCTCTTCCCATTTCTTTGCCACGCGCACACAATCGTTTATGGTCATGTTGCCGGCATATTCCGGAGCGGGCGCATTGTTGCGGTCAATATTTAGTTCGTACCACGAATTGTAGATAGGGAAAGGACGCCATGGCACTGCGCGTTCACGTTCGCTGTAGGCAAGAAACGATCGCCTCTTTTGCCCCGGTGCTATGAGGCCCACCACGCTGCTTACTTCCCACGGAAGGGCAGGAGTCAGGGTGGTCTGGCGGCTCCACTTTCCGGTTACGGAGTAGGCACCTGCGTGATTGGCGAGAGGTGTGATGGTATTTATGCCCATCGGCGTTTCCAATCCGGCAAAAACACGGTCGCCGCACAGCACAGCACCGCGTGTGTTGCCAACTGCAACCGGCACTTTTTCCCCGTCAACAGACACAAGCTTATATTCCATAGGATAAACAGCAAGCATCGGCAGTGAATCTGTGGTGGACAACCGCATTTGAGTGCGCAGATAATGCGAACCGTCGCGGAGCACTGCCCACCAATCCACTGTAAGAGGCCCGTGCTTGAATGTGGCCTCAATCGCTTTCCCGTCAATTCGCTCCGACCCTTTTGCCGCAGATTCGTTGCCTTGCAAATCCGTGATGCGGAGATTGCTTACGGTCATTTGTGATGCCGGTATCAGTGTGCTGTCGCCGAGCAATATTTCAAACAGTTCAGAGCCGGGAAGAAGCCCCATTGAGGGAGCACCGTTGAATGTTACTTTTCCGTTGTCATTGCTGAATGAGGCAGAGAAAAGGTCGTTTGAGAGCACGTATTGATTCCCCTGTTGCTGTGAATGTGCCTCCCCGGGCTGTGCCGGTTGCGGAAATTTAACGGCTTGGGCAGAAATTGAGAACAAACATGTTGCTGCAATAGCAGCGGCAAGAGTTGTTTTTAATTTTAGAGTCATGGTATAAATTAATGGTATGTTTATCTGCCGGTTACGGCAATGCGTTTAGCTTCTGACGTGATTTCTTCGCCGTCAATTTTCACGGTGGCGCGATACAGGTATATGCCTCTTGGCACACGGTTGCCTCCAAGGTCAGTGAGGTTCCATGTTATAGGCGCGGTGGCCGAAAGGTTGCTTCTGTCGGTGTCGGCTGCGCTCCACACAAGTCGGCCCATCATGTCGTAGATGGATAGAGTGACTGAGGCAAGGGCATCCGGACGGTCGTGGGATATATAGAAATTGGCAGCTGTCACGGCAGGGTTCACATCGGTATAAATGTCAAATACCTGTGGCCGTGCACCTTCTTTCACAAAGAAATCAAGAGTATGCGACGTGCTGTTGCCGGAAGTGTCCCAGACACGCAGTGTAAGGGTGTGGGTTCCGTTGGATAGTGTGGGTAGCGGATAATTGATGGTGCCGGCGGGTGAGCCGTCGGAGGCCGGGGTATAATAGAGCGACACATCCGAGTACGACCGGTTGTTATCAAGCTTCAGGGTCATCTGATGGCCAACACCCGCCGATGACAGGTTTATGCCCACATCATCACGCACTCGTGCCATAAACATAGGTTCTTCATTGACTGTGCCGCCGTTGGTGAATGACGGATGGTTGAGGTATGCGTATTCCACCACCGGAGCAAGTGTGTCGGGGGCTGCCGAAGTATCGAAACCGTACACAAAGAAGTCGCGGTTGCATCCTATTGCATCCATTTCAGTGTTGCTGCTGGTGGCATACAGATTCATGGCGGCCGGACGGAAATTATGTGTTACTTCCGACGGCATGGTCAGTGTGAGTTCCCATTCACCGTTCACCACTTGGGTACGACCGGAATACAACAGTGAGCCTTGCTCGTCAAAAGTCACCGGTTTGCCTTCAGTGTCATCGGCGAATATGCCGGTAGAGGTAGTGGAGTATTCCGCGTCATGAATGTTGAGCATCAGGGAGCCGTTGAAATCTGATATGCGTGAGCCTGTATGGTCTGCCACATATCCTCGGGCGGTAATGGTTTGACGGGCCATGATGGTGACCTGTGTTTGCGGTGTTACAGCCTCGCCATTAATGGATTCAAGTACCACGCGGTTGCTGGGAAGCACGAGACGCATGGCCGGATCGCCCAACAGGGAATAGCGGGTACGGTTGTCAGAGCCGCCGTTGGTGGTGCGAATGGCATTTTTTGCCGTACGCATTATTTCACCGATTGGAAGCATCAGGCCGGTGTCATCGCGGCGCATCAGGGCTTGCCCCATGGCGCGGGTCAGACGCCCGTTTTCGGTTATGAGAGCCGAGCGGGTGGCAGATATTGATGCTATCACACCTCCGCGAGGATTCAATGCCATAATCTCGGCACCGCTCAGCGAGGGTCCGTCCCATTTTTGGAATGAGCATGTGGCCCCATAGAACATGGGGTACTTGCGTTGGTACATATTGTTCACATCGGTGTATGACAGTATCCCTTCGCTTGACAGTCGGGCCGGGTCGCCATGACCTATATATGCCCACCACATCACTCCGTTGTCCAAAAGACGGAACTGGCGTTTGCGGGCATCCTGACACACACCGCCAACCAATGGGAACGCGTCAATATACACTTTGTCAAAATACAGGTTCTTGCCGTCGTTGGTAGCGGCAAGTGCGGCAGTTTGAAATGATTCGGCCTGTTCCATATGTATCCCGACATTACCGTTGTCAGCTACAAGCATCACCTCGTTGCGCCACAGGTCACGTTCAGCACTGTTCTGATAATAAATCATTTTGTCCACATAATCCGAGGCTTCTTGTGCAGTGCGGGCCGGAATGCGGCCTACGGCTATGGAGCAGTAATCCCCGGCGGGACTTGCACCGGAGTCATCCTCAAGAAATGCCATGATGTCGTCCGAACAAAAGGTAGTGTTCTCGTACAGTCCGTCATCCGTTTGCCATGTGGCCATAGTGGGATAGTTGAGTGACTGCATCTCACGGTCAAGGCCACGGTTGTCGAATGTAGCTCTGCCCATAAGCAAAAGGTAGCGCAAAGGTTTGCCGGCAGCATTGCCTCGGTCGTAAAGCATTTTTGCAAAACGGCGATAGGCATTCACATCCCGCATGCCCGAAGTGAATTCATCAAACACAAGATTGTGGTCCACTATCAGCACATTGAGTTTGAACGGCCCGTTGCGATGCAGATTTGCAATCCTTTCGGCCTGACTTGCAAGCACGGGAGTGGTAAGAATCAGCATGTCGGGAGTGTCGGTTATGCCGTGCAGATTTTGGTTGGGTACGGCACATACGTATTGCGGTTGCGGAAATGAGGACGAAGCGTTCCATGCCACGTAATTGCGCCAGCCGGTGTAGGAGTTTACCCATGCCAGTCCGCCATCGGCTGTGGCGGTAGTGTTCATGGCCACAATGTTGAGGGGGTCGGTCACATCCCATACTGTCACATTGCCGTCGGCATTGGCAAGCTTGGCGGCAGTGGAGTTGAGGGTAAATTGTGTTTGAGTGCCGTTATGTTCAAGATTGGCGGTATAGTTGAGGTCTATGGCATCCAGATTGGCGGCGTTCACCACTCCGGAGCAGCTGTAGGTTATACCGAGGTCAAGGGAGGTGCCTTCAATTGACAACTCCTTGCGTGATACAATTCGGTTTGCCGCGTTGTTGCCTGTAGTAGCTCCTATAGTGGGGCGTGAGTTTCCCGAGATGTTTTCGCCATTGACTGTGAGGTCAAGATAGCCCACTGAGGTGGTTTTGGTGGCAAAGGAGAGGCTCATCCACACTGTACTGTCGTCTTTTTTTGATGGCAACGAAAAATTGAAATTGCGGGACGGCGTATAGCGAAAATCTTCACCAAACATCATGTGTCCCGATTGCGACAGATACACCTCATCAAGTTCATGGCCTATCATGGCGGTATAGGTTGTGGCTGCATTGTCGCTTTCGCGAGCCTCGCCTTCAGCCTCCACAGTGCGTTTTGTCGACACTATGTCAGACACGAAATAGTAGCCCACTGTGCTGAAAGGATTCAGAGTGTGGGTGAATCGGTTGTCCTTGCTCCTGTTCCATTTCATGGGCCCTTTGGCATAGAAATATATGCCGTCGGCAGTGGTAATGGTCTGAACTTCGGGCAAATCGTCCTTGTAATTTGTCTTGTTGAGCAAATCCGGTATGCGCTCGCCTCCGTAGCCGTACACGGCCACGTTTTCCACACCTGAGAATCCCCATGACCGGAGCGACGATGCCGGAATAAAATGCATGCCGGTGGTGCTGACGCTGATCTTTACCCATCGTCCCGAAGCCAGTGCCGAGGCGGGTGCGTAAGTGTCAACGCTGAACGCGTGGGTCACAGCGGGATATATTGTGCCTAAAAACGCGATAATTGCTATAAATATGATGCGTATGTTGGTTGCCATAAATCTTAAGTTACTAATATATAACGCGCGCAATAGCGGTTTATTGTTGCTTCTTGTTCTGTAGCAGCCAGTCTTTCCAATCGGATTTGGTGCCGCAGAACACATTCATATCCACATGCCCGTTTATCCCGGCAACACTGCCGCTATGGTTATATTGCCACACGGCATAATCTTCGGGATTGGAAAGGTCGCTTAGAGAGCATATCCAGAGGGGATAGTTCCTCAACTCTCTGCGTACCCACCGTGCTTGTCCCTGTTTGTTGGTGTAGAACATCACTTTGTACCCTTGTTTTTCAAGGGTGTGAGCCATTTGGGCGGCATGGCGCAGCACACTGTCGGCGGAATGTCCTGACGGGTTGGTCCATTGTTCTATGTCAATAACCAATGGCAGGTCAAGTGGCTGCATCCGCACACTTTGAGCCAGATTTAGTGCCTGCATGTAAGCCGGAGTGTCAAACCTGAAAAAATGGTAGGCCCCAACTTTTAATCCTGCGCGTCTGGCTGAGACCGCATTGCGCTCAAATCTGGCATCCTTGAAATCCACCCCTTCCGTTGCTTTCAGATATACGAACTCATATCCCGCATCGCGCACTTTGTTGAAGTCTATCTCACCATTGTGAGCCGACAGGTCAATGCCTTTTATCGGAAATTTATCAACCATAGGGGAGTTGGCCGGAGCCGGACGTAGCCACAACCACAATCCCACAACTGCACCGGCTGTGAGGATAATTGCGGCAGCCCATAATGTGGCTATATGTTTGGTCCGATTCACACCACAAATATACCTTTTTTTAGTGGCATTCCAAAACTTATTGCTAACTTTGGCAAACATTAGAATCCGGGTTGACGCATATTGCCAACTCCCGAATAATGTGATTGTTAATAGTTACTATTATGCGTAAAATATTGATTGGATGCTTGTTGTCTGTGTTTACTCTCGGAGCGGTGGCGCAGGTGGGCATCCATCCTGTTCCTTCCGCTGCGGCACGAAAGGTTTTGATGGACAGTGTGCAGCATCGCCTTGCCATGGCCAAAACTCCCGTTGACAGTTTCAGGCTGATGTATGATATATTTGACCTTGCTCCGAGGGCACAGCAGTTTGACAAAGGCATGGATGTTTACAACATGGCCAAACGTGTTAAAAGCAAGCCGGCCCGTCTCAGCATTTTGCGCCAGATGGCAAACATTGCCGAGGACAATGACTCGCTGCTGAACATAGTGTTGAGAGAGGTACGGGCTACTCCCCCCGGTGAGGAGCAAAAAGCTACCGAGCTGTTTGTTAAGCTGTATATTACCAATGCCAATGCCTCTGCCGCCACAGAGGAAGAACGACAGCGGCATCTTACGGAGATAATAAAGAAGCACGCCGAGCTTGACAATAGTCAGTTGGTAACGGATGATGATCTCTATGAGCGAATTGAACGTATAAATACCATCTGCGCATATTTGGCTCAGATGAGTCAGGGTGAGCTTTTGACATCTTATTTTGATGAGTTCGGACGGCTCATAAGGCGTTTGCCCAAACGTGTGGATGATATTGAGAATATGTATTATCTTCAGGTTGCCACTACCTATGCCTATATAGGCGAGAGGTTGAAATCTGTTGAGGCTGACCGTAAGCTGATACGCAATTTGATTAGGATACGCAATGCGTATATCCGTGAGGGGCGTTCCTTTTACAATTGCAATATCAATCTCTTTCACAGCTATCGTCGCATGTTGTCTAACTATGAGGCGTTATCCCCCGAGGAGGTGGAGAAATACTATAGTGAGTGCCTGAAGCTCGTGGATTCTGATCCTGATGTTGCGGAAGAGTTCCATACCAAGCAGCGTGCACAGATGTATTATCTTATGGCTACCAAACAGTATGACAAGGCCATAGATGTGATGCTGAGAATGCGGCATCTCGCTTATAAGGCCAAGCACCCTGTTCCGCTGCTTCGCATGCTCATGACGGCTGCAAAGGCCACAAACAACCAAAAGGTGCTTCTGGATATATCACAGGAGTATATTAATTCGCTTGAGGAATACGTGGAGTCGCGTTCCCATGAGCGTTACCGCGAGCTGCAGGTGATGTATGATGTGAATCAGCTTAAGAATGCCAATGCCGAGCTTAAGGAGTCGCAGTTGCAGGATGCAAGCGACTATCACCGCAACATTATCTTTGTGGCTATAGTGAGCATCGTGCTGCTGCTGATATTGATCGGCTTCCTTGTGATTATGTATCGCAAGGCCGCAAGGCTTTCCAAGCACTTGGCGGAGGTCAATGAGCGTCTCACATCAGAGAGTGAGAATCTTCGTCGCACCCAGCGTGATCTTATAGCTGCCCGCGACAGGGCAAATTCCGCCGACAATCTCAAAACTGAGTTTATCAATAACATGAGTCATGAGGTTGAGGCTCCTCTTTCGGCCATCGTGGAGTATTCTCAGCTTATAGTTGACACCGTGGCCGAAGACAAGAAAGCCTATCTCTCCAAATTTGCCAGCATTGTGACTCTTAGTGCCGACCTGCTCCAGACCATCATCAATGATGTACTCACTATCAACTCCATAGACAGTGGGCAGCTTTCCATAAAGCGTATGCCTGTATCGGCCAAGGAATTGTGTGTCGTGGCTGTTGAAACAGAACGCAAGCATGCCGGTCCCGATGTGGAAGTTGTGTTTGAAAACGCTGATGATGCTGATACCGCCACTATCACAACCGACAGCCTGAGGGTGGAACAGGTACTTATTAATCTGGTGGGCAACGGCGTGAAATTCACACCAAGCGGCACTGTCAGCCTGAGATATGATTTTGACGACGATCGTTCCCATATCACGTTTACTGTCACCGACACTGGTCCCGGCATAGGCGAAGGAGAAGCTGACAAAATATTTGAGCGTTTTTACAAAGGCAACAAGTATAGCCAGGGCGTGGGGCTCGGTTTGTCGATATGCCGCCTTATCGCCCGATTGCTCGGCGGCGAAGTGGATGTGGATAAGAATTATCGTCGCGGTGCCCGCTTTACTTTCACTATCCCCACCACATGATTTCTGGTTTTCAGAAAAAACACTAATTTTGTGTATGAGAAAAATACCATTTGAATGGAACACTATATAGTATCAGCCCGTAAATACCGTCCTGACACTTTCAAATCAGTGGTTGGGCAAACTGCTCTCACGGCCACCCTGCGCAATGCTGTGGACACCGGCAGGCTTGCTCATTCCTATCTGTTTTGCGGGTCGCGAGGTGTGGGCAAGACTTCTTGTGCGCGCATATTTGCCAAGACAATCAATTGTGAGCATCGCACTGCCGATGGTGAGGCCTGTAATGAGTGTGACTCATGCCGGGCGTTTAACAATGGCACCTCCATGAACATCATTGAGCTTGATGCCGCTTCCAACAACGGCATTGAGGATGTGCGCAATCTTATCGAGCAGGTACAGGTGCCACCGGCTCAGGGAAAATACCGTGTGTTTATCGTTGATGAGGTACACATGCTCACGCAGGCTTCGTTCAACGCTTTCCTGAAAACCCTTGAGGAGCCGCCATCGTATGTGGTGTTCATTCTCGCCACTACTGAAAAACAAAAGATTATACCTACTATATTGTCGCGATGCCAGATTTATGATTTCCATCGCATCACAATACAGGACATGGTAAACCATCTTGCTTACGTGGCACAGCAGGAGGGGATAGAGGCTGAGCCGGCCGCATTGAATGTTATTGCGCGTAAAGCCGATGGTGCCATGCGTGATGCATTGTCCATTTTTGATCAGGTGGCTGCATCAACTCGCAGCAAAATCACTTATCAGTCGGCCATTGACAATCTGAATGTCCTTGACTCGTCCTATTACAACAGGCTGATGGATTGCTTCATTGCAAATGATGTATTAGGCTCTTGGATGATATACAAGGAGGTTAGGGACAAAGGGTTTGATTCCTTGTTCTTCATCAACGGACTCGGCTCTTATTTGCGTGATTTGCTTGCTGCACGCAATGAGTCCACTGCCGCGCTCCTTGATGTCACCGCTGATGTGGCGCAGGAATTACGCAAACGTGCCCAAAATGTCACCCCTGAATTTTTGTTCCGGGCTATGAGTTTGTGCAACGATGCCGATTTGAATTATCGCACCGCTTCATCCAAGCAGTTTCTCGTTGAGCTTACGCTCGCCAAGATATGCCAACCACTCAGCCCCTCCCGCAATAACGACGGCACCGGGAAGGGGCAGTTGAAGCATATAGCTCCCGCCGCCACTTCACAGCAGGATGTCTCCGCCCAACCCGCTACAGAGGCTTCTGTTCCCGCTGCTCCCACATCGTGCGCTCCGGTATCTGCTCCTGTGGCACCTGCCGCTGTGCCTCGTCCTGTGGCTGCAGCAAACGCAGCACCACCGCGCCCGGCAGCGCGCTCTCCACATGTGTTGCATACCCCGAAAGTGTCAATAAAACACGGCATAGCACCCTCTTCATCAGGCACTCCCGTTGCTGCCTCTGACCAACAGGCGCGCCATAGAACTCAGCCCTTCTCCGATGAGGCCATGCAATCGGCATGGGATTCTTTTATAGCAAACAACCGCACTGCCGTAATTCTTATTAACACTATGCGGTCATCTCGTCCAAAACGGCTTGGCCCCACTACATTGCTCGTAGTTGTGGAAAATGAGATTCAGCTGCAGCACATGCATGATGCCAAATCGGCACTGCTGAAATACATGCGTAATATGCTCCAGAATGATGACATAGTTCTGGAAATGGAAATAAATGAGGGTGCGCCTTCCCGTCGCACTCTTAACGATGCGGAACTCACCGCAAAATTATGCGAGGAACATCCTCATATGAAAATGCTCATTGATGATTTCAAACTAAAACTATCATGAAACATATTTATCTTCCCATTCTCACCATTGCCGCAACTATGGCCGGTTCAATGCTTTGCGGATGCTCACGCCTGTCTTCGGAGGCAAAAGAGATGGTTGGAAATTATTTTATACCCGAAGTGTCGCAGGACACTCCCATTATGGAACTGAACGATGACGGCACATGCATTCAGCGCGCCATTCGTCCCGGCGTTCTCACAATGAGTGTTCCCGGCAAATGGAATGTGCTCCGCGACTCGTTGATAATGGAGTTTGATCCGTCCGGGCTTCAAACCCAAGGTGATTCGACTCTCGTTGGCAATATCCCCCTGACCTTGAAGAAAGCTGTGGTTGATTTCAATGGCAGCACTCTCACTCTTGAGTATGACGGTGTGCAGTACGTGTATCTCCGTCGCGGACAAGTCAAATAACTAATCCATGCTCATATCACATATATGAAACCTATATACCGTTACTTTACCTTAATCTTTGCCGTTATGATGGGCGCATGCTCATCAGGCTCCTCCATTGAGGATGATCTTCGCGCAGCTGAAATGGCTTTGGCCAATGGCGATATGCGGGCTGCCGAGAGTGCTACACAACATGTGGTAGGTTCTGAAAATTTTTCGGGGCTGACTTCCAAGCAGCTTGCCCGGTTGTCTTTGATTTATATTCAGATGGCCGACTCGCTTGATCGCGAAACCAACGTGGGGCAGGCTGCCAATTGCTATCGGCGTGCGTATGAGGCTGACAGGGATTCGGCTGCTGATTTCTTTTCCACTCTTGAATCCGACCAAATACCATACGCCATGCTGTTGCGTGCATTGTCGCAGCCGCGTGACTCTGTTTGGAGCGGTGAAAATGATATTTTCCCGCTTGATTCTTTGGTCGTTGACTCCATAAATTGATATATATGGACTGGACTGAGCAACTTAAGGCGTTCCGCGATGCCAACCCCGATTTGCCTGAAGGACCGGAGATGCATGACCCCGAGCCGGAAGATACCGTGAAGAGGCAACCACGCCTTGATATTTACATTGAGCGCAAGGGGCGCGGTGGCAAAACAGCCACTCTCATTTCGGGATGGATATGTGAGCAGTCGGAGCTGTTGCAGATTGCATCGAAACTCAAGTCGGCTCTCGGTGCCGGAGGCTCGGCGCGTGGAGGCGACATTCTGATTCAGGGTGACCGACGCACTCAGGTGCTTGAGCAACTTACGGCCTTGGGTTATAAGGCCCGTATTGTCTGATTTATACTTCATATTTTTCGGCTTTCCTTTATGCTTCATATTTACAAAGCTTCTGCCGGTTCCGGCAAAACATTTACCTTGGCTTATGAGTATATCAAATTGCTGCTCGGCATAAAGGGAACTGACGGGAAATACCGTTTAAATAGTTCTGCGCGGGGAGAAAACCATCGCTCTATACTTGCCGTAACCTTTACCAACAAGGCCACAGAAGAAATGAAGAGGCGTATTCTTCATGAGTTGGCTGTTCTGGCAAATATGGAACCCGGTTGGACCAAGCCGTCACCGTATATCGGCAAGTTGTGTGCTGAATTTTCTGCTACCGAGGAGCAGGTGAGACGGGCAAGTGAATTGGCTCTCAAGAATCTGCTTATGGATTTCAGCTATTTCAGTGTCAGCACCATTGATGCTTTTTTTCAGGTTATTCTCCGCACTTTTGCACGTGAGGCTGAACTTACCGGAAATTATGAGCTTGAGCTGGATAACGATAAAGCAATAGAATTTGGAGTCAATGAGCTGTTTTCATGGCTCAACAATGATCCCGATGCGTCAGGCGTTGATCGTGTGGTCGGGTGGATTACCAATTATCTTGTGCAGCAACTTCATAATGGCAATGATATAAAGCTGTTTAACCGCAGCAGTAAGATGCATGCCAAATTCACCAAGCTTATAACCAAGATTTCTAACGACACTTTTGCCCTGCATTATGACGAGATAATGGATTATCTGCGTCACACGCCGCAAAAACTTCAGCAGTTTGCCGTTGCACTCACAAGCCGGATTGATGACATGCTTGGAGAAATCAAATCGGGTTGTGAGGTGGCTTTGGATGTCATTGATTCGCATGCGTCAGAGCCGGGCAAGGTCAAAGACAACTTGGTGAATGCTTTTAAAAAATATGTGCAGAATCCGCGTACCGCTATTGTGAAAGCGTCCAAAACACCATTGTCAGTAAATGAGGATTTGACACAGGCATACGACAGTGCCCGCAAAAAATATTATGTCAAGCTTGGTCCTTCGCCCGATCTTGATGCCGCGTTAAGCTCAGCGTGCCGCTGCGTTGCGGAATATCCGCCTTATATCATGCTTCTTGAGCAGATTCGTGACAGCCTTTTCGTTCTCGGTCTTATTGATAAGGTGTATGAATTTATTGAAAAGTTTCGCGAAGAAAACAATGCCATTCTGCTTTCCGATACCAATTCGTTGCTGCGCGAGATTATAGGTGACAGCGATGCTCCGTTTGTGTATGAGCGGGTAGGGTTGTGGCTCAGGCATTTCCTGATTGATGAGTTTCAGGATACCTCACGCATGCAGTGGCTGAATATCAGGCCGCTGCTGAACGAGAGTATGGCCAATGATTCCGACAGCCTTATAATAGGGGATGAAAAACAGTGTATCTACCGGTTCCGCGACTCGGACCCAACATTGTTGCAATGTCAGGTGCAGCAGCAGTTCCCGGGGCGTACCACTGTGACCGGTGACACTCCGTCCGCCAATACCAATTGGCGCAGCGCACCCAATGTTGTAGAGTTTAATAATGCCTTGTTTGGTGCATTGTCTTCTGCGGTCGGGGTGGATGATATTTACGCTAATGTGTGCCAGCAGATACCTGACCGTGGTTCCGAATATCCGGGATATGTGTCGCTTATGCCGGTATCGGCTCCTTCAAAAGATAAATTTGAGGAATTTGCCCTTAAGCGCATGACTGACGAAATGGAACGCCAGTTGAGGCAGGGATACAAATACAATGAACTGTGTGTGTTGGTGCGTCAGCGCTCAGATGGTATTCGGGTTATTGCACGCCTCATGGAGATAGCGGACACTGCCGGACTGCCTGATTGTGAATATCCGTTGCTGAGTGAGGCAAATGTAATTTCCGATGATGCTATGATGCTTGCTCAGGCTCCTGTGATAAAGGTTATCATGAGTGTCCTTAGAGCGTTTGCAAACCCTTCGCTCAGTTTCAGAGATGGAAATGAGGGAGAGGCAACAGCCGCAAAATTTCACTCCAGAGCTGAAATGGTGGAGATGCTCAACCGCTTTGACCATTTTTCAAGTCTCGGGCATTCTCCCGAGGATGCTTTGCAACTGGCGTTGTCAAGCGAGGGGTGCAACTGGAACATGCAGTCCGAAATGCCTGAAATGGAGTGCTTTAATCTGCCGTCTCTGGTGGAGCATATCATACAGCATCGCATATCTCCCCGTGACCGCAAGGCTCAGAATATGTATATCGCGGCATTTCAGGATCTTGTCTGTGACTATTGTGCCACATCTACGCCTGATGTGGGCGGCTTCGTAAAATGGTGGGACCTGTCTTCTCATCGTTTCACAGTGTCGGCTCCAATGGATGCTAAGGCTATTCGTGTAATGACAATACACAAGGCAAAGGGCTTGGAATTCAAATGCACCCACATTCCGTTCCTCGCTTATAAGGTGCCTAAGTTTGATGGGCATCAATGGTTCGTTTCTCAGCCGTTGCCCGGCATTGACGAGAATATAATGCCTCCTCTGCTTCCTATTGTGCCCGGTAGCTTTTTGAAAAACACAGTCTTTGCACCTCAATTAGACCGGCTCGTGTATGAGCAGCTACTTGATGAGCTTAACGTGCTTTATGTGGCATTTACCCGCGCCGGTCAGGAGCTTATAGCCAATTACTGGGCTGACAGCAGTGGCACGATAGGTGAGTTGCTGGCCTCTGCAAATGATAGCATGGCGCAATATGCGGGTGCAGTGCCCGGAGAATTTGTCAGTGGCACTCCCGACACCGTGCCTGTGCGAAAGGAGGAACAGAAAACCGCTCTTGATCCGCATGATTCTATGCCCATGCGTCCGTATGAAGTGTACGATGGAACTACGGTATGGAATCAGACACAGGTGGATTTTGACCCCGATAGGGTGGAAGCGGTGACACGTGGCACCGCGCTTCACAATCTGCTTGCCTTGGTCAAGGATGCTGAATCTGTGCCGATGGCTGTTGAAAAGGCGGTGCGCCGCCATATCATAACACGTGCCGAGTCAGAACCGGTCAAAGTTCTTCTCATGGAGCGTATCGGCAATGAGAAAACGAAACATTGGTTTTCGGGATTTAAGCGTGTGCTCCGCGAGCGTCAGATCACTACTGACAAGGGCGAGCATTATCGTCCGGATAGGGTGGTGTGGACTGCCGATGGTCATATTGACATAATTGATTACAAGTTCGGTGCCGAGCGGTCGGCTGCCTACGCACGGCAACTGCGCAACTATGTGCGTCTGTTTGCGGAAATGGGTTATGACAATCTTCGTGCCTTTGTGTGGTATGTGGATTCTGACCATATAGTCCCTGTCGGTTTTTAAACTTATCAACAAATTATTAACATGTTGTTGACAATCCACATCTGATTGTGTGGATAAATGTATTTGCGGTAATTGGTATGTGGTGGTAATTTTGTACTGCTAAAACAAACCAATCTTCTATGAGCGACATTATACGACTTCTTCCTGATTCAGTTGCCAACCAAATTGCTGCCGGTGAGGTGATTCAGCGTCCTTCATCGGTGGTGAAAGAACTGGTGGAGAATTCTGTGGATGCCGGCGCCACGGATATTCAGATTATAATCCGTGATGCCGGACGCACTCTGATTCAGGTTGTGGACAATGGCAAGGGCATGAGTGATACTGATGCGCGAATGGCTTTTGAGCGGCATGCCACATCCAAGATTCAGGAGGCGGCCGATTTGTTTTCGCTCCACACCATGGGCTTTCGTGGCGAGGCTTTGGCTTCCATTGCTGCTGTGGCGCAGGTTGATCTCCGCACCATGCTTCAGGGCGCGGAAATTGGCACACGCCTTATTATTAATGGTAGCGAGGTTGAGAGCCAGCAACCCGAGGCTTGCGCTCCGGGAAGTAACATGATGGTGAAAAATTTGTTTTTCAATGTCCCCGCACGTCGAAAGTTCCTTAAAAAAGATTCTGTGGAGCTGAGTAGCCTTTTGCGTGAGTTTGAAAGGCTTGCATTGGTAAATAATACTATTGATTTCACGCTTATACACAATGATTCGGTTCTTCACAAAATGCGCGGAAGCACATTGAAGCAACGCATCGTGGATCTGTTCGGACATTCTCTTGACCGGCAGCTGCTTCCGGTAAATACCGACACTTCGATAGTTCGTATTGAGGGTTTTGTGGGCCTGCCCGATCATGCACGTAAACGCAATGCGTTGCAATATTTGTTTGTTAACGGACGCCACATGCGTCATCCTTATTTCCATAAGGCTGTTCTGCAGTGTTACGAAGAGCTGATAAAAAGCGATGAGCAACCTAATTATTTCCTGTATTTTACTGTGGATCCCGATTCCATAGATGTTAATATCCATCCTACCAAAAACGAGATTAAGTTTGAGAACGAAGCTGCTATATGGCAGATAATCACAGCTGCTGTAAAGGAGGCTCTGGGTCGCTATAACGCTATGCCCGGCATAGATTTTGATACGCAGGATGCTCCTGAAATACCGGTGTTTGACCCTGCCGCGCAGGCATCCGTAAATATTGAGCTGGACTCAAACTACAATCCGTTTGATATGCCTGCTGACAATGGCGCGGAACCGGCTTCACAATCCTCTGTTTCTGCACGGGGAACCCGCGTGGCATCATCGTTGCCCGATTGGGAAAAAATGTATGCGGATTTTGCATCACGGCGCGGGGATTCATTGGCTCCTGAGCCGGTTCTTGAATCCGATGTGCAAGTCAAGGGAAGTGCCCTTAATGATTTGATGGCATCGGCCGATGAAGAGGCCGTTCTTCCCGAAATGGATGCGCCAATCGTGGCTTATCAGCCCGGGGATGGTGCTGGGATTCAGGTAAAAAACCGATATATACTCACCCCTGCCAAAAGCGGGGTGATGGTTGTGGACCAGCATCGTGCTCATCTCAAGGTGCTGTATGAGCGTTACATGAGCATGTGGCGTACCGGTGATTTTGTAGGACAAAACCTGTTGTTTCCGGAGGTCCTTCGGCTTACGGCAGCTCAGACTGCCATTCTTGAGGGGCTTTTGGACGAACTTGGTGCCATCGGTTTTGATCTTGCGCCTCTTGGCGATAACGACTGGAGTATATGTGGGGTGCCTTCGGTGCTCAGTCATGCCAATCCGGTGGAAACGGTGATGCAGATACTGGATTCTGCCGAGACCGGGGGTGAAAACGGCACCGATGCTGTG
>HF985649.1:21063-45369 GCA_000431155.1 Bacteroides sp. CAG:927
CTCTCAGCATGGCACGTGCTGAGGCTGTGAAAAATGGCTCTCCGCTCAGTAGCTCCGAGCGTGAACAATTGCTCGCCGATTTGTTTGCTCTTCCGGCACCGAATTACACCCCTGACGGGCTGTTGATTATCAGTATCATTAGCTTGGAAAAATTGGCCGAACTGTTTGTTTAGTATTAAAAAAACTTGTTGCATCAGTACCGGCATTTCTAAAAAAATCGTAAATTTGTAACCGTGATTTCAGTAACCGAACATATAAGATACCTGCTCACATGCCATGAGTGCGTGATAGTGCCGGGCTGGGGCGCATTTGTGTCGCAGCACGTTGGTGCCCGTTTGTCATCCGATGGCTCTGAGCTGTTGGCTCCTACGCGTGTGCTTGGATTCAATCCCGAAGTGGCACACAATGACTGTATGCTTGCATCCAGTATATCTCGTCGCGAGGGAATCAACTATGATGCTTCTGTGGCATTGATTGCCAATGAAGTCAGCATGTATTTTCATCGGGTGGATGTGTTGGGTGAACTTGTCATGCCGCGCATAGGCAAATTCGTGAAATCATCCAACGGTGCCATGCTCTTTGAGCCTGATGAGGATGCCCCGATTGTGGCTGCCTCTTACCGGGGACTGCCTAATGTGGCTGTGCTGCCGGTTGCGGATGTTTCAGCATCTCAGCCTGAAGAGAATGAACCTGAGCATGTTCTGCATGTGGATTTGCGCCGTCGCATAGTTGCTGCTGCCAAAGTCGCCGCGTCTGTTGCCGCTCTTTTGGGCATGGGTGTTTTGTTGAGCACTCCGGTGCTTGTGGATGATTCTTCCACTGATTTTGCTGCGGTAATGACTTCCGAGATTACTGCACCGAAATCAGCCCAGACTCTTGTGCGGGAGATTACGGCCCCTATTGACAGCACTCTTGTTTTCACGCTTCCTTCCACTTCCGACAGCACAAGTCTGGCTGTTAAGCCGCACGTGGTGAAGGAACCCCGGTGCTATCTTGTGATTGCGTCATGTGAAACGCGCCGCCGTGCCGAAAAATATATTGCCCAAAGTGGCGAATCCGGACTCAGGATATTGGAGCGTGATGGCCGCTACCGCGTGTACATAGCCACCGGCAACAATGCAGAACAGGCTGCTCGACTCAAAATGACTGATGCCGATTTTGCCCGTCGTCATCCCGATGCATGGGTATATTCCCGATAATATTATCTGAGTCTGTTGGCTCTCATCATATTTTTCTATGACCGATTTGCATCAACTTTTGCTGGAGCGTCGCTCCATTCGCCGCTATACATCCGAGCCGTTGAGTGCTGATGATGTAAAACTTATTCTTGAAGCGGCTTTATTGTCTCCCACATCCAAAAATTCCCGCTCATGGCAGTTTGTGGCTGTTGACGACCCGTCAATGCTGGAGCGTCTTGCCGGATGCAAGCCTTCCGGGGCCATGCCTGTCAAGGGTTGTGCCATGGCTGTTGTGGTGTGTGGCGACAGTACTGTCACTGATCCGTGGGTGGAGGATTGCTCTATCGCGGCTGCTTACATGCAGCTTCAGGCTGCCGACCTCGGCTTGGGCTCTTGCTGGATTCAGGTTCGCGGACGATTCACTGCCGATGGCATTCCAAGTGAAGAGTACGTGCAGCAGCTTTTGGGTATCCCCGCAACAGTGTCAGTGCTCTGCATCATGACTTTCGGTCACAAGGACGAGGATCGCAAACCCGCTAATCCCGACAAGCTGTTTTGGGAAAAGGTGCATATTGGCTCATGGAATCCGGAACAGCAGCAGTGACAGAACCTTTGCGCGGAGTGCTTATAGGCAGCGGTGCCGTGGCTTCGGCTCTCGGTCCGGCTTTGGAGCGCAGAGGCAAAGTGGTGTGGCAGCAGGTATATAGCCCTACTCTTGAGCATGCCCAGTGGTTGGCCGATGAGTTGCGGCAGGCTCATGCTGTCAACAGTGTGGAGCAGGTTATACCCGATGCCGATGTGTATCTTGTGGCGGTGAAAGACGATGCTGTGGCTTCCGTCGCGCAACAATTTCCTCACAACAATGCTGTGTGGATGCACACTTCCGGTGGTGTGGCGGCAGAAACTCTCTCTCCTTTGTCATCCAATTATGGAGTATTTTATCCGTTGCAGACTTTTTCCAAGGGGGTGGATGTCAGCATGGATTGCGTGCCTATGTTCGTGGAGGGCAGCAATCCTGCCACAGAGCAGTTTATACGCTCACTTGCCGAAAGCATAACCAAAAACGTGTCGCATGCCGATAGCGAGTTGCGCAAGCGGTTGCATTGTGCGGCGGTCTTCGCCTGCAATTTCACCAATCATCTTTGGAGCGTGGCCGACAATATTTTAAGGCAGCAGGCGTCTTTGGATATCACCTATCTTGAGCCGTTGCTTAAGGAAACTTTGCGCAAGGCAATGACCGTGGCTCCCGCGTTGGCACAGACCGGACCTGCAAGGCGTGGTGACACTGCGGTGATGGAGCGGCACAAAGCCATGTTATCGCCCGAAGATGCCGCCCTCTATGATTATCTGTCAAAGCGTATCATGAAGCAATATGAGCTCGATTAATTATGATTTGAAGCGCATTCGCGCAGTAGCGTTTGATGTGGATGGCGTGTTGTCGCCGTCCACCATTCCCATGGGAAGTGATGGTGTGCCCAGACGCATGGCGAATATCAAGGACGGTTATGCCATGCAGCTTGCGGTGAAATGCGGCCTTAGGCTGGCCATTATCACCGGAGCGGCCACGGATGCTGTGCGTGTGCGTTACAATACGTTGGGCATTACCGATGTGTTCACCGGCGCAGGACACAAGGCTCCTGTATTGGAGCAATGGATGAGTGAGCACGGTTTTAATGCCGCCGAAGTGGCGTATGTGGGCGATGATGTGCCTGATTTTGAACCGATGCGCATGGTGGGTTTGCGGGTGGCTCCCGAGGATGCCGCGTGGGATATAAAGCAGATTGCTAATTATATCAGTCCGGTTAACGGTGGATATGGTGTGGCTCGCGACCTTTTGGAACAGATACTACGGGCGCAGGGTTTGTGGGTGCTGGATGAAAAAGCTTTCGGATGGTGATGGATAATCCGTTGGACCGGTTGAAAAAATATTCCGTGGTGCTCGCGAGCGGGTCACCCCGCAGGCGTGAACTGTTGTCCATGCTCGGATTGGAGTTCCAGCAGTGCAGTGTGGATGTGGACGAAACATATCCCTCCACTCTTGCTCCGCTTGAGGTCGCTCCATACCTGTCGGCTTTAAAAGCGCGTTACTACCGCGACAATATGATGCTTCCCGGCCAGCTTGTGATTACGGCCGATACTGTGGTTATAGCGCATGATGAGGTTCTTGGAAAGCCATCATCCGAAGCTGATGCACGACACATGCTGCATTTGCTGTCGGGATGTACTCATCAGGTTGTTACCGGAGTGAGTGTATGCGTGCATGGAGGGGAAATACGCACATTCAGTGCCGTGACCCAAGTCTCCTTTGCTCAGCTTACTGACACGGAGATTGACTACTACATCAGGCATTTTCATCCACTGGACAAAGCCGGAGCCTATGGCATACAGGAATGGATAGGGTGTATCGGTATAAATTCTATTCAAGGGTCCTTTTACAATGTTATGGGGTTGCCCCTCCATCGCTTGTATCAATTTCTTTTGCAATATTGATGTTGCTTTACCGCGCGGGCTGCACGGTAAATTGTACCTTCCCCGAAGTGGGTGAAAGATTTATTCCGTCGGGAAACCGTCCGTTTTTTGATACCGTCAGCAGGCCGTTGTTGCCGTAATTTGTCACTCGCTTTGCCACATAAAGGGCAAGGACTCCCATGGTCATGCGTAGGTTGATTTCCACACATGGCCACACAGCTGTGTCCCCGGATGCGTCTTTGTACAGCATCATGTCCACACCCAACCATCCTTGGTACATCGGTGCTATGATGGAAGTGAGCTTTTCGGCCACCGCAGTGGCAATTGGAGCTATCTCAACGCCCAAAAATTCTGCGAGCTGCACTTGTGGCATGAGCATATTCCCTTGGTAATGCCCGTGGCTGTCGGTGATGAAAAGCGACAACCCCCGATAGCTGATGTTTTGGCCGTCGGAGTAAAACAGGGTGGCAAAGTCACGCTCTTTCTTAAGCTCGTGCTCCACTATTATGCTTCCCTGTCTATGCACCACATCGCGCACGGTTTTTTCCAGCATGGTGCGTGAAATATGGTTGGAATGGAACACGCCTCTTCCGCTGCCGCTCCACGGCATCTTCAGCACACAATTGCCCATGGAGCTGACGGCGGCAATGGCCGCATCGGCATCGCTGAATTGCAATGGTAGCATGTCGGGGCTTATTCCGAGTGATTTCAGTAGGGTTATGGAGGTGCGGCGGTGCGACAGATCGCGTATTGCCTGCACTTGTTCATCCGAAGGCAGATTCTCCAGTCCAATGCTCCTGAACTCGCGTAAGGTGGAGCGGCTCCATCCCCACGGCATGGCCCATGATGCTGTAGTGGTCACTACCGGTTTGCCGGGAAGATGCCATTTCTCGCACAACGCTTCTGCCGTGGGCATAAGATTCGGCGTTACAATTACCTCGTCGCCAGGCTCGCTCCACCACAATGGCAATAAAGCGCCGCTGCGGCGTATCTCCTGTGCTGCCGCAGTAGGTGTGTAGCTCAGAGCATTGGATGCAAGGGCAAGGTCGTTTTCAGGATTGTAGTGCAGCAGGCGGCTCATTTCACTGTCAGCACTCCGTCATTTGGAGTGATAGTGTATGTTGTGCCTGCAACGGTAGGAAATGTAGCCTCAAGGTTGCCGTAAATCACGTGGCACGGTTCGCCCTTAAGAGAGCGTATCTGCGCAGAAGTGAGCTGGCCGTCATGCCATTTTATGTCAACTTCAAATCCTCCGCGTGCCAGCAGGCCGGTCACACTGCCGTTTTCCCATTCACCGGGCAGTGCCGGCAGCAGCATTAGGCGGTTATTGTGGCTCTGCATCAGCATTTCTGCTATTCCTGCAGTACCTCCGAAATTACCGTCTATCTGAAATGGCGGATGCATGTCCCACATATTGGTGGCGGTGCCATGGCTCAGCAGGTTGCGTAGCAACGTATGGGCATGATCGCCGTCATGCAGGCGTGCCCAGTGATTGAGCTTCCACCCCATAGACCAGCCGGTAGCCTCATCGCCGCGCTGGTGTAGAGTACGCTTGGCGGCGTTGGCAAGCGTTGGCATCTTTTTCACATCAAGTGATGAGCCGGGATGAAGTCCGAACAGGTGGTTGGTGTGGCGGTGTTTGTCTGTGGGGTCGTCAATGTCGCGGCTCCACTCCTGAAGTTGCCCCAGTCGTCCTATTTGATATGGAGTGATGTGATTGAGTACGCGCTGCCATTCATTCACACGTGCGGAATCGATGTCAAGCTCCTTGGCGGCGGTGATGGCGGCATGCAGAATCTCACGTGTCACAGCATTGGCATACGTGGCGCCCATGTCTGCCGTGCCATGTTCGGGCGAATAAGACGGTGCGGAAGTGTAATAGCCGTCCTCGTCTTTGGTAAGAATATCCATCGCAAAATCTGCGCTTTCGCTTATCAGTGGGTACCCTTTGGTACGCAGCCACTCTTTGTCACGTGAAAAATCGTAATAGTCCCATACTTGGGAGGCAAGCCACGGACCGGCTGTAGGGTTGTAGTTCCAGAACATGTCGGGAGAAGACAGGGGAGCTGTGAAGCCGAACACGTTTGTGCTTACCTCAGCTGTCCAGCCTCGGGCTTTATAATATTTTTGTGCTGTTGCACGGCCCGGTACCACAAGGGTGCGCACATAATCCACAAACGGTTCCATGCACTCAAGCAGATTGGTTGAGGTGGCAGGCCAGTAATTCATTTGCAGGTTGATGTTGTTGTGGTAGTCCACATGCCATGGCCCGTCAACATTATTGTGCCACAGGCCCTGTAGATTTGCCGGCAGTGAGCCGCGTCGCGATGATGCAATAAGCAGGTAGCGGCCGAAGTTGAAATATGTCTGTTCAAGATTTGCGTCGGTTGCTCCGTCGCGGTAGCGTGCGAGGCGTTTCGGGGTAGGCAGCTGGCAAACCTCTTCCTCAGGATTTAGCTGTAGCTTCACCCTGCCGTATAGCGAGTTGTAGTCTTTGTAGTGGTTGTCCATCAGTTGCGCCCACGATAGTTTCGCGGCAGCATTGATGCGGTGGTTTACAACGGGAACCGGGTCTGAGCCGACATAGGTGTATGGGTCTTTGAAATCCGGGTTGAAATTCATGGCGTAGTCGGTGGCGGCAGCCAATATAAATTCCACATCATTGGCGTTTTGTACCTTTATTTCACCTTTTGCTGCATCTGCTGACACCTTGCCTCCGCCTACGGCACGTACCATTACTCTCAGTGCCCACCGCATGCCGTTGTTGTCAAGTTTGCCCTGCCACAGCAATCCATTCTCCTCTGGAATCACTTCCAGCAGATGTTGTGGGGTTGAGAATGAGAATGTGAGATTTTGTTTGGCTCCCGTGCTGGTATAGCGCCACACCTGTACGCTGTCGGGATAGGAAGCTATGTAAGTGCGGCGGTATTTTGCTTTGCCAACATCGAAACTTACTGCGGCATATGCACTGTCCAAAGCGAGTTCGCGGCGATAATTCTTTGCTTTCTTATCAGGGATGCCGGTGTTCACATAAGCTTCGCCCAGCACTGTGAACGAGCCGAACACATCGGATGTATAGTCAATTTTGCCGCGAAATTCTGCGGAAATCACGCTGTCTGCAATATCATAATACCCTTGGCGAATCAATCGGCGCGACAAATCCAAAACGGTCGGATTGACATCCCGGTTCATATCCCAGTAACGCTCCACGCCGGTAGCGGGACCTCCGCGCCACAATGATTTTTCATTGAGCACTATGCGTTCGCGGTTGATGCCTCCGGTTATTGAGGCTCCGAAAGCTCCGTTGCCTATGGGGAACGACTGCCGTTCCCATATAGTGTCGGGATTGTCGTAATTGGAGCTCATGTCGTGGATTTTCCACGGTGCTTCTATCTTTTCGGTCGGTGGGGTGTCAAACCACAGTATATCGCGGGACATTATGGATGTGCTGGATGCCAGCACTATGGCTGCAACTATTAGTCGGGTTATTTTCATGGTCAAGTTGTTATATTTGTCAAAAATACGCAAACCTGCTCATATTATGAGAACTGCTGTTGTTAAAAATAACAAAAACATCTGTGACGATGTCATATGTTATAACATTAGAGTATATTTGCTGTATCAATGAAAAATATATCTATATGAATCCACATTATGTAGTAGGCATTGGCGAAGCGTTGTGGGATGTGCTTCCTGATGGAAAGAAAATAGGCGGTGCTCCGGCCAATTTCGCTTATCATGTAAGTCAGTTCGGAATTGACAGCTGTGTGCTTTCGGCTGTGGGGCAAGATGAGCTGGGCGATGAACTTACGCAACATTTCCTTCAGAAACAGCTTAATTGCAAAATTCCAACAGTCGGTTACTCTACCGGCACCGTGACCGTTGAGCTTGATGAAAAGGGTGTGCCGCAATATGACATTAAAGAAAATGTGGCGTGGGACAATATCCCTTTCACGCCCGAACTGGAGGCTCTGGCTCGGGAGACAAGGGCTGTGTGTTTCGGGTCATTGGCACAGCGAAGCATCGTGTCACGCACCACTATCCGGAAGTTTATTGACGCTATGCCCCGGGAAAAAGGTGTGTACAGAATTTTTGACATCAACCTCCGTCAGAATTTCTATACTCCCGAAATCATCGAATCATCGCTGAATCTATGCAACGTGCTGAAAATTAACGATGAGGAATTGGTGATACTCAGCCGCATGTTTCAAATTCCCGAAACAGACTTTAAAAGCGTATGCCGGATGATGTTGGATAAATATAATCTTGACATTCTGGTTCTAACCTGTGGAGTTGAAGGCAGCTATGTTTTTACACCGGATCACATGAGCTTCTTGCCTACTCCGCGTGTTGAGGTGGCTGATACCGTAGGTGCGGGCGATTCCTTTACGGCGTCATTCATATCATCTTTGCTTAAAGGCAAGAGCGTGTCCGAGGCTCACCGCACGGCAGTAGATGTGTCGGCCTATGTATGCTCCTGTCATGGCGCTATGCCTGTTTTGCCCGAAAATTTACTGAAATAGCAGTGACAATATTTTATCGGCACTCCGAGTTACAAATCTATTTTCGGTGTGCGTGATGACTTGCCCGAAATTAAGGCACGAAGCTTGTTCGTAAGGCTTAGCCATAGCGGTGATGGAGCGGCAACAACATCAGTTGATAATGTTTCGGCCATAGTGGGCACAGGCGATTCGTCGCCAAATTGCTCGGGGTAAAGCACGAGCAGATTGTTGCTTGCCATATATCGCTGCAGAAATTGAGGCAGTGTGTCCAGATCCGATGTGAATGACACCGATGTGCGCCGTGCATTCACAACCACAAAAAGGTCGTCAGGCAATATTTTGTTGCTTAGCAGTATGAAATCGTCCCATGCTTCAATCGTGCGGAACTCTGAGCGTATATCATATTCGCCGTGACGCAATACTGCGTGGATTGACTTGCGTGTGGCCGCATAGCAGCAGAATATTATGCGGCATCCCACATCGCGGGTAAGATTGCCCAATGCGCTTACCCAGCGCACAAACCCTGTTTCATACTCAGCCTTTTCAGGCACGGCCACTACTATGCGTGTTATGGTGTTGATGGGGATAAAGCAGCGGGAAATCACTATCATTTTGTTGGTGGCGCGCAGCAAGCGGCTCAGCTTGTCACCGAAAAATGAGTCTATCACGGCGTTGCGTCGGTGCAGGCCTATCACCACATCGGTAATATCCCGTTCCTCAATGGTGTTGATCATTCCCGTCACAAAATTCATGTCGTAACGCTCAAGCGAACTGAGTTTCACATCCGCGCTTGCTGCTGTCTGCTCCGCCACATCAAGCGAGTTGCGGCTCACGGCACGCGAGGATGCCGTGTTGTCGTTTCGCACATGAAGCGCATACAGGCTGCTGCGTTTGCTCACGGTGCCGCGCATCATCACTGCAAGATTCACAAGCTCGGGCGCAGTGAGCGGGCTTCCAACGGCTATCAGTGTGTTTATCGGTTTGCGCCTTTCGGTACGGGCTGCTTTTTCCACATTGCTGTCGCTCATCTCAAGCACCTTGAGTCTTGTAGCGGCACGTGATGTGCCTATGGATGACACCGTACACGTAACAAGAATCATTATGACTGTGCCGTTGAGTATCTCCTCGCCGAAAATATGCATGTTGTAGCCTATCATTACCACAGCCAGAGCCACGGCGGTATGGGCATTTGTGAGTTGATACAGCACTGAGCGGTCTATTGGTTTCAGATGATAGGTACGTTGGGCTGCATATGCTGCAAGCCATTTGCTCCCCATGGCTATAACGCTCATCACTGTAGCCACATACACCGTGTTCCATCCTTTCAATAGCACGCCCATATTTATCAGCATCCCTACTCCTATCAGAAAATATGGGATGAATATGGCGTTTCCCACAAACTCTATGCGGCTCATCAATGGTGATCGCGCCGGAACATATCGGTTAAGGACAAGTCCGGCCATGAATGCACCGAACACACCTTCTATGCCTATGGCTACGGCACTTTGCGCTGCCACAAACACTACCGCGAGCACAAATATAAACTGCATTATGCCATCGCTGTAACGCTTGAAAAACCAGCGTGCGATGCGGGGAAACAGATATACCGTCAGTATGCAGTATATCACCAGCATTGCCAGAAGTTTCAGTGTGCCGAGTATGGAAAATGCTCCGTCATGGCATACGCCAACCACGCCGGCAAGCACTGTCAGTGAGCCGAGTACCGTGAATATTGTACCTGCTATGGCTATTATTACTGCCGGATTTTTGCTCAGACCAAGTCGGGAGATTATGGGGTAGGCAAGAAGCGTGTGGGCTGCAAACATACTCGCAAGCAATGTGGATGTGAGCAGGTCAAGTCCCAAAAAGATATACGCTCCGGCAGCTCCGATTAGCAGCGGTATAAAAAATGTGTACAGTCCGAAAACGGCTCCGCGCCCTATATTGCGCTTGAGGTGATACATGTCTATTTCAAGGCCGGCCAGAAACATCAGGTACAGAATACCTACCTGACCGAATACCTCGAAACTCATGTCGCGAGCCAGTATGTTGAAGCCGTGAGGCCCCACGAGCACGCCTGCCAGTATAAGTCCTATCACATGCGGTATCTTGAGCCGGTTAAGGATCATGGGGGCACACAGCATGATAAGGAGCACCACCAGAAATATAGCCACTGGTGATGTTATGAGGGGATGGGCGGCTGGAATGGCAAGCGACAGAAGCACCTATCAGAATTTTTTCCCGTGAGCCATCATGTATTGTGCAATCTGTACGGCGTTGAGGGCGGCTCCTTTTTTGATTTGGTCGCCTACTACCCAGAAAGCAAGTCCGTTGGGATTGGAGATGTCTTTGCGTATGCGTCCCACAAACACCGGGTCTTTGCCGGCTATGTCAAGCGGCATGGGATATTCTTTGCTTGCGGGGTTGTCTATCACCACAACTCCCTCAGCCGATGCGAAAGCCTCTCGTGCCTGTTCCGGAGTCACGGGCTTCTCTGTCTCTACCCAAATGGCCTCGCTGTGTGCTCGCATCACGGGAACACGCACACAAGTGGCACTGACCTGAATGTCGGGAGCATGCATTATTTTCCGGGTCTCGTTATACATTTTCATCTCCTCCTTGGTGTAGTCGTTGTCAAGGAACACATCAATATGAGGAATTACGTTGTATGCAAGTTGATATGCGAATTTTTCCACCGTGGGTTTCTCCCCGCGCTGCAATTCCGCATACTGGTTCTCAAGCTCCTGCATTGCGGCAGCTCCTGCTCCGCTTGCAGCTTGGTAAGTTGCCACATGCACCCGTTTGATGGGCGACAGGTCATTGATGGGCTTGAGAGCCACAACCATCTGAATGGTGGTACAGTTGGGGTTGGCTATAATGTTGCGCGGGGTGTTGAATGCGTCCTCGCCGTTCACCTCGGGCACTACCAATGGCACATCGTTGTCCATGCGGAATGCGCTGGAGTTGTCTATCATTATGGCCCCATGTTTGGTGATGGTGTCGGCAAACTCTTTGGAGGTGCCGGCTCCCGCTGAGGTGAATGCT
The DNA here is from genome assembly GCA_000431155.1 of Bacteroides sp. CAG:927. Taxonomy (GTDB): domain Bacteria; phylum Bacteroidota; class Bacteroidia; order Bacteroidales; family Muribaculaceae; genus Paramuribaculum. The sequence continues at coordinate 32,258 of HF985649.1, forward strand.
ATGTCCACGCCTTTGAAATCATCATTGTGCTTAAGCTCTTTCACGACAATCTCTTTGTCGCGGAACTTATATGTGCGTCCTGCGCTGCGGCTGGAGCCGAACAGCAGGAGTTCGTCAATAGGGAAGTTTTGCTCGTCGAGCACTCGGAGAAACTCTTGTCCAACGGCGCCGCTTGCGCCTACAATAGCCACTTTCATAATGCTAAGAGGATATTAAATGTTTGCGCAAAGGTACGATATTTTATCGTACCTCACAATCATTTCACCCACTTGCGGGTCAAGTATCGGCGAACAGGCTCGTCATATAGCTTTAGTGCGCCCCATGCCATGAGTATGATGCCCGGAAACAGCAGAGCGCATACCCACCATACTTCGCCAAAACTTAGGCCGTTGGCCCACACCCATGCATAAAACAGGTACATTACCGGATAATGGATTATATATACCGGATAGGACAATTTGCCCATAAAGTTGCATACCGAAGTGGAAAACCTGTCGGTGGTCATGCCGCACGCACCTGTATATACTACCGCCGGAAAAATCACAAGAGTACACACGAGGTCATATACAGCATTGGCAACCGACGGTTCGGGGCCGCCCACATACGGGCATGCCAGCATTATGGCAATTGCTGCCGAGCATATCCAGAATGCGCCTCTGATACGCCTTGGACGGAAATTGCGGGTGAGCAGCAGTCCCATACCGAAAGAAAATGACAGTCGCAGGAAGCCGCCTATCCACCCCCAGTCGGCCATGCTCCATCCCACACCTATGTGATATGCGCCAGACATATTGCCTATGGCGCAGGATGCAAGTCCTATGCCCGAAAGCAGCACCACCCATGTGAGTACTGTGCGGCCAAGTCTGTGCAGTACCACGCCATAGAGTATGCTTCCTATATATTCAAAAAACAGTGACCATGACGGACCATTGAGCGGAAACATCTCGCCGTTGCCTCGCACTTCCGCTCCCGTGCCGGGATACACCGGAATAAGGATCAGTCCTAAAACAAGTGACAACAGAAGCATGGAAACGGACACAGGCGTACCGTCCCATTTCACGCTCCCTTGCATCCAATAGGCAAGCGCGCCGAGCACCACACTGAGTATTACCATGGGATGAAGTCTGATGACGCGCCGCAGCATGAATCTTGATGCGGTCATCTTGCCGTTTTTCCACCGCCCGTCATAGGCATACCCTATCACGAACCCCGACAGTACAAAAAAGAAATCCACTGCCAGATATCCGTGATTCATCATTTGGTCGGTAGGGGAGGTGGCGAATCCTTCAAAGAAGTGATACCATATGACAAGCATTGCGGCCACCCCGCGCAGGCCGTCAAGAATTTCATAGCGGGGTTGTGTGAGCGGTTTTTCCATGGGCACAAAGTTATAGCTTTGAAAATACACGGAAATTGATGTAGGTCAATTTTTGTGACTTCTTATCCTGCTGAGAGTGGCCGCTGTTATTCCCAGATAGGACGCAATATCTGTGAGCCGTGCGCGGCGGCACACCTCGGGAAACTGGCGGTAAAATTCCTTGTAGCGTTCCGCTGCTTCAAGGGTCAGACGCTCTTTGTGCGACTGATGTATCCGCCGGTATTCGTTCTGATGTATTACGCGCCACCAGTTGCATAGCTCGTTGTTGGTGCTTACAAGCTCCATGAGACGGCTCACATCTATGCCGTATGCGTCAATCGGCTCTATGCTCTCCACATATTCCTGACTCGGTTGCGAATAATAAACCTCATCCATGCTGAACACTATGCATCCGCCTATGGAAAATGATGTCGTGACTTCTTCCCCGTCCACAAGCCAATAGCTTCGTGTCATTCCGTTTTCTATGAACCATGCTTTATGGCTCTTTTTACCTTCGCACACAATCTTGTGGCGTCGTGGAAACTGCTGCGCATGCATCTCTGCTGCAAGCAGCATGAGTGATTCGTCGCTCACTTGCCATGCTGTTCGCACAAACTTCACTATATTCGGTATCTGATGCAGTTCTACTTCCATAGCTGACGCAAAGATAACTCATGGACACATAAAAAACAAAGCGAAGTGTCACATTGCGCAACACTCCGTCTGTAAATATGGGTTTGGGGAAAATGTTATTCTTCGGCGTAGCTTAACACGGTGGGGCTCTCCACATCCACACCGTATTCTTTGGCTCGTGCCAGTATGGCCTTGGCCAGTCTGGGTTTTAAATCTTCCGGACAATAGCGGAAGTATGCTTCGGCGGCTCTCACATGCGCGGCATCCGGCATCGGATACTCGCGTCTTTCAGGCAGGCCATACACGCTGTCAGGAAGCTCGCGTTTTTCTTCGTAGCTTAATCGGTCGTTCATATTGTAAATGTGTTAGAAGTTATATCTTGCGCCTACCTGCAGCAATCCTTGCGTTCCGAATCCCAGTTCACCGAAAATAGTGAAATTGCGATTGAGGTCAACCTCGGCGCCGACAGGTGAAATCTGCATGGCAAAGTACCCCTTGTTGTATGAATCGCCGTAATAGGGCATGAGGTGCGATATGTCGGCACCGATGCCTAGATGGGCATACATGGTTACTATACTGTTGGAATAATAGTCATAGCGTCCGTTAAGCAAGATTACATGGTAGGCCACTTTGCTGGAATTGGGACCCTTTGTGGTGGCTGACGAGTATGTGTAGCTCGGCCCTATCCACAGCTTGGGAAGTACCTTCACATTGAACCCTATGTTTACTGCACCCCATGCGGTGTTCACCCCGTGCCAGCTGTCATGATAATTGCAGGCATCCATCATTGTGTAACCTCCGTAGCTTGCGCTTATATTCATTTTCTGAGCGTTTGCGCCGAAAACCATTCCTACGGCTGCCACAAGTGTTAAGAGATACTTTTTCATACGTGTTGTCTTGTTTTGGTTATTATTTCACATTTCTAAACACGCGGGCTGCTTTGATTGTTTGATTTTTTGTATTTTTGCATCTAAATCAGTCCGTAGCATGGCTCGCAACAATAAAATAAACAAAACCAACGCCGCTCGTTTGCTGGACAGTGCGCACATAAATTATGAGCTCATACCTTACTCCGTGGACGAGACCAATCTTGCGGCCACGCATGTGGCGCAGGAGCTGGGTGAGGATATTCGTCAGGTATTTAAAACGCTTGTGTTGTGCTCTACTTCCGGCGAACATTTTGTATGCGTGGTGCCCGGAGATGCCGAAGTCGATTTGAAAAAAGCCGCCAAGGCTGCCGGCGTAAAAAAAGCCGACCTCATACCTATGAAAGAGCTGTTGCCTTTGACCGGGTATATTCGCGGCGGCTGTTCTCCTATAGGCATGAAGAAACCGTTTCCCACATTTTTCCATACCTCTGCTCTTGATTTTGACCATATATATGTGAGTGCGGGAGTAAGAGGCTTGCAATTCAAGATTGTTCCGGCCGATCTTATCAGTTTTGTCGGCGGCACGGTTGCCGACATAATAGTATGAATATAAGAGCCACACAGCAATGAACAGTTTTGGAATAATATATCGGTTTACATCTTTTGGCGAGTCTCACGGACCCGCCATAGGAGGTGTGATTGACGGCATGCCTGCAGGAGTGCCTATAGGCATTGACGAGGTGCAGCATCAGCTTGACCGCCGTCGTCCCGGCCAAAGTGTGCTCAGCACACAGCGGGCCGAGAGCGACAGGGTTGAGATTCTGTCCGGAATATTTGAGGGGCGCACTACCGGCGCATCCATCGGTTTTGTGGTGCGTAACAACGATGCTCGCAGTTCTGATTATTCGGAAATGCGCACCATGTTTCGGCCCTCGCATGCTGACTACACTTACAACGCTAAATACGGTTTTCGTGATTATCGCGGCGGAGGCCGTTCCTCGGCCCGTGAAACTATCGCACGGGTAGTGGCCGGGGCATTCGCTATGCAGGCTCTACGGCATATAGGCATAAATGTGTGGGCATACACATCTCAGGTCGGCAATATAGCTGTTCCCCATCCATACACAAGTTATTCACCTGACATGGTGGACCGGAATGATGTGCGCTGCCCTGACGGAGAAGTTGCCGAAAAAATGCAGCGGCTGATTTTGAAGGCGAAGAATGATGGCGACACCGTCGGAGGTGTAGTTACCGGGGTGATTACCGGTTGTCCTGCCGGTATAGGAGAGCCTGTCATGGACAAGCTTCAGGCTCGTTTGGCGGCGGCCATGATGAGTATCAATGCTGCCAAAGGTTTTGATTACGGCATGGGGTTTGACGGGTCTGCATCATTTGGCAGTGAAGTGGTGGATGAGTTTGTTCCAGATGGCACTGGCGGAGGGACAACTCTAACCAACCATTCCGGCGGAATACAGGGCGGCATAACCAATGGCAGCGACATATATTTCCGTGTCGCTTTCAAGCCTGTTGCAACCATGTCGCGCCCGCTGCGCACAGTGGATGTAAATGGCAATGAGGCCATACTGAAGGCCCGTGGTCGTCATGACCCCTGCGTGTTGCCGCGTGCTGTGCCCGTAGTTGAAGCCATGGCCGCTGTTACTATTCTTGATATGTGGCTTCTTGCGCGTGCGCAGGCACCGCTCATGTAATTATGAGTGAGGCTTTTTATAAGGATTTTGCGGAATTTCTTCGCGGTCATTTCACCGGGAAGATGCAGAAGCTGACGGTCAACGCCCATTTGTCGTGTCCTAACCGTGATGGCACAGTGGGGAGGGGAGGATGTACGTATTGCAATAACCAGAGCTTTTCTCCGGCTTTTGCCATGGCGAAACTCAGCCTTACCGAGCAGTTGGAACGCGGAAAGCAGTTTTTCGCCCGCAAATATCCTCATATGCGTTATTTGGCTTATTTTCAGGCTTACACCAGCACTCATGCTAATATTGGCAGACTTATTTCCATGTATGAGGAAGCTCTGGACGTGGACGGCGTGGACGGGTTGATTATAGGTACCCGTCCTGACTGCATGCCTCAGCCCTTGCTTGAATATCTGGCCGAGCTTAACAGGCGGCGGTGGGTTATGGTGGAATACGGTGCGGAGTCGGCTCATGACCGCACCCTTGAGCTTGTCAATCGTTGTCACACATGGGAGCAGACAGTTGAGGCTGTGCAGCGTACCCATGCGGCCGGCATTCCGGTAGGACTGCATTTTATCATGGGGCTGCCCGGAGAGTCGCGGGCCGATATGATTGACACTGTCAAGGCCGTCAATTCTTTGCCGGTGGATGTGGTGAAATTTCACCAGTTGCAGCTTATCCGTGGCACCCGCATGGCTGACGATGTGGCTAAGGGCCGTTACACTGTGCCGCAATTTTCGGTAACTGAGTATGTTGATTTGTGCTGTGAAGTGGTGCGTACGCTGCGCTCCGATATTGCCATTGAGCGTTTTGTGTCGCAGTCGCCGGCAGAACTTCTCATAGCGCCCCGATGGGGGCTGAAGAACTATCAGTTCACCTCATTACTCCACAAATCACTTGCTTCAGGGCAATAATGACAGATGCTTGTCGTTAGATAAGTAATGAAGAAAATACATCAGATAATCATATTGCTGATAGCGGTTTTGGGCTGTATAGCGCCCTTGTCGGCTCAGAAGCTCAACGACAAACTGCTTAATCGCCCGTATGCCGATAACCGTCAGTGGCATCTCGGTTTTTCGGTTGGTGTGCATACTCAGGACATTACCTTTACTCACAACGGATTTGTGACCCCTAACGGCGAGTCTTGGTACATGGAGCAGCCGGCTTTTTCTCCCGGATTTTGCGTTAATGGACTGTTTGAGTGGCGTTTGAGCACTTATTTCAGTCTTCGTTTCACCCCCGGTCTTTACTTCGGCAACCGCGAGATAAAGATGCACGATGTGGTGACAGGTGCCGATGAGAAGCAGAATCTTAAATCAACCTTTATCGTTGCGCCGATAGATCTGAAATTCTCATCCCAGCGATTCCGCAATGCGCGTCCTTATGTAGTGGCAGGCGTAATGCCGGCTTTTGATGTCAATAAGAAGCGCAGTGATTATCTCAAACTCAAAACCACCGATGTCTATCTTACCGTAGGCTTTGGATGCGACTTCTATTTGCCTTATTTCAAGCTTAACCCTGAAATTAAGTTCTGTTTCGGGCTGTCCGACATTATCCAGCACAATCGTCCCGATCTCATTGAGGAACCTGAAAAGCTGAAGTTTACTGAATCCATCACCAAAGCCAAGTCGCAGATGGTGGTCCTAACTTTTTACTTTGAATGAAGCGCCTTATATCTTTTTTCGGAGCAGTGGTATTGGGTTGCATGGCATTGTTTGCTCAGACCGACGGTCAGATGACCCAATATTTTGAAGTGCCCACCTATTATAACCCCGGTGCCATAGGCAGCACCGATTTTGTGCGCATACGTGCCGGAAGCCGAATGCAGTGGATTGGCATAGACCATGCCCCGCGCACCTTTTTGCTCACCGCCGATTCGCCTTTGAAGCTGTTTGGCAAGCGCATAGGTCTCGGTATCGTGGCGTCAAGTGAGAGTGCCGGCCTTTTCCGCACGCTCAATATCGGTTTGCAGGCCGGATATAAGTTCAAGCTGTGGAAAGGCGAATTTTCCGGAGCTCTCCAAATAGGATTTGCAAATGAGGTGTTCAAGGGCTCCGAGGTGTTTATTCCTGATGACAACGATTACCATCAGCCCACCGATGATGCCATACCCAAGAACGATGTGAGCGGTAATGCTCTTGACCTCGGTGTCGGACTTTATTACTCCAAGCCCAAATGGTGGGTAGGCGTATCGTGTCAGCATGTCAATGCCCCCACGGTCACTTTCCAGAGCGAAAACGGCAGCGATGCCGTAGCCGGAGGCACCACATCGGGCTCCGGTGAAGGCGATGAAGGTCCGAAGAAATACCAGTTTACATTTGAGCGCACGCTCTATTTTATGGCCGGTGGCAATATTCCGATAAAAAATACGTTATTTGAAGTGATGCCCTCCATGATGTTCAAAACTGATTTTAACTTTTGGCGGGCAGAGGTCACCGGACGTGTCCGGTGGAAAAAATTTTTGACAGCCGGTGTGGCTTACCGCTATAATGATGCCGTTAGTGCCATTCTTGCTGCCGAATACAAAGGCTTCTATGTGGGATATAGTTACGACTACCCTATGAGCGACATCGCCAAGGCCTCAAGTGGAAGCCACGAGATAATAGCGGGATATAGCCTAAAGCTTGATTTCTCCGACAAAAACAAGAATAAACACAAGAGTATTCGCATAATGTAACTTATGAAAAAGCTATCGATTTATCTCCTTACTATCATAATTGCTGCCGCTGTCGTCACTTCTTGCGCCACCGGCTCCAAAAACTCCTCCGGCGGTGAAGTGACCGGAGTGGGGGGTACCGCATGGAATGAGCCGCAGCCTTACGGCATGGTGCTCGTGAGTCGCGGTTCCATGGAAATTGGTCCTAAGGAGGCTGACAGTTTGTGGAATCTCCGTGCCGACAGCCGTGGCATGAGTGTGGACGCTTTCTGGATGGATGAAACCGAGGTCACAAACTCCAAATACAAGCAGTTTGTCTTCTGGGTGCGTGACTCCATTATCCGTGAGCGTTTGGCCGATCCCGCATACGGCGGCAACGAGGAGTTCAAAATTGAGGAGGACAGGGAAGGCAACCCCATCAAGCCTCATCTCAACTGGAACAAGCCTATTCCTTGGCGCAACGCCAATGAGGATGAGCAGCGTGCCATTGAGAGCGTATATCGCATCAATCCCATTACCGGAGTCAAGGAGCTTGACCCCACTCAGCTCAATTACCGCTACGAAATTTACAATCACACCGAGGCTGCCAAGCGCAAAAATCGTTTGGATCCGGCGCGTCGTGAGTACAATACCGACAAACCTGTACCCACCGATATCCCTGTCATCTCCAAGGATACCGCATGGATTACCGACAACGGAGAAATCATGCGTGAAACAATTACACGCGGCCTTACCGGTGACTACGATTTCCTGAACACATACATAGTTAATGTATATCCTGACACAACCGCATGGATCAACGATTTTGAAAATGCCTACAACGAACCTTATGTGCGCATGTACTTCAGCCACGGCGGTTACAGTGAATACCCCGTTGTGGGCGTGAGCTGGGAGCAGGCCAATGCCTTTGCAAATTGGCGCACCGAGTTCCTTCGCCGTTCGCTCGGCAAGCAGGGCGTTTATGTGGAGCCGTATCGCCTCCCCACCGAGGCCGAATGGGAATACGCAGCACGCGCCGGTGTCAATGAAAATAAATATCCATGGGAAGGCGACCTTCCTCTCACCGAAGAAAAAGGCTGTTTCTATGCCAACTTCAAGCCGCAGGACGGTAATTATGTGCAGGACGGTCATCTTATCACATCTCGCGTCGGCACCTATTCGCCAAACGATTTCGGCCTTTATGATATGGCCGGTAATGTAAGTGAATGGACCTCTACAGCCTTCAATGAGAGTGTGAGCAAGCTCACTTCCGACATGAATCCCGAATATCGTTACGATGCCGCAAAAGAGGACCCCTATAAGATGAAGCGCAAGATTGTGCGTGGTGGTTCTTGGAAAGATGTGGCGCACAATATTCGTTCCGACATCCGTATGTGGGAATACCAGAACGAGCAGCGTTCCTACATCGGTTTCCGATGCGTGCGCTCGCAAATCGGATTTGCAAAAGGACAAAAAGTCAAGAAATAATTTTTACCGACATTACATAGATTACCAACAATGGGAAAAATCAAAAGATATAAAAACAGCATTGAGAAATTTCTCTCCGGCGACTCCGGTCAGCGTTTTTTCAACTTTGCATACTCCATAGGTGCTGCCGTGGTGATATGGGGTGCGCTGTTCAAAATCCTTCACCTCCCCGGTGGCAATACTCTGCTTTCAATTGGCATGGGCACCGAGGTGCTGATGTTTGTCCTCACTGCTTTTGACCGTCCGGGCCGCGATTACAATTGGGAACAGGTATTCCCCGTGCTTGAGACAAAGGATCCCGAGGATCGCCCCGATTTCTCTACCGGTTCAGGCGTTATCATCAACGGCGGCGGTTCCGTGACTTCCGGCTCGGTCATCCCTCCGGTCACTGACGCACAGGCCCGGCGTGCCGCCGGCGTCCCGGCCGATATAGAGCTTACCGATGAGGATTCCCGCTCGCTTAGCGAGAGCATCGCCAAAATGGCTGCTGCAAGCGATCAGTTGAGCCGTATGGCTGAACTTACTACCGCAACTCAGGAATATCTGTCGCAAATGGCGGCAATAGCCGAGCAGATGCAGCATCTCAAGGACACCACTCAGAGCCTCAACTCTGTGAGCGAAGTGCTTCTTGACAGCTATCGCGCCATCACCGAGAATTCTGAAAATATCACATCCAGCTCACATGGTTATGTTGAGCAGATGCAGAACCTCAACCGCAATATATCGGGACTTAACACCATATATGAAATCCAGCTTCGCAGCGTGTCTTCGCAGCTTGATGCAATTGACCGTGTCAACCGTGGCATCAAGGAGATAAGCTCCATGTATGAAAACTCTGCCAACCAGAGCGCACGCTACTGCGAAGAGAGTGAAAAAATGGCTTATTACATGCAGCAGCTCAACAATGTATATGCGCAGATGCTGCAGGCAATGACTATCAACATGTATCATCCCATGCCTGGAAATATGCCCGGTGCCATGCACCAGCAGGCCCCGCAGTCGCCTGCTGCACCGGCTCCCGACGCTTCAGTTCCTAAGGCATAACCCATAAAAGAATAGCAGTAAATGTCTCAAGGCAATAGAAAACTTTCTCCCCGTCAGAAGATGATCAATCTTATGTACATCGTTCTGACGGCGATGCTTGCCCTCAACGTGTCAAGCGATGTGCTTGACGGTTTCACTCAGGTGCAGGACGGACTGATGCGCACCAACGAGAGCGTGGACAGGCGCAACTCCGCCATATACGCCGAGCTGGAGGCTTTCAGTGCGCAAAACCCTGAAAAAGGCAAGGTGTGGTATGACAAGGCTTCAAAGGTGCGCTACGAGTCCGAGGCATTGTTCTCTTTGGTTGATTCGCTCAAGCTCGCTATTGTGCGCAAGGCTGATGGCGAGGATGGCAATCCCGCCGACATTCAGGGTCGTGACGACTTGGAAGCTGCATCCGTGATCATGCTCAATCCCACCACACGCAATGGTGCAAAACTCCGCGAGCGTATCGAAAAATATCGCACTTTTGTGGAGCAATACGTAACCGACAGCGCCAAGCGGGCATCTATCGAGGCCGCTCTTAACACTGAGCCTTTCCGTCGCAAAGGTACCGCAATGGCAGAATTGTGGGAAGAATCCAAATTTGACAATCAGCCTGTGGTAGCCGCCGTGACGCTGCTCACCAAGCTCCAGAACGATATACGCTATGCCGAGGGTGAAGCTCTTGCATATCTTCTTAATCAGGTGGATGCCGGCGATGTTCGCGTTAACGAGCTTAATGCTTTCGTCATTCCCCAAAGCCGCATGGTGATGCGCGGCGGTCGCTACACTGCCGATATTGTGCTCGCTGCTGTGGACACCACTGCTCGTCCCGCTATCTATATCAATGGCAAGCAGCTTGCCAATACTGATGGCCGATATGAGATTTCTACCGGACAGACCGGCTCGTTTGATTATTCCGGTTATCTGGAGGTGCCGCACGGTGACGGAAGCGTCACTCGCCATCCCTTCAGTTCCAGCTACGTGGTCATGGAGCCGAGTGCCACCGTAAGTGCCACAATGATGAATGTGCTTTATGCCGGAATTGACAACCCTATCAGCATATCCGTTCCCGGTGTGCCTCAGAATGCCGTAAGCGCCACAATGACCAACGGCTCGCTCGCCAAGAGCGGCGACCATTTCGTAGCTCGTCCCGCCAAGGTCGGCACCGAAGCGGTTGTGACGGTAACAGCCACAATCGACGGTAAGGCACAGACCGTAAATACCACCAAATTCCGTGTGCGCAAGCTCCCCGATCCTGTCGCATTTATATCCTATGCAGGTGCCAATGGTGTGGCAGAGCGTTACAAAGGAGGACGGCCCATTTCCAAGGCCACTCTTATGGGTGCCAAAGGCATCGATGCAGCCATTGACGATGATATGCTCAATATCGATTTCAAGGTCCTGAGTTTTGAAACAGTATTCTTTGACTCCATGGGCAACGCTATTCCCGAGGTGAGCAACGGTGCTCTGTTCTCGCAGCGTCAGCTTGATTCGTTCCGTCGTCTTTCGCGTGGCAAGCGTTTCTACATATCGCGCATCCGTGCCAAAGGTCCCGACGGAGTAGAGCGTGTGCTTAATCCCGTAGAGGTCATAGTAAACTGATAAATCATTACACATATATTCATAGCAATGAAACAGTTATATAAATATATACTCCTTGCCGTCACCATTGCATCTTTTGCTGTGGGCGCTATGGCGCAGGACAATTCAACATCAACATCGGTTTTGCGACGTGGCGGCAGCCGCGACCGCAATAAAGGCACGAATCCTCAAACCAATGTCACCGAGCGCATGCAGTCGCGCATGGCCGAGACCCCTGTGAGCGATGCCGACCTTTCGTGGATGAGGGTGGTTTATCGTCAGCTTGATCTCACCAAGGATAAGAACACTCCGCTATATTTCCCCGAAGAGCCAACCGAAGGTCAGGAAAGCCTGTTCAGGATCATCATGCGTTTGTTGGCCAATGACCAGTTGGCAGCTTACGAATATCTGGACGGACGCGAACTGTTCACCGACCAGTACCGCATCAAGGTGCGCGACATGCTTGACCGTTTCCACATTTATTATTCCGATGCAAAAGGCAGCAGCGAAAAGCACCCCAAGTTTACCATCGAAGAGAGCGATGTGCCTGCCAATGAAGTGTTGAGCTATTATATCATTGAGCGCTACGAGTTTGACAATCGTTCCAACCGCATGCGTACTCGCATCCAGGCCATCTGCCCGGTACTTCACCGCACAGACGATTTTGGCACTGAGGCAGTGAAATACCCCATGTTCTGGATCAAGATGGATGATTTGCGTCCCTATTTGTCAACCCAGAATATCTTCACTTCCGACGATAATAATCTTGCCACCTGCACGTATGACGATTTTTTCCAGCTCGGATTGTATGAAGGCGATATTTATAAAACGCGCAATCTCCGCAACAAATCCATGGCGCAGCTTTACCCCGATCCCGATGACTTGAAGCATGCTCAGGACAGCATCCAGCAGCGTCTTGACAGCTTCGGCAAGAAGCTTTGGGTGCCCTCGCTGGAGGAACTAACCGCCATGCGCGAAGCCAAGGAGCAGGCCGAGCTTGAGGCGGAAGAGAAAGCGGCTGCTGAAGAAGCGGCTGCCAATGGCGAGGAGATTGGCAATGACGACCAGAAAAAGAATACCCGCCGCGCTTCCGCACGCCGTTCAACACCCAAAAAGGATGCTAAGGCTAAGAAGAAAAACAAACCGACTAAAGTTAAGCGCGCCAAGGCTCCAAAAGGAGCTGCCAATTCCGGAGCCACCCGCTCTGTGCGCAATCGTCGCAAATAAGCGGCTTTAACCGGTCCATAAACCCATTGCATCAGCCCGCCAAACATTAGGTGGCTGATGCTTGTTTTAAATGCGTATGAAACACTCTGACGAATTTGATATACGGCTCATTGATATTTCCGAGGTGAAACGGGCTTCCGTTATTCATCATTGGGAAACGATGCGTTACGAAGGCGGAAAGGTCAATGTGGCACTTTCTGCAAGTTTCAATATGTGCCGTGAGAGTTCCGAGGCAATAATAACTGTGGGCGTTCATTACACTACGCTTCGCTCTCAGGTTATCCGCAAGCTCATGGACTATGCTGTCAGAGCACGGTTTGAAATCAGCGACATCAAAGGTCTTGTGGATATAGAATATGGCGATATTCTTCTTCCTCCCGGGCTGCTTCACCTTATGCTCAGTGTCAGTGTAGGAGCCTTGCGGGGCATGCTGGCTTTGCGCACAGCCAATACTTTTTTGGCCAACTTCCCGCTTCCATTGCTGGATCTGACCGAAATTATGGACCATATGGATATGGGTATCGGACAGGTAATGGATCAGAGTCAGGAAAATATACATTAAAACACGCCGTCCCTTAAGCGCATACACAACCGAGGCC
>HF985649.1:45414-46974 GCA_000431155.1 Bacteroides sp. CAG:927
ACAGGAGCGGCCTCGTTGCGTGTATTTGAAAAAAGTGTGATTTACAGTGGCCTTAGCTTATGCCTTGGGCGAGCATGGCACGTGCCACTTTCATGAAGCCTGCGGTATTGGCACCGCGCACATAGTTGATATATCCGTCATCTTCCCGCCCGTACTTTTCGCACTGGGTGTGAATGTCTTTCATTATCTGCTGCAGCTTATGGTCCACCTCTTCGGCTGTCCATGGGAGCATCTGGGCGTTTTGTGCCATCTCAAGACCCGACACTGAGACTCCGCCGGCATTTGCTGCCTTGCCCGGAGCGTAAAGAATGCGTGCGTCAATAAATTCATGCACCGCTTCGCGGGTTGAGGGCATGTTGGCGCCTTCGCTCACTGCTATGCATCCTTGGGCGAGCAGGGCGCGGGCATCATCGCCGTCTATCTCGTTCTGTGTGGCTGATGGCATCGCTATGTCGCATTTCACATGCTTCCATGGCCGCTCGCCGGGGAAATACTGGCATCCCGGTGTCTCTTCTGCAAATTCACGAATACGGCCCCTGTATGCCATTTTCAGCTCAAATATTCTGTCAAATTGTTCCTGAGTCATACCGTCAGGAAGATAAATGGAGCCATCGCTGTCGCTCATTGACACAGGCAGTGCGCCCAGTTCTATAAGTTTCTTGGCTGTGTACAGGGCCACGTTGCCTGAACCGGAAATTGCCACTCGCTTTCCTTTGAGGTCTATGCCCTTGGTGGCAAGCATATTGAGCAGGAAATAAACATTGCCGTAGCCCGTAGCCTCCGGACGCATCAGTGATCCGCCGAAATCCATCCCTTTGCCGGTGAATGTGCCCGTAAATTCGCGGGTCATCTTCTTGTACCACCCAAACATATATCCTACCTCTCGGCCTCCGACACCTATGTCACCTGCCGGCACATCCGTATCGGGACCCAGATTGCGGTAAAGTTCGGTGATGAATGCCTGACAGAAACGCATCACTTCCATATCGCTCTTGCCTCGGGGTGAAAAATCGCTGCCGCCTTTGGCTCCGCCCATGGATAGGGTGGTCAGAGAGTTCTTGAATGTCTGCTCAAATGCAAGGAATTTCAGAATGGAGGGATTGACCGACGAGTGAAAACGTATGCCCCCTTTATACGGGCCTATGGCATTGTTGTGCTGTATGCGGTAACCCATATTGTTTTGCACTTTGCCTTTGTCGTCCACCCAGCTTACGCGGAATGATATGATTCTGTCGGGTATGCAAAGACGCTCCATGAGGTTGAGCTGTTCAAAGGCCGGATATTCGTTGTAAACATCCTCAATTGATGTTACCACCTCTTCTACAGCCTGTATGTATTCAGGCTCGTTGGGAAATCGTCGGGTTAGATCGGCGATAAGTTCTGATGCTTTCATATTATATATGTATAACTATGTGTAAGTAGCCCTGTTTGTGACAAAATGTTTGTCAATTCTATAAATACGTTGCAAAATTACGCAATATTAACGAATATGCAAACATCTTTCTAAAATATTTACTCCGGTTGTCACGGCTCTTTCATTTAAAAATGTCTTGTACTTCC
>HF985650.1 GCA_000431155.1 Bacteroides sp. CAG:927
TCCGCCAACGATCGGCAAGAGCACACTGACATTCTGAACTATTTTATTCTTTTTTTCATTATCTTTGTGAGAAACTGGATAATATGGAGATAAGTGGAGAAAATATTATGCTTGTGGGTTCAATCCTCCTGATAGCAGGCGTGCTCATTGGCAAGACAAGTTATCGCACAGGATTGCCGCTGTTGTTGGTGTTTTTGTTGGTTGGCATGGCATTCGGTTGTGATGGCCTCGGCATCCGGTTCGGCAACATGCATCAGGCTCAGATGATTGGCATGGTGGCATTGTGCATCATCCTTTTTTCCGGTGGCATCTCCACCAAACTTTCCTCCATCCGGCCTGTCATCGCCCCCGGTCTTGTGCTTTCCACTGTAGGAGTGTTGCTTACGGCCATTGTCACCGGCCTCTTCATCTTTTGGCTTTCCGGCATGTCATGGACCAACATTCACTTCGCATTGCTCCCGTCACTGTTGTTGGCGGCCACCATGTCAAGTACCGATTCCGCTTCCGTATTCGCCATACTCGGCGGTCACAAAGTGCACCTGAAGCATCATCTCCGCCCCATGTTGGAGCTTGAAAGCGGATCCAACGACCCCATGGCCTATATGCTCACCATCATTCTTATTGAAGCCATCGTCATGGGCGGTTCCCTCAGTGCAGCCACACTTTTAAGCCAATTGCTGTTGCAGTTCAGTGTCGGCGGCCTTATGGGCGTTGCCATAGGATGGGGCACAAAATGGCTCGTTACATTTTATAGGCGCATAGGCAGTAAGTCCGATAATGAGGATGGCGGTCAGGCCACTGCCATGATTTCCATCATACTCATTGGGGTGGTGTTCCTCACTTTCACCCTCACCACCGCTCTCGGCGGCAACGGCTATTTGGCAGTTTACATCTGTGGAATGATGATTGGCAATGCTTCTTTGCCACATAAGCGCAGTATAACCAAATTCCTTGACGGGCTCACTTGGCTGGCACAGATTGTGGTTTTCATCATGCTCGGGTTGCTCGTCAACCCCCATGAAATGCTGTCGGTGGCTGCCGTATCATTCCTGATAGGCCTCTTCATGATATTCGTGGGCCGACCCGTAAGCGTATGGCTTAGCCTGCTGCCGTTTCGCCGTATCGCACCTCGCACCAAGGTTTTCGTTTCATGGGTGGGACTTCGAGGTGCCGTCCCCATAATTTTCGCCACCTACCCCGTAGTGGCGCAGGTGCCCGGCGCAAGTCTGATTTTCAATATCGTGTTTTTTGTCACCCTCTTGTCTCTCCTCGTTCAGGGCACTACCGTCATATCTGCCGCACGCAGATTGCGCCTGATTGACACTTCTGCGCACGAGGAACCCGATTTCGGCGTTGAATTGGCCGATGAGCATCCCACATCTTTGCGCACGCTCGTGCTCACTGATGAGCACCTTTCCGCCGGCAACACCCTCAGTTCTCTCACTTTGCCTGAAAAAGGACTGGTGATAATGATAAAGCGCGACGGACGCTATATCGTGCCAAATGGCAAACGCCGTTTGCTCGCCGGCGACACCCTCCTGATCATCAAGGAGTCGCATACGCAATAACCAATCATAACGCAGCAACGCGGCCGGCTTCACAGCGGTCGCGTTGCTATGCGATAGATTACATATCTTTATTCGTTTACTTATCCGGTTACAAAATTACTCCATGCGGCAAGTCGTGGCAATACCAAAAAATAATGATTTTTTGTCGCCGGAATACCCAATAGTGATTATTCGTTCGTGATTACGGCTATCTCAAATCCGTCACGCACATGCACAAACTCCACTACCTCTATCGTCGCAAGCCGCACTATCATCTCCTCGGCTGTGCGTCGGCTGAGCGATGCCGCAAGCATTATTTGCTCCACACTGGCCGAGTCCACCGAACGCAGATAACGCAGCACAGCCTGCTCTGACTCGCTAAGCATCATTGTCAGTCCCTCGCGGCTTATGGCCTGCCGCCATGAGCGCACCATCAGCGGATGTGCCGCTATGTTCTCGTCTTTCACCCGGTAGTAGGCGCGCCAGCTGCCGTCCGGTTCCTGCGACTGCACGGGACGCGTGGCGCTTTGGGGTATCTCGGCGCGTATCACCACGGCACCTCCCTCGGTGGTGAAAGCGGTGAACCGCAGCTCCTGTGCCGGCCGGCAATAAAGCTGTGCCGCAGCCTCCACCACATAAATGTCTTCCTCGTTGCGCACTCCGGCTATTGCCCCGCTGTCCTTAACCCCTATCAGCAGTCGCCCTCCTTTATTGTTGGCAAAAGCCGATATTGAACGCGCTATCTTGCGCGCATCGCTTATGGCATATTTGAAGTCTTGGGTCTCGTGTTCGCCTTCCGCAATAAGTTTTGCTATATAGAATTTGCCTCGTATGTGTGGTATATCCTTCACTCGGCCGGATAGTTGAGATTGGCATCGGTAGCGCACAGAAGCACTTCGTCAAGATAACGCCTTGCCTCCCGGCGCGCTCCTTCATGATCCATGTAGGAGTAATTGCCGCAGTCGCGCGGGGTGGCACCGGGCACCTCGCCATCGTAATTGGCCACGAACTCCATGGTCTCAATGATTAGCGGAAGCACATCACGCGAGGTGTAGTCACCCGACAGCAGCAGATAATTGCCGGTACAGCATCCCATCGGGCCCCAGTAAACCACTTTGCTTGACCATTCGGGATGATTGCGCAGAAATGTGGCTGCAAGATGCTCCATGGCGTGAAGCACCTTCGGACTCAATGCCGGCTGACGGTTAGGTTCGGTCAGCCTTACATCAAAAGTGGTGATTACATCACCGTTGGGCGTGGTGTCTTTGCGCGACACATACACGCCCCTGAGCAGTTTCAGATGATTGATTGTGAATGATGCTATTTTTTCCACTCTATACCTGTGTTTTCGTTCTGTGTAAGTTCATGAATCACCTGACGGAGCATGTCAAATGTGTGCTTGGGGGCTTCTTCCCAGAAATTCTCATATTGGGCTATGTTGTCATCGGCTCCGGGGGTGTCGCTTATCACGCGCATGCATGCAAAGGGCACATTGTACAGGTAGCATACCTGTGCTATGGCACCCGATTCCATATCCACTGCATCAACATCGGGATACAGGTTCTTGATTCGCTCCACATCTTCCGGACGGCTCACGAATATGTCGCCCGAGCACACCAGCCCGTGTTTCACTGTGTCTCCCTCATGTATGCAGGGCAGTGAGTTGACAAAATCTGCCGTGTGAAAGAATCTCGGGCATCCTGCCGCATCGCCCCATTCCGTCTCCGGACCGCACCACACATCATGATAGGCTATGCGGGTGCCGACAACCACATCCAGAATACCCGCATTGCCGCCGGTGCCACCGGCCACTCCGGTATTTATGATGAGCTTGGGGGTGAAGTTCTCGATCATTACAAAGGTTCCCAATGCGGCATTTACTTTGCCTATACCGCATTTCATCGCCACGATTTCTGCGCGGCCTATATTCCCGCAATAAAAGGTAAACCCGTTGATTTGTAATTCGCTGGCGTTCTCCATCAGTGGCAGCAGCAGGTCAAGTTCCTTGCCCATGGCCACGATTACTCCTATCTTCATGTCTGGTATTGGTGTTTTTTTGCGTTAGTGATGCAAAAGTACTAATTTTACGCCGAAAATAATGTCTATGCCGTTATGAAAAAACTAACTCTATCATTGGTGCTGATTGCATTGGTTGTTGTCTTTGCTTCGGCCTTTCGTCCCTCTGACAATCTCGGTTCCACCACCACAGTGGTTATTCCTTCCGACCGCTTGCCCAAACCGATGAACGTAAATATAGTATTGCCCGAGCATTACGATACTGATACATCAAGGCATTTCCCCGTACTTTACCTTTTGCACGGTCACGGCGGCAACAATACTTCGTGGGGCGCATTTGTGCCGCTTGACAGCATCGCCACCGCGCTTGATCTCATTATCGTGTGCCCTGATGGAATGAATAGCTGGTATTTTGATTCGCCGTTGCGTCAGAATTTGCAGATGGAGAGTTTTATAACCAAGGAACTTGTTCCTTATGTTGACTCTCATTACCGCACCCTTGCGCAGCCTCAAAGCAGGGCCATAACCGGCCTGAGCATGGGCGGCCACGGTGCTCTTTGGCTGGCTATCAGGCATAAGGACCTGTTTCACAACGCGGGGTCCACGAGCGGCGGCGTAGATTTCACCCCGTGGCCCGGTTCTTGGAGCATCAAGGAAACCCTTGGCGAGCGCGATAAAAATCCAGAGGAGTGGCAGAATCATACCGTGGCATCGCTCGTATCAGAGTTGAAGCCGGGTGATCTCAACATAATTTTTGATTGCGGCACAGAGGACTTTTTCTACAACGTAAACTGCGCTCTTGACTCCGCACTCAATTCGCACCGCATTCCCCATGTTTACCGCACATCGCCCGGAGCGCACAATAGTGCCTATTGGGCGCGCTCCATCAAGCCCCAGCTTGAGTACTTCAATTCCGTCCTCGCCCGCTGACACCTTGACTGTCTGTTATGCGCCTTTTATTTTGGGGATGGAGGACGATGGTGGTTTCGGAGAAGTCGTTGGCGGCTTGGCGCAGATCCAGGAAATCCTGCCACAAGGCTGCGGGATGATTGCGGCGTGCATTGATGGCCATGACTGATACTTTTACAATGTTTTGCTCCTCGTCGTAATTGGCCTGAGCGTAAAATATCCCGGCGTTGTTGCTCTTGTTGACTTTCAATGATTCCAGCCCGGCTGCATCCACTGTATATCCCTCAGGAATATGCAGGTTGAGTGACCATTTGTTTTGTCCCGAACGAGATGTGCAAATATCAATGGTGCGTTTCTCGGTGAGAAGCTCATTGGTTATGTTTCTGGATCCTGAGAGGGCTCCCACTTTTACCAACAGGTCGGGACCAGCCGATGATACAAGTCCGTCCACATTTCCCTTTACTGAATATTCAAGTTTAGGTGAACCGGGTGTGTAACTGTAGTTACTTACAATGACGGTATCAACGGAAGAATTTTCAAGTCCAAGGTCAGATTTGGGTTTTCGGTCACAAATAGCTTTCTTGATTTTGTTGAAAAGTACTGCTTCCTTGTCAAACTCACGTTTGCTGCGCTTGTTTGCCGGAAGGTTGAGGTAATCCTCTGTAAGCGGGATTATTTCATCGGGCATCAATGGCATAGAACACTGGCTTGTGCCGCCACCCTTGGCTATGACTTTGTATGTGAAATCAAGCTGTGTGGCATCCGGGTCGGGTATTGTGATGTCCACTGTATAATTGGCTGTGTTTTCTCTGTAGGCATGGTCGGGAAGATTGACCACGGAGAATTGTTTGTTGTTGAATACCGATGACCGTTCTCCTTCAATTATGTATGCCTGTTCGCCGTGGTATTCGTCTGGAAGTTCGCCGGGAAGGAAATTGGTGTTGGCATCGCCCACATAATAACGGTCTCCCATGATGATCATCGGGGTAGCTTGTGTATAGGCTGAGATGCACTCTACAGGAACATCATTATGCGTGGTTGTTACGGCAAGCTGTCCCTCTGTGGTGAGTTTTGCTTTCTCAAGGAGGTCTTTTGTAAGGCACACCACATCCCATTGGTTGTAGCTTTCTTTGGACACGTTTGCCATATATTTGGCTGCGAGCCATGCCGCGTCTGCAATTTGTGAATCGGTGGCGTCAGGGTGAGCCTGACGGTAATCCTTAACCAACCCCCAAGCTTTGGAGGCATCACTGCCCGGTATTGTGGTCTTTGCAAAAATTTCAGCTACTTCTGCCATAATGAGCGGTGCGGGGAGATTGAAATATATGCCTGCTCGACGTGCGCTTTCAGGTGTGCCGAATATTCGTGACAGGTTGTCTTTTACGCTCAGGCGTACCAAAGGCATCTGTCGTGCTTTATTGCACCATCCGGGATTGTCAAATTTCTCAATGTTTTTAAGATGCAGTGACATGATATTGCGGTCGGAGGTGGATTTGTTCTCGAATATTCCGGCTGTAATGCCGTTTAATGTGGATATTTCGGTAGTAAGATTGGTGTCAAAAGCGCCCACAAACCGGTAGTCCATGATAGGGTATTTAGACACAAGGTCAATGCTCGTACGTATTCCCTGATCACCGAAAAAGTATCGGCGTGTGTAATAGAAGAACTCAAGCACGTCGCCTGTCTCAAGGCCCGGAATGGCAAGTTTATGTTCGCTTGAAGACTCTTCCTTTCCCGTTGTGACGGTTACAACCTCTTTGGGGTCAACATCAATGCACAGGCCGTTGGGCTTGTAGATGCGAGCCCCGAATGCCTGATTAAACTCATAAATCACCAATCCTGAGCCGATTTTTTGGCTTTCTTTCGGGTCAAAAGAAAACTCCGAATAGTATTCTACCGCACTTTTGTCAAGGAGCTTGACCATGCAGCGTCGTATTTGGTTGACAGTGGTTTCCCCGATATATCCTCGCTCCACATCAACAAAATTACCCATTTGGGATGATTCAATTCTGCCGGCATCAATGCTATTGTATTCAGCGATAATTACTGCTGCGCATCCATTTGCAAGGGAGTCCGGGACTGATGTATTGGCATTGAATTCCGGCAGGTTCATATTCCATACCTCCTGTGCGGCAGTTTTCTGAAACTTTGCATCAGGTTCGTTGTTTGCTGCGGCGGAAGTGAAGGCGGCAAGTGCCATGAGCAATGCAGTCACAAATAATGGTTTTGTATTCATAATGATTATTGGTTTACTAAAACAAGTTTGTTGTTAATTGCACGGGAGAGCGTGCGAATGTCGTTGTTGAAATTTTCCAGTTCTTTCAAAGGTATTATGCCTTGTGTGAAATCCATCAACAAGCGGGCAGTAACAGTGTCTTGGTCGGAGGTATATTCCAGTGAGGCTGTTAGTGTGGGATTGCTGATATGAACAGTGACGGGAAGTTCGCGTAGAGTTGTCCCTTTGGGTAATTTCACGGATATGGTGCGGGAGAGGCGTTTGGAAACACTGATTTCACCGGGGGCAGTGCGATCTTCCAGCTCAAATATCATTCCGAGAATTGACGGTATGATGTCAAGAGACAGATAGCTGTTGTCGCCGACTTTCTGTATGCCTGCAGAGCGTGTCACTTCAGCCGTGATTTTAGTGGGGCCGTTGTTGACAGTGTCATTATGCAACGTGACATTGTCAAAAGCCCATGTATTGCGTCCCTCGTTGATAAATCCGAGCACCTGCTTGTTGCGGTAACGCCGGTCAGTGTTGTTAAGCGAGTTGAGAAGCCGTGCCTTGAATTCGCCTGAAACGGTTTCGATGAATTTGCCGTGAAGTGTGGTGCCGTCAATGGTATAGTTTACGGTAACATCATCACAGTTGCTTGCCGGAGGCAAGATTGGAACGCGGTGTATGATGCATTTGTCTCCATTCTCTATTAGGGTCTGTTTGCCCTGAATGGAGCCGGGATAGTAACCGCAATCTGTAGCTCCTACCGTGCCGTCAAGATATAAAATGGAGTCACTGGGCAAAATTGCTGCGGCTATCATATGGTTGCCGGTAGAAAACAAAGGGCGCGCAGTCCAGTCGTCGGGGATGCTGCGGGTGCCTATCCACACCATTCGTCCGTCAATATTGACGGCATTCAGCATCGCCTTTATAAGGTTGGCTGAACCTTTGCAATCGCCATACCGCTTCTGAAGCACGACGGATGCCAATTCGGGTTCCCACCCCAACTCGCCATACTCTATGACTATATAGCGTATGTTGGTGTTGACCCAATGATGTATGGCTGCGATACGTTCAGCATCGGATTTGCACTGTGATGTGATTTGTCGCGCCTTTTCAGCCACGTTTTCTAACCCCGGGTCCTGACGGAGAATGTATTGGCGGATGCGTGTATAGAAGTCATTTACATCCTTAAACATGCCGGTAAAGCATACCAAAGGAAGTGTGCGGCGGGGGGAGGGGGCATCGGATGGCAGATTCAATGCGGGCAAATCGGAAGCGGCAAGTGTTATAACCCAATTTTTGCCATCGGGAGAAGGTGCACGGGTAATTGATGCGTTTTCAGGCAAATTGGTTGCCTCAATATCGTAAATGTCTTTCATGCTTACTGGCATGGTTAATGATAGGGTATATTGCTTGACGGGATAGTTGGCACCCACGAAAACCAGATGGTCCCGTTCGGGTGATTTGAGCGTGCAGTCGAATGTAGCTGTAATGCTTTTTCCCACTTTGTCAAGCTTTATGGGGAGTATGCACATGCGCGAATCGTCAAAGAATATGCCTGCGCTTGTAGCATTGCCGTAAATGGGTTTAGACCCTTTGGCCTTGGCGTTATCTACTGTTCGAAAGTTATCGTAGCTGATGGATGCATGTGCAGTTGTGGCGGTTTTTGTGGCCAGGAATGTGATGGACTTGTGTTGTTTTATGCACTCGAGTTTCAGCCCCGATTTGTCGGTGACGAATATATATTGATCGGTCATGTTGCCGATGACAGTGTTGACAGGCTCAGCGGCCTGCAAGCACAAATAAGCGAGAAAGAACAAGAGAGCTACAGTTGTTTTCAAGTACATATAGGCACAAGTGATGTTAGAAAATGTAAAATAATGGGAAAATATTGGTTTATGCAATAGCCGGAATGTTAATTCCGGGATTGCTAAGGGAAAAGTGATAGGGAGGGGAGGAAATTTTGGTGGAGGATGACTTGTGGGAATGAAAAAATAATTAGCTTTGTGCAATGGGTAGAATTGCCTATGCCGTAATACTGACTTATAAAAGATATAGGGTATGAAAGGAAAAAGTATATTTGCTGTTGCAGCCATGTTTTGTGCCGCAGTGTGTTTTTCGCAGGATGTGGTGATAAAGAAGCCTGATTATTTTACCGAGCCAATACGTGACGGGCATGTACTGTTTCCTGACAGCCTTGTTTATCCAGCGGATGCTGAGGAGATTGTGATTCCGGATGTGGGAACGTTTGGGCGCCTCGGCAATGAGTTTGGTGATGGCTATGATTTTCCTAATGTACGGAAAATTATATTCAATAATGTGGATTATGTGCCCGGAGCACTGATAAACGCACTTCCGAATCTTGAGGAGGTGGTGTTCAACGGAATGATAGGACATTTTGATTGCACTCTTATAATGGACTGCCCCAAACTGAAATCGATTATATTCCGTGGGCCGGTGTCATCGACCGGTGGCTCGGGACTGACATCCAGAGTGCCGAGCCTTGAAAAAATAGTGTTTGAGAGTGTGGTGGTGGATTTAGGCGTTGAGCCTGACAGTGTGGGCTTTACCAATAACGGCGCGTTTCTCATGGCGTATAACGACAGCCTAACTCCGGCGGCAACAGTGGCGCAACTTAAAGGCAATGCAAAACTCATAGCTGACATGGAGCGCGTTGCCCGGTGGCAAGAGGAGGTGCTTCGTGCCAAAAATTCAAAATGGATGCGCGGAAGTGCATATCGTGCCGCAAAAATTCTACAACCTGTGTTGGCCGAACTTGGATGTGCGTTGTCGGCAGAGAGTCTGAAAAGCGCAATGGAATATGCGTGGAACACAAGCGATGATGTGAAAACCAAACTTGAGATATTGAAAGCATCGCCCAGCTATGCGGCCGATACGATTAAGAAGCCGAATCTGGAGTATGCGCTCCCATCTGATTCGCTTTTGGCGGCAACACGCGAGTATTTCAACCTTGACAGCGTTGCGGGTAATGGCGATGATGTGTCGCGCATCAAAAATCTGCTATACTGGGTTCACAACAATATTCCTCACGACGGGGGCAACGGGCTGGCTCCCGGAGCGAGGAACCTCAGGAATACTTACGAATCGGCAAGACGCGACAGTTGCGGCTACAATTGCCGCGCCTTGGCGATAAGTCTTGCGGAAGCACTTCTTGCGGAGGGGATTCCGGCACGCTATGTGACTTGTCAATCAAAGGCATGGGACACCGACAATGACTGCCATGTGATATGCGTGGCCTGGAGCGAATCGCTCGGCAAATGGATATGGATGGATCCTACCTTTGCGGCGTATGTTATGGATGAGAAGGGCACGTTGCTTCATCCGGGCGAGGTGCGCTACCGTTTGCAACACAACCTACCGCTGGCAATCAATAATGATGCCAACTGGAATAACCGCTACACGCAGGACAAGGAGTATTATCTTGACGAATATATGGCCAAGAACCTATATATCATGTCGGTAAATGCATTCAACCAGTCGGAGCCAGAGAGCACGGTTTCATATCCTCACCGTCAGGGCAAGTTTGTGGCTCTTGTGCCCCAAGGCAGCAACTACGACAATGCTCATATAATCACTACAGACGAGGCATGGTTTTGGCAACCGCCGGTGAAGTAGGGAAGGCGGCGGGTTCAATAGGCGCGGCTGTTTTTTCGGATGCGGTCGTGCTTGAACTCGTTCCAGTTGTGGCGCATGTTTTTGTGTGATTTGATCAGGGTGATGCCTGTGAGCTGCTTGAGCATGGCGAGGGCGCGATGGCCGAATGCGAAGTTTTTGTTGTTTTTGTGCGGACTCACGTAGCGGTAGTCGGGCGGGATGTCGAGCCGAATTTTGTTTTGATTGATGCTGTTGACGCGGCTCACGAGCTGTGATATGGCTGGTTGGAGCGGGGGTACATTGTCCGGCTCATATATGCCTATTTCGTTGAAATTGAGTTTGCTGCTTGTCCATTTCTTGGCTTCTTTGAGCGTGATGTATTCTTTGTCAAGCATATATACTTCGGCATAGGTGCTGACGAAAAACTGCTCGTTGAGGTGGTTGAAGCCGAACATGGCATGACCGCGTCCGTTGGACTCAATGTTGAAGGAATAGCCTGTGAGGTCAAGAGGCGAGAGTCGGTCGCCTGTCACATCACTGTAATTGAAGCGGAGGCGGAATTGCTCAAAATCAAGATTATTGCGGAAAAAGCCTGAGAGGTTGGGCACCCATTTGCGGCTGGATGTGTCGGCAAGCACATTCACATCCACCATGAGGTTGTCGCGGTGTTTTGTCCAGATTTCGGTGGGGCTGTATTTACCACGTACGGTGTCGGTGGCCTCATCGGCAATCAGGAGCGCGGAAGGCAGCGGGACGGAGGGGGCGACTCCTATCCAGTCGGACCAGGAGAAATGATGGTTGCTGATGTCGCTGACACTGTCAAGTCCTTGGTTGTTGGTGATATGGTAGTAGGAACGGCAAGAGAGGATTCTGGGATTGGACCATCCCTTAAACTTGGTTTTTTTGTCGGGGACAAGCATGTAATCCACCATTTTTTCACGAAAAAGGAACACGGTGTCGGTATAGGTGGAGAGAGTGGAGTATTCGCGTACGTAGGCGAGCATGTGCAATACTTTGTGCTGTCGTGATTCTACTACCACCTCGGGGAGAGAGGCTACCGTTTTTTGCAGGAATATGGTGTCGGGTGTGGGGAAAGCGACAGATTTTTCTTTGAATCCCAGATAACGCACGGTAATGGGGTAGCTGTCGGGAGACAGGTAGGGCGTTTTGCCCTTGTTGCTGCTTAAGCCTATCATGGAGCCGTGACGGTTGAAAATGGAGGCAGAGGGGAGAGGCTGCCGGGTTACGGAGTCGGCAATGACGGGGTTTTGTGCGCCCCGAGCATCCACTGCGGATAGCGAGAGGACAAAAATGATGATGAATGCAAAACAGCGATACATGACAGCAATGAGAGTTGGCACAAAAGTAGTTATTAATGCCAATGGGTGTTGCGGTCAATAAGTTAAATAGGCTCAATGATGAACATAAGATGTTAATTCAGCTATATGAGGTTAAGCTGTTTTGCAATACGGCACGCTTCAATGGAGTTTGAGGCACATAATTTCAGCAATATGTTTTGTCTGTGTCTGTTGACGGTATGTATGCTTATGGAAAGGCTCTCGGAAATTTCCTTGCTCAGCATCCCTTCATCAATGAACCGAAGTATCTCTTTTTCCCTTTTAGAAACCAAATCGTTGCAGTTGTGCTGCTCTAAAGGCAGAACCTTGCCCGACACAGACTCGCAGATATAACTTTTGGTATCGGATTTGTCATCAGTGAGGTTGTAGAGGCATAATGCCAGCCGGATGCTTCCGTTGGGTTGTATTCCGACATAAAACACCCTGTGCCGAACCAGATGCCTGTGGCACTCCCTGTCAATCATGGTCAGGACACTTGACAGGTAATAGTTGGAATAATCCTGTTTGGTTTTAGTCCGTATAAAATGGATGAACTTAAGCTCTTCAAGATGCTTTCTCTCCATGTCGCGGGGCGAAATGCATCGGAATATTTCATCCTCCCAAATGGAATCAACACACCTGCATTGGCTCTTGGTGTCCATACCCAAGGTCTGAGCCATACCGCCATAATAGATATAGCTTTTGCGCTCTTTCAAGTCGCTCAGTACCGCAATGGCATTTTCAATACGGGCATATCCGGAGGCAAATAATCTGTAACTGTTGAGGTTTTCAGAAATCCGGTCGTTGTTTCCGAAATCCTGAGACAGGAATTTGTCGTTCAGCTCATTTTTTACATCCATCGGTTGTGTGTGCGTAAAATGGTTATAAATCAGTATTGCCGGGCGCCGGTAAATGCCTTACCTTTGCACTATCAATGTGTTACAAATTGCAAAGGTAATAAAATTTAATAACTATCAACGTATGTTCAACCCAAAGAATAACCTGACAAGAATAGTATTATCCGGTGTGTTAATTCTCTCTGCTCCCTGTATCTCTATGGCACAAACCTTGGATAAAATGCAGTGGTTCAATGAGCCGGAAAACTGGCAGATTGAAGGCAACTCACTTATGATGAATGTAACACCCCAAACGGACTATTGGAGGATATCGCATTATGGGTTCACTGTGGATGATGCGCCGTTTCTATATGCCTTGCAGGGAGGCGAATTTGAGGTGAAAGTGAGAATATCCGGAGACTATAAAATACGTTTTGACCAGGCTGGACTGATGCTGCGCACCGACCATGAAAATTATATCAAAGCAGGTATTGAGTTTGTAGATGGGAAATATAATCTGAGTACGGTTGTAACTCATCATACAAGTGATTGGAGCATCATACCTTTGGACAAGCCTGTGGCGTATGTATGGATAAAGGCAATCCGGCGTCTGGATGCCGTGGAGGTTTTCTATTCTTTTGACGACAAGGAATATATAATGATGCGCAATGCGTGGCTTCAAGACAATCATCCCGTAATGGTGGGAATGATGGGGGCGAGTCCGGACGGCAACGGGTTCAAGGCTCAATTTGATGGGTTCGCCATTAAGCATTTGCCCGATTCGCGCAGGGTGCAGTGGTTGATGAATAATAGTACTAAATAATATAGGACTGATGAAAATTGATCATATAGCTATATGGGCAGAAAATTTAGAATTGCTCCGGGAGTTCTATATCCACTATTTTGATATGTCCAGCAGTGGCAAGTACATCAATGCCAAAAAAAATTTCAGCTCTTATTTCTTGTCGTTCAAGGATGGAGGAGCGCGAATCGAGCTTATGAACATACCCGGCAAGGACTCTCCGGCGAGCAGGGGAGATCTGAAAAGGTTGGCTCATTTTTCCATATCGGTTGGGAGTAAAGAAGCCGTTGACATCATGGCTCAACAATTCAGGGAAGACGGCTACACAATACTTAGTAATCCCCGCACTACAGGCGACGGATATTATGAATGTGCGATAGCTGATTCTGAAGGGAATTACGTGGAAATAACCGAATAACGGACTGCTTGAACAGCAGGCTCAGGAGTTGACGAGCTCAATGTAATCGGCATTGCCGATTTCCACGGCTGCGGCAAGGACACCGGTGAGTTTCACCAAGAGTCTTTTTTTGCCGGAGCCTTTGATTTTGAGCAGAGTTCCTTCAAATCCATTGATGGGACCTTCGCAAACCATTCGTATTTTTGCTCCATACATGCTTGGCGTTATCTCGTCAAGGTGATAGTATTGCGGTGTTTTTACAGATGTAACGGCGGTTATGAAGCGGTCCATTTCGGCAACGGGTACTGTCATTGGGGTACAGTATGCGGCTCCTTTCAGGAACCGGTATTGCAGGGTTTGTGTGCGGGTGACGACCTTGTCAAGAGCCTCTTTGCTTGAATACACAAAAAGCAGGTCCTGAACAAACGGCACCTGTATTCTTGTTCTTTTTCCTCCTTTTTCAATTATTTTTGTTGTCATGGGTGTGAAGACGCGAAATCCTGCTTCTTCCAACTGCTTGTATGCCGGGAGCTTTGCATTTGCACGCTTGAGATCACGCATGACAAACCATTGTTCGCCGGTGGATAAATCTGTTTCCATAGTTTAGGTCAAATGCTTGATAGGGTTATGAATTTTGGTTTGAGAAAGACGGGTAGTATATGGATTGGTTATGAAGGTGGTATAGATCGGGATAAAAATTTACGCTTTAGGGGGTTTGAAGAATTTTATTCGTTTGCAGATGTGTCCTATCGACAGGATTATCATGAGAAAGCCTAATTTGCCATGCACTCCACCAATGGGTGCGTGTGTGAATGATTGCACCCAATGGACGGTTGACGCGATAGCGGTGATGAATGTGGCGAGCGCCACCCACCACAGGATGCGTGTGACAGGGCTTTTTTGTTTACTGAATTTTTTGAACCAGTTGCTTTTTCCAAAATGCAGGAATATGTGATAACATATCAGCACTGCAAATATGATGCCAATGGCAATATGAATCCAAACGGATGTTATACCCCGGCTGCCTGTTGCCTCAAGCTGAATGCCAGAAACCAGCATGGCAATTGTGATCGGTAGGAGGCACCAGTTGCAAAGCTTGAGTTTCTGAATTTTCTTCATATTGCGAAAATATTGGATATCGGATGGTTTTATGAGCTTGCCCTATTAGTAAATGGCTCTTTTCAAGCGCAAATATACAACAAAGCTTTGATAAAATGCAAGCAGAAAAGCAATTTAGAGCCGATTAGACAACATCTGAGTACATATTGTCTAACCGGCTCTAAGTGATGTTATATACCTTAACTAATCTAATCTTTGGTATTCGCTCGGGGTCATTCCGGTTTCTCTTTTGAAGAATGTGCCGAATGCTGTCTGGCTTGGGAAATTAAGTTTCTCAGCTACCTCATATATCAGCATGTCTTTGTTTTTCAGCAATACTTTGGCTTGAACCAGAGTGGCGCGGTTGATCCAGTACATCACGCTCCGGCCGCTTGCTTTTGCTATCAGGCTGGAAAGGTAATGTGGGGTAAGCGCCAGTTGCTCGGCGTAAAACGGTATGGTCCTGTGGCGGGAGCAATGCTCGTTGACAAGTTTCTTGAATTTGCTGAACAGCAGTTCCTGACGCGTTTTCTTTTTTTGCAGGGTTGATTCCTGCTCAGTGCGGTTGATATACTGGATGTTGGTTATTATGGCAGACAGGAGGTGAGTAACTGTTTTGAGCCGGAATGGGGTGTGGCGAGCTGTGTCCCAAAGGATATTTGCCATTCTGAGTGTTTCCTGCATCTCAGTTTCTCCGGCATGAATAATCAGACTTTCATTGACCGGAATATCCACGTTATATATAATACCGATCATGTTGTAATCGGGACTGTTGGATTTCAATTCAATTATTGATTCGGGAGCCAGCAGTACTATATCGCCTTTTTTTATGTGATATTCCTCCAAAGTGAGTTCAATGTCGGCCCAACCGTCGGTGACCCACAGAATTCTTCCTTCAAGAAATCGGTATGGCTGATTGGCTTTGATAAAATCGTTGCGAGCAGAGCCTACGTTGAGAATCATTCCGAAATGCTCGTTTACAAAAGCCAGATCGGGCAGATTATCAAGACTACTGAAATCGGTGGTCTGCAATGAAAAGTCGTGAATAGCGGTTGCTGACATTGTGGCGTTTGTATTATTCTCGGGCAAAAATAGGTATATTGTGTTATATTTTTCAAAAAATAAACACCCAATCATACAAATTCAATAATTTAAATACGTATCTTGATATTATAACCCAGATAAGCAGTTATATCTTTGCGTTGTGAAAATCAAAACATATAAAAATATGAAGCATATCACAGCATTATTCATTCTTATGCTCCTTGTTTTACCGGCACAGGGACAGACGGTGACGCTTGACGAGTGCCAGCAGTTGGCAGAGGAGAATTATCCGCTTATAAAGCAGTATGACCTGATAAGGCAGACAACCGACTATACCGTCAGCAACATCAGCAAGGGATGGCTGCCGCAGATTTCTGCAATGGCACAGGCCACCTACCAAAGCGATGTGATGACACTTCCGGATGTGCTGCAGAGAATGCTCGGCCAGCAGGGCCTTCAGGCCAAGGGTATCCGTAAGGACCAGTACCGTGTAGGGGTTGACATAAACCAGACGGTATATGACGGAGGTTTGATCAGCGGCCAAAAGGATGTGGCTCGCCTTGAGGGGGAGGTACAGTCGGCGCAAACCGCCACAGACCTTTATGCGGTACGTAAGCGAATAAATGATTTGTATTTCGGTATTCTGCTGCTTGATGAGAAGTTACGGCTGAACAAGGATTTGCAGACGCTCCTTCAGTCAAATCTGAACAAGCTCAACTCAATGCTGGCTCATGGAGTGGCTATGAAAAGCGATGTCAACACGGTCAAGGCTGAAAAGCTAAAGGCGGAGCAGCAGGCCACGGAGCTGGCATCCTCACGTAAAAGCATGACCGATATGCTGTCGGTGTTTATAGGCAGAGAGGTTGCCAATCTCGGAATGCCTCAGGATGTGGTGGTCAACACTCACGAGAACAAACGGCCCGAGCTGCATCTTTTTGACTCACAGATCAAGCTTGCCGATGCGCAGGAAAAGTTGCTTAACGCCCGTCTGCTGCCGAGACTGAGTGTCTTTGCACAGGGTTATTACGGTTACCCGGGTTATAACCAGTTTGAGGCGATGTTCAACCGCACATGGAAACTAAACGGTATAGTTGGCGTGAGACTGTCATGGAACATCGGAGCGTTGTACACAAGGAAGAATGACCGCGCCAAACTCAGTACCCGTCGCGGACTGGTGGAGTCGGCCCGTGAGACATTTCTGTTCAATAACCGTTTGCTTGAGATACAGCAGAGCGACGGCATAGCTAAATACCGCCAACTGATAGTTGACGACAAGGAGATAGTGTCGCTGCGGAGCGATGTGCGCCGCGCAGCCGAATCAAAACTGGAACACGGGATAATCGACACCAACAATCTGCTTCAGGAGATAACCCGTGAAAACCAGTCACGCATAGACCTCTCCACCCATACAATATTGATGCTGAAGGAGAACTATGATCTTAAATACACTACGAATAATTAAAAATACAAACGATATGAAAAGAACTACAATTCTTATATGGGCAGTTCCGGCAATGGTGCTCACAGCGTGTGGAAACAAAAACGTGGATTACGATGCATCGGGCGTGTTTGAGACTACTGAAGTAATTGTTTCGGCCCGAGGCACAGGCGAAATCGTGTCGCTCAATGTGGAGGAGGGCCAGACGGTAAAAGCGAATGAGCCACTCGGGGAGCTTGACATGACGCAGCTTATACTGAAAAAAGAGCAACTTCATGCCGGTAAAGACGCAGCCACAAGCCGCAAGCTCAATACTGCGCAACAGGTGGCATCATTGCGTCAGCAGATTGCCAATCTGCAATCGGAACAGGCACGATTCAAGGCACTGTTAAAAGACGGGGCCGCTACTCAGAAGCAGGTGGATGACCTTGGTTATCAAATAGCCACCCTGCAGAAACAACTCACGGCGGCGAACGAGCAAGTGACAACGGCCAACCAAAGTATAGACGGACAATCGGCAAGCTTTGACGCTCAGATGGGGCAGATAGACGATATGATGCATCAGGCAGTGATAACATCTCCCATAGACGGGGTGATACTGTCAAAATATGCCGAGGCCGGCGAATTTGCAGTGCCCGGACGTGCATTGTTCAAGGTGGCCAATGTGTCGGATATGAAGCTCAGAGCCTATATCACGGCTGATCAGCTGACGGGACTGAAAATAGGTCAGAAAGTAAAAGTCTATGCCGATCAGGGGGCAGACGGACGCAAGAAGTATGATGGCACGGTGTCGTGGATAAGCAGCGAGGCGGAATTTACGCCCAAAACTATCCAAACACGAGATGAACGCTCCAATCTGGTGTATGCCATAAAGATAGCAGTCAAAAATGACGGCCTGATCAAGCGCGGAATGTATGGTGATGTGAAATTATAAACGTGTCGATTATGGCAATAGTGAGTGTGGAAAACCTTAAAATGTCGTATGACAAAGGTAAGGTAAAGGCTCTGAAAGGAGTGACCTTTGATGTGGGAGAAGGTGAGATATTCGGACTGATAGGTCCAGACGGGGCCGGCAAGACCTCACTGTTCCGTATTCTCACTACGCTGCTCCTTGCCGATTCCGGCACTGCTGTGGTCGATGGCATGGATGTGGTCAAGGATTACAAGAAGATACGTAGAAATATCGGCTATATGCCGGGCAGATTCTCGCTGTATCAGGATCTGACGGTGGAGGAAAACCTGTCGTTTTTTGCCACAGTGTTCAATACCACGATAGAAGAAAATTATCATCTTGTAGAGGATATATACCGTCAGATAGAGCCGTTCAAGAAACGCAAGGTAGGCAAGCTGTCGGGCGGTATGAAACAGAAACTCGCATTGTCGTGTGCCCTCATCCACGCCCCGCATGTGTTGTTTCTTGACGAGCCGACAACCGGTGTTGACCCGGTGAGCCGAAAAGAATTTTGGGAGATGCTCCAGAAGCTGAAAAAGAATTTCAAACTGAGCATTGTGGTATCGACTCCGTATATGGACGAGGCGGTGCAGTGCGACAGGATAGCTCTTATCCAAGAGGGGCAGTTTCTGACCATCGACACGCCAGAAAATATCATCAAGGCATATACGCAGACTCTCTGGACGGTGCGTTCGGACAAAATGCATCGGCTTCTTACGGACCTGCGAGAAATCAAGGGGATAAAGACGGCTTTTGCCTTTGGCGAGAACCATCATGCCACAATTGACACATCGGTGCTGACAATGGATTCACTGCGCGGGCAGCTTGAAGCACTCGGCCACCGTGACATTGTGATAGAGGCAGTGGAGCCTACTATCGAGGATTGTTTTATGAACCTACAGGAATAAAGTCATGACAGATGAAATAGCAATAAAAGCCGAAGGACTGACAAAGAGGTTCGGGGATTTCACGGCTACGGACCATGTGACTTTTGAGGTGCATAAAGGTGAGATATTCGGTTTTCTGGGAGCGAACGGTGCCGGGAAAACGACGGCGATGCGCATGTTGTGCGGGCTTTCCCAGCCAAGTGACGGCAAAGCAACGGTAGCGGGGTATGATGTCGCGACCCAATATGAGGATGTCAAGCGCCATATCGGATATATGTCGCAGAAATTCTCATTATACGACGACCTGACGGTGGAGGAAAACCTTGTGCTTTTCGGTGGTATCTATGGTATGCCCCGAAAGAAAGTGCGCGATAAAATAACCGACCTGCTGAAAGAACTCGGATTTGAGGCAGAGCGCAAAACGATGGTGAAAAGTTTGCCTCTGGGCTGGAAACAGAAACTTGCATTCTCGCTTGCCATCTTTCACGAGCCGAGCATTGTGTTTCTTGATGAGCCTACGGGCGGTGTGGATCCTGTGACGCGCCGCCAGTTCTGGGAGCTGATATACAAAGCGGCCGACAGTGGCATCACCGTGTTTGTGACGACACATTATATGGATGAGGCCGAATATTGCGATCGCGTCAGCATTATGGTGGACGGGCGCATAGACGCACTTGGCTCACCTGCGCAGCTGAAGGAGCAATTTCACGGGAAGACGATGTATGATGTATTCTATGCACTGGCCAGAACAGCCAAGCGTGGAGATTGACAATCAAATGGAATAAGATAATGAAGCAGTTTTTAAGTTTCGTCCGGAAGGAGTTCATACATATACTGCGCGATCCGCGTTCGCTGCTGATATTGCTGGTAATGCCACAGATATTGGTGTTGCTCCTTGGATTCGTAATCAAAAATGAAGTAAAGGATATAAGAGTGGCGGTGCTTGACCAAAGTCACGATCAGTACACGGAGCAGATCACCCACAGGCTGTATGCCAATGATTATTTTATCGGTAAAGGAGAAGTCAAGACCGAGGAGGAAGCCACAGAGCTTTTCAGGAAAGGAGAAATAGACCTTGTGGTGGTTTTCGGCCCGGAATTTGCGGAACGCATAATGCACTCACAGGATGCCTCAATACAGATTTTGTCAGACGGCAGCGAGCCAAATCAGGCAAGCGTGAGGGTAGCATACGCGCAACAGGTGGTGGCAGGGTTTCAGAAAGAGCTGGCGCAACAGATGGCAAGTACCGGAGAAGCGGGACAGCAGTTCAATATAAGGGTGAATTCGCGTATGCTTTACAATCCACAATTGAGATCGGAAGTGAATTTTGTGCCCGGTGTGGTGGGACTGATAATATTGCTTATATGCTGTATGATGACCTCAATAGCCATAGTGAGAGAGCGTGAGACGGGAACCATGGAGATACTGCTCGCGTCACCGCTGCCCTCTATTGACATAGTGCTGGCAAAGCTTGTGCCGTACATGATTATTTCTATAGTTGATCTGATAGTGATTATATGCATATCATATTTCATAATGCATGTGCCGATGTCGGGTTCATTATTGTTGTATGGCGCGATTGCTGTTCTTTATATATTCGTAGCGCTGATGTTGGGTCTGTTTATTTCTACCGTAGTTAATTCACAGGTAACAGCCATGTTGATTTCGCTGCTGATAATAGTACCGGGCATATATCTTTCGGGAATGGTGTTTGCCATAGAGTCAATGCCGGTTGCCTCACAGGTAATATCCAACATAGTTCCGGCAAAATGGTTCATATCAGCTTCACGCAAAATCATGGTGGAGGGAGTGAGCATAGAATATGTGATACCGGAGATACGTGCTCTTGCAATAGAAGGAATAGTGTTCATGCTGCTTGCATGGAAGTTTTTCAAAACAAGACTCGCCTGATACTTAAAACAGAATGTTATGAAAGCATTACCATATCTTCTTACAAAAGAATACAAGCAGATGTTTCGCAACTGGCTGCTGCCTGTTGTATTCATACTTCTGCCGATAGCCATGATGAATGTTGTGCCCCGCATAGCCACGCAGGAGGTCAAGAATCTGAATATCGCAGTAATAGACTGTGACCATTCGACACTGTCAAGCCGACTGACACAAAAGTTGCAGGCTTCGGAGTTTTTTAATCTGTATGCTACCTGCCCTAATTATGAGACGGCATATAATTTGCTTCAGAGTGGCGATGTGGATTTTATAGTCACTATTGAAAATGAATTCGAGCACAATCTGTACCGCACCGGCGGTGCCGATGTGATGGTGACGGTCAATGCGGTAAACGGCATGAAAGGCGGTCTCGGCAACTCGTATCTGACCCAGATTGTGATGCAGTATGCCCGGGAATTGGGGTATGAGAGCGGAGGAGTGTCACGCCGTCCGGTGAATGTGGAACCGCGCTATCTGTTCAATGCGAGTCTTGACTACAAGCCTTATATGATACCGGCATTGATGGCAATGACTCTGATATTGCTTGTGGGATTTCTTCCTGCCCTGAATGTGGTTGGCGAAAAGGAGCGCGGCACTATAGAACAGATCAATGTGACTCCGGTGTCGCGTATAGAATTCATTCTATCCAAGATGATACCTTACTGGACTGTAGGTATATTTATAGTAGGGTTCTCAATGCTCCTTGCGTGGAAAATACACGGAGTTACGCCTGCAGGATCGGTAGGGTTGGTATTCCTGTTCAATATAGTTTATATATTTACCATATCGTCGCTCGGACTGACTATCTCCAATTACAGTGACAATATGCGTCAGGCTGCGATAGTGATGTTTTTCTTTATAGTGATATTCATTCTGACAAGCGGACTGATATCGCCAATCGCCTCAATGCCTCATTGGGCACAGGAAGCTACCCGCCTCAATCCGCTGCGCTATATAATCACAGCCATGCGTGAGATATATCTCAAGGGGAGTACATTCACCCAACTTCTGCCACAGTTTGTGCCACTGTGCATCTACGGTGCCCTTGCAAGCATATGGGCTGTGGTAAGTTTCCAAAAAAACAATTAAACAGTGGAATGCAATGTGTGATGAAAGTATAAAACAGAAGGTTCTTACTGCCATACATGAACATGTCGGGTGCATGACCTGTGATATACTGAGTAGAGAAACAGGGTTGGCTACATCTGATCTTTTCATCGCACTGGAATCGTTGGCGGGTGAACGTAAAATATACATCAATATAATGCCTACCTTGGAAAATGCGTCCGGACATATACCAAGGAGTGAATATCTGTACAAAAGATTCAACAGCTTACTGGATGAATATATATCGCATGAAAGGCATATAGGGTTTTATGCATCAAGATTGTGTATCAGTCCGAAATATCTGTCAGGTATAGTTAAGAAGGTCAGTGGAGAAACGGCCAATTACTGGATTAACAAGAAGCTGATAGACATTGTTAAAACGCAGCTGATATGCACATCAAAGTCAATAAAAGAGATAGCTTACGGACTGAATTTCTCTACGATTTCTTCTTTTGGCAAATATTTCA
The DNA here is from genome assembly GCA_000431155.1 of Bacteroides sp. CAG:927. Taxonomy (GTDB): domain Bacteria; phylum Bacteroidota; class Bacteroidia; order Bacteroidales; family Muribaculaceae; genus Paramuribaculum. The sequence continues at coordinate 22,621 of HF985650.1, forward strand.
AATCGCAAACATCTGTCTCGCCGACTTTATACAGGAAACTTTATTGCAAGAGAGGATGTTATTAAGTAAAAACGAAGTTATGGAATATTACCGTTTGGGGAGTCTGTTTCTGGATATAAGCCTCGGGCTGCTGGTTGTCGGTGCAATAGTGAGGCTTATCGTGGCTGCCAAGTATTTCAAAAGTAACGGAAACAAGAAATTGAATGAGGTTCAAATAAAGAAGTTGAGGAAATACAGTCTCCCAATAATATTACCGGGGCTATTGCTGGGAATAGTTTCAATGATAATGCTATTGCTTTAACATGAAGTAATCAATGGGTGATGGTCAAGGAGGCATTTCACATATTGTCGAACCGGCTCTTGGTAGAGGTATCAAGGTGAAGAATCTCCAGAAATCGGTCAACGACGGCTTTATTGCCGGAGTATTTTCCGGGGTCTTCGCTGAGTTTGCATGTATCGCAGTAAAACGGCCATGATTCGGTGATTTTCACGGCAACAAGTTTGATGACGATGTTCATGGGTCTGACTCCATCAAAATCGTTGGTGAAGTGTGTGCCAATGCCGAAGGAGGGGATACACTTGTTTTGCGCGTACTTCTGTATCTCGATAGCACCGTCAACATCAAGGCCGTTGCTGAATACAATCTGTTTGGTGCGCGGATCAATGTGAAGATCGCGGTATTTGGAAGTTATAAGATCAAGTTCCCTGAAATTATCGCCACTGTCAACGCGCAGTCCCTTGAACATGTTGGCATAATCTTCGGAGAAGTTAAGGCTGAAAATTCTCCAGCCATAAGTGTCGTAAAGGAAAGTGCCTAACGAGCCTCTATATGTGTCAGCCCATGTTTTCATAGCGAGATAGTTGGCCATCTGCGGGCCATACATTCCGGCAATGGCACAGATCAGTTCATGCGCCATTGTGCCGATGGGAACGAGGTCGTATTTCATGGCGAAATATACGTTGCTTGTGCCCGTGAATTTCCCCGGTCCGGTCAGAGATTGCTGACATTCCTTCATGGCCCGTATGGCGGTGTCTTGTGCTTTGAAGGAAGCACGCCGCCGTGTGCCGAAGTCGCTGAATGTGCAGCCGGCCTCAATCAACCGTTGCGCTTTATGACGGGATTTGGCATAATAGGAATCATAATCAAATGATTTGTCCTCGCCGGTCATTATGTAATATAATTCCGAAATAATCGCCAACACCTTGACTTCAAGGAGTATGGTACTGCTCCAGCAACCCTCAAACATTATGTCAAGATGTCCGTCCTCATCCTGATTCACCCTGACCCAACTGCTGTCATAGCGGAATCCCTTGAGGTAACTGTAGAACCATGCAGGTATATATCTGCAACGCCGGCGCATGAAAGCTATCTCTTCATCGGTGATAACCACCGATTCAAGCATCTTGATCTGGTGGCGAAGTTCTTCGGTAAATCCCGGAGGATAAACAGTATTGTTGCGGTCGTTGAAACAGTATCTCACCTGTGTGCGAGGGAAATTTTTTATTGCCGCGCAGCACATTGTGAATTTATAGAGATCGTCGTCGGTGAAGTGTTGAATTATCTGGCGCATTGCAGTCGGTATTTTGAGATTAACGAATCAAGGGTTTTGCCACCGTCAATAGAAGGGGTAAACTCGTTAAGGATGTTCAGGTCGGTTTTCACGGGAAGGGAAATCCAGTCGCGTATGGTGTCAGAGACGCATACATCGCCGGCAAGTCCGCATATGTCGGTTTGGGCAATGTCCTTATCTTTTATGATTGCCAAAATCTGCCGGGCCGCATCCTCGTTTTTCAGTATGGAATATTCCTCGGTCATGGCATTTTGGCCTTTGTGAAGTATGGTCACTTTGTCAGGAGTATCAAGAAGCCTATCCATAAGCGGGGGCCATATCGCGGCACCTATTGAATCGGCCACACAATGAGAGGGCCATTTACCGCCTTGGGATATGAATGAGCAATGGCGCATTGGGTGGCGGTCGGCAGTAACGATAACATGCGTATAATCAGAGATGTTATCACGTATATACTCTGACAGGGAATCTATGGCCGGTTGTGCATCCGGCACGGGGAGTGTGCCGGTTATGAAATCAATTTGTGGATCGATAATAAGTAGCAGCTTGTTCTTCATCCTGGATATACGGGTAGTTAAGCCTTATTTGTTTTGTTGCTGAATGATTTGCTCCACTTCGTGCTCGGTTTTTGCGAGCTGTTCGGGCGGAATGGTTTCGCGGACGATACGAAGGGAGTAACCGGTCATGTTTTTAGCGGGAGCAGTGCGAAGGAATTTCGGGTCAAGACCTTTGCTACCGAGCCTCCAGCGGTCAAGCGCATCGGCATCCTTGAAAATCTGATAGAGAGTGATGACTTTGTCGGAATCTTTGTTGAAACACTTACGTATGGCATCAATACCTTTAGAATCGTCAAGATCGTGGTATCGCATCAAAAATACCGATTCAGGATGGAAGGTAATGTCCGGATGTGCTTTGCAGAAATTTTCGTAATACACTGCGGCTCTTGCGCCGTGGCCGGTGTCGAGATAGTCATCCTGCCGCCGGGTGTCGTGAAAGATTGCCGCATGAGCAAGTATTTCAAGTGCGTCAAGGTCTTCACCGAATATCTTTTCACCCATAATGAGCGCGTAAAGCAGCACGCGCTCACAATGTCCCTCGGTGTGAATCTGGCTTTCGGGCAAGTTGAATTTTACATGCCGGTGCATAAAGTCATCCCATTGTAAGAAAAGGTTTCTTACAACGGGGGACAGTGTCCGAAGTTCTGAATCGGGGATGTTCATTCTTTTAATCCTTTTAATGTTGCAGCTATGTCACCCGCATAATAGAATTTGAAACCGCTTGCCGCGGACATTCCAGATGCGCCGCCAACCACGATGGCATCGGCAGCATTAATCTTTTCACGAAGGATTTTGAGCTTGTCTTTTTCGTCCATAATCTTGTATTGTTTTGCCGCTTATAGATATGTAACAACAGCAAGATTAAATGGTTTATGTGGTTGTATGGACGGAAAGATTGAAATGTAAACTGTAATAGTGGTATATGTATTTAATGCTGAGTCTTTTATGTGGAGAGGACGATGGCCCGTACATTGGCGAAATCGGCGGTGTGCAGGTCGGATGGGGATATGAGGAAATCAAGGACTCCGAAGTCCATGAAGTTGAGGTTGAAATCCATTCCGGAGAATGAATCAATCTGAAGGAGTATGAGCCAATCTTCATAGGGATGGTCCCAAGTTTCCCATTCCCTGTGGTCAGGATAGGCGAAGAGACAGTGGTCATCGCCAAGCGTCTCATGGTCATGGGTGAATGTTATTTCCATCTCTTCGGGCGAAATGGGCCGGTCGTCATCATCCACCAGCACTACCTCACGGAGATTGGAGCAATCCTGAATGTATATGATTTTTACTGCTTGGGGATTGCTTATCGCTCCGCCGATGCAATCGGTTGCCGCAAACTGCCCAAGATAATGGTCAATCTTAGCGAAAAACAGCAGCAATCCGGTTGCCGGAAGAGGATTGTCGGCACTGAACGCATGCAAATCCGCAAGATTGATCTGACATAGGAATACATAAGGGTATTGGTCGCCTTCATCGTCAATGTATTGCGGATAATCCATGCCTTGGGGCAATGCAGGATTGCCCCAAAAACGAGATGCAGCTGTCTCCAACTCACTGAATGGTTTTGAGAGATTGAGATATATGGGTTTCATACGCATGGCATATTTAATCTTGAATATAACTGTTGTAAAGGAATACAATATGTGTAGGTACGAAATGCCCCCGGAAGATGTCCTCCCATGTATCTTTATTCTCAAAGAATGTGCTTGGGTCGTTGGCTTCCATGGCGAACTCCAACCAGTTCCATGCTTTCTCGCTTCGTTTTCCAAAGGCGTTTTTGTCTATTCCTTCTTTTATGATTTGGCGAAATTTGTCAAAACGCACAATTTTGCACGTTTCCCAGTTATCGCTGGCTGCAAGGAGGGCCTTGAGGGGATATACGGCGTTGCATCCTATTGAAATCATATTGTCCAGATTGGATATAAGCCCGGCTTTTTGTTGCTCAATGTCGTCCGGCAGGTTTCTGCTTACATAAGCACCGGCAATGTCATAAAGCTGAGATTCAACCAGTTCCCACCATTGGTCCACAGTGTTTTGCCACATCAATTCTTTCACTTTTTTGGCAAAATAGTTGCCTTTTTCGGCGGCTTTCTGAACAAGAGGCTCAATGAGTTCTGGGTCACCGAAGAAAGAGTACGGATCCTGTTCCTGATTAGATCGAACTGCCTCATACATCCATACCCAAGCCCGTGAATGGTCGGGATTGAGGGTATCTTTCTCTATCCCTTCCTGAAGAATGTCGGCAAACATTCCCGGTCTTACGATAGTCTGTCTGGCCCAGTTGTTGCTTGCCGACAGAAGAGCCTTCATGGGGTAGAGGTCAACGTATCCTTTGTCAATAAGGATGTTGAGGTTGTCCAAAACTTCCTGCTCCTTATCGCAAGTTTCGCTTATAATGGAAGCGTCTTTGTTGGCATGCAATGCAAGTACGGCATTGTATTTATTCATCGTTTCTGTCAGGAGGTTTATCTGAAAATATTTAGCCCAATATTGTGTGTATTCGTAAGAATCAGTGCTCTGCTTGCCCTCGGCACGCTCACCGTAAGGGACCTCCAAAACTTCACTGTCAAAAGCTACCGTGATATGCTCGGGCGTAATATCCTTTACTGTTATGTGCCCGCACCCGAATCCCGGTTCTGCAAGGTCATCGCCCTGTTTCAGTTTTGCAATATCAAATTCACGTGATATGCCGGAATGTTTTATGCCGTCGGGATCACCGTGCAGTTCAATTGAGATACCTATCATAAGGCAGCGCCCGAGCTCGTCAAGTGTTGGGTCGTTTTTCATGGAAGAATATCAATAATTATTATAGTAACATTGTCGGGAGCACCCTGCTCAAGGGCATCCTGAAGCAGCTTTTCAGCCGAGTGGGAATCGCGCCGGATGATATCGGTGCAGACATAATCAGAAAGGCCATCGGAGCAAATCAGATACCGGTCGCCCTCAATTATTCTTGTAGGGGTTACATCCACGAATGCTTCATCAATGCCGAGACAATTGTATATAAGGTGGGAAGGTGTCAAAGGATTCTGAAGGCGCTCACGTTCAGAATGATCTTTTGTGACCTGCCTGAAATTGTCATGACGCAGTCGGTGTGTTTGTGAATCACCGCTGTTAAGTAAATATGCCTGATTATAATAAAGAAGTATTCCGGTGAGAGTTGTCGCCATTCCATTGCCGGCGGCGGCAGTCATTATGGCCTGATTGGTGGCTTGAAACCATCGCTTGATTTGCTGTATCATCTCATTTGGTTCAAGGCCGTCAGGAAGATTATCAACAAAATTCTCAAAGTGCTCACAGGCCATGCGGGAGGCGCGGTCGCCGTCGGCCCGGCCTCCAAGCCCATCGCAGACTATTGCTCCAAGCTTAATGCCGTTGTCAGGAACCTCAAACTCAAAAGAGTCAGAATCATTGCGAAGAGTCTGACCGCAAACGTATGCCATGTCCTCATTTTGGGAGCGGACTGCACCTACATGGCTTATGGCCTCATATTTGATTCTCATTCTGCAATAAAGTCGTAATAGTTAGCTAATCTTACTGTGTCGCCGATTCGGAACGGGAGGGGATTGTAACACCATTGGCCATTGACGGCAGTGCCGTTGCGTGACCCGAGGTCGGATATAACCCAATGGTCGTTTTCGGACCATAATTGAGCGTGGCGAGCCGAGACATATTCAAGCCGGCCGAGCATATTCTGATAAGGTCCTTCCAAACGGCCCAATACGGCCCCATTCTGCAAGTTCAATGTTATATTCTCCTTGCGGCAGACCAGTTTTGTAGCCATTTTAGGTTTGGGCGGATCCTGATGGGGACGCGGTTGCTGATTTCCATTGGCCAAAGATGCCGCATCAACGAGTTTTGAACCGCACATGCCGCAGCGCTTGCCTTCCCCTTTTCCGGGGATGTGACATTCAGGGCAGATATATATTTTGGTGCCGCATTGGTCGCAGAACCAGCTGTCGTTGTCAATAGTCGATTTACAATTAAGGCATTTCATCGGATAATCATGTCATCGAAAGTGAATAAATAGAGATCTTCGCGGGTGTAATTGCCAAGACGCCTGAGGCGCGCACCCTGATTGATGCGTACCTGCTTGAAATATTTGACAGCTTCAGCCGCATTGCCGAAATTGGGGGTTTTGTGTCGGACGAGTTTTTCAAAGTAGCGGTGCATTTCTTCGCAGGCCGTATCTTCAAGTTTGACTCCTTTCTTCTTGCAGAGGTTTTCAAAAATGACAGAGAGGTCGTCGGCAGAATAATCCTCAAAGTAGATTTTCTTTTCAAACCGGCGGTCAATACCGGTGTTGGTCGCTTTCCATGCCTCCATTTCGCGTGGATAACCTGCCACGATAGCCACCATTTTACCCATATAGTCATTGAGCAGAGTCAACAGTTCCGGCGTGGCATCCTTTTCGCCGAAACCTCCGTCATGGAGTCCATATGCCTCATCGATGAAGAGGACACCGCCGAGACCGCGCTTAATCATCATTCGGGTTTGTTTGGCGGTCTGGCCTTGCCAACCCATAATGAGATCGGACGGCTTGACTTCAAGCAGTTTGTTGGTCGGGAGGAGTCCGAGAGAGTGGAAGATACTGCCCATGATGCGTGCCACCGTCGTCTTGCCGGTGCCGGGATTACCCAAGAACTGATAATGGAACATAGGGATATCGGGCTGCCGATTTTCCATACGTGCCATTTCCTGTTCGGTGAAAATGGAATCGGCAAGATTATGTATCTCCTGTTTGACACTTTTGAGACCGACAAGCTGATCAAGCTCGCGGAAACATTCCTCAATGTCAACTTTTTTGGCCTCATTATAGGGGATGTCTGCTTTCTTGATGCGAATCATCTCCTCGGTCGGAATATTGTAGAGGTCAAATTCCATCTGGAGGCGGTCGCTTTGGTTTTGCATGGTTTTCTTAAACAGATTAATCACGCTGCGGGCGTTGCCGAAGTTCTCATCCTTGGCAGCAACCATCTCGCATATTGCCTTGCGAAGGAGTTCCACAGCATCTTCGTCAATCTGCATCCGGTTCTTTTTTACCTGCTGCATATAAATTTTCTCAAGCTCGGTGGCGGAGTAATCTTCAATATGGATGCGGTTGGAGAAACGGCTTGGCAGTCCCGGGTTGGCATTTGCAATAAACTCGTCAATAAGGTTCTGATACCCGGCGATAACGGTGATGAACTTGCCGGCATCATTTGCCATACGCGTCATCAGGCTTTCCACCGCGGCCTTACCATCCTGGCTTTTTTCATTGGGATTGTCCATAGGAATAAGGCTGTATGCCTCATCTATAAACAGGATTCCACCCAAAGCCTCATCCACGGCTTCGTTCATGTTCTTGGCCGCAGAGTTTACAAAACTGTCAAGCAGATGCTTTTTCTCTTTGACCACCACTTTGTCGGTGGGAAGAATACCGGCGGCTTTAAATACATGGCCGAGACGTTTGGCCACTTCGGTTTTGCCTGTGCCCGGATTACCGGTCAAGGCGATATGTATGCCGTTGTTCTCGGGATCCGCCAGACCACGTTCCACGCGCTGACGCTGAATGATGGCCTTGCCCACAATAGAGCGGATGTCTTTTTTCAAATTCGCCATGCCAACCAAATCGTCAAGCGAGGAAAGGACATCTTCAACTGTGTGCTTCTCCAAAGCCTCTTCGCCCATAAGATCCTCAAGAGTAATGGCGGGTGCCACCGAGGGGTCGGCGTTCATTCGCTGCTTGAGGCGTTTCACTGCCTTGGAGTAGGCATTGCGCACATCGCGGGCGTTTCCAAAATCTTTTTGGCGCATGTTGTACATGTTCTGGAAGAAATTCAGCAGTTGCTCATCAGCGTCTTGGGCGATAGTGAAATGTTCCTCGCTGTCACGCACAAGGCCACGGAAAATTTCGGTGAGCTCCTCCGGCTTATAGTCGCGGAACATGATTTTTTCATTGAAACGGGAATCGTAACCGTCGTTGAGTTTTTTAAGAGCGGCCATGTCCTTTTCATATCCTGCAAGAATCATCACCAAGTTGCCGCGCTCGTTCTCGGCATAACGAATCAGGGCATCCATGGCATCCTTGCCGTGGTCGTTATTGACAAACTGGTAAGCTTCGTCAATAAACAGAATACCACCCATAGCCTTGTTGACCCATTTTTCAACCAGTTTGGCAGAGTCGCCCACATATTGAGAAATAAGGCTATCGGCACCTATTTCAATGAATTGTCCTACCGGAAGGGCACCCAAAGCATTGAGCGCATCACCGAAAATACGCGCCATGGTGGTTTTGCCGGTGCCGGGATTGCCGAGGAACAGGAAGTGATCCTTGATTTTGGGCTTTCGACCGTTTGCCACATCCAACTGGATGTTTCTTGCAATGGTCTTGATCTGCGCCTTGATTTCCTTCACTCCAACATATTTGTCAAATTCAGCCATTATCTCATCCAGACTCTTGCGCACAAACTCTTCACCGTGAACACAATCAGTACCGACTAAATCCACGTTCATAGGCAAATCAAGAGCGGCAGTGCTGATGTCCTCAGCACGTTTGCGCGCATTGTGTCCATTGATGCCAAGTGCCGATTCGGTTTTGCGTTGGTCGTTGACAAAAATTCGTTCCAGTTTCTGCTTTGCCTCTTCCGACAACGAGCGGTGCTCTTCTTCAAGAATATCGCAAGTGATTCTGACCATACTCTGCACCGTGATGTCAGTGGTTTCAAGGAAATAACTTATTGAATTTCTGGCCTCGGGATTTGCTTCAAAGAATTTTTTCAAGTCATCGTTGCCTACGATTACTACTACCGGTTTGTCCTCATCAGCGCGCCACTCGCCCGTGTAATGCAGTATGCCGTCGAGCTGAACTATTTCGGAAACTTTCTCGGCGGGACAAAGACGATGAGCCTCATCAATAATAATCATATTGGATGTGACCTCAATCTCGTCCTTTTGCAGTCCCTCAATCAAGACATCGTATTCCACGGGTTTGATGATATCGGGTTTGGTGCCGTCAAGGATTCCCATGCTGTTTAAGGCTTCAGCAATGGCATAGGCCACGGTTTTCTTGCCTGTTCCGGCATTGCCTGTTATGACGAAACTCAAGGGGAGTCGTCCTTTGACACCGCTCCTACGGCACCAGTCGGCACGTTTCTTGGCTTTGGCCATGATTTCCTCCAGCTGGTCGATGATGCCTTTTTTATCGTAGAGTTTAGCAAAAGGGCCATCATGGCCGACAGGCTCTGAGTCAGACGCGGCAGCGAGTTTTGCTCCGCACCACTTACAGTATTTGGCTATATCACGGTTTTTTCGTCCGCACTTACTACAATCCATATTCTATTCTTTAGCAGTTTCAGTCTGTTTGTAATTAACTGTACGTTTATTCCCTTTGGAGTTGATGTACGTACCAACCAACGATTTTGAATCGTCGGCCGATTCCCGGGGATGAAAAGTCAATGAAACTTCGGGGTTTTCTTTGTGATACAGAGTGCCGGGTTCATCTGACTTTTCATTGGCAATCATAATCTGTCGGGTTTTTCCGGCGCGGTAATTGATAACCATTTCGGCTTCCCACAGACCGTTGTCATTCTTATATAGAGTTATGGTACTTGGTGTGCCCTGCACATCACCGTTATAAAATCCCTCAACAGATTCCACGGGGGCAATATAGTCCTTATCATAGTTTTTGATAATCCACCCGCAGAGAAATACACCGGCTGCACTCAGGGCCAGCATCAGAAGTGAATTCTTGATGAGTTTGGGCATGTGGCTGTTGGCATAGCTCGTGTTTTCGTTGATGTCATGAATGGGATAGTCCATAGACTTGCCGGGAAGCAGGATGCTTCGTGAACTGAAAGCTAATCCTGCGCGATGACGCAACTTTATTTCGCTTATAGTGAAGTCTTTGGAACCGAAACGCTTGCCGATTTTAATAAATATCTTTCGGCCGAAGAATACCACGGTGGCCAATAGAAGTGCGATTACAAGCCACGGAACGATAGGGGCAAGGAACTTGAACAACAGTTCTACGAGCCAATATACTACGAATCCTCCTATGGCCATGCCTATTATGCCTCCGTCAACGCAACAAATGGCACCGATAACACCAATAATAATGGCGGCCCAATGGCCAAGAGACTTCATTGCCATTTCAATCGGAACACTTCCGGTGGTGACAGACAGATAGCCTATTGCTCCGCACACAAGGAGCATGGGAATGAAGCAGAGGACAATTGAAAGTACCTGTACTGTGCGGACTTTTATCCAAGCACGCTTGTTGCGCGATACGGCACCATCAACATCATTAAATGAAGAATTGTTGCAAAGCGCAATGTAAGCTGATTTTTTTAGTCTCGGCTCAATGAATTCAAATAATTCAAGTGCCCGTTTTGTGTAGGATTTTGCCGTATAGTTGGCGTTGGGGTCCTCCTGAAAGAATAGGCTGAGCCAATGGACAAGCAGATTCTGCTCTTGTTTGGAGTAGGATGACAAATTAACCTTGTCAATGTCCTTGGGAGAGGTGAATGTGTGCCCATGAAGAGTAAGCGGGATGGAGCCGCCATGCCATCCGGCCATGATTTTCAGAGCGGCTGTTTCCGGGCCATACGGGGCGCATTTTCTATTGTTGTCCACAGATTTAAGTTCCATGCAGTAATCGGCATAGCTTATCTGTTTGCTGTATTTTTCCTTGGACAGCAGATAGACATGCAGACTTGAGTTTTTGAACTTTTCAAAATCCACGTATTGGCGGTAAGGTTTGTTTTCCACTTTCAGACAATGCTGAACAGTCAGGACTTCAGCAATCTTTTCGGGAGTTGACATTGCAGAAACATTGAGCGGCTTGCCGTCAAATCCCAAATCAGGAAGAATGGCATAATGAATCAGCATATTGGGGTTGACATTGCTGCCATACTTGGCAAGCATGGTCTGAGCGCGGCCATACAGAGCGGGGTCAATGTTCTGTAGCCACCGCAGGAAGTCGGGCCGAGCCTGATAGAAGAAATATTCATTGTCGGCTGAATAGAAAGCCTCGGCATAAGCTTTTACGGTTTTTACGGCATAGGTGGTCTTGCCATTGTCTTTCACCGGCACAAAATAGGGCAGGGCGTTGTCAAGTTTGTAGGCAAGCTCAAATATGTAGGCTCTGCGTTTTTCACACCCTTTGGCGGCCAGATTCTTGATTTCTTTGCCAAGACCGACGGCCCGGCAATATACCCAAATCTGCTCCTCGTAGCTGCCGAGCGATTCTATATAAGTCCCGGCATTATAGAGCAACTCATGAGCAAGTTCTTTCTGAGTGGTAACTTCGTTGCCCTTGACACCATAGAAAGGCATATCGGGCATCAATTCCATGCATGCGGCATAAAGACCTGTATCCTGATTTGACGGGTATTCCATCTCAGTGATTTCCTTCATCCTTACTGCCATTTCCGGGCGGTCCACATCTTCAAGCCAGTTGGCGATTTTGTCGTTGTAAAGGTATTTCTTGGCCAAATCCTTGTTATCCCACATAATCTTGCCAAGCTCCTCGTGATTGTGGGCTATGAGGTTTTTCTCACCGCTGAATACTATCTTGTAATCATTTACGAGATTGTCGGACTCAGGGTCGTGGAATATTATCTCGCCGTTTGACCAACGCTTGATTTCATCATAACCGGCACGTTTGTCGGGATTGTTTCGGGTCAGTGCCTTTATCAGAGACAGAGAGTATTCACTCATCTCCTTGCGGCTCGGATACGGGAGCTCCTCATCAAGTTTCTGACGCACGAGTTTTTGCTCGTCGGCTATAAGGAGACCTTCTCCTTTCCATAGCGCGAGCAAGGACATGCCAAGAGAGAAGAAGTCGGCCTTGGCATCAACATAAGTGTCCTGTCCGGGAATGTTGATGTAAAGTTCGGGAGCAGTGTAGAGCTTGGTGCGACCGTCGTCGGTAACTGCACGGCCATTTTTGTCAAGCAGTTTGGCAAACCCCCAGTCGGTGAGAACGAAATTCCGGCGATTTTTGTCAGTGAACAGAAAGTTGGCAGGCTTGACATCACGGTGCACGATACCTTTCCGGTGCAGAAAATCAATGGCAGCCGTCATTTTCAAGGCAAACTCCTTGAGCTTGTCTTCTTTCCCTTCAAGTTGGGTAGTGGCCAAAGAACCTCCGGTGCATAGCTGCATTACCTCGTAATCAAAATCTACATTCTGCGGGTCATCATGCCATGTGCCATGGTCATAGATGTTAATCAACAAGCCGTTATCACGAAGATCCATTATCTTGTCAAGAATTGCATGATTGGGCTTGATGCCGTAGCGGTATATTTTTAGAGCGTAATGTGTGCCTACCTTATCTTCTATCTCAAATATCTTGGCTTCGCCAGACTCCTCTGAGATGAGTCTGACATTCTTGTACATAACATTATTGAGAATATAGACCTCACACACCGGTATGTCATAGTGGCGTCCCCCGCTGCCCCGCGGATTAAGTGCCTCGGTGTCGCTTTTTTGCGGGCCTCCTTGTCCCCAGTTGGACCTTGTTCCGGCTCCGGTGTCGCTTTTTTGCGGACCACCCTGTCCCCAGTTGGGTCTTGTTCCGGCTCCGGTGTCGCTTTTTTGCGGACCACCTTGTCCCCAGTTTCTATTATTGCTCATACTGATCAGTCTATTATGGTTTGAGTGGTTTCCACTTCTTTTTCAAAAAAGATCCATTTCCCTCCAAGTTCAGGAGAAACACAGTCATTAGGGCATTTATGATAGCATCTGCAGTAATTGCAAACCCATCCTTGCTTGACGAGTTCTATCTTGGTTGTCGTGATTATACGTGCGCTGAAGAAATCCCGTTTTTCTTCGGGAGTGGCCGCAGAAGGGGGCATCATGGCATCGATATGCATCTGGAGCTCAGCCATTTTTGCTTTGTAAGCAGCCATTGCATCCTTTGCTTTCTGAATGGCGAATTGTTTGCGCTCTTTGGTTTGAGCCGGTTGTTTGTTTGCAGAGGAGGGTGTTGAGGATATGGGAGAATTGCCGATTCCGGCAAACAAATCATTATAACTGGCAAGTATCTGACGGTCAGCATCGGAAAGGGAAGAACTCCGGTCAGGAGCATCATCGTATTGCGTTACTGTTGCATTAGCCTCGGCAATTATCTTTTCCAATTCGTGCATCTCTTTTGCAAGCTGTTCGGCCCGCTGGAAATGAGGGTCCCATTTGGCTTCAGAAAGAGCAGACTTTGCCCGCTCATTCAAAGGGGCAAAACAGTTTTTGCAGAAATTATGATAATTGAGTGTGCCGCAGTTAGGGCATTGGATGCCCTGACGATTATTGCCGCACTCGGTGCAGAATCTCTCGCCCGGCTCCATGGCGGCTCCGCAAAAAGTGCACCGATCACGGTAATAGTCAAGGATGTTGGTAGAACGGTAGCGGCGGAAGGATGATGCTTTCTGCTCCTTTTGCTTTTTCTGATGATTTGATTGCTCTTTGTGAAGGTCCATGATATTGGTTGGTTTTTTAGTTTTCAGTCTTCTTCCTGACAGTTTTCAGGTTCCCATATCATATCCATGATTTCATGGGCATTATGATTGCCATGCTCCGTAGCGGTCATCAGTAGATCAAAATAATGGTCCATATCAGTCATGAATTCTGTCGGGTCATTGTGTTCGGCAGCTAACATTAGATAGCTCCAGCCTGTTTCGTCATCAGGAGCCAATGCGCCTTTGGCTATCCCATCGTGAAGAATGCTCCGAAAAAGATCAAAGTCTCTTATTGTCAGAGAATCCGTTTCTGAAGATGAGCTGAGGAGCGCTTTCAGCGGATAATAGCCCACTTCCCCCTTGCTGATGAGTGAATTTACGCGGGTAAGCTTCATATCAGTCAAACATTACGCCGGGATTCATAAATGCCGGAGATTTCCAGTCAATGCCTCTGCGGGCAAATGCTGCTCTTTTGGCCGACCAATATGCGAAACAGAAACCCATGCCACGGGGATGGTCTTTAAGTTCCTTAGAGATCTCGCTCTCAACATACGGAATAAGTTTCTCATATTCTTCGGTCCGCTCCACGGGGTCAAATTTGAGATGCCGACGGTGACACTTGCAAAAATCTTCCATTGATATAGCGGGGTTGATATAATCGTGAAGCATGGCAAGAGAGTGTTCGTTTTCACTGTCGGACGGATTAAGCCGCTGCATCTCCTCGCGCACTGATATGCAGAAACGCGGTGCCTCAGTCTCTATAATTCGGTCAAGCATCTGACCGAGCAAATCGGCTTTGTCGGCAGGCGTATCGTATTCACCGGGAAATGTGTCGGGCAACGACAGCATAAGATTGAAAGCCTCACGACCAAGCGTCAGGTTTTTCCAGCTTTCTCCCATGGTGGAGTAGTTCTCCACCATTTGCCGGAAGATAGATTCAAGTTTCTGTATAGTATTTCTCATATTAATCAATAATGTATTGAGTTTCCAGCCCGAACTCTTTCCTCGCCGTATTCTTCGCCCTCATGCATTCCTACAAATTTACGGTCAAGCTCAGTGTAATCTACATAAATAGTAAATTCGGTGTAGTCGCAGTGCTCACACTTGTAGATACGTTTATAATAGTCCAGACGATAGGTTATTTCGTAGTCGATATAGAGGTAACGGTTGATATCGCGGGTATGATCTTTGATATTTTCGTTGCTGGTGCGTGTTTCCGTGTGGCCGTTAGTGTATGTGGTTGTATGAGTGACCTTGGTCCATGTTTTCCATTTCTCCTGACGAGTGCCCAGAAGTTTGTCTCTGACAACATCGCTGCCTTTCTTGATTTCGCTGTGGTCAAACTCTTCATGGTCAAACCTGAGACTATAGAGATGGCGGCAAGTCGGGCATCTTTCGCAAGGCGATGTGCAGAGTGGACTGGCGGCTAAAGTGAACATGTAGTATGCCAAAATGAATATTACCACGCTCCAGAAGGGGAAGATGCCCCATGCCATCATCACAATGCTCCAGACATAGGCCGATACGACCGCTACCACAAGCATGAGTATTTTCAGCGGCGTATCGTTTATGGGCTTGAATACTATAGGAATTTGCAACAAGAATCCCATTATCAGCACGGGCAGTGCTCCCGTGAAGAACATCCACAGTCCGTAAATAACAATTGCGAGAATCAGAATGCCAATCATCAAAGCTTTCTTGGCAACCGATGCATTGGCATCACTTGGAAGCTCATACCGCGAGCCCCGGACTACAATAGTGGTCAGCGGCATATCGATGATTTCAGCAGCCAATGGCAGATGCCTGAGCCAACTTGCCGCACGATTTCTTTCGTGGCAATAGGTGACACCAGTAGCAATAGAGTCGGGTCCAAAGCTGATGTTGGGCCGCAGCATTGTGCCTGTGGCAGGATTGTAAGCCTTCCACGAGTATTGAGCTTCAATGCCTTGGGGCGTGACATGAACCAAAATCGGGTTGCCGAATTTTTTGGCAACTTCTCCAAAGCTCTTTCCAATGGAGTTTTTCTCCAATTTCTGCATCGTGCAGACACCGTTGACGGCATCATTGCTGCATGCGATGTCTTCATACACGTCAAATGCCGGTATAAAGTGACTGGTGTTGCGCTTACAATCTTCGCCGTTGCGATCTTTGTAAACGTAATAATACACATAGTTTCCTGACCACTCCGGACGGATGCTGACGGTATCGCCTTTTTCGGCTCCATCTTTTATCACCTGCCGGATATTTGTCAGATCAGCAGCATCTACCCAGCCCTGATTTCCGTCAACGGAACGCAGAAGCCAATTTTGACCAAAGGAGGATACCACGATTCCAAGAACCGTGACTTCCTCGCCACGGTTTAGCCGGACCTTTGTCGTGTCTTTGTCGTTAAAGACCTGCCGCATCGTGGCCGGGGACTCCAGCACAATTGTAGGACCATCGGACTTGAGGTTGTATGTAAATCCTTCAATAATGACGGTCATCAAAGCAACAATGATAGCGACGGACCAAATGAGGCAGGCCTTCGGAGCATTGGATGTGGTAAGTAATAAGCTTTTAAGACTCATGATATATATAGAGAGATGGTTTAAGGGGTTTCGTTTAGCAAAGTTAGCTTATGGCTTCTGACATCGGGTCTCATTTAATATAATATGGCTCGCGCTGTTTTTATCAATGTGTAAATAATGGCTCTTAAATCGTAAAAACACGGTCTCAGGTTGTAAAAATTATTGGGAATCAGAGGGTTTTACACTTGTCTCTAAATTCGTTGGGGGTGCATCCTTTCAGCTTCTTAAAGAGGCGATAGAATGTGGCTTTAGAATTGAAACCGCTTTCATGAGATATGTCGCCAAGAGACATGTCGGAGGTTTCAAGTAAGGTACATGCGAACTCAACCCTCAGGTCATTGACATAATCAAAGAATGAGCTTTGGCGGTTTCGATTGAACCAGTTGCTTACATAAGTTCGGTTGCTGCCTATCTGTTTGGCGACATCGGACAGCTTGATCTGCGGGTTAAGGTATGCTTTCTGAATCAGCATAAGATGCTCAATTCTGATTCCAATATCCACGGGATTGATGTCCTCGTCTTTTGGCATGTCCTCTTTGGCGGAAGTGCCGGCAACAGTCAATTCCGACAATACGGATTCATGGCGATAGATGAACGAGCAGATAAACATCCAAATAACCATGGACCCTATCATATAGGCGGATTCAATGTAGATGTTTACAATCACGCTGTCCACTACCCAGAGTGTCAGAATGGCGAAGAATGAGAACATGATGATTCGCAGCCAGTTGAGGTTGATGTTCTCTTCGTATGAAAAGCGCTCTTTCAATATCTTATGATAGCGCGGTATTTCTATAAGCGTCCAAATGGCATAATAAACGCCATATATCGCCGACCATGCGACAAGTATGTCGTAGAATGTCTCAATTCGGGTGATGTACAACAGGATAGGAAGAAGGACGAAGGGGGCTTCGTGGCACAGCATCATTTTCTTTGACAGTGTGCCCGGCCTGCACAGCTCGATAAGGATGAATGCGTAGAATGGCTCTGCGACCATGTCCACCGCCGTCATCATAATCCAGTTCCAGTCCTTGGCGTTCATTTCATCATGGAGGAAGAAGAGGTCCTTGATGAGTGAAATGCTGATAATCATCATCAGAATCATCACCAATCTGGACAGTTTGTCGGAGCCGCGACGCCAGAAGATCCATGCCATCATGGCATAGAACATGGTACATAGGCCGTAGGTGTAAAATATTACTTCATTCTCCATGAGTCTTCAAAATTAGGATAAATTCTATATCATACCGCTGAGACAGCATGCAATTTATTTTATGCGTTTTTCTTCTCTTTCGCGGGTTTTGACGGCGAGGGCACGCCAGCTGCTGATTGACTTTATGCAGTAGTTGCGCTCAGACTCGTTTCCTTTTGTGTCGGGGAGTGATTCAAGCTTTTCCTCAAAAAGGGAGGCGATGCCGTCAGCTGCGCGCCAGTCACCAAATTCGTATGCGTCTTCCCAATATTTGCGGGCGAGACGAAATGAGGGGTTGCAACCTATACCGTCGGCATGAATCCAGCCCATGCGGTAGGAGTAGTCATGCGGGTTGGAGGTGACGGCCTTTAGCGTCCATTTATAAATCTTGGCATCAAGGTTATCGTCTTTGAACTCATCCGGGACCACTGCATTAAAAGTGCGCAGCTCCCAGTAATAGTCACTGAGTTTGGCTGCAGCTTCACTGTTGTTATCGGCTATGGTCTCATAATGCCGGACAGCTGTGTCGGGATCGTCTCCCCGGGTGGAGTCCATGAAGTAATCGCCGAGCCACAAGTGGGCATGAGATTGCCATCTGCTTTTGATTTCGCTACATTTAGTATAGAAACCTATAGCATCATTGTAGTCGTATTTTGAAGACAGGCCATCTTTAGAGTAAGTTAATGTCTCGGCATTGTCGCACATATATCCTAGAAGGAAATAGCCCAAGCCGTCATTTCCATCAAACGCCGCTTTCTCGGCGAGCTCACAGCTTTTGTCAAGATTGACGGGCACACCGATGCCCTCGTGGTACATCAGGGCCATCAGTCCGTTGCTTTCAGGAGTGACTGGGGCTGACAGTATGAGCTGTGCCACACGTTTCTGTACTTTGGGGTCATCTTCATGGCCGCAGAGAGTTTCATGAAACTTATCTGAGAGTGTTCCCATGGTGTCGTGTTTTTATCGGTCGGAGCCGAATAGCTCATCAAGGGGGGTGATGGTGAAAGAATCGGTAATCTCGTTTCTATGAAGGTCAAAGTATTCATAATTCATCTCATACCACTGGCCGCCAATCTTGCCGTATATCTTGCTATCCCCGCAAAGCATAACCACGATGGTAAGGAACGCCAGTACGGCGAAGGCCATGCCCACGAGACAATAGAGGGCGAGAATGGCAGCCGACACGATGAGGTAAAACGGAGCGGCTACAAGAAATGAGACGATATCCAGATTGATGATGGAACGGCCTAACATGAATATGAGGGGCAATGACAAAACAGCGACGGCAATTATATGGGCAATAATGGGGTATTCAAAATCAAAATAATATCCAACCACCCATATTATGAAATACAGGACTCCCAAGAATGGAAGCTTTACCCACCAACCGGCTTTGTAATCAAAGTCTCTGTCGGCCTGGATGACAAACAGTATGTAGGTCATGACACCCATCTGCTGGAACAAGGCTATGGCTATCAGGAATATGTAGATCCATGCCTTTGGCCACCAAACATTGTTGACATCGCAGAATCCAAGCGGATCCGGGCTGCCAAAGACATACATAAGCTCAAAAATGGAGAGCGCCATTGTTGCGCAATAGTATATCCAGAACCAGATATTGCCGAAACGGATGTTTCGCTTAAGAAACAGGAATGATACCGTGACAACCAACAAAATCCAAAATGCAATCCAGAAACATTTGTCCGGCGGTATTATGGTCTTGTCTTTCAGTATATTGAAATCCGGAAGCGTTTCCATGATTCTGTCGGTCGAGAAGTAATAGCCTAACGAACCCCACTTGCCATGGGTTTCGTCAAGGTTGACCCATGCCGGTAAAGTGGCTTTTACATCGTTGCTAAATGACAGAGAATTGAGCTGGGCATAGCAAGTGTCGCCCTTGAATACGACCTTGGCCCAGAACCCCTGATGGTCAATGTATTCAAGCTTGGCAGTTTTGCCAACCCGGTGGGTGATTTTGGTGTGATTGCCGGGTTTGGCCCTCAGCGAGAGTATGTCATCAGCAACTGTGCAATACTCTCGTGCATTGCAGTAAGCGAATGACAACATGGCTATTGCCAATATCGTAAAAATCTTTTTTAACATGTAGCAATTGATGTAGAAATGTTATGGTATGGATTTATTGATACGGCTCAAGGCTCATTGGTTTATTTGAGGAATTTCATGGAGGATTGAAAAAGAGAGAGGACCATGTAAATGTCCACAGTTACAAAGGTGCAAAAGAGAATTGAGATAGTTGTATTATTTGGCAGAAAAAATTGTCTCAATTCGTAAATTTTGGTCGCAAATCGTAAAAAGTTGTCTCAAAATGTAAATTTACCTGATTTTTAAACACTTTCCGAAGATAAGATGTCAATGGATTGGGTGTTGGCTATGCCTAATAAGATGCGTTGTTATTTCACAATGATTTTTATCGCGGATCTATCCGTGTGCTGCCCGATATAAATAAATGCGATTTACCACTGGTGGCCGCCTCGCCTGAAGCGGGCACATCTGGTGCAGTTCCATTCGTACTGACAAGATTCCAGATGTTCGTTAGTATGGAAACAGTCGTGAAAATGGCAGTATCCGTCCTTGTAGAAGTAACACTCATTGTAGGCCGACCATAGCTCTTTGTTTTCCTCGTAAATTTCCTCATAGCTCTTGACGATGTGGCGGGGGGCGCCGCGGTGTACTATCTTCCGGCTCGGGAGCGGAGTATCCGCCGCTACCGCTGCTGCCACTGCCGTAGTCGCCGGCATCGGGATGCTCAAGCGACCAGCGGTATCTGGCCTCCCGCTCGGCAGCCTCCTCGCGTTCTTTTGCTTCAGCTCTCCTATCGTCTTCTCGACGGGTGTTGATGAAAGGGAGGTATGCAAAAAGGTATGAGTCACCGACTGCAAACCATATCAGCCAAGGTGAATACACCATAAACATCAGCAGGCTCCAGGTCAGCGAGGCTATCCCCATGACAGCAATGCAAACGTAAGCCTGCGTCTTTTGTGAGAGATATGCGGTCTTCCAAAGATAATATGCCGACATGCCGAAAACTCCTGCAGGGAGGCAGATGAAGAAGGCTCCAATTGTTGTCGCTATCCATCCGTCGTCAGACGACGGCATGAGGACGTCGAAAGCCTCGACCGGGCTTTTGACCAAGAGCGCCCAAGCCAGGAAAATTCCGGCCGAGACTGTTGTAAGCAGATAATCGGTATACGCCATCTTGACCGACGGCTTGCGTTGTGTGTCGGGGTGAGCTGCATAATCGGTGTTCTCACAAAGGACGTATTCCTTGGTCGTTCTACTAAATCCCAGAGCGAGCAGGATGCATAGGGCGACAATTATGCATCCGAATACATATTCGTTTCCCAAAAGTACACGGAGCGGGCCATCTCCGATGAGGCTGTCACGCGTGACGGAAATGTTGCTGGCGGAATTGCCGTTTCCGATAATATCTTCCACAAATGTCGGCCACTCGATGAAGATGATAGCCATCCCGAGTAAGTAAATTATCAAAAGTCCATATAATATCTTCTTCATGATTCGGTAGGATTTTGGCGTTCTCTTTCTTCATGTGTGTGACGCAGAAGGATTTCTTGTACAACTGAACTGTTCAAGTCCGTATGCGCGCCTTCCAAAAATTCCTCCAGACGGGCTTCAAGTTCTTCATCTGACGGAACATCCGAATACTGCACGTCTTCTTCATCATTTTTCATTTCGTTTTCTTCATTTATCATAATTGTAGGCATTTCTGATTTCACTACAGTATTAGGGTCGTCTGGTTCACAACGACATGATAAAAAGGTTCTAAGCCAACTATGCCACATCTAAAGTGAAGACCCTGAGTGAGCAAATGTAATGACAGCAGTCCACGCTATAGCGTGAGAGCCGCAATGCCATCTCTGTTCGTTTGAAAATTTCTATAGTTTCACTTACAAGATTAGCATAACGCTTCCTTAATTCATATTTCAACGGACCGGCCTCTGCCAATCCTAACTGCAAATTTATGACAAATTTTTATTTTCACAGCATAAAACAAAACACCCAACTTGACAAAAGTGGGTGTCAAATTGGGTGTAGATTTTTTGTAAGTGCTTGACTGTCAAGCTTGATTGCGGAGAGGGCGAGACATGAACTATTTATAAAATAGAATATCACTACAGCTCAAATTTTGCGTTATATCTATTGACTGTTAGAGTATTATACCGCATAAGCCGTAAATTAAAATAAATTGGATTATCCTTGATTGTATGGAAATTTGTATGTAATTTTGTATGGTTAAAATGTAGTATCACCAACAAACGCTCTATCATGGACAAATACAAGTATAGGATAAATTTCCGAATTGAAAAGAGAAAAGGCAAGACCGATTCCGAT
The DNA here is from genome assembly GCA_000431155.1 of Bacteroides sp. CAG:927. Taxonomy (GTDB): domain Bacteria; phylum Bacteroidota; class Bacteroidia; order Bacteroidales; family Muribaculaceae; genus Paramuribaculum. The sequence goes on from HF985650.1 coordinate 44,313, forward strand.
GAGATGCCTATTAACGCCGACATCACTTTCGGCGGTAAGCGGGTTTGGTACTATATTGGCTATCGACTTCAACCATCCAAATGGGATTCAGAAGCGCAAAGAGTCAAAAGGAATAATTTTAATGCGGAGGGCGTATCTGCTTCGGATATCAACACCCGCATCGCAAAAGTCGAAGTAGCCATACATGAAGCTTTCAATCAGCTCGAACTGGAGGGTGAGGAAGTTTCTCCTGCCATAATCAAAGAAAAAGTCAAAGGAATACTTAACGAAGAAAAGTCTTCTCGACTTACTGTTGCAGAGGTGTATCAGATATTGATTGATGAAAGGGAAAAGGAGATCAATGAAACTCCTGCAACTGCCCAATGGAGCAAAGGAACACTCACAAAGCATAAGACTATGCTCCGCCATCTGAAAGAATTTAGAAGTGGCGTCTATTTTGAGGACATCAACGATGAATTTCTGGCTAAATTTGAGCTTGCCCTTATAGCTAAAGGTCTATCCAACAACTATACCCACAAGTCAATGATGGATATAAAGACTTTCCTTAACTGGGCTACGAAGAAGGGTTATAACAAAAACAATGCCTATCAAGCATACCAGCAGCGTTTCCGAGACGAAACGAAGGCTGACAGCACTGTCAATCTCTATGCACTTACTCCCGAGGAACTGCAATCCATTATGATTTTCCCGACGGGTAGGAAGGCTATTGACAGGACACGAAATGTGTTTGTATTCGCCTGTTACACCGGACTTAGATTTTCTGATGTAATGAATCTACGGTGGTCTAATATTGACGGTGATATTCTTGATGTAATTTCAAAGAAGACCAACAAACGCCAGCGTTTTGCCCTTGCTAACGAGGCAATGATGATATTGTCCAGGTATCCCAAAGCTCCAGACGAGCCGGATCCTTATATTTTCCCACGGATTACAAACCAGAAATATAACGAACAGTTAAAAGTGGTGGGTAAGCTCGCTGGTATGACAGGAGACTGGATTACAGAGAAGCAGAGTGGTCGTACTAAGACACGGGAAGTGCGTCCGAAGTATGAGTTGTTGACTTCGCATGTGGCACGACGTACATTCGTAACAATGTGTTTGCGCAAAGGTATGTCACCGGAGGATATTCGTGCCGTAACAGGTCATACGACCGCGGATATGATGATGAAGTATGTGAAATTCGATGATGAAAGCAAGCGTGAGAAGATGAGTATCCTCAACGAGAACGCCCAATCAGGAGTTGAGACCGTCTTCGACCACGCTATCACCGACAATGAGCGTATTCGGCTTGGTCTGCCTGCCCGTGACACATACTTTGAAATCTTCGAAGGTGATACCGCCTCCGTCAACGCCCATCTCGCTGTACTCGCTCACATCCGAGGGAACCTCGATGCCCGAGCCGAGTACATCAAACGCCTACCCGCCGACAAACTCAACGAAGTCCTCGAAATCATCATGAAAGGTATTTAACGCTATATGGAGTTGTCAAGGAATTTCTTACTACTACTGAAAATCAATATTATATACAGTCCAAGAAACAAGCCGGGTACAATAACTCCCAGAAAACAACTTAAAGATGGTGAAAAGGGTTCGATTATTTCAGTTTTCTGACTATCTCCCTGCAACCCTTTTCAATGGCTTTGAAGCAGGTGTAATATACCTGTGCTGACTGATAGTGAGGATCCGGGAGGTCTGAAGATTCTCCGAAACAGATGTCGTAGAATAATGCGATACGATTCCAGTGTGATGGATCCAATAACCGCATCACTTCGGTCTTATGTTGCCTTGTCATAACAATGATTCGGTCGGCTGCATTAACCAATTCCGCAGTTATCATCACTGCCTTACCACCCATCGAATATCCATGCTCCGCCGCTATTTGACACATGATTCCTTCACGTTCTTGCCCGTATGGGACATCTGTTCCACATGATAGAATCTCAATGTCTTCAAGGCTTGTTTCCTGAATCATTTTTCTCAATATGACCTCGGCAACTGCCGAGCGGCTTGCATTACCGGTACACACAAATACAATCTTCATTGGAGCGGATTTATTTATAAAATGAATATGTTACATTCGCGCCGGATTAACTTTTTGTTTTGAGCAATTGACAAGGAGGGAAGCCACTATGAAAAATATTCCCGTGCATACTACCCCTGTCCAACTGAAATGCTCCCAAGACAAGCCTGCGACAAAAGTCCCAACTGAACCGCCAAGAAAATAGACTGTCATATAGACTGTGTTTATCCTATTTATGGCTGAATCGTCCAATGCAACCACGCTGGCTTGATTTGACAGATGCACACACTGCATCCCGGCATCAATCAACAGAATAGCTATGATTATCCACAAATAGCTGTTATCTCCATACAGTGCAATTATCCATGTCAATAACATCAGGCAAGCTCCTATGACTGAAAAGAATCTCACCCCGTATTTCGGGATATAGCCGCTGATGAACACCACCGTCGAGGCTCCGGCTAATCCGCATAGACCGAGTATGCCGATAATGTTGTCACTTGCAAAGAACGGAGCCTGTTTCAATCGGAATGCAAGGCAGCTCCACAATGCAAAGAATGAAGCGTATGCCAATGATGCCCTTAATGATGCGACACGAAGATAAGGGTATTTTGCAAACAACCGCAGTAATGATTTCAAAAGATTTAAATATGTGTCCTGTCTGAGAGGCGGTAATGACGGCAACATTCGATGAATCATTACGAAACAGCCAAGCATAAAGAAACTTGCCACGAAATAAACAGAACGCCAGCCCCATGTGTCAGCCAATAATCCACTGAAGACACGAGACCCCAGAATGCCGATGAGAAGACAGGATTGGATGATACCCACGTTGCGGACTTTGTGTACGGGAGAAGAATTATAGGATACCAACGGGATGAAGAATTGCGGCATAACGGATGACGCACCTGCGAAAAAAGATGCTATCCATATGCAATATATATTTGGTGAAACCGCTATTGAAAGCAATGCACATGCCGAAATAATGTAGTTTGCCAATATAAGTTTCTTTCTTGACAGCAAGTCACCAAGTGGAATGACAAACAGAAGTCCTGCCATATATCCAATCTGGGTCAATGTCGCCACAATACTGGCTGAAAAGTCAGTCACATTAAAAGCTCTTGCCATACTTCCCAATAATGGCTGATTGTAGTAGCAATTCGCCACCGAAAGTCCGGTGGCGATTGCCATAAGAGCGAGCAAGGGAGTTGGAATACCTTGATTTTGTTTCAATTCATATCTCATGAGCCTATTGTTACTATGATGAGACTGCCTTCAATCCAATCAAAGACAAAATGAGGGTGACTAAAAAGAAAATTCTTATGGGAGCCGTAGATTCCTTGAAAAAGATTATTCCGACCAAGACAGTGCCTACCGCCCCAATTCCGGTCCAAACGGCATAGGCCGTGCCCAAGGGTAAGGTTCGGACTGCTTTTGCAAGGAGTGCCATACTCAAGACCGTGGAAGCGAGAAATCCACTTCCCCACAGATAGTATTCAAAACCGGAGGCAGACCTTGCTTTACCTAAACAGAATGTCAGGCTTACCTCAAATAATCCAGCCAATAATAATATTATCCAATTCATATCTGTATTTTTTAAATCGGATGCAAAATTAGCTAAAACATAGCGCGCAACTTTTTACATATGGCAAAAACGGTTTTATCATATGTAAAAATCAGTTCTGCCATCCTGATTCTGCCGGATATTTAGTAATTTTGCAAATAAATCGGAACCTATAAATTATGGATATAAAGCAGATAATCACCCAACGATATGCGATGCCTGAGTCATCTCTAAGCCGATTAAAGGAATGTCTGTCGGAAGTTTCATATCCTAAGGGATACCGGGTGTTGGAGAATGGGAAAATTGAAAAAGACATCTTTTTCATAAAGAAGGGAATTGTCCGTGCCTTTACTTTAATGGACGGGAAGGACATTACATTTTGGATTGGTAAGGAAGGAGCAACCATAGTTTCCATGAAGGGATATGTGAACGAAGAACCCGGCTATGAAACCATGGAGCTGATGGAAGACTCAATCTTGTATGTATTATCACGAAAAAAATTACAGGATTTATTTTTGCAGGACTTACATATTGCTAATTGGGGACGGCGATATGCTGAGATGGAATTGCTTGCTGCCGAAGAAAGGTTGATTTCCATGCTTTCTGTCATCGCCTCGGAGCGTTACAGCGAACTGCTGAAGAATAATCCGGATTTGCTGCAACGCTTACCTCTCGGAAGCATAGCTACTTATTTAGGTATTACACAAACAAGTCTGAGCCGGATTAGGGCAAAGGTAAAATAACTTCGAGCAACCAGTCAATGCATAACTGTTAGAAGCATTGTTTGTTATGAAATCGAAATATACAATTCCCAACCACTGTTTGGGAATGTGAACATTGAAAACGGGATTACAAACTTATCCCGCCTCGCCCCCTATCAATCTTCCAGTCATACCGACCTTCCGCGACATCGCCAATCTCATTGAGTGTGTGGCGATGTTTTATTTCATCAAAGGGCTGTCGGTGTTCCGCATAGTCACAGAGCCATGTGCCGACCGCTTTCTGCTGCTCGGTGGTCTCGCCGTAGCTCTGCATCACGCTCTTGATGTCGGCGGCTTCGGAGGGAGAGAAGATTGACTTGTGCTGCTCCGTGGCGAAATGGATAATCGCTTCAATGGCTCGCCGGAAAACCTCGCTTGCCTTGTAGAAAATGTCGGCGATGATGTTCAGAATATCCCGGCTCGATTTCAGTTCACCCTGCAACCGCTCTATGGTCTTGTCCTTCTCCGCCGTTGCCCGGCTCACCGCCATGCTGATGCGGTGCTGCTCCCCGGTCTTCTGCTCCCGGAGCTGCCGCAGTGCCGTGTCCCTCTCGGATTCAAAATTGTCAGCGATTGCCATGGCACTATCACGCTCCAGTTCGACCGCCCGCTTCGCCTCGGTCAGTGCCTTTGTCCGCTTCGCCACCTCTTTCCTGACGGCATCGGGGAAAGATTCTTTGATATGCTCGTTTTCGGCTTTCAGCCTCTCGTTCTCCTGCTTGATGGCTGCGTACTTGCCTTTGCCGAAAAGGTTGGCGATGCCGGACTTTATGCTGTCCGTGTTCTCACGGTCAACCTCTCTCGCACGTTCCTTCTTTTTAGCGATTTCGCTGTCAAGTTCCGCGCTGCGCCGCTGCTTTTCCTCGTTCCCGATCTGGAGTTTTTCATGTTCGGATTTGGCATTGTCCGTTTCTCGGATCGCGGCATCCCTGTCGGCTTCGGCTGCTGCCTTTTCCACCTTTACCAGTTCGGCTTCCTGCTTCTGCTTGGCGATGATGAAGTCAGCGCGTTCAAGATGCTCCTTCCCCGTCTGCTCCTTTGAGCTGCCTCTTTCCATGTCAAGACACTCAGCCAAGAGTGTCTGCATATCGCTAATGGCTTTCTCGTCCAGCTTGCAGGATTTCCCGGTCTCGTGGTTCATCCAGTCCCATACGATATGGGCGTGAAGGTTTGGCTTCCATGTGGCGGTATCTCCGAGGATGCCGTAATGCCCCTCGTCACGGTGGATGAAGATTTGTAAAGCTGTGATTCCCCACCGCTCCTTGCACACCTCGCAGAAACGGCGCAACTGCTCCATAGTGGTATCATCCTTGATTACCACGACACCCTCTTTGAGCGGTGTGCTGCCGCGCACGACGGTCACCTTCCCGGTCTTCTTGTTCACACGCTCCCGGTCTTTGGTCTGCATCGCACGACCTGTCTTTTCCTTTACCATCGCGGCTATCTGATTGTAGCGTTCCGACAGCGAAGTGCCGCCGAAATCAGGTGCTACCCATGTCTCGTTTGCCGCCATAAGGTCGGTGCGGACATAGAATTTATCCTTGCCGATATGGGCGAGGTATTCCGCTGTCCGCCTGTTGTGCGCCTCGCTGCTTCCGATGTTGCAGGGCTTGATGTTGACTGATGTCTTCTGTGCCATAGGCATGATGATGTTTACAGATTTACAATAGGGAAAGGGTCATTAGGGCGGAGCCTTAATCGGAGGGTGCAGGGAGAGGGTCACTTCCTGCTCGGGGTTCTCAGGGGTCGAGACCTCTGAGCGGAGATTCCAAAGAGAAGGTCACTCTTTGGTCAGGGGTGTTGGGGGCTGACAGCCTCCGACCGGGTTCTTAGGGCAGAGCCATAAGTGGGACGGGGCAAAGCCCAGCCCCTCGGGAGAGCCCACAACTACGGAAGCGAAGCGTGTAGTTATAGTGGGCTATATCTGGGCAAGCCCAGTCAGCCATCCTGCCACATCTGAGAAACTGTTCGCGTACTGTCGGATTTTGGTTGGGTGAGGTGTCGTGTATATATAGGCCCGCTTCATCCAACTAACTTTTTCAATAGTAAAAGTCCTGAAGGTAGCGGTACGGATTACCCTTCTTCTTGCCCTTGTCCACCTGCTCAATCATCCGCTTGTTCTTTAGAAAAGTTATCAGAATCTTGAGCTTGTAGTCGCTGAGTTCGATGTCCTCGTCGGCGTATGCGTCACGGAGCGCGTCCATGAGTTCGCCATGCCGCAGCAATGTGTCCGGGTTGGGGAAGGCCGAATCAAGAGCACTGCGGTGAGTATCTTCGGAGATGTCATGGTACGGATCCCACGCCTCGTTGCCTTTGGCTTCGGGTGTCGGCACATAGCCCTGGATGAGTTCCGGCAAAGCCTCGTCGTTAATCCGGAAGGCAAATGGAGGGAAAGAAATATCTCGGATATAGACGGCCTCGACAGTGCTTATTGCATCGTCGTTCTTGTCCTTCTCGACACGGAGCACGGTTTCGGACTTGTTGTTGATTTCGGTTCCGATGTGTCCTCGCGCGTTTTCATCACCCTTGTTCTGGTGGATGACTGTGTGGAGATGAAGATTGAATTCTTCCGTCCAATTCATCAGATAGTTGACTATAAGAGTAGCCTCGCGTGGACTGTTGATGTCAAGCATCAGGTCTCGGATGCCGTCGATGATTACCAGACCGACAGCCGGAGTGTTCCGAATCTTATGGTCAATCATGCCGATGCGGTCTTCGACGGAATACTTGCGCAGGGCGAAATACTTTATCCTCTCGTTGATTTCCTGATTACTCTTGCGCGTCAATGTGGCAATGCGCTTGAAAACACGGAACGCATGATAGGTGCTCTGCTCGGTGTCGAAATAGAGGATTCCGTTTTGGTTCGGAGGCATGCTGCCGCGATAATTCAGGATTGTGGAATTGGTCATCGCCGCAGCCGTCATCGCCGAAACGTTGAAAGTCTTCTTGCCCTTGGGCTTTCCGATTGAGGCACTGAAATTACCAAAGGTGCAAGCAGGAGAATCACCGATATAAATGGCAACCGGCGGCGGTGGCACCTCCTTGTCGATGTCGAGCTGCGCTTCATTGCACATCCTCTCATAACGCATTTTCGCCGGGTCTGCCAGCTGGTGGCTGCCTCCGTTCTCTGTCTCGGCGTTGAAGCTGATAAGGGGGTTATTCATCGTTTCCATCTGCGAGCCTCCTTCTTCTGCCCTGCAAGGGAAAGGGCAAGTTCAACATCCACCACTATCTTGCGCCCGATCTGACGGATTGCGGCATTAATCCTGCCGCTCTTCTTGATGCGCGAGGCTGTAGGGCGGCTGCATCCAAAAATCTCAGCGATGCCGTCAATTCCATAGACATATTTCTTCTCAGAGGTTGACTGAGATGGTGTGTCGGGATTCTTCGCCTTATCATTCTGAGAGGCGGTTTTGGAGAGGAACATGAATTCCTCGCCGGTCATTTGCCACAAGGGTTTCTGTAAAAGGTCTGAAATATTCATTGAGATGAGAAATATTGTAGCTTCCGGTACCTGAAGCCGGGTGATTATTTTGTCGACGCTGCAAAAGTAGCGCGCAACTTCCTCATTCAAAGAATGCTTACTCTCTATACCCCAATATTTTAAGAGGGATTGTTAAAATCAGACAATCGGCACCTAAAAACGGCACTCACACATGCGTATTGATGTCATTTAGGCTGACCGCTTGCCATCTCAAACAGGGAGGACAATGTAAAAGGGGTTACCGTTTTGGACACCCCTGCGGTCAAGAAACTTTATTATCTTCTATGAAAACTCCTAATATTATCTTTCCCTCCTTTTGATTTTCCATGATACTGACGCTTTTGTATGGGAGTCGGATTGCACTGCAATTTGTATGTATTTTTGTATGTATATAAAATAAAAATCGCCGCAAGTCGTTGACTTGCAGCGATTTCACTTAGTGGTTTTGCGGAGAGGACGAGATTCGAACTCGTGGTAGGATTGCTCCTACGTCAGTTTAGCAAACTGGTGGTTTCAGCCACTCACCCACCTCTCCATGGTGGCTCATTGCCTAATTGTGGTGCAAATTTAGATGTTTTTTTTGATTGGTGCAAATGTTTTTTGCAGTAATTTTGGCTGTTGTGCGTAATGCTTTGGTAGTTAGGGAAGTGCAATTGCGATTTGGTTTTAATGTTTCTATTTTCTATTTTTGTGATATGGCTAATAAGGTTAAAACAAAAAAATCCGGTCGCAGGGGCGGCAAGTCGAAGAAGCATCGTTTTGGGCTTGGCTGGCTTATTGCGGGTCTGTCGGTGCTCGCGCTCGCGGGCGTTGTGGCCGGTTTCTGCATTCAGAGTCACCGAGGTGATGATGCATGGGTGTATGTGCCCAAGGGCAGTGATGCTGATGCTATTCACGATTCGCTTGCGGTGAAGCTCGGTGATGCGGAGGCAAACAGGGTGATGATGCTGTGGCGGCTGCAGGGTGGCGTGGCGGACAAGGCGCACGGGGCTTATTTTGTGCGCCACGGCGATTTGTCGATTTCAACTGCGAGAAGGCTCAAAACGGGGCGGCAGAGTGCGGTGAAGGTGTCGTGGCATGATGTGCGCACTTTCCCGGAGCTTTGCAGGGCTGTGACGCGCAACACGGAGTGCAGTCCGGAGGAGTTTGCCGCTGCGTGTGAAAGGGTGCTGCCGGGATGCGGGTTCAATGCCAATGAATGGGTTGCGGCATTTTTGCCCGACAGTTATGAGGTGTATTGGACGGCATCGGGTGACAAGATTGTGGAGAAGCTGCTCGCTCACCGCAATGAATGGTGGAAGGGGGAGCGTACTGCCAAGGCGCATGCTCTGGGTCTTACGCCGGTGGAGGTGGCAACGGTGGCGTCGATAACGGAGGAGGAGACTGCGAGGGGTGACGAGCGGGGCAAGGTGGCGCGTCTGTATCTCAACCGCCTGAAAAGGGGGATGAAACTGCAGGCAGATCCGACGGTGAAGTTTGCGGCGCAGCGGTTTGACCTGCGGCGTATAGGCGGCGATGTGCTTAAAACGGATTCGCCTTATAATACCTATCGTGTGAACGGTTTGCCTCCGGGACCGATACGAGTGGCTTCAAAGGCCGCGATAGAGGATGTGCTGAATGCTCCGGAGCATACGTATTTGTATATGTGCGCGAAGAGCGATTTTTCGGGCTATCATGATTTTGCCGAGGATTATGCGACTCACATGAGCAATGCGCGTCGTTATCAGGCAGAACTTAACAAACGTAATATACACTAATTGTGAGGATATGAATAAGGAGAAGAACGAGGGTAATCTGGTGAGGATATATGTGTTTGACAACGATATAGACGCTCATATGGCGCATGATGTGCTTGCCAACAACGGTGTGGAGTCATCGTTGAGCAATCAGCTGATGAGCAGTCTGCTGCCGCTTGACTGGTCGTCGGTGAGCGGAGTGGGGCTGTGGGTGTTTGAGTGCGATGCTTCGCGTGCGGCGCATATTTTGCGTGAGCACGGGTGGGGCAGGGTGCTGTATTAAGAATGTGTTATGACGGTAATCCAATGATTGCATGGCGGTTGTAATTGAGACGGAACGGCTTGTGCTGCGGCCTTGGAAGATTGAGGATGCGGAGGCGCTGCTGAAATACGCATCGGACAGGCGTGTGGCGGATGCGGGCTTATGGCCGGTGCACAAATCAATAGAGGACAGCCTCATGGTGCTGGAGAAGATGTTTATTCCATGCCCAATGATTTATGCTATAGTGCTGAAAGAGACCGGCGAACCTGTGGGAAGCATCGGGTTGGTGCCTATGGGTAAAGAGAACTATAAGGCAAGTGCTTCGGACCGCGAAGTGGGATACTGGATAGGGCATGCATATTGGGGCAGGGGACTGATGACGGAGGCTCTGAAGGCATTTGTGGGGTGTTGTAAGGAGGACGGGACGATTGAGTCGCTTGTCATAACGACTACGCAAACCAATGCCGGTTCGCAGGGCGTGGCTGAAAAATGCGGCTTTGAGAAGGTGGGGGATTGCTGTTGTGACGATGTTCCGTCGTTTGCCTACAGAATGGTGCTGTGGTGAGATGGGGGTCGGGTCTATTTGAGCTCGGTGATGAGATGGCGTATGGCGGAGATAGGATGATAGAAAATCATGCGAGGCCCGACATAACGCATCACGGTCTGTATTTTGTGCCGGTAGAGGGGTGAGTAGCAGTGTATCGTGCATTTGCGGCAACTGGTTTTAAGGTTGCCTTTGGGGCAATGCGACAGCCTCTGAAGCGCGTAGTCCAGCAATTCCTGACACTCAGGACACAGAGTGTCTCCGGCAGTAGCGTGCTGACGGTGACAATATATGACAATCATTTGACCGACAACTGTTTTTTCTCTTTCAATACGTTGCATATAATTCTGATGTGCTGCTATTTGGAGTAGTAGTATGTTGCGGTTATTATGAGAAGAGTCAAAGCCTCGGATGCAGGGATGGCTGCCCATATGCCCCATGATGGAAACAGAACCGGCATGATGCAGAACAGCGGAACAAGGAATACGACACCACGCATCAATGTGAAAATCATGGCCTTAAAAGCTTTTTCTATGCTCTGGTAGTAACCAATGAAAGAGATGTTGATTGAGAAGAATATGGCGCATGTGGCATAAATGGGCAGTCCGGCACAAGCGAGCCGACCCGCGTCACATTCAGGGTCAATAAAAAGCTGCACTATCTGTCCGGCGCCGAAAGCAAGAGCGCAAAATGCTATTATGCCGCAAATGAACGCAACCCGGATGCTTAATGCAAAAGCCTGTTTCACTCTTGATGTGGCTCCGGCACCGTAATTGTAGCTGATGATGGGTTGAGCCGACTGTGCCACGGCATTGCTCATCATGAACATCAGCGGGAAAAGATAGCAGGCTATGCTGAATGCTGCCACACCGGAATTGCCGTAGTATTTCATGAACATATAATTGCCGGTGAGCATCATGACCGACATGGCTACTTCGGTGATGAAAGCCGAGGAACCAATCTGAATTTGTCGCCAGATGTTGACGGCAAAGTTTTTGGGGCTCCACTTGAATTTTATCACATAGGAAAACCGGATGAAATAAACAAATACCATTAGTGCGCCTACTGCTATGCTCAGTGAGGTGGCTATGGCCGCTCCTTTTACTCCCATACCGCATGGGAATATAAGGTAATAGTCAAGGAAAATGTTGATTACAGCCGGAATAATGTTGCAGTACATGGCAAATTTGGGCGATCCGTCCAAGCGGATAACCATCATGCCTATGCACTCAAAGATGAGGAGAAATATGCCCGGAATAAGCCATGTGAGATAGTCAAGCGCACCGGACAACAGTTCGTCGGAGCTGCCGAGCAGCAGGGCGATTTCTTTTCTGAAAAACAGCAAGACAATGGCGAGCAAGGAGATGAACACGGCGCAGAAAACGTAGGCCTGAGTGGTGTTGATGCTTGCTCTGCTGCTGTCGTTGCGTGATATGGCGATACCGGCAATGACTGACGATCCGATACCGAACATCAGTCCGGTGCCGGTGGCTACCATAAAGAGCGGCGCTATGATATTGACTGCCGCAATGCCTTCAGGCCCTACTCCTTGGCCTACAAATATACCATCAATGATGGTAAGCAGGGCGTTGAATATAAGTCCGAGCAATGTGGGGAAAAACATCTTTGAGAAGAGGCGTGTGATTTTCCCGTTGGCATAATCAAGTCCGGTTGTAGATTTTTGGTTCATAACAATTCAACAATGCATAAAAAATAAGACCGAATAAGTATCCGGGCGCACCCGACATCTTATCCAGTCAAATAGTTGCGACTATCGACCCTCCGATTAGTGCCGCAAAGTTAGCGATTATATTTGTGAGATACAAACATTATGCATCCGACGCGCGGTGATTGGCGGCGCGATCATGGGCGTGGATGATGTAGTGGTTGTAGTACGACAGAAGCAAAGTGGTGAGGGGTAATGCTATGATCATGCCTATAATGCCCAGCAGCGTGCCCCAAACTGACAGCGAGAGCAAAATCAATGCCGGGTTGAGCCCCATAGCCTTTCCCATTATTTTGGGAGTAAGGATGAGGTCCTGTATGGCCTGTACTATGCAATAAACAGCAGTGGTATAGGCGGCAATGGTCCAGAAATCGCCGTGACCCGAGGCGGTGTAAACCAGACATAAAATGGCGGCCGGCACAATGGATATGAGCTGAAGGTAAGGTACCATATTAAGGAGGCCGATAAATAACCCGAGCACTATGGCCATGGGGAGCCCTATGATCCAGAATCCGATGCAGAACAGAATACCGACTATGAACGATATGAGGGCCTGCCCACGGAAATAATGGTTCATGCTGTGCTGTATGTCGTTGCCTATCTTATATGCTATGGGACGGTATTTCGGAGGCACCATGTTTTTGAAACCGGCAGAGAGACGGTCGTAGTCAATCATTATGAACACTACGTAAAGAATTACTATAAACCAGCTTATAGCTCCGAGAATCAATGAGATACTGCTGGAAATTATGACCCATGAGGTGGAAATGGATTCTTTGATGACCGAGAGCCATTGTTGCTTGGTAAGGAGGTTGGAAAGAGCATGGAGGTCAATATTACGGCGCACGAACCGCTGTATTTCCTGCGGCAATATGTTTATGCTGAGCTCCTCGGTGGCGTATTTGTGGAGCACGGCACCCACCTGTTCCATTTCCTGAATAATAATAGGTACAAAGAAATAGCAGAGCAGCGTGACAAAAAATGTCAGCTCAAACAAAGTGACGAAAATGGCAACCACACGTCCCTTTAGGTGCAGAAGCCGCCGGTTGTACTGTACAAAGGGCTCGCACATATAGGCCAGCAGACACGCTACACAAAACGGCAGGAGCACCGCCTTGAGAGTGTTGATAAGCCACAGCGCACCAAGAAACAGGCATATTGCAATAACAAGGCGCACTACGCGGTCAAGAGTGAAAGGAGTGTGTGAAGGCATTTTTGCAAGAAAATTTACAGTTTATGCGCACGAAAGTACAAAATTATATTTATCTCCAAGCTATTTTGTGTAAATTTGTGCCCAAATTAATCATAGAAATAACAAAACCTCATTATGACAAAACAACTCCAAGTTGCTCTCAACGACAAGGCGTGGGCAAGATGGCTGGCATTGTTTCTGATTGCCTCCATGATGTTTTTCGCCTACATGTTCGTTGACGTGATGTCGCCGCTCCAGGCGCTTGTGGAAACCACCCGCGGGTGGAGTCCTGATGCATTCGGCTACTACGCCGGTGCAGAGTATATATTAAATGTGTTTGGCTTCCTGATAGTGGCCGGTATCATTCTTGACAAGATGGGAGTGCGGTTTACGGGCACACTTAGCGCAGGACTGATGGTGATTGGCGCAAGCATCAAGTTCTATGCCGTCAGCCCGTGGTTTATGGGCACAGGTGTGGAAGAATGGCTGGGGTCATGGTGGACCGCAATGCCAGGTTCGGCCAAGCTGGCAGCATTCGGATTTATGATATTCGGATGCGGATGTGAAATGGCCGGTATCACTGTAAGTAAGGCAATAGCCAAATGGTTTGAAGGCAAGGAGATGGCGCTTGCCATGGGCCTTGAGATGGCTATAGCGCGTCTTGGCGTGTTTGCCATATTCTCCATGTCGCCGCGCTTGTCCACGAGCGGATGGTTTGGTCTGGTGGACCCCAATGTGGTAGTGCCTGTGGGCTTCTGTGCCGCGTTGCTTGTAATCGGTTTGCTGAATTATCTGGTATTCTGCGTGTTTGATACCCGTCTTGACCATGACCTTGCCAAAAACAGAGCTGCAGGAAACGAACCGGCAGAAGAGGAGTTCAAGATGAGCGATGTAGGCATAATATTCCGCAGCCGTCTGTTCTGGATTGTGGCATTGCTGTGTGTATTATATTATTCAGCCATATTCCCGTTCCAGCGCTATGCTGCCAATATGCTTCAGTGCACACTTCATATCGACGCCACCACAGCGAGCGATATATTCCGCTGGTTCCCGATGGGAGCCATGGTTCTTACCCCGTTTTTAGGGTATTTCCTTGACAGAGTGGGCAAAGGAGCTACAATGCTGATTGTCGGAGCGATATTGATGATAGTATGTCACCTCACATTTGCACTTGTGCTTCCATTGGCGCCGTCCATGGCGCTGGCATTCTCGGCCATAGTGGTGCTCGGCGTAAGTTTCTCTCTTGTGCCTGCGGCTCTCTGGCCTTCGGTGCCCAAAATCATGGATGCCCGCTATCTTGGGTCAGCGTATTCGCTTATATTCTGGATTCAGAATATCGGTTTGGCCTTGTTCCCGATTCTGATAGGCAACGTGCTTACCGCTACCAACAAGGGCGTGACCGACCCGATGGATTACAATTACACATGGCCGATGCTGCTGTTTGCTTGCCTTGGTGTGTTGGCATTGCTGATGGCACTGTATCTAAAGGTGCTTGATTCCAAAAAACATTATGGTCTTGAGGAACCAAACATCAAACCTACAGCTGCAGAAGAAGATGCTGAGGTACAAAGCAATTTCTAATCAGTATATCCTATAAATATTATATGTGCGCCCGCATTTGCAATACGATGCGGGCGCATAATTTTTTCATAAATCTGCATGTGAAAATGAACGAAATCGCAGATTAATTGTAATTATATTAACAAGATGTACGGAAAATTTAATAAAAAGCATTATCTTTGCGCCTAAATGTAAATATTAACTAAAAAATCTCAAATGAAAAAGTTGATTCTTATTGCGGCAGCAGTATTCGGAATGATGTCTGCTCAGGCACAGCAAGTTTTGGAAGCTCCTTCGTTTGGTTCCAATTGGTCAGTAGGTGTTGACGGCGGTGCCACCACACCTCTTACCGGTCATGCATTCTTCGGATCAATGCGAGGCATGTTTGGCTTGCATGTACAGAAGCAAGTGTCTCCTGCATTTGCAGTCGGAGCCGAAGGCATGCTGATGGTAAATACCTCATCATGGAATGATCCCATGTCAGCAACCGACGGTGATATCGTGTTCTACGCTAACGGACGCAGCAACACAGCCATAGACCGTTCTTATATCGGTGTTTACGGAGCTTTGAACCTGTTCAATCTCATCGGTGGTTACAAATGCGACGGACGCTTCTTTGATATGGAAGTAGTGGCCGGAGCCGGTTGGGGACATGACTACTATTACAAGAATACCTGGATGCCTTTCAGCTACACCGCACTTGACGAGAACTATTTCGTTACCAAAGTTGGTTTGAACTTCAACTTCAATGTGTGCCGCAACCTCACAGTTGCCCTGAAACCGTACGTTGCATGGAACATGACCGGCACTCAGTCACATCCTCTGGAAGTGTCAAAGACATCTGCCGCATATGATTCACGTCACGCTACTTTCAACATCGCCGCATCTGTAAGCTATAACTTCGGCCCCGGTTTCCAGTGCATCACCCCTGCAGATCCCGCACAGGTGGCTGCTCTTAACGATCAGATCAATGCACTCCGCGCCCAGATCGGCAGTACTGTAGCAGCCGGTGAAGCAGCAGTAAGCCGTGCACAGAGCCTCGGTCAGGAACTTGCAGCCTGCAAGAACAAAAAACCTGAAATCATCAAGGAAGTGAACAACTCACTCACCTCAGTTCGCTACATATTCTACCGCATCGGCAGCTCAAAGATCACAGCTGACCAGCAGCCTAATGTAGAGATGGTGGCTGAATACCTCAAGAATAACCCCAAATCAAAGGTTGTTGTGAAAGGTTATGCTTCACCTGACGGTAATCTTGAATTCAACAAGAAACTTGCTGCAGCACGCGCAGAATCAGTTAAGACCATGCTCGTTAACAAGTACAAGATCAACGCCGACCGCGTAGTGGCCGAAGGCGAAGGTATTGGCGAAATGTTCAGCGAAAATGACTGGAACCGCGTTTCAATCTGCACACTCGAAGACTAATATTCAAAAATTCCCTTATACGAAGGAGGATGCGCATGTCGTGTCCTCCTTCATTGTTTTTTGTTAACTGACAAAGAATGACTATCTTTGTTGCAAAATCAAATAAATACGTGTTATGCCATTAGTGTCGGTTGTGGTTCCGAATTATAATTATGCCCGTTATTTGCCGGAGCGTATGGAATCAATCTTTTCGCAGACATTTCAGGATTATGAGGTAATACTGCTTGACGATTGCTCTACGGACAATTCAAAAGAGATAATCGAGCAATACAGAAACCACCCCAAAGTATCGGCTATAGTGTATAATGACCAGAACTCGGGTTCTCCTTTCAAGCAATGGAGAAAAGGAGTGGAGATGGCAAAAGGGAAATATGTGTGGATAGCCGAATCGGATGACAGTGCCAAACCGGAGTTTCTGGCTACAGGAGTCAATTTACTTGAGGAAAATCCTGAGGCGGTGCTTGCGTTTATGGGTGCGGATATTATGGATGGTGACGGAAAAAAGCTTGATGAGGACTTTGACCGCTGGAGCCGTAAACAGTCATCTTCAAAGGGTTATAGAGTGCTTGACGGCAACAAATATATTAAGCACAATATGTATTGGCGTCCGTATGTGTATAATGCGAGCGGTACGGTGTTCAGACGCGAATGGGCAACTCCCGACAAATTTGAGATTTGCGGTAAGATGCGCAATGCAGGCGATTGGCTTTTCTGGACAATGATGCTTAAGGATCATAAGACGATAGAAGTGTATAAAAAGCTGAATATCTACCGTATGCATAACAATAATGCCACCCGCAAAGGGATGATAAGCGGTAATGTGAAGCTTGAGGATATCAAGGTGATGCAGTATATTGAGCAGCACTTCAGAATCGGAGCATACCGCAAGGCTATGCGTCACGGGCTGTTCATGAAGCAAGTACGCCGATGGGATTATTCTCCGGAATTAAAAGCTGAAATATTCGGGTCAATGAAAGAAAGACTCGGTGCTACTGAAAGAGAATATAAGCTGCAGCGCATAAACAAGTTTTTCTGGCATATATTCCCGTTTCTGCTCACTGAGAAGAATGACCGTATATAGAGGATATGGAAAAGATAGAAAAACCGTTAGTGTCGGTTATTGTGCCTGTACACAATGTAGAGTCATATTTGACCCGATGCGTTGAGTCGCTTCTGCAACAAACCATTGCTGACAAGATGGAAGTGATTTTGGTGGAGAACGGCAGCAGCGACGGCTCGTTGGCTCTGTGTGAAAAATTCAGCGAAAATCACGAGAATGTGCGTGTGGTGGTGAATGAAAAATGCGGTCTTCCCGAGGCCAGGAATTTTGGGAAGCGTTTTGTCCGTGGAAAATACATCGGGTTTGTGGACAGCGACGATTATGTTGATCCTCATATGTTTGAGAGTCTTGTATATGCAGTGACAACAACCGGAGCTTCCACCGCGTTTTGTGATTTTGAACTGGTATATGACAATGGCGAACGCAAAACAGATTCCACTCGGACAAAAGAAGTGACTTTGAGTGATGGCAAAGAGGTGTCGTACGGTATATTGATGGGTAAACTGACATCTTCATCTTGCGTGCGCTTGTTTGAAACATCGTTTCTGTCAGACAAAAATTTCCCCGAAGGGCAATTTTATGAGGACCATGCCATTGTTTATAAATGGATGACCCAATGCGACAGAGTGGCGCATGTTCATTTTCCATATTACTATTATTGCTTGCGTACCGGAAGCATAACGCAATCGGGGTGCAAGTTCAAAAACAAGATGGATCTGATGGGTGCGGAACTTGGCCGTATAAAATTTGTGCAGGGGTTTGCCGGATTTACAGCCAAGCAGAAGCAGGAATTATACAAGCGAATAATGCGTGATGCTATTTTTGTGCTCAAGAACTATGTGTATTATCACGGTGGTGACCCCAAGGAATATGAGCATGTGATGCAGTTGCGCGACAGATTGCTGAGCGATGTAACAGTGTCGGTGCGGCAAGTAGGGTTCAGCACATGGTTACGCCTGAAAAGAATCAAATACACATGGGGCAATTATTATCGGCATTTGGTAAGTAAGAGCCGATAATATTGAACCGCGATACATGAACCTATGAAAAACATTCTGTTTGTTCTAAACATCTATCCCGGAAAAGGTGGGATAGAGTCTGTTACCAATACGCTCGTGGAATATCTGTGCAGATATTTCCGGATTTATACACTGTCGTTATCGGAGATTCCGGAGGTGACAAAACCTAATGGCATAGAACAATCGTTTGTGTTTCCGGGGGAAGATTATGACAAAAATATTGCGTTTTTCAATGAACTTGTGGCGCGGTTGAATATCGGCGTGATAATCAATCAGGGGATGTTCCTGCATATATCTGATATAATATTCAATGCTGAAAGGAACAGAAAGGTGCCCGTAATTTCATGCCTGCACGGTATGCCGATGTATGAAAAACATATATTCTGGAACATGCCGGCTGTAAAGGCAGCTTCACGCTCCGTTAAGCGGAAATGGCGCATAAAAATGATGTTCAACCGGTGCAAGGAGTATAACAACTTATTGGATACATTCAAAAAAGGGCATCAGCGGATTTCAGCTGAGAGTGCCCGCACGGTGCTGTTGTGCGATGAATATGTGTCGTCGTACAATAAATATTATGACATAGTCAACAAGGTATATGTGATAGCTGTGTCAAATCCATTGCCACAAAAATATGAGTCGGTGAAACCACTTAAGTGGGATGAGAGAAAAGATGAGATACTTTTTGTGGGCAGAGTATGCGAGGAGAAAAGAGTGGATTTGCTGCTCAATCTGTGGCGCAGGGTTAAAAACAAAAACGGCTGGAAACTGGTGATTGTGGGCGATGGAGAATCTCTGGATGAATTGAAAGAGCTTGTATCAAGACACAAGATAGAAAATGTGGATTTTCGCGGATATACCGAGACGCCTGAAACATACTATAAAGACGCAAAATTTTTGGCTCTGACATCAAAATTTGAGGGGCTGGGAATGTGTCTTATTGAAGCTATGCGATATGGGGTGGTTCCTGTGGCATTTAATGTGTCGGATGGGGTGAAGAGTGTGATTGAAGAATCGGGAGGAATATTGGTTAAGATGGATGACAACAGGAAGTTTGTCAAGATATTAAAGGCCATTACGAAAGGAGAGATAGGGGATGAAAGAATGTCGGAAATGGCATACGCCAAATCTATGCGATACTCAATCAATACGATAGGCCCGAGGTGGGTGAAAATTATAAATGAAGTTGTTGAAGATTGAGTGGTGAGGTTGGTTAGCAATTGAGGGAAAATTGCTAACTTTGGGGGTGATTTAAGCGATGAGGCTATGGCAAAGAAGATTGTTGAAACACCTTTGATGAAACAGTATATCGAGATGAAAGGAAAACATCCCGATGCTATATTGCTGTTTCGTGTAGGTGATTTCTATGAAACATTTTCGGATGATGCCATAACAGCTTCTGAAATACTGGGTATCACACTTACCCGGCGAGCCAATGGCGCCGCATCAAGCGTGGAACTCGCAGGATTTCCGCATCATGCTCTTGACACGTATCTGCCCAAACTGGTGCGTGCCGGCAAGCGGGTGGCGATATGCGAGCAACTTGAAGACCCCAAGACGGTAAAGAACAAGCTCGTGAAGCGCGGAATCACGGAACTGGTGACTCCCGGTGTGTCAATCAACGACAATATACTTCAGCACAAGGAGAATAATTTTCTTGCAGCCGTACACTCGGCAGCGCGAGGCAAGGTGGGTGTGGCATTTCTTGACATATCCACCGGCGAATTTCTTGCCGCTGAGGGGAGCATGGATTATGTTGACAAGCTGCTTGCCAATTTTGCTCCGAAGGAACTGCTTGTGGAGCATGGCAAAAAACGCGACCTTGAGGGAGAGCTGACCAACCGCTACCTGATGTTTGAGCTTGACGACTGGGTGTTTACCCCGGAGTCGGCCAAAGACAGGCTTCTGAAACAGTTTCAGACCAATTCGCTGAAAGGGTTCGGCGTACACAATATGCCCGGTGCCATAGTGGCAGCCGGGGCAATACTTCATTATCTTGACATTACCCAGCATACCCAAACTTCGCATATAGCATCGCTAAGCCGCATAGAGGAGCAGCGTTATGTGAGGCTTGACCGGTTCACGGTGCGCAATCTTGAGCTTGTGGATGCCATGAGCGACGAGGGGCGCAGCCTGCTGGATGTGATAGACCGCACTGTAACCCCGATGGGAGCGCGCATGCTCAGACGGTGGATGCTTTTCCCGCTCAAAGATGTGGCCGCCATCAATGCGCGTCTGAATGTGGTGGAGTATTTTTTCCGTCATCCTGACAGCCGGGAGGAGCTGAAATCGCTGCTTGAACAGATAGGCGACCTTGAGCGACTTATAGGAAAGGTGGCTGTGGGTCGAGTGACACCGCGTGAGCTTGTGACATTGCGCAGCGCACTGGCTGCGATAGAGCCAGTCAAGAGCATTTGCATGGAGAGTGGGGAATCGGCTATTGTGGCTATCGGTGAGCAACTTGCGCCATGCGTGGCCATACGCGAACGCATAGAGCAAGAATTGGAGCCTGATGCGCCGTCCGCACTCAACCGCGGACCGGTGATAAGAAACGGCGTGGATGCAGAACTGGACGAATTGCGTGCCATAGCCTACAGCGGCAAGGACTATCTCATGAAGATTCAGGTGCGCGAAAGCGAGGCCACAGGCATATCAAGTCTTAAAATCGGATACAACAATGTGTTCGGTTACTATATCGAGGTTACAAATACTCACCGCTCAAAGGTGCCTGAAAGCTGGATAAGGAAACAGACACTTGTAAATGCGGAACGATATATCACCCCTGAACTAAAGGAGTATGAGGAAAAGATACTCGGAGCGCAGGAAAGAATTGCAATCATAGAGACACGGCTATACAATGAGCTTGTGGCTGCGGTGGCGGAGTACATCCATGCCATTCAGCTCAATGCCAATCTGCTGGCCCGTCTCGACTGCCTGACTGCCTTGACCCGCGTGGCTCTTGAGAACAAGTACAACCGTCCGGTAGTGGATGACTCGCTTGAGGTGAGCATTACTGAAGGGAGGCATCCGGTGATAGAAAGGCAGTTGCCTCCGGGAGAGCCGTATATCACCAATTCGGTGCGTCTTGCCAATGACTCCACCCAGATAATGATGATCACCGGCCCAAACATGTCGGGTAAATCGGCACTTCTGCGCCAAACAGCCCTGATAGTGCTTCTGGCGCAGATAGGGAGCTTCGTGCCGGCAGAGAGCGCGCACGTAGGTGTGGTGGACAAGATATTCACCCGCGTGGGGGCGAGCGACAACATATCGCTCGGTGAATCCACGTTTATGGTGGAGATGAATGAGGCGGCATCGATACTCAACAACATGAGCGAGCGGTCGCTCATATTGTTTGACGAGCTTGGCCGCGGCACTTCCACATACGACGGCATATCCATAGCATGGGCCATAGTGGAGTATATACACGAGCACGGCAGCATGCATCCCAAAACGCTTTTTGCAACCCACTATCACGAGCTTAACGAAATAGCTTCGACCTACAAGCGTATTGCCAACTATAATGTGGCCGTGAAAGAAATTGAGGGCAAGGTGGTGTTCCTGCGCAAGCTCGTGAGCGGCGGGTGCGAACACTCGTTCGGTATTCATGTGGCAAAACTCGCGGGTATGCCCCGGGCAATTGTGGACCGTGCTTCGCAGGTGCTGAAGCATCTTGAAACAATCAACTCGCAGCAGAGCGGCGGCGAGAGCGCACCCAAACTGGCGGCTATGGGCGAAGGAGGCAGCGGAGTGCAACTGTCGTTTTTTCAGCTTGATGATCCGGTATTGTCCCAAATACGTGACGAGATACTCAGTACCGACATCAATAATCTCACCCCTATGGCGGCCCTGAACAAACTGAATGACATAAAAACCATACTAACAGGACATAACTAAAAATAACAACACATAGTAATATACAATATAATATGCAAGCCATTAATCTCTCAGACAGAATCAAGGCGCTTTCGCCTTCTAAAACTCTTGCCATGTCGCAGAAAAGTGCCGAGCTGCGTGCTGCCGGCGTGGATGTGATCAATCTATCGGTAGGCGAACCTGATTTCAATACTCCCGATCATATAAAGGAGGCGGCAAAAAAGGCGATTGATGATAACTTCTCGTTTTATTCTCCTGTGCCGGGGTATATGTCGCTGCGCAAGGCTATTGCCGAAAATATCCGTGTTACGGAGGGCGTGGCTGTGGCTCCGGAGCAGATTGTGGTGTCGAACGGAGCCAAGCAGGCCTTATGCAATGTGATACTGTGTGCCATAAATCCCGGAGATGAGGTGATAATACCCACTCCGGCATGGGTGAGCTATGTGGAGATGGTGAAATTGGCCGAGGGTGTGACAGTGGAAGTGCCTGCAAGCATAGAACAGGATTTCAAAATCACGCCGCAACAGCTGCGTGATGCCATTACACCGTGCACACGCATGGTGATGCTGTGCTCGCCATCCAATCCTACCGGCAGCGTTTATTCCAAATCGGAGCTTCAGGATCTTGTGGATGTGCTCAAGGATTATCCTGAAATACTGGTGCTCAGCGATGAGATTTATCGCCATATCAACTTCACGGGTAACTATACATCCATGGCTACATTTCCTGAACTCGCAGGCCGTGTAGTGGTGATAAACGGAGTGTCAAAGGCTTATGCCATGACCGGATGGCGCATAGGTTACTGCTGTGCTCCGGTAGAGCTTGCAAAGGCAGTTACCAAGCTTCAGAGCCAGTACACAAGCGGACCGTCGTCAATAGCCCAGAAAGCGGCTGAAGC
Organism: Bacteroides sp. CAG:927; assembly: GCA_000431155.1. Taxonomy (GTDB): domain Bacteria; phylum Bacteroidota; class Bacteroidia; order Bacteroidales; family Muribaculaceae; genus Paramuribaculum. The sequence continues at coordinate 67,440 of HF985650.1, forward strand.
GGCCTATAGCGGGCCTCAGGAATGCGTTGAGGAGATGCGTCAGGCTTTTGAGCGCCGGCGCAATCTGGTTGTCAAGCTTGCTTCGGAGATACCCGGACTGAAAGTGAACAATCCGCAAGGAGCATTCTATCTGTTCCCGGAGGTGTCATCTCTCTTTGGCAAACGATACGGGGAGCGGGTGATAAACAATGCTTCGGATCTGGCTTTGTATCTTCTGGAAGTAGGACATGTGGCAACTGTTGACGGAGAGGCGTTTGGTCTTCCCGGATATATAAGACTGAGCTATGCCACATCTGATGACAATATACGAGAGGCGATGAAGCGCATTGCCGCAGCTCTTGCCCAGCTCAGCTGATAAGGCAGAAAACAACCAAGCATAAAGTAAACCGTCGGGATCAGCGATTGATTCCGACGGTTTTCTTAGAAAGTGTTTTTCATATTTTGAATCGCATGCAATGGTTAGAGGAGATAGATGCCGGCGGCATTGAGGGTATCTAAATGGTCATCGGGCCATATAGAGGCCTGTACTTCCCCGATATGGGCTTTCTGGAGAAGAAACATGCAGAGACGGCTCTGGCCTATTCCACCGCCGATGGAGGGTGGAAGCTCACCATTGAGAAGCATGCGGTGGAAGTTGAGATTCTTGCGGTTTTCGGCGTTGCGTGCCTTGAGCTGGTATCGCATGCTTTCTGTGCTGACCCTAATGCCCATTGATGAGAGTTCCACACCTCGGTCAAGCACAGAATCCCATACTATAATGTCTCCGTTGAGTCCTTTGTAGCCATCGCTGTTGGGCGTGGACCAATCGTCGTAGTCGGGCGCTCGTCCGTCGTGGGGCTCGCCGTTGCTAAGCTCGGCTCCTATGCCGATAAGGAATATGGCACCGTGCTCCTTTGCTGCCTGTGACTCCCGTTCGGAAGGGGAGAGGTTGGGGTAACGGTCAAGAAGCTCCTGGGCGTGGATAAAGGTGATTTCCTGCGGAAGGCGCGGCGTGATGTGGGGAAACATCCGGTAAATCATCAGCTCCATTTCCTTGATTACGGAGTAGATGGACCTGACAGTTTGTTTGAGGTAATCAAGAGTGCGGTTTTCGGGGAGAATGGTTTTTTCCCAGTCCCATTGGTCAACATACAGAGAGTGAAGATTGTCAAGGTCTTCGTCTGCACGAATGGCGTTCATGTCAGTATAAAGTCCGTAACCGGGGGCAATGTCATAAGCGGCAAGTTTTACTCTTTTCCACTTGGCAAGAGAATGTACGACTTCGGCTTTGCGGTCGTTGAGGTGCTTTACCGGAAAGCTTACGGCACGTTCCACGCCGTTGAGGTCGTCATTAAGCCCGGTGCCCGACATAACAAATAGCGGTGCTGTGACACGGCGCAGGTTAAGCTCCTCGGCGAGGCGGCGTTGAAAAGTGTCCTTGATGGTTTTTATGGCTGTTTCGGTAGTCTCCGACAGCAGTTTCTGTTTATAATGTGTTGGAATAATAAGTGCCATGCTTAATGGATTTGTCATGCAAATATGCAACAAAATTATGCTATTTGCAAGCAAAATGGTTTGGAAGAGGATTTTTTTGTTGCAAAGCATCATTAAAAGTGCCCAATGTCATCATGCTTGTCTTAGGGGCTGTATTTATTACCGTTGTGGCCTGTTGGCTTTTCAATTTAATGTTGTTAAGCGTTGTTTTTTGTTCCCGGAAGTGAGATGTGCGGACTGACATAAGTTAACACTCTATTGCATGTATAATTCTGTTTAATGCTGCTTGCCTGTCTGTAAAGCGAAGATTTCCTTTTGACGCTCTATTTCTGCTATTCAATTCATCGTACATACGAATATACATATCCATTTGTCCGACATCCTCATATGTTATCTGAGCGCTTTTGTCTTCCTACAAGCAAATTGCTGACAACCTGATAAATGTCAGTGGCTTGATATGCTTTTTGCTGGCGATATATAAATCGCCTTTATATCACTGATAAATTGAGTTTCATCAGAGTTGATTATGTCGTATTTCGTATGTTCAAAATTCATATTGCAAAAATATCACAAAATCCTGATATTCATAAGCTTTAATTATATCCATAAGAACGATTGGGAATAGATAGTGCATCATTAGTGTCCACTAAAAAATCATAATAGTTCTT
>HF985651.1:0-44777 GCA_000431155.1 Bacteroides sp. CAG:927
AAGAACTATTATGATTTTTTAGTGGACACTAATGATTTTTTATTACAAAACATAATAATCAGTACGATAATGATTAACGTAGGAATTATAGGATGTGGCTTCGTAGGCGGAGCCTTAAAGGATTGGTTGGAACATAACAATCCAGAATGTAAGCTATTCATTAGTGATCCTGCCAAGGGTTATCATGATGATATGAGTCAGATAGATATTGCTTTTTTGCAAATTCATGTCCCTACAGAGGATGATGGCACGCAAGATCTTACACTAATGAAGCGACTTATTGCAGATTTACCCGACGTGCCAGTATTTGTTCGTACCACAATACTCCCAGGTACAAGCGAAATGCTTTCACGCGAAACCGGTCACAGCGTACACTACATGCCTGAATTTCTTACAGAGCGCACTTTCTTAGAGGATTTCAGAAAGCAAACTATGGTCTTTACTGGAGCTCATGAATTGTTAACCAAAATATTCATTGGTAAGAAATTTACTGTAATGTCCCCTCTTGAGGCAGAACTTACTAAATATATGCACAATGTGTTCGGTGCCTATAAGGTTACTTATTTTAATGCATGTCGTGAGTATTGCGAGAAGATGGGTGGAGATTGGCGCAAAGTACATACCGGTATGCTTCTCTCCAGATATATAAATGATACCCACACTTATGTTCCCGGACCTGACGGAAAGTTTGGCTACGGTGGAAAATGCTTTCCTAAGGATGTTAACGCATTTGCTAAGATGACCAAAGGTACCTCACTTGGAGTTCTTCTTGAGCATCTCCATGAACTTAATGTTCATTTTCGCGGATTTGAAGAGAAAATATAATATTTAATATACAAGCAGATGCACAGGTGCTAGCAGAGGTTCAAATCCTCCATCTGCTTCCAAAGTATAATAATGCATGAAAATAGTACACGTTTGCCTATGTGGTACATTTGGCGAAGATTATGCATATCAGGATAATTTATTGCCTAAGTTTCACCACAAATTGGGCCATGACGTAACAATCATAGCTCCTATATATTGTCATATAAATACACAGACCGGAAAAGATGAAACTGCCCCTTGTGGAGAAAAATATTTGGCAGATGGAATAAAACTTATAAGGTTGGCTCCTCTGATTAAGAATCGGGTTAATATACGACTCCATTTATTTAAAAATTTATATAAAGTTTTACAGCAAGAATCACCTAAATTGCTGTTTGTACATGGAATAGACTCATTGTCATATACCAATTGTATTCGGTATGCACGAAACAACCACAATGTGTACTTGGTTTTTGATAATCATGCTGACTGGAATAATAGTTACCATAGCAAGATTGCGTATTACTGGGCTAAACACATAATTAAAAGAATCATCGTTTACCCAGCATTGAAAATAGCCAAACAATTTTATGGAGTTACTCCGGCAAGATGTTCATTTTTAAATGAAATGTATGATATACCAACAGATAAAATTAAATTATTGCCGTTTGGAGCGGATGATGATGCATTAAAAATAGGAATGAAACTGACCTTAAGAAATGAAATACGTAATCAATATAGCATTAGTCCATCGGATTTTTTAATTGTAACCGGCGGAAAAATTGATCGAAGAAAAAATATTCATTTGTTAGCAGAAGCTCTTTTAAAAATTGATAATGCGAGTGTAAAATTATTGATTTTCGGAGCAGTCAATAATGATATTAAAGATTATTTTTCTTCTCTTCCTTCTGATCGAATTATAATGGCTGGGTGGATTCCTTCTAATGAGGTGTACAAATATTTTTACGCAGCCGACTTCGTTATATTTCCGGGTTTGCATTCCGTTTTGTGGGAACAAATGCTAGCGACCAGGGTACCATGTGCATGTACTCGTATCAAAGGCTTTGAACACATGAATTATAACGGGAATTGTATCTTATTAGATAATAGTACAGTTGAATATTATCGCGATATTATTGATCGTGTCACAAAAGATGATGAATATTACATGAAATTGAAGAATAATGCTGATACAGACTTAGCGAATCAATTTAGGTACAGTAAAATTGCTCAACAGGTATTAGAAGATATTAATTTTAGTTATTGATATTGTAAAGTTATGCCGACATTAGTTCAAATTAATTCTGTCGTTAATACAGGTTCTACGGGTCGTATCGCTGAGCAACTTGGACAATTGGCGATAAAGCATGGTTGGGAAAGTTATATCGCCTATGGAAGAGAGGCGAAGCATAGTCAATCCCGACTTATCAAAATTGGAGATAAATGGGATGTACGTTTACACGCCGTTTGTTCTAAGCTTATTGACCGACATGGATTGTTTTCTAAATCGGCAACCATGAAGTTACTAGAACAATTGAATGAAATAAACCCCGATGTGGTACACTTGCACAATATCCACGGTTATTATATTCATGTTCCTAAATTGCTGGAGTATCTTCGAGATAAGAATATTGCAACGATTATCACAATGCATGACTTTTGGTTGATGACAGGACATTGTGCATATATAAATTCAAGCTGTGAAAAATGGAAGGAAGGTTGTGGACACTGTAACCGATTGAGCCAGTATCCATCTGCAATGTGGGATAATTCGGCTTCCAATTGGAAATGGAAGGATAATATTTTTCGCAATATGCCTAATATTACGCTTGTCCCTGTCTCACAATGGCTGGCTAATTTTGTTAAGCATTCATTGCTAAAAAGTCTCCATTCTTATGTAATTCATAATGGAATAGATATATCAATATTCAGGCCATATGAAGGAGAACCTGTGGTTAATAATATTGATTGGAATAAATTTACAATTATGTGTATTGCAACCAGGTGGACTGAGGCAAATGGTATTAAGGATGTACTAAATATGAGTATGCATTTGCCATCCGATTCTCAGGTAGTGATGGTCGGGTTGGAAAAGAGTCAAATAGCCAATCTTCCTACGAATATCATCGGATTGCAAAAGACTGAAAATCTTGCTCAACTGAAAGAGTTATATACCAAGTCTCATGTTATTTTCAATCCGAACCGTGAGGTGACTTTTGGGTTAGTAACCGCCGAGGCGATGGCATGTGGTACACCGGCTATCGTTCTTCGAGGTACAGCTGGAGAGGAGTTGGTTAATGATGAGACCGGTTATGTTGTAGATAGCATATACGATGTTCCGAAGTTGATTGATAAGATAAAGGAGGAAAATACAAAGGAGCGTTCTGCTAAATGCAGAAGGCGCGTAATAACGCATTTCAACGCTGATGTACAATTCCTAAAGTATATTGATTTGTATAACAGGTTGATTAGTAAATGAAAACTGCTCTGATAATATCATTGAATTTTAATCCCGGCCATGTCAGCCACATGGTAGCGAGTTATAAACAATGTGAGGAAATAGGGTACAAGGCTTCATATTTTGTTGACCCTGCTTTTGCAGACTATCTGCCTGAAGATGGCAACATTCTGAAAAATGGTATTGATGCTTGCCCGATATCTGATTTGGCAATCTTCTTGTTCCCTAGTCAAAAGAATCTTCCTTTGATTTGGAAATTGAAACGAAAGGGCATAAAAGTGATCTATATTTTTCATGAGCCTCTTTCGCCTATGAAAGATTACCGCAAGGTAGGCTTTTCGTTTAAATATCTTGCTAAGCTATGGGTGATAAACCGCATAAGCAGCCTAACTGTCAAACGAAGTGACATTGTCTTGTTGCCATCTAAAAAAGCGGTTAGTTTCTATGAGAAAAATCCCTCATATTCTAATCCGAACTATCACTACTTACCTTTAATGTATGATGATGAGCGTGGCGAATGTCATGCCACCATGTTACGAGAATACTTTAGCTATATCGGAACGGTAGCCGCTGACCACTCTTTCAATGAATATCTGAAGTTTGTGGAATGGGCAGTAGGGGAGAACTGGCTGCCTTCGATGAAATTTTTGGTCGCGACAAAATCTACATTTAATGTTCCTGAGGTACTGAAAGACTCCGAACGAGTCGTAATAAAGCAAGGGAGTCCTCTATCCAATACCGAAATCAACAAGTGCTACGCTCAATCTTTTTGCGTGTGGAATGCATACGCACGCACCACGCAGAGCGGTGTTTTAGCAAAGAGTTTTATGTTCGGCACTTCAGCATTGGTTTTGAAAAAGAATTGCAATGAATTTGCCCGCGACGGAATTGAAATTAAAGCTATTGAGGACAATTCCAATACACAGGCGATAGCAGATGCCATTGATGAAATCCTGAAGGAATTCAGGGAGTTCTCGGCCAATTGCCGCAAGCGTTTCCTGACCTCATTTTATTATAAGAATTATAATGAATGTTTAAAAAAACTTATCGACAGTTAGATAATAGAATCACATTAGTAGATTTTACAGAGAAATATCCGGAGCAATTGCCGTAGTGTGTTGCTTTATTTTATTTCTGTGCCGGATATTTTACAATGTCATAAATATGTCGCTGTCGCATCGCATAGGTTGGGAACATATTTTCGTTTGCAGAAAGATACTCATAAAAATGTGTCTTATAGAAATTCCTCTTTCCATGCTATATCTTCACTGGTCGCTTGCGCGGAGGCTTATATTGCCGAACTTGTTCTAATGGGTATTGGACCTATTTATCCAAGTGAAAGATTTGGGTATATAGAGTTTGATAAAAAGTGCAAGGCGCTTATTAATTGCTTTGGTTCGCAGTCGGTTTCATATTTTAGCGAGAAACCGGATGAACCCATGGCAAAAAAACTTATTGAAGCCGGTGCGTATTGATACGTGGGGTGTCTTTGCGTTTTATCTTGACTACATTATAGATGTCATAAAACGATATATAGATTCGGATTCCAATTACTCGTCTGACATATATAGAGATACAGTTGGGTCATTTGTTGATTGAGGAGGATATTGTGAGGTTTGAATGGAACAGGAGTTTGTAATTAAAAATTATGGATAATAAAAAAATACTTTGGATTGTCACTGAGTTATTTCCTCCAGATGAGACTTCTACATCGTACATTTTAGGCGAAATTGCCAACGCCATGACATTGAAATACAAGGTAAAGATTATTTGCGGGCCAGAGATATATGACAAACGAAAGAAAATTGATGCCGACAACAAATTCAAATTAGATGGCTCAATTGAGGTTTTTCGTGCAAAAGGCTCTGATTTGGATAAAAACACTATGCTCGGTAAAGCTCTCTCATTCTTATTTATGAGCAAACGTCTGTATTCATTGGCAAAAACAAATGTACGTAAAAATGACAAAGTATTAATGGTGACAAACCCTGCTCCACTAATGCTCTTAATGAGTCGGCTGAAAAGCAAAATCGGATTTGAGTGGCATGTATTGGTGCATGATGTATTCCCCGAGAATACTGTACCAGCACAATTGAAAATACCAATGTATGGTACGGTTAAGCGGTTGTTTGACAAGGCTTATAACAATGCTACTCAACTCATAGCTATAGGTCGTGACATGCAGACTGTACTTTTGCAAAAGATTTCAAGGTTTCAGAGAGGCAATGCAAGTCCTAAGATTACTATAATTGAAAATTGGGCCGATACGGATGGAATAGAGCCACGAATGATGCCCGAGGGTGAGGGGGTGATTCTGGAATACGCCGGAAATATAGGACGAGTCCAAGGTTTAGATAAGATTATCAAAAAGCTACCTAAAAATGTGGAATTGCATATCTATGGCACCGGTGCGATGGAGAATGAGCTGAAAAGGCTCAAACACCCGCAGGTTTTCTTTCATGGCCCGTATTTCCGTAGCCAGCAAACCGAAGTATTGGCTGCATGCCACATATCGATTGTGACATTGCAGGAAGGCATGTATGGCCTCGGCGTTCCCTCAAAAACTTATAATATTTTGGCATCAGGACGCTCGGTATTGTTTATCGGTCCTAAGGATAGCGAGATTGATTTGTTAGTGCGCGAGCAAAAGGTTGGCTACTGTGCTTGGCCTGAAAAATGGGATTTGGAAGAATTGAAGGCAATGGGAGAAAGAGCTCGTGAACTGGCGGAGAACAAATATGCTAAAAGAATAATCTTAAATAAATTTTTAGCGGCAATTTGAATAATATGCAAAGTCTTTTATTTACCGGCGGTACCGGATTCTTGGGCCGAAACATAATGCCTCTGTTGAAAAAGGATTATGTCGTGACAACATGTGGAATTAGTTCGGATGATTTGATTAAGTCAAATCTCTCTAAAGAGGTCCCAATATTCAGCACTCATTATGATGTGGTGCTTCATGCTGCTGGGAAAGCTCATGTTGTACCTCAAACAGAGGCAGAAGCGAAATCATTTTATGATGTGAATTTTGAAGGTACGAAGAACCTTTGTAAAGCACTTGAAAAAGTCGGGGTCCCAAAGTCATTGATATTTATCAGTACAGTAGCAGTATATGGTTGTGATGAAGGTGAACTAATCGCTGAAAATCATTCCTTGAATGGAACAACGCCCTATGCCAAAAGTAAAATTATGGCAGAAGAATTTCTAATTGATTGGTGTGCCAAACATAATGTTATTCTTACCATACTTCGACCGTCATTATTGGCAGGTGTTAATCCTCCGGGAAACCTCGGGGACATGATTAAGGGGATTAAAAAGGGCTTTTATGTAAATATCGCCGGGGGAAAAGTTCGCAAGAGCATCCTTATGGCCGAGGACATAGCTAATTTGGTAAGTATTGCCAAAGACAAGGGAGGTATTTACAATGTTTGCGATACTGATCAGCCTTCTTTTGGAGAAATATCAGTTCTAATAGCACGTCAATTAGGCAAACGGAACCCCTTGTCTATACCTTATTGGGCAGCAAAATCTCTGGCACTGATTGGTGACGTAGTAGGTAAACGGTTTCCCATTAATTCTTTACGTTTATCCAAATTAACGCAATCGCTGACTTTTTCCAACGAAAAAGCTTGTCAGTGTCTAGGATGGAAACCATTAAAGGTTTTGGATAATTTCAGAATTACAAATAAATGACCTATTTTCTCATCTTTGTGTTGCTGGTTCTGCTTGAGCTGGCATACTTTCGCATAGCCGATCGGTTCAATATCATTGATAAGCCGAATTTGCGTAGTTCGCATTCTTCCATTGTGTTACGTGGCGGAGGCATTATATTTTTGCTCGGCGTATGGCTCTATGCTGCGTTCTTCGGGTTGCAATATCCGTGGTTCATCTTGGGATTGACGCTAATCGGGCTGGTCAGTTTTACGGACGACATCCATTCGCTGCCGGACAGTGTGCGGCTTGTGGCTCAGTTCGCTGCTATGTTCTTGATGTTTTATCAGTTCGGAATCTTGAACTGGCACGACTGGTGGATTGTGCTAATTGCAATGATTGTATGCGTAGGCATTATCAACGCCTACAATTTTATGGATGGCATCAACGGTATTACCGGTGGCTATTCTATAGCGGTTTTGCTCCCGTTGATTTATCTTAATGCTGACTATGATTTTATTTCGCGGAGTTATCTCTATGTCGTAGGTCTTAGTTTGCTCGTTTTCTGTTTTTTCAACTTCCGAAAAAAGGCCAAATCTTTCGCTGGAGATGTGGGTTCTATAAGCATGGCCTTTATATTACTGTTTGCCTTGGGGTTGCTGATTCTCAAGACGCAGGATTTTTCATACATTATATTCCTAGCGGTCTATGGTGCTGATGCTATCCTGACAATATGCCACCGTATTCAGCTTCATGAGAATCTTGGCGAGGCACACCGCAAGCACGCCTATCAGCTTATGGCAAACGAATTGCGGATGCCGCATGTTGCTGTTTCGCTAATATATATGTCGCTCCAGCTCGCTATATCTTTTGGTCTTATATTACTTCCGATAAACCATTATGTTTACCTTGGGGCAATTATTGTGATGCTTGCTGTGGCATACGTTCTGTTTATGAAGAGAAACTATCATCTACACGAAGAATATCTAAAATCTAAAGCATGATAATCAACGACCAAATACTTGATGACATACAGGAAAAGGCGACGGAAAGTCCGCGTCGTCGCATGAATATGGACTTAAGAAATTCAAGCGAGGACAATTCCCAGCGCATGCTCAATGTGCTTTTGCCCGGCACTGTTGTTCCTATTCACCGTCATCGGGACACTTCTGAAACCACTATGATTGTTCGCGGTAAATTGTTTGTGGTGTTTTACAATGACCTTGGTGCGCAGACCGAGCGCTATCTTCTTGATTCTACCACGGGCAATTATGGCGTGCAGATTCCAAAAGGCCAATGGCACGCAGTGGAAGTAATTGAGCCTTCAACCATCTTTGAGGTTAAAGATGGACCTTATCTGCCTATTACTCCGGAGGATACTATGGATTGATAAGGCTTAGAGTGATTAAAGGCATACGATATAAAAATTGTAATATATGATTTAGACTTTAAGCTGAACAATCGTTGTCACGGCATTGAAAAGTAAATGACTTTTCAGTGCTTGTTGCATAGAATACTGAAAGAGAGTTCGTCAGACCCTGATAAAAGGGGTTCGGCGGACTCTTTTTTTGTTTAACAACTAAAGCTAAATGATATATGTTATGATATTATGGCGCTGATAATTAGATGTTTATTTCGCTATCCTTGTTCGGCGGGAGGCAAAATGAGTGCTTATTTCAAGAAAATCGTTTTTGTCACAGGGCACAAATTTTTATGAATTTGATGGTAATATGGAAAATATTCGTAATTTTGCACGCGGAATGAGCATCTCCAACCAAGAGTGATATAATCAGGGTGCCTTTGACCACGAAAAAACATTTAGTAGGGATTTCCGCGACAGGGCCTATGGGCGTTGACGATGCCGTAGGCGTGCCAAAAAAGAATTGGTATGTGGCCATAGTCAACTCCCGACATGAAAAGACGGTAGGGGATAAACTACAGAAAATCAATCTAGAAAGCTATGTGGCCACGCAAAAGGAGATGCGAGTGTGGAGCAATGGGCGCCGCAAGCTAATAGATAGAGTGGTCATTACGGGAGTGGTTTTCGTGCGCTGTACGGAAACCGAACGCCGCAATATCGTCAAACTTCCTTATATCAATCGCTTTATGGTCAACCGTACCGCTGATTCTGGGAGCTTGAATCGTCCAGTAGCGGTGATAAATGACTTGGAGATAGCGAGGCTCAAGTTCATGCTCGGTCAAACGGAGCATCCTGTAGAGATAAATCCAACCGCATTCCGGGTCAAAGACAATGTGAGGGTTATCCGCGGGAGCCTGCGCGGTTTGGAAGGAGAAATCCGTGAGAATTCTGATGGCACGCATACACTTGTGGTAAGCCTGTCGCTGCTTGGTGGCGCAACCGTGTTCATCGAGCCACAAGATGTTGAAAAAATAGGCTGAACAGCCTATCATATTTAATATCAGTCATTACAACGCGTGTCCCATTCTTTATAAAATATTATGGGCTTCCATGACTTATTTCAATAGAAGATTTATTGGGTTCTCAATTGGTAGTGGAAGATATTGAGAGAATAGCATACAAATAGTAAGGCAAATTTTTTTTGTTAAAGTTTTTAATATGAGTTTATTTTATTCTATCACATCATTTCCATACAGATTTCGACAATATATTCACCGTAAACACATCCGTTCATCTTTCACTGCTTTGGGAAAACGGTATAACATAATGCCAGGCTCGCTTATCCTCCTCAGCGATGGGTCAGTTGCCACAGACATAGAACTTGGTGAATATGTAACTCTCTATGGTACATTGCAGTCGCAACATCATGGGAAAATCATAATGGGGAACTATACTCGGTTGGGAAAAAATTCAAATATACGGTGTGTTAATAAGGTAGTCATAGGAGACTATACGGCTATAGCCAATAATGTTGTGATTTCAGATAACGGCAATCATCCAATTGATCCTGTTTTCAGGCGAAAGATGAAAGAAGATGCTCTTGATGGAGATATGCGTCTATGGAAACACTCTGATCATGCGCCGGTAATAATAGGCGAAAATGTTTGGGTGTGCGAAGGCGCACGTATTAACCGGGGAGTAACAATAGGAGATAATGCTATAATTGCAGCAGGGGCTATTGTCACTAAAGATATTCCCGCCAATACTATTGCAGCAGGGATTCCCGCAAAAGTAATTCGATCAATATAAAAAGTGGCCATATCATCAAAAAAAACAGTGATGAAGAATACTGTCATTCTATATATTAGAATGATAATCACTCTTGTCGTTTCGCTTTATACCTCAAGGGTGACATTGCAACTACTTGGTGTTGATGATTTTGGTGTTTACGGTGTGGTAGGAAGCATAGTTGGCTTGTTCGCATTTCTATCAAGATCCCTTGCTGCCGCGTTAAATCGTTTCTTCTGTGCTTCAATAGCGGATGACGATACTGAAAGTCTGCGCAAAATTTTAGGAGCTACGCATATTATCCAGTGGATTATTATCGGTTTAGTTTTAATAATATGTGAAATAGGCGGTTTATGGTTCATCCGGAATTATATGGTGGTTGCATCAGAAAAAATAGCGGCTGTATATATTGTGTTTCAGTTCTCAATTGCCACTTTCATTGTATCAATATATTCCACTATATATAACTGCATTGTCATTTCCTTTGAAAGAATGACGATATATGCTTATTTGTGTATATTTGAAGTAGTGGCTAAATTGATTGTAACATTTGCTCTTGGATTGCTTGATGAAGATAGGCTTATATATTATAGTATATTTATATTTGGAGTTCAGCTTGTCACACTTTTTTTATATTATATATTTGTAAAAAAACATTATCCATTATTGACTCCAAACTTCAAGGACTGTAGGGCATACGTGAAACGTATGCTTTCATTTGCAGGGTACGGATTTATCGGCTCGTTTGGCTTCGTTGTAAAAAATCAGAGTCTTAACTTCCTTCTTAACATTTTTGGTGGCCCTGTGCTTAACGCGGCACGTACAATAAGTTTTCAAGTATATACTGCCGTATATAATTTTGTAGGGAATTTTCAGACTGCATTTTCGCCTTATATGCTTAAAAACCAGCATATCGACCAATATAACACTTGTAATAGAGATATCACTATATTTACACATCTGTCGTTCGTTACTATGACGATATTGATGATTCCAATAATCTTTGCTACTGACGAAATATTGCATGTATGGCTTGGTAACAATGTTCCACAATGGACAGCTTATTTTACTCGCATCATTCTTATAATTGGTCTTTGTGAGGCTATTTCGTCTCCGTTGCAGAATATAATCTATGCCGATGGCAGAATCAAAATGCTCCAATACTTGTCATTATTCGCAAATGTGTCTGTGATAGCTGTTTCATGGATCATGCTGAAACAAGGTCTTAATTCAGGAGTCGTGTATGTAACTGATTTAGTTGGAAACATCTTTCTCGTATTTGTCCGGATAATGATTGCAAGCCGTAATACAGACTTGAATATCCAATATTATATTAAACGAACAGCGTTACCAATAATCATGGTTCTCATTCCATTGTATGGACTATACTATATATCACTTAACCAAATAATTCCCATATGGGTTGGCATATCTCTGTCAGAACTGCTGACCATGGTATTTGCTGTAGCAATTATGCCGCGACATTTTTTTATTAGTATAAAAAATTTCCTTAAATGAGAACAGTTTTCAGTATAATCCAGACATTGATTGGAATAATTATATATTTGCCACATATACTTATATTTATTTCACAGCCGACTGTAACAAAACGATTTATTATTTCTGATTTATATGCAAAAGAGACTGGCAATTCACATGATACGTTTAGTATTAACACGCTAAAACCGAGCGTACTAATTCTTTTGAGTAGATATTTACTCACCGATTCATACTTTCAAGCTCTATTTTTTTATCGTCTTCGCAAGTGTAAATTAAGGCATATATTATATCATAGACATTTTTCATTAGAGATTCCATTGGATACTGAGATTGGCTATGGCCTTAAATATGACCATCCATTTTCAACTATTCTCAATGCAAAAAGAATAGGTAACTATTGTAGAATAAAAAACAATATTACAATTGGAAATAAAAATGATGATGAGTCATTACGTCCTGTATTAGAAGATAATGTTTACATTGGCGCAGGAGCAATCATCATAGGAAGAATAACTATTGGAGCCGGAAGTATTATAGGCGCGGGAGCTGTGGTTACTAAAAGCGTTCCACAAAACAGTGTCGTTGTTGGTAATCCGGCACGACTTATATCATGAATATTTATAGTTTTAGATTAAGCATATAATTCGGGAAAAACGGTATAAAATATATTGTCTCACGTGTTTTGTAAATATGATTATAACTTAGAAATTAAGTTGTTGTTTATGATAGATTAACTGCTAATGAACATATGATAGTTTCATATCTAAAACCATATAATTGAAATCATCATATATTAAGCAGAAAATAAGGGTAAGCCACCTAATGAGGAATAAGCCATGAGGTTGTATTAGGTGATTTTTTGACAAAAAATTATTGCCGAACTTTTATTGTTATAATGACTATATCACAGGGATTGCAGCCATTGCTTCCAATCTCTGATGAATACCTGTGATTTACAATCTGTTTAGAACAATGCTTGACTATGAACAATTCACAACGTATAGAATTTATAGACCTTGCAAAGGGAATCTGCATCATCTTGGTAATTCTAGGACATTTAGTTCCTGCTTTTAATGAAAACTTTACATTCGTATTTTGTTTTAGAATACCCCTTTACTTCTGCCTTTCCGGGCTATTTTTCAAAGATTACGGAGGTTTCAAACAGTTGTTTGCGAAGAAGACAAATAAAATACTTATACCATTTATTGCATGGTATTTTATTAGCTATTTAATATATTACGCTGGACATGGCATTTACGGTCTTAAATCAGGCGATGCTCTTTATAGTATAACAGATATTCTTACATCAAACAGCATATTCAACATTCCCATTTGGTTCTTGCTATGCCTTTTTTGGAGCAATTTGATTTTTTATATAATTAAGTTGTTCTCTCACAATATATTTTTTATAGGCACAGGAATATTTATAGTGGCGTTTATCGGATGGGCTATGTCATTATTGAACATTCCCAATATATTATATATAGGAAGTGCATGTTCATGTATGCCGTATTTTTTTATGGGGTATGCTCTTAAACGTAGTTCACTACTTTATCCAACCAAACAATGGCAGAAAGATTTTGCCATAATGCTGATAGCGTTGACAGTGGGGGCTCTTATGGCATTTATCCCCGATGATCCACCTCGTCATGTTTATTTCATTAATAAGATAAAATCAGGGAATCTATTCACCATATATATATGTGCTGCGTCCTTTGTCATAGGCATTCTGTTGCTTTGTAAACGAATTGGACATTTGCCATTTGTAAGCTGGTTGGGTCGTTATTCAATAATGGTACTTGTTACCCATATGCTTGTAGGCACAGTCTTTCTTGGACTGCAAGCACGTTTATTCCGAGGTGTTTTAAGTTTGGAACAAGTTTATCCTCTCAATTTTGTGTTTGTGGTTTTGTCAATGCTGATTATCATTCCATTTTGTAAGAAATATATGCCATATATCACGGCTCAAAAAGATATATTTGGTCCCGAAGGGCTAATAGCAAAACGATTTAACAAAAACAAATAAATTAAAATGGCTTTTACTGTCGCATATGCTACCGATAATAATTATGTTCAACACGTAGCCGTTTCACTTTTTAGCCTTTTTTCTAATTCTTGCAAAGATGAAAAAATTCTTGTATTTATCCTTGGAAACAAATTATCGCGGGATAATGCAGAAAAGTTACAACAAGTTGCGAAAGATTTTGGACATGATGTAAATATAGTAGATATAAGTGATATTGAGGAGCTGCTTCCTGTAGGCGTAGATGTAGCAAATCTGTCAATAAGTACTTATTGTCGTCTATTTCTCGCCGAATTGCTCCCGGCATCTGTGAATGAAGTGCTATATCTTGATTGCGATACTCTCGTCGGTGATAATATAACAGAAATATCCGACTATGTTAAATCCGATGATTGGTATATAGCCGGAGTAGAGGACACAATGTACCCGCATATGAAAAGAGGAATTGGATTAGGTACAAAAGATTTATATATAAATGCTGGTGTCCTTTATATCAATCTCAAACGCTGGCGTAGCGATAATGTTATAAAGCTATTTATTGAATTTATTAAATCGTTCAATGGTTCAGTACCACATCTTGATCAAGGTGTGATAAATGGCGTTTTTCAAACAGGTAAGATAAAACTCCCGTTGCGATATAATGTTCAATCACCTATATATGCTATACACCGATATTCAGATTTGATTGATTATTTTAGCCTATCGTCTTTTTATTCCCCTAAAGAAGTCAAGGAAGCAAAACTGAAACCATGCATCATCCATTTCACTTCATTTTTTGTTGAACGGCCATGGTTTAGTTTTTGCTTGCATCCTTTTCGATCTCAGTACCGCAGATTTTTAAAAAATACTCCATTTGCAAATATCCCCTTGAAGACTAATGGTATTTCTATGACAAGTAAAATCAAAGATTTAGCATTCAAATACTTTCAACCATTTTATTTGATATTAAAACGCCGATGAACAGAATAATTATTCTCTCATACGATTATCCTCCTAATAATGGTGGTATTGCTCGGCTATGCAAGGAGATTACCAAAGGTTTTTTTGATCGTAATATCCCATTCCACGTAGTTACAAATGTAGCCGGTAGGTGTGATTATGAAAATCATGTCACTCGCCTTCCAGGCGCGCGTGGAAGAACAGAGCTGTCTATGTTAAAATGGCTTAGAGAAAATACTGATAAATCAGATATAATTATTTGTGATACATGGCACCCGGCAGGTTCACTTGCCATGATGTCAGGTCGTAAATTTTTTATCCTTGCTCATGGCGCAGAGTTTCTCCCAGGAATAGGGCTTTTTAGACATCGTATTTGGCCATGTTATCGCAGAATTGTTTTAAGAAAATCGGCCGGTATTATTGCAAACAGTCATTACACATGCAATCTTGTCAATAATATTGCTCCTGGATTAACAGTAAGGGCTATTCCGTTAGCAATTGATTCTCAGAGATTCCGCCCAACAATCAAAAAAGACACTGATGACATACTGCGTTTATGTTCCGTGTCTCGTCTTGAAAAGTTTAAGGGCCATGATTTCATACTCAAGACTATTGCTGCTCTTCCTCAGAATATACGTAGTAAAATAAGCTTTGAAATAGGAGGAATAGGCCCATACAAAGCTGAACTGGAACGACTCAGTAAGGATTTGGGACTTGAAAACATCGTGAAATTCATTGGCTTCATCCCTGAAGATGCTTTGAACGACTTCTATTCGCGAAATGATTTGTTCATACTTTGTACACGCGAAGAGCCTGACATGTGTAATGTTGAAGGTTTTGGACTCGTATTTGTAGAGGCTCAAGCTTGTGGAACAGCTTGTATAGGGACTAAAGCCGGAGGTATTCCTGATGCTGTTATAGATAAGAAAAGCGGATGGCTTATCAATCAGGACAACGATTTACAGCTTGCGACTTTGCTTACGTGTCTCGTTAACGACAAGTTGGCAGCGCATGCAATGGGCGCTTCAGCGCGTAAGCTTATGATCAAAGAATATAGTCTTTCGGGATATATAGATGGACTTCTTGCAGCAATTTCATATGGAAGACGCTAAGACTTTTGTATATCTTTATCGCTGCATCATTACTTTGCTTGTTGTTGTTTTAGGTTTTACTTACAAGAAATACCTTAACCGGAAGATAAACATCTTTTATGGTTATATTCTATGCGTTGCCATTTCCCTGTATTGGGCTTTTCGTCCTATAGATACTCATTATGGCCTTGGCGATACAAAAGGCTATGCATGGATGTTCTCTATCGTGTCGGGAGGAGGTGACCTGGAGTTTAAAGATGTTGGATTTGATTTCCTGATCAAACATATTCCCGGTACTGAGGTATGGCTATTCTTTCTCGTTATGGCGGCTATATACAATGTAGGTTATTTAGAGGCTGCAAGGCGCTTGACTCCGGTTAGATTTGGGGTTATGTTTATGCTTGTTGTATGCTCGTTCTCATTTACAGGATATGGGCTGAACGGTATACGTAACGGGGCAGCTGCGGCCTTGATGATGGTGGGCCTGTCGTCACAAAGAATTAGATATACCGCCTTGTTTGCGCTTTTGGCAATCTCACTCCATAAATCTTTATTGCTTCCGGTGGCCGCATATGTAGTATCTATATTTTATAATAAGCCTAAGCCTCTTTTGGCGTTTTGGATTATATGCTTCGTCCTTTCGTTTTTTGCAGCAGGATTTCTTGCCGATGCGATTCCATGGAATAAAATCATGGGAGATGACAGAGCTGTTGGATATCTCAACAGTACCTTTGAAGAAAATGATGCCACTTTCTCTCACACTGGGTATCGTTTTGACTTTATCGTTTATAGTTTCGTCCCAATCTATATCGCCTACAAAGCGATAACCGATGGGATAGTTAAGAGCAAGTTGTATATACGATTATTTACAGTATATATTATATGTAATGCTTTTTGGCTATTTACAATTTACATACCCTACAATAACAGGTTTGCATACCTGTCGTGGTTCATTTATCCATATCTCATAGGGATTCCTTTTCTTACCGATGGTAAATGGTGCACTACCAACAATATCCATTTATTGATTTTTCTAAACTTCTCATTCACTTTAATTATGTGGTTAATATGACCAGGGAAAAACATATGGTGAGCGTGCTGATGCCTGTTTATAACGGATTACCAATGATTAAGGCCTCGGTTGCATCACTTATATATCAGACATATACTGACTGGGAATGTATAATTGTTGATGACGGAAGTACCGATGGCACTTCGGAATTCCTTGATACTCTCACTGATACACATTTTCAGGTTATTCATCTAAGTAACAATTCTGGAAGAGCAATTGCCCGCCAGACAGCATTAGATGCAGCACATGGAGAGTTCCTTGCCATGCTTGACGCCGATGACCTTTATCATCCTGATAAATTAAAGCGTCAGGTTGACTTTCTTATAAGTCATCCGGAAATTAGCCTCGTGTCATCCGCGATGTGCTCCTTTGGCACTGCAAGCGATTTAAAATACAAACGTCAGATACAAACATATGGTTATCAAATAATAGAATATAAAAAAGTGCTCCCTTCACATGCCTGCTCAATGTTGAGAATGGAATATGCCCGTAAATGTTTCTATAAACCATATCTAAAACTTGCAGAGGATGTTGACTTTCTAGATCAATATTTGAAAGGTCGCAGTTATGCGGTAATATCGGATATTCTATACTATTATAGTGAAATAGATTCAGTTACAAAAGATAAACTTATTCATTATTATACAAATGGGATTCAGGCAGGTTTATCAAATATAATACAAGGCTTACGACTTTTTATATCCAATGGAGTTAAGTTTATTGTAGGGAAAATCTCCTATCCTTTTATTAATATGGAAACTATCCTAAAAAAACGCGGAACGGTATTGTCAAAGGAAGAATTGGAGTATTTCAATAATTCAATTCAGCCAATTATAGATAATGTCGTTGGCAAAAATCAGAAACATTCATGAAAATCCTTCATTTCATATATGGCTTAACGCTTGGTGGTGCAGAGTCATTTATACGCAGTTGTATGAAGGCCCTTAATGCAGATTGCATTGAATGGCACTTTGCCATTCAGAACCCATCAGTGACTAATCAGTTTTTCAAAGATAATGTTACGCCTGGTAATATTCATATTTTACCATCTTTTACGAAGAATCCTTTAGGCCAATTCCGAGCTTTGTCTAAGCTGATTAAAACAAATCAATTTGATATAGTACACATTCATGCTAATGCATTAATTAATCCCATCCCGATAATATGCTGTATGCATCTCAAACAGCGTTTTATTATTCATTCTCACAATACGGCTACAAATCGAGGCGCAGTATGTCATGCAGTTCATGGTGTCAATAAAGTTTGGCTGCAGCATTGTGCAAATGTTAAGCGGTTAGCCTGTTCAGAAATTGCCGGACGGTGGATGTTCGGCTACAAAAAATTTATAGTGGCCAATAATGCTATTGATGTCAGAAACTTCATCTTTAACGAAAATGGTAGGACGCAAGTGCGAAGTTTATACGGTATTACCGATGATGCTTATGTGATGGGGACTGTTGGGCGAATGGTTGAAGCAAAAAACTATCCTTTTATCATCTCGCTATTTAGGGAATATCTTAAGATTGACCAATCTGCCCGACTTCTTCTTGTAGGTGATGGCCCTCTGAGAGGTATGCTTGAAAAACAAACATCCGATATCTCTCAATTTGTTGTTTTTGTTGGTTCTCAACAAAATACAGTACCTTTCTATTCGGCGATGGATTGCTTTATTGCACCATCCTTTTTTGAGGGATTACCAATAGTTACAGTTGAAGCGCAGGCCTCGGGATTGAATATAATTGTATCAAATGCTATTCCTGATGAAGTCAATGTTTCAGGCTTGGTGAATAAGCTATCACTATCAGATTCGATGGAGAAATGGCTTAGCTTACTTAAGCAGCCCAAAGCAAGCAATCATGAACGAGTAATCAGAGGAACCAATTTGCTATCATGCCAGTTTGACATTCCATATCTTGCCAAAACGCTTCGGAACGTGTATATAGAATGAAAGTATTGCATGTATTCACATTGTTGACTACCCCGGAGTCTTTTTTTTACGGCCAGTTCGGCTATTTAGCTGAACATGGGCACGAGATACATTTGGTTACCGATGATGAGGAGGATATTGAATTCTCACGCAGGAATCATATCATATATCACCGCATCCCCATTATACGGGCTATATCGCCAATGGGTGATATTGGCACCATAAAGAAGCTGATGCAGCTCATCCGGCGGGAGAAATATGACGCGGTGTTCGGGCATACGCCAAAGGGTGCTATGGTTGCAATGATCGCTGCTAAATTAGCCGGAGTCAAGACGCGAGTATATTACCGCCACGGTCTTATATATACGACTGCAAAAGGTTTGAAACGGTCTATACTCAAGACCGTAGAGCGACTCACTGCGGCTTGCGCAACTCATATCGTCAATGTCAGTCCGTCGCTCAGTAAGCTTGCAGTAAAAGATCACCTCAACTCCAGCAGGAAACAGATTGTAATTGGTTTGGGAACGTGTGGGGGTATTGATACTATCGATATCTTTAATCCCACAAAGGTGTCGCAAGAAAAAGTATCGGCTCTGCGCCATGCGCTTGGTGTGCCTGATAATGCTTATGTCGTAGGATTCTGCGGTCGCCTCTGTCGCGATAAAGGCATTATTGAATTAATAGAGGGGTTCAGGATATTTCAACAAGCACATCCGGATATTGTCTCGTGCTTGCTACTTGTTGGGCCATATGACGCTCGCGACATCTTGCCGCCACAAGTCAAGGATGAAATTGAAGAGAACCATTCAATAGTAGCTCCGGGCAGTGTTTCACACCATTTTCTTCCCGACTATTACAGTCTCATGGATGTGTTTGTTTTTCCTTCCTATCGCGAGGGTTTCGGAATGACAGTCCTTGAGGCCTCGGCAATGCGGATTCCGGTATTGGTATCCCGTTCGCATGGCTGTGTTGATTCAATACGCGAAAATATCACCGGCTGCTACATTGATATTACTTCACAAAGCATTGCATCAGGTCTCTCTGATATGCTTGTCCCACAGTTGCGCCAGCGTCTCGGCAACGCTGGCCGAGACTTTGTGACCGAAAACTTTGAACGCACCCGGATGTGGCCAAGAATATTGGATTTGTATAAACAATTTTTCCTGAATGAAACCGTATAGAGATTTTTTTAAGCGAGCCATCGACATAGTGGCTTCGGGGTGTGCACTTCTTGTATTGGTTGCGCCTCTTGCTGCAGTAACTGTATGGCTGCATTTTGCCAACAAGGGTGCCGGAGCATTTTTCTTTCAAGAGCGGCCCGGTAAGGGCGGCAAAATCTTTCGGGTTGTCAAATTCAAGACCATGACTGATGAACGTGATGCCGATGGAAAGCTTTTGCCCGATGCTGAGAGATTGACTAAGGTCGGTCGGTTTGTGCGCTCTACTTCTATAGATGAATTGCCACAACTTTGGAATGTTCTCAAAGGTGATATGTCTCTTATCGGTCCAAGACCGTTATTGGTGCAATATCTTCCCTTATACAGTCCTGAACAGGCTCGTCGCCACGAAGTGCGTCCCGGCATAACCGGTTGGGCTCAGTGTCACGGTCGCAACGCTATCAGTTGGCAAAAGAAATTTGAACTTGATGTTTGGTATGTAGATCACATATCTTTCCTCACTGATTGCAAAGTCATTCTCACAACTATAAAGAAAGTCATCAAGCGAGCCGACATTTCAGAGGAAGGTCATGCAACAATGGAATTCTTCAATGGAAATAATTAATCTTTTCGGAGCAAGTGGCCATGCAAAGGTCATAATGGACATTATTGAGGCTCAGGGTAATGCTGTTGGAGGTCTTTATGATGATTCTCCACGCTTTAATATAATTCATGGGAAACCCGTTTATCGGGCCAAAGAGACGGTGGTCAGAGGACCACTCATCATCAGTATAGGTTCCAACAAAATAAGGAAACTAATTTCTGAACGCTATCAAGTTGATTATTCCACTGCTGTATCTCCCAATGCTATTGTTTCAGAATCTGCCGTAATCAACAAGGGTACAGTAGTGATGCAAGGTGCTATCATACAATCTGACGCTAATATCGGGCGACATTGCATAATAAATTCCGGGGCATCTGTTGACCATGAATGTCAACTTGAGGATTTTGTTCATGTATCGCCACATGCAACGCTTTGCGGTAACGTAAAAGTAGGTCAAGGGTCTTGGATAGGTGCTGGAGCAGTTGTTATCCCGGGTGTTGAAATAGGCCGTTGGTGTACCATTGGTGCCGGATCTGTGGTTTTGCATGATATTCCCGATGGAGCTGTCGCGTATGGCAATCCCTGTAGAATCAAGGTATAATATGGACTTTATTAAATCATATTGAAAACAATAAATCATATAAAAGATATGAGTGAAAGGATTTTGCTTTGTCTGGCGCATATGTCGGGCAAGGAGATGGATTTTATAAAGGAGGCTTTTGACCAGAATTGGGTTGTGCCTCTCGGCCCGAATGTGAATGGTTTTGAAAAGGATCTTGAGGAGTTTGTGAACGGGCGCGAAGGTGCTGCTCCTCTTGACAAAAAAGTGGTTGCGCTTTCGGCCGGTACTGCGGCGGTGCATCTGGCGCTGATCGCATGCGGGGTTAAGGCCGGTGACGAGGTGATTGTGCAGAGTTTCACGTTCTGCGCGTCAAGTCATCCGGTGACTTACTTGGGTGCGACTCCCGTATTTGTGGATTCGGAAAAAGATACATGGAATATGGATCCCGAGCTCCTTGAAGAGGCTATTAAGGATAGGATAGCCAAAACCGGCCGCAAACCTAAGGCTATTGTGCCGGTGGCGCTCTATGGTATGCCGTACAATATCACAAAAATCATGGAGATTGCCAATCGCTACGAAATTCCTGTTGTTGAGGATGCTGCAGAGGGTTTCGGCTCACGCTTCAACGGTCAGGTGCTCGGCACATTCGGTAAATATGGCGTGCTGTCGTTCAACGGCAACAAGATGATTACTACCTCGGGTGGTGGTGCTCTGATTTGCGCTGACGATGAGGCAAAAAAGCAAATTATGTGGTATGCGACACAGGCCCGCGAATCTTATCCCTATTACCAGCATGAGGCTATCGGTTACAATTACCGTATGTCCAACATTTGTGCCGGCATAGGAAGGGGACAGATGACTGTTGTTGATGAGCATATTACACATCATCGTCACGTTCAGGCTCTCTATAAGGAGCTTTTAAAAGATGTAAAAGGCATCATTCTCCATGAGGCTCCATCGCCGGAATACGACTCCAACTATTGGCTCTGCACAGCCACTCTTGATTCTGACCTCAAAATCAAGGGTCAGGATAAGGCTTACGCTGAAGTGATAACCGGTGCTGTGGGTGGTGCAGCCGGTGTGACACATGCCACAAAGTCGGCCCACACTGCGCTTGAGCCTAACGCCAATGTTGAGGCTATGCGTATGTTCCTTGACGCAGCCGGCATTGAATCCCGTCCATTGTGGAAGCCAATGCATTGTCAGCCTGTTTACAAAGATGCTCCGGCATACACTAACGGTGTCAGCGAATCTTTGTTCAGAGTGGGAATATGCCTTCCGGCCGGACCTTGGGTAACGGATGACCATGTGCGTTATATCGTTGACAAAATCAAGGCTGCAATAGAATTATAATCCTACTTTAGCTCTGTTTTCGCTCCTGTGATGTAAAATAGGGCGAGTAGTGAAAAATAGATTTCGCCGGATTCCGATGACGGGTCCGGCGAAATCTATTTTTAGGACTATGCCTATACTGCTATTCAAATATTTACTAATTTTGCATTGTGAAAAGGACAAATAATATATGAGTGTTATTATACTGGGCATAGAGTCGTCGTGCGACGATACCTCAGCGGCAGTGATACGCGATGGGCTGCTGCTGAGTAATGTCATAGCATCGCAAAGCGTGCATGAGGAGTATGGCGGCGTGGTGCCTGAACTTGCTTCCCGTGCCCATCAGCAGAATATAGTGCCTGTGGTGGATGCAGCCCTGAAACGCGCCGGGGTGAGCAAAAGCGACCTTTCGGCTATTGCGTTCACTCGCGGGCCGGGTTTGTTGGGCTCGCTTCTTGTCGGGACTTCGTTTGCCAAAGGTTTGTCACTTGGGTTGCGTGTGCCTATGGTGGATGTAAATCATCTGCACGGGCATGTGTTGTCACATTTCATTCGCCGAAAAGAGGATGACCGTGTGCCTGAATATCCATTCCTTACACTGTTGATTTCGGGGGGCAACTCGCAGCTTATACTCGTGCGCAACTACAATGATATGGAGATTCTCGGTCAGACGATTGATGACGCTGCAGGAGAAGCTTTTGACAAATGCGCCAAAGTTATGGGGCTTCCATATCCGGGTGGTCCGCATATTGACCGGCTTGCTGCCGTGGGCAATAAGGATGCTTTCAAATTTGCCAAACCGCGTATTCCGGGTCTGGATTACAGTTTTTCCGGTCTTAAAACATCATTTCTTTACACCCTTCGCGATAATATCAAGCTCAATCCGGATTTCATAGAGCAGAACAAGGCTGATCTGGCTGCTTCGTTACAACATACCATTATTGAAATACTCCTTGCCAAACTGCGCAAGGCTGTTGAGCAGACCGGTGTGAAGACAGTGGCAATAGGAGGCGGAGTGAGTGCAAATTCGGGGGTGCGTCAGGCCGTGGCCGATTTCTGCGCATCACACGGACTTGAAGCTTTTATCCCTGAGAGGGCGTTTACCACCGACAATGCCGCAATGGTGGCTATAGCCGGATATTATAAATATCTTGATAAAAAATTCTGCGCCTATAATGAGGTGCCTTATGCTCGAGTAACGGTATGAATATAGCTGTGATAGTGATTGGCGATGAGCTGCTGATAGGACAGGTTACCGATACCAACAGCGGGTTTATAGCCCGTCATGTTGCGCCTTATGGCTGGCAGGTAGTTAATGTGGAAGTGGTGGCCGATGATGCGGATGCCATTCGCAATGCCATAGACAGAGCTTTTGCTTTGGCTCCGGTGGTGCTCACCACCGGCGGTCTCGGCCCAACCAAGGATGATATTACCAAAGGAGTAATGTGCCGGTATTTCGGGGGTGAGCTTGTAGAGAATGCCGAGGTGCTTGAGAACGTGAAAGAAATATTCAAAAAACGCGGCCTTAAGCTCAATGACCTTACACGCTCGCAGGCTATGGTGCCGAGCAGCTGTACAGTGATTCAGAACCGTGTGGGAACAGCCCCTGTGATGTGGTTCAATCACACGCACCCCAATGGAGCCGGTCAGGTTTTGGTTTCCATGCCTGGAGTGCCGTTTGAAACAGCCGAGATGTTTACATCAGCCGTTTTCCCAAGGCTGCGTGCCTTCTTCCCGTCGGATAAGGATGTGGAGCATCGCACCATGGTTGTGACCGGTATCAGCGAGAGCGATCTTGCCACTCGTCTCGCATCGTTTGAATCACAGTTGCCGGATGGGTTTCATCTGGCCTACCTGCCCAAACCGGGCATTATAAGATTGCGCTTGGATGCCACCGGCACCGACCGTTCTCTGATTGAGCGTCAGCTGCATGAGCAGTGGACCCTTCTTGCCAAAGAAGTAGGGGATAACCTGTTATGGGACGGGGATGCAGAGCCTGCCGAAATACTTTTACGCGAACTTGACAAGCGGGCTTTCACTGTGGCAACTGCCGAAAGCTGTACAGGAGGCAATATTGCTCATCTCATTACATTGATACCGGGAAGTTCCAGTGCTATGCTCGGAGGGGTGGTGTCATATGCCAACACTGTGAAGACGCATGTGCTGGGTGTTGATGCCGACACCATCAGTTCGCTTGGTGCCGTAAGCATTCCTGTAGCCGAGCAGATGGCTCAAGGGGTACGTCGCATAACTCATGCCGACATATCCATGGCTACAAGCGGTATCGCAGGACCCGGAGGGGCTGTACCCGGCAAGCCGGTAGGTACTGTGTGCATAGCCGTTGACACTCCGTGGGGAACAGTAAGCGGGGAATACCATTTCCCGGGCAATCGCACACGTGTTATAGACCGTGCCACACAGACTGCCCTTATCCTTGCTATACGGCAGATACAGAAGCACTGATTATCCTATAGCCTTAAGTTCGATGTCAAAAATGAGCGTGGATCCGCCGGGAATTCCCGGTTGAGACCGTTTGCCATATCCCATTTCGGCTGGAATGTAAATTTCCCATCGGTCGCCCACATGCATTTGCGGCATGGCAATGATGAGCCCCTGTATCAATTCACGAAGACGAATTGCCAATGGCGCGCCGCCACGTGATGAATCAAAAGTCTTGCCGTTGATGAGTTTGCCGGTATAATGCATCACCACTACGCTATTGCGGTTGGGTGTCGGTGCGGAAGCGTTCCCGCTGTGAAGCACTTTGCGATAAATGTTTTTGTCTATGAGATCTACTCCCGGCTCGTTGGCTTTGTCTGCGAGCCACTGGCGGTTGCGCAATATTTGGTCTTGTTTAGGCATGTTTCTTGATAGTCAGGTATATACAATGATAGGTGAGAGTTGTGATATTTGATGTGAGAATGGCGCGACATGCCCGATATGATGCAGTATGATTCACTCCGCATCCGTTTACTCCCGTGAGACTTATATGCTGAAGCAGTTCTCGCGAAGAGGGGAATGAAAGCGTTTCTTTCTCCTCTGCAACAGTGATTTTGCAGTTGTCAATCTTCATTCCACGCCATTCATTTGCAGATAGGTACCGCAGGGAAGCAGGCAGCAGATGATTTATCTCTTTGAATGTATTGGGGCCGAATGTTGAAAACACGGCAACACCGTTGTCGGCAAGAGCAGCAGCGCAGCGTGCCACAAAAAGTTTGGGATTGTTCATCCATTGGATGGTGGCCGATGATGCTATAATATCCACATTGTTCAGTTTTGTGACAGCAGATTCTGCATCACATCTGATATGTGTGCCGGGTAAATGAGTGGGTATATTGCATAGGTCCCACAGTTGCAGGTTGTGCGGATGCATCCATTCGGCATACATGCGTGTGAGCATTCCGGTACCGACACCTATTTCCACCATAGAGTCCGGACGGTCGCAGCCGGTGAGTCTGAGGATGTCGTTTACTTTCTCACACATCTGCCGTTGCACAGTGGCATGGTCAATATATGTTTCGGCATGGATTGAAAATTTCCTCTCCACATCATTTTTGTCTATCAATACTTCATTCATCAATGACTGAAAGTCAGGCAAATGCCCGCAATCAAGCATTCTGATGTCATGAATCCCTTTCCACGCATTGATTTGGTTCTGCGTAGGTATGATGGCGTCATGTCCGGCGATAAAAACTATATCCCACTCTACCGGACTTGTGCGCTGAATGTTGCCGAACAGCGCCAGCTCTTCAGACAGAGAGCTTAGTGAGCGTCGCGGCATCATCCCTTTCCATTGGCCGAACTCGTTTGCGTTCATGCACATGCGGCGATAGAATTTATACACGCTTCGTTCATTCAGCCCCGAAAGAGTGCCATTGTATATGGCTTCCGGTATGCCTGTGGTATCATTTATGGGTGTAGGGGTGCCGTTCACGGCCACTTTCAGAGTCACCGGGAGCTGTGGCCTCGTGAGCAATGTGCGCTCGGCCATGCACACTCCATACGACCAGGCAATAATGCATATCTCTTTGTAATCGTCAATCCATTCGGGGAGGTCATGTGGAGCATGGTACTCGAATGCCACTGCAATATCATAGCCACCTCGGCGCAACGGCATAAACATACGCTCGTCCATGCCCCAGCCGGCAAATATCAGCGCCAGCCGAGGCTCGTGGCTTATATGGACAGGTTTTATGGTCATAGCACTTTCACCAGTGAGTTTACCAGCAGGTCTATGTCTGTATGGCTCATAGCCGCGCTCAAACTTATCCTTAACCGTTCGGTGCCGGGAGGTACGGTGGGAGTGCGTATGGGCAGCACCTTAACCCCGTGTTCAAGCAGTTTGCGCGATATTTCAACAGTGCGTTTAGCATCGCCAATCACTATAGGTGTGATATAACGCGCATCATCCGATGTTTTGATACCATTGGCTTTTAAGGCATCGCGCAGATATGCGGCAAGTATGCCAAGATGGGTACGCGCATCTTCGTGATTCTCGACCCATTTCAGCGTGTGGAGAGTGTAGGCGCAGCTCATTGGCGGTAATGCTGTGGAAAATATGAAGCTGCGTGCCCGGTTGATTGCCAAAGTGCGTAATTCGCTGTTCATGGCTGCAAAAGCACCTGCGGACCCAAGGGCCTTGCCAAAAGTGCCTATAACCACATCCACCATTTCGGGGTGGGGCAGGAGCGTGGTCACACCCATTCCGTTGCGACCGAGCACTCCGAATGAATGTGCCTCATCGACATACAGCATCATATTGCCGTATTTTCCTTTGAGTTCCGCTATCTGTTCAAGTGGCGCACTGTCACCGTCCATGCTATATACCGATTCTACAATCACAATCACACGTTCGTATTTGCCTGACTCTTTTTCAAGAATCCTGTCAAGATGGGCAATATCGTTGTGCCTGAAACGTGTAAACGGGGCTTTGCTCAGCATTATGCCGTCAATTATGCTGGCGTGTACAAGCTTGTCAGCCACAATCAGGGTAGAGGCATCGGCGAGAGCTGACACCATGCCGGTGTTGGCGTGGTATCCGCTGTTGAACAGAAGTACCTCTCTGCCTAATGCTGCGGCTATGTGGTTCTCAAGGTTGGTGTAATGTTTTTGGTCCGAGGCGAGCAGGCGTGAAGCCGATGAGGTCAGTGCAATGCGGGTGTTGGCGGGATTGCTGAAAAACTCCTGTTGCACAATGCCCGATTCGGCTATTCCCAGATAATCGTTGAGAGAAAAATCCACCACCGCATTATTTGAATCTTGCGGTATGCTACGTAGATTGCCTTGCTCTCGCAAGTCGGTTATGATTTTGTCGTATCTCATTTTATGATTTCAAGCATCTGGGTCACGAGATGGTCAAGATCTTCGTCGGTTATCACATATGGCGGCATCACATACACGTTTTTGCCAAACGGACGCACCCATATGCCTCGCTTTACGCACTCTTTCTGAAACTCGCCCACATTCACATTATCTTTCATTTCCACCACACCTATGCTTCCCAGCACTCTTACTTCACGCACTTTAGGATTGTTTGCTGCGGGAGCGAGAAGTTGGCGCAGCTTGGCTTCTATATGGGCAACAACATTTGCCATGTCATGTTTCTTAAGCTCCGTGAGCGATGCTATTGCCACTGCACATGCCAATGGATTGGCCATGAACGTAGGTCCGTGCATCATTACTCCGGCCTCGCCTCGTGATATGGTGTCGGCCACATCTTTGGTTGTGAGCACTGCGCTCATGGTCATGTATCCGGCCGTTAGCCCTTTGCCAATGCACATGATGTCGGGCTGCACACCGGCATGTTCCCATGCAAAAATTTTGCCCGTGCGCCAGAATCCGGTGGCTATTTCATCAAATATCAGGTAAATTCCGTATTTGTCGCATAACCTGCGGGCTTCCACAAGATACTGCGGATGATAGAAGTACATGCCTCCTGCGCCCTGTACCACCGGCTCAAGTATGAGCGCGGCTATTTCATCGTGATGCTCCCTGAGTGTGGTTTCAAGTTGCTGCATGGCCTCCGGGTGCCACTCTTCGCCAAATTTTATTCGCGGCTGCTCTACAAAATATCGTATGGGTAATGCAGGGCCAAAAGCACCGTGCATGCCGGTGACGGGGTCGCATACACTCATGGCATTCCATGTGTCGCCGTGATACCCCGAGCGAATGGTTACAAAATTGGTTTTGTTGTGGGAGCCTGAACGTGACACAGCTGCCTGCACAGCCATTTTCATGGCAACTTCCACAGCCACCGATCCCGAATCGGCGTAAAAAATGTTGTGCATGTTTGGCGGTGCGATTTCAAGTAGCATTTTTCCCAGCTCCACAGCCGGAGCATGGGTCAGGCCGCCAAACATCACATGGCTCATCTTTTTGATTTGCTCTGTAATGGCATTGTTTATGGCCGGATTGTTATAGCCATGTATCACGCACCACCATGAGGACATGCCGTCAATAAGCTCGGTGCCGTTGGTAAGTTTGATTTTGACACCCTTGCAACTGTCCACCATATATGTGGGTAGGGGGGAGATTGTGGAAGTATATGGATGCCAAAGATGCTCGCGATCCCAATCGTTATGCACCGGCATTGCTTCTTTGCAAACTGTTTTTTCCATAAGTCTAATGAAAAATCAGTGCAAAGGTAGCAAAATTTCCCCACTTATTCCACGGTGATGTGCATGGGTTTGGAGCTTTGCCAATTGGTACTGAAACTCAAGCTTCCGGTGCCGGCATTGTAATCCCATTTTCGCGCAGACAGTTTCTTGCCGTTTATGACCACACTGCCGGGCTTGTTGTTTACCCTATATACGGTGAATGTCAGATTTCTGGAATCGGGCATACCGGGATAATTGCCTTGCATCGTAGCTGTGATTTCTGTTTTGCCATTGTTGTCAATGCCGTTAAGCGTCATGATGGCGTATTGGTTTTGCTCCAGAGCTTTGGGGTTGGCATGGTCGTCTTCATATATCATGCCTGAGGTTTCGTAGCCGGTTTTCGGGTAATAATATATGTGATACTGTGATGCAGTGAAGTCACCGGTGTTCTCCATCTTGTTGTCGGCTTGCACAATGAACGCTCCAAGACGCACAAATCTGGGCAGCACATCAAGCGGTGCCTGATATGTGACACTATCGCCGGTGGTGTATATTTTGCCGCTCGGATTGAGGTAATCCACCCATGAGCCTTCAGGCATTACCACGACTCGTTTGTCGGCACCCTGTTCCAGCACCGGAGCCACAAGCAGGTCGTGCCCCCACAGATATTCATCTGCATTGTCCTGCGTCACGTTTCCGCCATGAAAATTCAGCGGACGCACCAACGGCCAGCCTTTGGCAGCATTCTCATATGCCAAAGTGTAATTATAGGGAAGCCATTTGTATCTTTCATCAATAAGGGATTTCAGAATTTTCTCCTGCTGCGGATAATGATACGGTTCGGCATCTACTGTGGAATGGGTGCGAAGCACAGGTGAGAATGTGCCCAACTGCAGCCATCGCACATACAGCTCGGGATCCACAGGATTGGCGGAATCCACCGCAAATCCTCCCACATCATGGCTCATGTAGCCCAATCCGCTCATTCCCGAGTTGAGCATTATATTGACCTGCGGTTTTAGTCCGCCCCATGAGCGGCTCACATCCGTGCTCCATGGAAATACATTGTAGCGTTGCAGTCCGGCTGTGCCTCCGCGCATCATTGTCATCAGGCGCGTGTCGGGATATTTGTCTTGAAATAGATTGAAGATGATTTCGCTCCAGTCGTTGCCATACTGGTTATGGTATTCTCTGGCGGTTTTGCCGTTGGCATGTATCGCACCTTCGGGGTGCACCTCCGGTTCGCCAAGGTCGCCCCACCATCCGGTCACGCCTTCATCTGTAAGCGCGCTATACCTGTCTCGCAGCCATGCCTTGGTGTCGGGATTGGCCACATCCAGCATGCCTCCTTGTCCAACCCAGATGGTTACAGGATGTATGCCTCCAAGACTGTCTTTGGCCAGCATGCCATGATTGCTGAGATAATTGAAGTTGTCGGCACCACGGCCATTGCTGAGTATGTAGGGCTGTGAAATTATCACAGTGTTGACACCACATTTTTTGAAATCACGGAGCATCCCCTTGTGGTCGGGCCACTGATCGGCATCCCAGGCCAAACGGCCCATATCTTCCTCCTTGCCATACCAATAAAGGTCAAGCACAACTCCGTCAAGCGGATAACCTCCGCGTTTGAGCGAGTCTATTACCGAGCGTGTTTCAGCTTCGGTCTTATAGCCGTATTTTGAGGTTATATATCCCAATGCCCATACCGGTGGAAGCTGCTGGCGTCCCACAAGAGCGGTCCATTGCTCCACAACATTGGCAATAGAGCCATTGCCGTTGATGTAATAGTAGTCTATATCCTCTTTACCTTCGGTTGAGTAGGTTAGGGTACCATTTTCAACTGCAAGCCATGCAGCAGCGTAATCATCAAAAAATATGCCGTAACCCTGATCTGAGATCACAAAAGGCATGCAAATGTTCATTTGCTTTATGCGATTCTCGCCGGCGGTGTAGCCATAGTTCTGTTTGTTGTACATTATCAGTGTATCGCCCTGCAAATTGAGTTTGTAACCGCGTTCTCCGGCACCATAGAATGCTCCATTGCTCATTGTGGCCACGCTTACCCATTTTCTGTTGAGCGAATCCCTGCGCATGCCGTTGTCCCCGATTACTCTCGGCACACCTCCGTCTATCACGATGCTACCGTTTACTGTGTCAAGCATAGCGGTAATGCCGCCGCTTGTTGCAAGTACTCTGGTGCGTCCTGCAGTGGTGGTTTGTGCCGTAATGAGGGGAGTATGAATGTTTACTGCAGCCGACTCATTAGATTTTGATTCTCGGGCATGATTGCTCACCTTAATAATATAAGGATTGACAGCAGTAACGCTTACTTGTCGTCCCGTTGAAGTCACGGTGTTGATTTCATTATTGGTGCCGGCGTTGGCAGCCATGGCACACAGCAGTGCCACGGCACCGCAAATATAAATTTTGGTCATGGATATAGGTTTTGCAAAACTTCAACGCAAAAATATATCTTTTCGTTCATATTTATATCAGTTATGTTGGTTAAAGATGAAAAATAATCAATATTTTTTGAGCGTGCAAATGAGTGGAAACCATATATGTTATCATATCAACGGCAGTTTTGCGCCAAAAATATTGCAAATTTTTTGGCGCGATATTTTGTCAGTTCCGAAAATATGCCTACCTTTGCATCGCAAACGAAAAACAGCGGTTGCCCAACGCGAAAATAGCTCAGTTGGTAGAGCACGACCTTGCCAAGGTCGGGGTCGCGGGTTCGAGTCCCGTTTTTCGCTCCAAGAGAGAACAATGAAATACTGGCAGTGGATTACTGAAATCCTCATTCGCGAAAATAGCTCAGTTGGTAGAGCACGACCTTGCCAAGGTCGGGGTCGCGGGTTCGAGTCCCGTTTTTCGCTCCAAGCTTTGCTTGATTTTAGTGATTTCACTGCATAATGTCCGGATGGCGGAATTGGTAGACGCGCTACTTTGAGGGGGTAGTGATCATTGGATCGTGTGAGTTCGAGTCTCATTTCGGACACTCTCTTAAGAGCAGATGATTTCTAATCGTCTGCTCTTTTTTCATATTATTTCGTTTCATGGTACCCAACGATTTGTTTCAAAATTCGCAATCATTGGTTGCTTTTTCCATGAATGTTGGTTTGTTT
Source organism: Bacteroides sp. CAG:927 (assembly GCA_000431155.1). Taxonomy (GTDB): domain Bacteria; phylum Bacteroidota; class Bacteroidia; order Bacteroidales; family Muribaculaceae; genus Paramuribaculum. The sequence goes on from HF985651.1 coordinate 31,999, forward strand.
CCTTTTGGAACATTTTCTAAGTGATTTTGATAACTGCTAGGTTGGTGTGATTGCTTAAATTTGTATGTGCCTTTAACAGGCTGATATAGCATTTTGGTAATCATGAACAAACCTTATATATTTGAGCCGCGTCACATTATTTTAATTCTTATAATGCTTTTGTATATGCGTGCTTCAGCGCAGGTGTCTCCTGATTCTAAGCTTGGCGCACGTTCCCAAAGTAGCAACTATGAGACGCCGTATTCATTATGGCGCAGTAATCCTGACTGGCACCGGCTGTGGCTCAATACCGGAGTGCTTGGAGGTGCATTTGTTGGAACTCTCGTGGTGCTTGAGTGTTTGCCCGAAGATGCTACCTCGTGGAACAGGGCCGAGCTTCAGGATGTGCCGCTGTTCAAGCGCTGGCGCAATCATGTGATAAAGAAAGGGCCGGAATGGGATCATGACAAATTCTATTTCAATTATCTTTTGCATCCCTATGCCGGTGCGGTATATTATATGGCTGCCCGGAGCTGTGGTTTCAATGCATGGCAGTCGTTGGTCTATTGCACGTGCGTATCCACTATCGGGTGGGAATTTGGTATAGAAGCATTCATGGAGCGTCCGTCTATTCAGGATTTGTTTATCACTCCTCTTGCCGGCGCACTGATAGGTGAAGGTTTTTATCTCGCCAAACGCAAGATAGTGGATAATGACTATACTCTTGCAGGAAGCAGGTTTCTGGGCAATACTGTTGCTTTTCTTATTGATCCTGTCAACGAAGTTATAGGGCTTTTTGCCGGAAACGACTGCAGGAAGATGGCAAAGCAAAGGAAGCAAGAGCATCTGTCATCGTCCATTCTGTTCCGGGATGGCGGTACGCTAAAAGTAGGGTTATCAATGGCATGTGTGTTTTGATATGAAAAAATTATTTTTGTTTTTACTTCCATTGATGTTGTATGGGTGTGATATGATCGAGTCCAACCCGTACGATGTGCATATAACCGGTGAGAAGCAGCTTACATACAAAAATATTGAGCTTATAGAAAGAGCTACTGCCGGTAAGTCAATAATACGTTTCGCTGTGATCTCCGACAGCCAGAGGTTTTATGACGAAACCCGGGATGCCGTAAATGCTATTAATGCTCGTGGTGACATAGATTTCGTGTTGCATGGAGGCGACCTCACTGAATACGGTGCCACCAAGGAATTCCTTTGGCAGCGTGACATACTTGACAAGCTTTCGATGCCTTATGTGTGTGTTATAGGCAACCATGATTGCATAGCCACCGGTATAGAGGCATATAAATCACTGTTCGGACCGCTTAATTTTTCATTTACAGCCGGCGATGTGCGATTTGTGTGTCTTAACACCAATTCGCTGGAGTTTGATTATTCGGAGGCGGTGCCGGATCTGGGATATATTAAAAATGAGATTGCCACTATGGATGCCGGCGTGCGTAAATCGGTTGTGCTGATGCATGCGTGCCCTTATAGCGAACAGTTCAGTAATAATTTGGCTCAGGAGTTTCATCAATTACTTACCCGATTGCGGGGATTACAGTTTTGTGTTTACGGTCATGGCCACAATGTGACAGTAGATGAATTTTTTAATGACGGAGTAATCTATTATCAGTGCGCGGCTACCAAAAAGCGTTCTTATCTTGTATTTACCATTCACGATAACGGTTATGACTATGAAGTGGTTGAGTTTTAGGGATAGAATGAGATTAGTGTCGATTTTGTTTGTGCTCATGGCCGATATGTCCGCTAATGCGCTCAACTTGCGTCCAAGCACTCTTAATTTGCAATGCGGTGGCGGCATGGGTTTACCGGCTATTGGTGTAGGGTGGCAATATGGCAGAAGCAATAATTTTGAGACAGAAGTAATGGTGGGGCTTATTCCTAAATATGATTCATCAAATGCCAAAGTTACGTTTGCCCTGAAAGAAAATTTTGTGCCGTGGCACATAGCACTTGGGTCCGATTTCATTCTTGAGCCGCTGACCACAAGTTTTTATGTCACAACCATCATCAGCAACAAATTTTGGGTGAAATTGCCGTCACGCTATCAGTCGGGATATTATGGCTTACCTACCAAAATCAGAATGAACATCTGTTTGGGGCAGAGGATAGCCTATAATTTCAAGCGTCAGGACATGTTTGTCAAAGCGGTATCTGCATTCTATGAACTCGGCACTTGCGACATTTATCTTCTCAGCGCGTTCGGCAACAAATACCTTAAACCCACTGATTGGCTGCAATTATGCCTTGGTGTGCGATTGAGAATCTGATAAAACAACCCTATGAAAGCAATAAAGTAAGCGCCCTGCGGTAAGGACAACTGCAGGACGCTTATAATTCTTATAGAAACGGTGTCAGAAAGGCGTGGTGTCGGGATAGATTTCGGCTCCGCTGTCGGGTGCTGTTTTCTTCAGGGTCCCGTCAGGTAGGAAATACAGCTGCATATCAGCACTCGGCGACTGGTCCACTTCAATAATGTAGTAGTCGAGAGTGTTGGTGGTGTAATGTTTTATGTCATCGATTTTTGCGGTGGCATAGGCGGTATTGTTAAATGCTGCGTTGACAGCCGTGGGAATCAGAAACAGGTCTTTGCCCAAATCCTCTTCGGTCATCATCCATACGGCTGAGGAGTTGAACCAAACTTCAGTTTCCACATTCGCAATTCTGTCAAATTCGGCCACAGTATAATTCTGCTTTTGTTCCCATTTCACTTTTGACATATCAGCGTTGGGATATTTTTGTCTGAAAGCGTCAATGAATTTCTGCTCTACCTGAGCAGGTTTGATGGGGTAATCCTCGTCATCGTTGTCATCGCCGCAAGCCTGCAATGATACAAGGGCCACAAGAGCCATCCCTAAGAGTAATAATTTTTTGCGCATTGTTGAATAATGTTTTTGTTTTCTATCTCAACAATTGCGCCATGCTATTGGTTCAGTGATTCATACACGGCACTTATTATGGCTCCCCGTGGATTGAGCCGGGCAAATGCGGCATTGTCACGCGATGGATTGACGCGGTTTGTGAGCACCACAATCACGAGTTGTTGTTGTGGGTCAATCCAGAAACAAGTGCCGGTGTATCCGGTGTGTCCGTAAGCATTGCCGGTATAGTTGGATGGAGCAAGTGACTTGTTGCGTCGGAGAAGGTCAAATCCCAATGCTCTTTGGGCAGCGGTTATAGTGCCGGTGAATTCCTTTACTGTGGCATCGCTTATGATTCTTTCACCGCCGTAGGTGCCGTTGTTCAATAGCATTTGGCCGAATTTTGCCATATCGCCGGCAGTGCCATACAACCCCGCATTTCCCTGCACGCCGCCTGAAAATGCGGCAATTTCATCGTGAACATATCCGTGCAAATGCTGGTGGCGAAATATTTTGTCATTTTCAGTATATGCAATCATCTCCGGTTCAAAGAGCGTCAAGGGCAGAAATCCGGTATGCCATGCACCTAATGGAGCGAAAACTCTGGTGTCAATCCATTGGTCCATATCCACGCCTGTCACATTTTCCTGGGCGGTTTTAAGCAGACAAAAGTTGAGGCAACTGTAAACATAATTTTTTTTGCCCAAAGGAGCGTCATATATTTTCTGCATCAGAGTGTCCACACCCATATCAGAAATCCATATATCTTCTGCAACAGGCAGATAAAATTCATCATCGCTCTTTTTGCTGAGTATGTCGGTGCGCAAAGTGGCATCGGTCACCTTGGAGTTGAGTGGAGGGGAGTAACTGGCGGTGTCGGTCATGATTTTGCGCACATTTACCACAGGCGGCATACCTGACTGGTGCGTGAGCAGTTCGGTAACTGTTATATCCTGCTTGTCGGTGTTCTCCAATTCTGGCACGTAGCGGGCTATAGGGGCGTTAAGGTTTATCAGCCCCTCATCCACCGCAAGCATTATGGCCGGGGTAGTGGCAACGGCTTTTGTCATTGATGCAAGGTCAAAAAGGGTTGTGCCTGTGACTTTGGGTGATGACTCATCAAAATCTATGCGGCCAAAAGATTTGTCCAGCACAATGTTGCCATCCTTGGCAACAACCACCTGACAACCCGACATGGCTCCGGCTTTTATGGCTTTGGAGCAAATGGAATCAACAATGAAATTCAATCTCGGTGCAAGCCCGTTTCCCGGTAATGCCTGATAGCCAAGCCGGTTCTTGTTAAGGTCAATGCCTTGGCCTACGGCAGCTATACCTTTTATATTCACAGGGCAACGGCCGTTGACATTTATCCCTCCAAACAGTGCCATCGCAGCTGCGCGTTGAAATTGCGGTGATTTGTCGTAGGCAAGCAGCAGTGTGGGTTCTGCGCCGAGTTCGTGATATTTGGCCATTTTGAATGGATTGTCAAAAAACACTGTCACAACCTTTTTGCCTTTGAGTTGCTTCAACAGATTGGTAGTTGCAGCCGGAGAACCAAATATTCCCATAATCACAATATCGGCATCTTCCATACGGCTCATGCCTGTTCGTGTAAGGCCATGATCACCGGTAGGCAAAGGAATAACGGGAGCATATTTTTCGCACATTCTCACAAACTCGCAGTTCAGTTCTGCGCCCACGCATGCCACGGCAATCTCTTTTCGTGAAAGACTGTCTATAGGAAGCACATGTTGCTTGTTGTTGAGCAGAGTCATAGAGGCGTTGGCGAGTTTTTCCACCAGTGCATAGGCTGTAGGGGAGTTTACGCGCTCCATAAGCCCTTTAATGTCAACAGGCGTATAGCTTTTTAATCCAAGCTTATACTTGTAAACCAAGAGCTTGCGGCATCTTTCATTGATTGTTTCTTTTGAAATCTTGCCTTTTTCCACTGCTTTCATCACAGCATCTATGTCGCTTGACGGGGCTCCGGAACCGAGGAGCACATCGGCTCCTGCCTGCAATGCGGCAACGCAATTGTTTTTGTGCCCGCTTACGGCTCCTTTCATGGCAAGTGCATCAGTAAACACCAATCCGTTGAATTTGAGTTCCTTTTGCAGCAAGTCAGTGGAAATTTTATGTGACAGTGATGCCGGAGTACCGCTTTTGTCAAGCGCAGGTACTTTCAGATGGCCTACCATTATGCCGCCAAGTCCGGCAGATATGTAACTTTTAAACGGCAGCAGATCCACATTGTCAAGCGTATGGCGTGAATGTGTGACTGTGGGCAATGCTTTGTGCGAGTCCACCGAGGTGTCACCGTGGCCGGGGAAGTGTTTTGCCACGCTCAACACGCCGCCCGCTTCAAGACCACGGGCAAAGGCAACGCCAAGTTCTGACACACGGTGTGGGTCTTCGCCTAACGAGCGAAACCCTATCACCGGGTTGTCGGGATTGGAATTCACATCCAGTACCGGAGCAAAATCTACCGTTATGCCAAGTTCGCGGCATTCCCGTGCCACCTCCAAGCCGTAGTCATACATCAGTTGGCTGTTTTGGATGGCTCCGAGGGCTATATTGTACGGAAACCTTACTGCATCAGTCAGTCGCATAGCCGGGCCCCATTCACCGTCCAATGTTATCATCAGTGGTATTTCGGCAAGTGACTGGGCATAATTGTTGAGGTTTGCGTACTCCACAATATTTCCTTTACCGAGCAGAATGCCGCCCACATGTTCTTGCTGCACCATGCGGCGTATGGCTTCGCGCCCTGCATGGTTGTCGCGCACATCAAGACGCGGGCAAAACAGTTGCGCTACCTTCTCCTGCATGCTCATGTGGGCCATTAGCGAGTCGGCCCATTGCTCGGCGGCCGATTTTGACCATACGGATACGGCCACGCTCAAGGCTGTCAGTACAGCCAGTAATCTTGCTGTTTTCATAGTGCTTTCATTCTCACAGCGGCATCTCCCTTGATGGTTTTGCCCTTGTATTTTCCGCTCTGGATATAATCAATCAAATCATCGTAAAGTACCCTGTCACTCACTGCCACCTCTGTACCGTTGGTGAGCGAACTCATATAGTCACCTCCGTTGCGCAGGTAGTCTATAGTGGCAAGACGGTAGGTCTTGTCCTTGTCAAGCAGTTTGCCGTTGATGGTCACGGATGTGCATTTGCCGGTTGACGGATCATAGATTACATTCACATTGCGGCTCACGCCGTCTCCGCCACGTTTTGCCATGACATTCAGTGCATCCAGCAGGTCTGCTCCCGATATGTCTATTACATTGACTTTGTTGTCAAATGGTAACATCTGCATAATCAGACCCTTTGTGATGGTGCCTTTAGGCATGGCGCATCTTATTCCGCCTTTGTTGACTATGGCAAGATCCACATTTGGGGCAATCGCTCTCCCTTCGTCCAGCACAAAATCGCTTACGAAGTTCAATAATTCGGTGTTGGGGCGCATCTCTGCTGCTGCTTTGCCTATTTTAATCGAGCGAATGGAATCTACTCCGTGGCGGTACGGTTCCAGCATGGCAGCTGTTGCGGCATCGATGCGGTCGTCAAGGCGTTTGGTTACTGGAATAAGCCTGTATTTGGCTGCACGCGGGTTATCAAGGTCCATGTCTATTTCGCCAAGATACAATCCGCCTTTCCCTGTTTGTGTAACGAGGATTGAATCGCCGGATGCATTTGCCACGTTCCATGCCGGTGAGTCGGATTTGTCGGGATTGATGGCCGTGTGCGAATGTCCGCCGATGATTATATCTATGTTTTTGGAATTGGCTGCAATGTCGCGGTCGGTGTAGCCCGGCTCATGCTCGTCGCCATATCCTATGTGTGTCAGAGCCACCACAACATCACATTTCTCGTTATGTTTCAGGTGCCACGCCGTGGCGTTGGCGGCTTCTATTCCGTCCAGATATTTTACGCCTGTGGCATTCTTGTCGGCTATCATTCCTTTTGGGTCAATGTTGATGGCCATGAAGCCCACTTTCTTGTCACCAATTTTCTTTATGGTGTAAGACTTGAACAAAGAATCAAGTTCTGTGCCTGAAAAGTCATAATTTGTTGACAGTTTTGTCGCTTTTACCGGAGCATACATCTTTGCAAGCTCTTTCATGCCGTTGTCAAACTCATGATTGCCCAGAATTTGGATGTCGTAGCCGAGAGCGTTCATCATTTTCTGCTCCACTTCTCCGCCATAAAGAGAAAAATACAAGGTACCTTGTACGGCATCACCTGCATCCACGAGCATTACATTGGGCTGCGCGGCGCGAACACTGTCCACGAGCACTTTCCTGCGCAATATTCCTCCCAGATTCTTGTTGTTGGGGTCTATTTGGCTATGAGTGTCGTTGGTGTGGAGTATTACAAGCCTTTCTGCCGATGCATTGCGGGTGCCGATAACGGCGGCGCATAGCAGTGCGGTTACAAAACAGTAAAATGGTTTCATATCGTGGAGTGTGTAAAGGGTTTAATATTGATCCTTGGACTTGGCTGACTGGTGAAGAACAGGGAGCGACAGATTGTAGCGCAGTGCCAATATTCGCAAAATTATCACAACTATGGCGCAGGCAAGTTGCTGGGCCATGGCCGAGCCGCCGCACACCATTATAACCCAATAAACCATGGCTCCGGCCAAACAGGCGGTGGCATAGATGTCTTTACGAAACACCAGCGGCTCTTCGTTGATCAGTATGTCGCGTATCACGCCTCCGAATGCTCCGGTGGTTATACCCATTATAGTGGCGACCCACATGGGGTAGCCCACAGCTAATGTTTTTTGTATCCCTATCACGCAAAACAGCGCAAGTCCCACGGAGTCAAACAAAAACAAGATTTTGTCGCGGCTAACGAGCGCATTCTGAAAAGCTATTACTGCGGCCAACGACAGTCCCGTGACAGCAAGATACCACCATGTCTGCATCCAGAATACGGGAATGTCAAGCAGCAAATCGCGCAATGTGCCGCCTCCGATTGCTGTGACGAATCCTACTATATAGGCTCCGAACCAATCAAAGTTTTTGGTCGCCGCAAGCCGTATGCCGCTAATGGCAAACGCTATAGTGCCGAGCACTTCTATGATGAAAAGAAAGGTTTCCTCCATATTGACTGCGAAGTTACAAATTTATGTGATTTAATTACCTGTTCGTTGAATAATTTGTGCGGCAAAAGAAGAATTGGTTATTTTTGCAACACAAACAATTCCGTATCATGACAGCTACCCGCAGCCGAAAAACCGAAACTATCATTTATGTGGTGATATGGGCCATTGTCGTTGGCTTGTATCTGCTTGACAAGATGCGTGCGCGTGCGCAAATATCGTTACCCCTGCTTGATGCAACGGTGTTGTGGAACATGGTACACACATTATTCCCGTTTGTTGTTCTGTTTCTTGTCAACAACATGCTGCTTATTCCCCGGTTGTTGCTGAAAAACCGGTTGCCGGCCTATTTCGCTGCCGCTGCATTTGCTGTAATATTGGTATGGGTGGGGCAGTACGTTGATTTCGTGCATTTTATGCAGAGACCGCCACACGGCATAGGGCAGTTCCCGCATCCGCAGCTGCGCCCCCTCATCCCATTACCGCTTTTGATGGATTTTACTTATGCCGTACTGGTAGTGGGGTGCAACATCGCTATTGTGCTGTTGTTTCAGCGGTTTGATGATAAGATAGAGCGTGAAAGCCTGATGAAAGCCAATGCCGAAAGCCAGTTGGCCTACCTTAAGTCTCAGATCAATCCGCATTTCTATATGAATATGCTCAATAATATTCATGGCATGATTGAGATTGATGCCGAAAAAGCACAGTCAATGGTCATTGATATGTCGCATCTCATGCGCTACATGCTCTACGACAGTTCCAAGCCACTAATATCTCTCGCTGACGAAGTGTCTTTTATCCGCAACTATCTCAGACTTATGCGCCAGCGGTTTCCCGAGGACAAACTGTGCATAGCCGAGAGTTTTCCCTCACAGGCTGAAATGCATAATATCAATATTGCTCCGTTACTCTTTCTTGTGTTTATTGAGAATGCATTCAAGCATGGCGTGAGCTACCGTGCCCACTCATTTGTGAATGTGGAGGTGCGCATTGAAGATAGCAAAGTGGTGTTTGCGTGCATCAACAGCTGTCATCCTTCTGCGGCTGCTGCGTCGGCACCGGCAGGCATTGGGTTGAGGAACATCCGTCAGCGTTTGGACCTGCTGTATGGTAATTCCGCCGAACTTGACATCATACAGTCTCCGTCATGCTATACTGTTAATCTTACAATTCCGCGACAATGAAACTAACCACCATTGTTATTGATGACGAACCCATAGCGCTCGAAAAGCTGAAAAGCTATGTGGAGAAAGTGCCGTTCCTGACACTCGGAGCTGCGTGTCAAACCGGGTTTGAGGCTATGGCTTATCTGGCAGAAAATGATGCGGACCTGATTATAACCGATATAAATATGCCCGACCTGTCCGGGATGGATTTTGTAAAGTCCATGTCTAATCCTCCTTTGGTGATATTTACCACTGCCTATGCCCAGTATGCTGTGGACAGCTACAAAGTCAATGCCGTTGATTATCTTTTGAAACCTTACGGATTTGTGGATTTCCAGAAAGCAGTGCACAAGGCTCTGGATATTTACGCCTCAAAGTCAGCCTCTCCTGCCGGAGTGCAGCCCGAATCGCTGTTTGTGAAAACCGATTACAGATATGTGCGCGTGCCTCTTACTGACATCAGGTTCATCAAGGGGTATGGGGAATATCTGCAAATATACGTGACAGGGAATGCTTCCCCTCTGCTCACCCTAAGTTCGTTTGCGGCTATAAAGGCAAAACTCACTCCGGCTTTTCTTCAGGTTCATCGTTCATACATCGTTAATATGGAGCATGTGCAGCAAGTGGAGCGTGGGCGCGTGGTGATGGATAATGATGCCTCCATACCTGTTGGTGACAGCTTCAAAGCCACCTTGCAGGAGTTTTTGCGGGAGCATGGCATAGGCAAGAAATAGTCATTTGTTTAATAAAGGGGGCGGTTGGTTGAAAGTTTTTCATCCAACCGTTTTTATGTTAGTAATATTGCATCACTATGATGAAGCAATATCTACTTTTACCGTTGCTCGCACTTGGCACACTTTCGTGTTTGGCCAGGACTTGGAGCTATGCCGACTGTGTTGACTGGGCACGCCAGCATAACATTTCGCTCCAAAAATCAATTCTTGCCGAGCAGACAGCCTCGTATAATCTTGAAGAGGCGCAGGGACAGTGGCAACCCACTCTTGATTTTGCCACAACGCATGGATTCACCAATTATCCGTGGGGCGATGGCAACAAGAATTCCTACAGCAGCTCCTACGGGCTGAATGCCGCCTGGACTGTGTGGAATGGCGGTGAGCGTGAAAATACTGTCAAGCAAAACAAGCTCCGTACCGAAATCTCACGCTTGAATTCCGGTAATATCATGCGCACCATTGAAACCGATCTGCTGCAGGTGTATCTGAACATCCTTTATGCCAAGGAATCTATCGGCATTTATGAGGAGGCAGCCAAACTGAGCCATGCTCAGGCCGACAGGGCGCAGCAGCTTATGGAAGCAGGACGCATGTCGCGTGTGGACTACACCCAGCTTAAGTCACAGTATGATCAGGACTGCTATGAGCTTGTAAATGCCCGGGGCACATATAATGCCCGGCGCATGGAGCTTAAAAAGCTGTTGGAGATAGGTATAGACACAACCATTGAAGTGGATGATGTCCAGTGGACCGACGGGCAGGTTCTTGCCCAGCTTCCGCCCTTGAAGGAGAGTTATGACATGGCTCTTGCCACCGACCTTTATCTTCAGGGACTTGAAAAAGAACAATCGGTTGCCGACCTTGATGTGGCAATAGCTAAGGCCGGACGCATGCCCAAGATATCTCTCAGTGCCGGCATTGGCACCGGATTCTACGCTCCCGGCGGTTCATGGGGCAAATCTATGAAGCAAGGGCTGAACGAGTCGGTAGGATTGACATTGTCGGTACCTATATCTGACGGCAAGAAAACCAAAACCGCCATTGCGCGTGCCAAAGTCAATAAACTTGACGCACAGCTTGATTACGAACAGCGTCAGACCGAGCTTGCCCAGACGGTAGAGAACTGGTATATTGATACCCGGTCTGCCCAGTCGCGTTATGAGGCCGCATTGTCTCAACTTGAATCGGCCAGATTGAGCGATGAGCTTACTAATGAGCAGTTTGCTCTCGGTTATGTCAATACTGTTGAGCTTATGACGGCGCACAACACATATATTGAGGCGCAACATTCAGTGCTCCAGGCCAAATATATGGCTATGCTCGGCCAAAAAATGATTGAGTTTTATCGCAATGCGCATATAGAATTACCGTAGAAACAGATTACGATATGAATAGATTTATTTTTGCTTTTGTTGCCGTGCTGTTGCTGGCATCGTGTGACAAGAAACAGAAAACCAGTATTGAAACAGCCGTCGTGGAGCGCGGCGAGCTTACGGAAACCGTGACTGCCACCGGCACTATTGAGTCCGTTACACAGGTGGATGTAGGTACGCAGGTCACCGGTATTATTGACAAGCTGTATGTGGATTACAACAGTGTCGTCACCAAAGGCCAGCTCATTGCTGAAATTGAAAAGACATTGCTTCAGAGCGATCTTAAGAGTGCCGAGGCTAATGTGGAATCGGCAAGAGTGACATATGAGTACAATCTCACCAACTATAAGCGCGACAAGGCTCTTCATGACAAGCAACTTATAAGTGATTATGAATATCAAACTTCCGTTAAGGATCTTGAGGTGTCGAAAACGGCCTACGACAAGGCCAAAGCCGATAAGGTGCGTGCCGCCAAGAATCTTAATTATGCCGAGATATATTCTCCTATTGACGGTATAGTGATTTCACGTGATGTGGAAGTGGGCCAGACTGTGGTGTCAAACATGAATGTGGCAAACCTTTACACTATTGCCGACCTTGACAATATGCAGGTTATAGGCAATGTGGATGAGGCTGATATAGGTCAGGTGAAGGTGGGACAGCCGGTAACATTTTCTGTAGATGCCTACAGTGATGAGGTTTTTGAAGGTACCGTTACCCAAGTGCGCCTTAACCCCACTACCGAAAGCAATGTGGTTACTTATGAAGTGGTGGTGAACGCTCCGAATCCAGATCACAAACTCATACCCGGACTTACTGCCAATCTTACTATTTATGTAATGCGCGAACAGAATGTGTTGCTGTTGCCCAACAAGGCTTTTACTTTCAAGCCCGTAGAAAACGATGACAAAACTACGCCGCAACAATTGCAGCCAGTACCGCAACTCAAGGAGGGTCAGAAACTTGTGTGGGTGATTGACGGCAACACTCTCACACCTACTGCTGTGAATGTCGGTGCAACCAATGGCGTTAAGACGCAGATTCTTTCCGGGCTTAACGAAGGTACTTTAGTGGCTGTGGATTATGGCACGGCTATGAACGATGAGGCCAAACAGAGCAGCGAGCGGAGTCCGTTTGCACCGCAGCCGCCGGGCCGTAACAAAAAGAAGTAATCAGCCATGAGTTACAAAGAGATAATCAAGGTGCAGAACCTGCGCCGCGAATTTATTGTGGGCAGCGAAAAGGTAAAAGCTCTGCGAGGAGTTTCATTCACAATCTATCAGGGTGAATTCGTGACTATCATGGGTACTTCCGGCTCCGGAAAATCCACGCTGCTCAATATTCTTGGATGCCTGGACACTCCCACTTCGGGAGAATACCTTCTTGACGGAGTGTCAGTACAGTCAATGAGCAAGAACCAGCGGGCTGTTACCCGTAATAGGAAAATTGGCTTTGTATTTCAGAACTACAATCTCCTGCCCAAGACCACAGCTATAGAAAATGTGGAATTGCCGTTGCTCTACAATTCATCTGTT
>HF985651.1:44823-65181 GCA_000431155.1 Bacteroides sp. CAG:927
CGTCGGGAAAAAGCGATTGCGGCTCTGGATGCGGTAGGTCTCAGTAACCGGCTTTACCATAAGAGCAATCAGATGTCGGGCGGCCAGCAGCAGAGGGTGGCCATAGCGCGTGCATTGGTCAATGATCCTGTCATAATATTGGCAGACGAGGCCACCGGCAATCTTGATACCCGTACTTCTTTCTCCATTCTCATGCTTTTTCAGCAGCTTCATGCCAAGGGCCGCACCATAATATTCGTGACTCACAATCCCGAATTGGCCATGTATTCCTCGCGCAACATAGTGCTGTGCGATGGCAAAGTGGTGAGCGACACTGTTAATCCCGAGCCATTGTCTGCAGCTGAGGCTTATAAGAATTTACCCACTGACAACGATTGATATTCATGAACATAGCAAATCTATTGAAAATAGCGTTCAAGGCTCTGAACAACAATAAGCTTCGTTGTTTCTTGACAATGCTTGGTATTATTATAGGCGTGGCATCGGTCATTACCATGCTTGCAATCGGTCAGGGCTCCAAAAACAGCATCAAGGCTCAGATTTCGGAGATGGGCTCCAGCATGATAATGATTCATCCCGGAAACATGCAGAGGGGTGGCGTGCGTCAGAGTGCCGATGCCATGCAAACGCTTCAGGTGTCAGACTATGAGGCGCTGAAAGAACTGGCGGGGATAGCGGCAATTTCTCCTTCGGTCAATTCGGGCGGCCAGTTCATCAACGGCAATAACAACTATCCTTCAACAGTGTATGGTATCACACCCGAGTACCTTGACATACGCAAACTCAAGGTGAAGGACGGCTCCATGTTCTCTGACCATGACATAAAGTCGGCTGCCAAGGTGTGTGTGCTTGGCAAAACGGTTGTTGACAATCTTTTTCCAAATGGTGAGGACCCCGTGGGTAGGGTGGTGCGCTTCGGTAAGATTCCGCTTACCGTGATAGGTGTTCTGGAGTCAAAAGGCACCAATTCCATGGGGCAGGATCAGGACGATGTTGTCCTTGCTCCTTATACCACTGTCATGAAGCGTATATTGGCTATTGATTACATACAGGGGATTTTTGCCAGTGCCGTGGACGAGAACCATACCGAGCAGGTAATAGAATCCATAACCGATGAACTTCGCACGCGTCACAAAATAAAGCCTGAAGCCGAAAATGATTTTGAAATTCGGTCGCAGCAGGAATTGAGCGAAATGATGAATTCCACCAGCGACATGATGACCGTGCTTTTGGCCTGTATTGCCGGAATATCGCTACTCGTGGGCGGAATAGGCATTATGAATATAATGTATGTGTCGGTCACGGAGCGCACACGTGAAATAGGTTTGCGAATGTCAATCGGAGCCCGTGGCATTGACATTCTGTCTCAGTTTCTTATTGAGGCGGTAATAATCAGCGTGAGCGGAGGTATAATCGGTATTATAGTAGGTTGCGTGGCGTCATGGCTTGTCAATGCCATAGCCCATTGGCCGGTGTATGTGCAGGCGTATTCGGTTTTGTTGTCATTCGCCGTATGCACAATCACGGGGGTATTCTTTGGTTGGTATCCGGCTAAGAAAGCGGCCAATCTTGACCCCATTGAGGCAATACGCTACGAATAGCTTAGTGCCAGCGCTTATAGGCGTAACCCAACATCCGGAATGCCTCACGGTCAAGTTCCTCGCGAAATTGAGGCGCTGCTATGGAAATGAGCAGTCTGGCACGGTCAATCATGTTTTTCCCACGCAGGTTCACGGCTCCGTATTCCGTAACGACCCAATTGGTTTGGAAGCGGGTGGTGACAACTCCTGCCCCCGGGGTAAGTACCGGCTTGATCTTGCTCTTTCCGTGGCTGGTGGTCGAGAGCATTGCTATGAACGACTGGCCCCCCACGCTGCGCGATGACCCGTAAACAAAATCTTGTTGTCCTCCAACGCCTGAATAAATCCGGGTGCCTATAGAGTCGGCACACACCTGACCCGAAAGGTCTATTTCCAGACATGAGTTTATGGCAGCCATATTTTTGTTCTGCGCTATGACAAACGGGTCGTTCACCCACGCTATGTCGCGCATTATGATTGACGGATTATGGTCCATGAAATCATACAGGCGTCGGGTGCCAAGGGCAAGAGAGGCTACGGTGCGTCCTTTCTCCACCTGTTTCATGGAGTTGTCCACGATTCCCGATTCTATCAGATTCACCATGCCGTCGGTAAGGGCTTCGGTATGGAGTCCGAGATGTTTATGATTCTTGAGCGAGTGCAGCACGGCATTGGGTATGGTGCCCACGCCCACCTGTAGCACGGCACCGTCGGGAATATGCTCGGCAATGGCCTCGCCAATACGTATTTCATTGCTGTCGGGAGCTATGTCGGGAGTCTCGGCCAGCGGGTCGTCAACTCTCACCATCGCAGCAAGCCGCGAGGTGTGAATTATTGAATCGCCATAAGTAAACGGCATGAGAGGGTTAATCTGCGCCACAATGATTTTGGCGGTTTCCACTGCTGACGGGGTGATGTCGGCTGATACACCGAACGACACATATCCATCTTTGTCGGGCATTGAGCAGTTGATGAATGCCACATCAAGTTTTATTGTCCCGTCGCGAAACAGTTGGGGAACTTGCCCGAAAAAACGTGGGGTGGTAGTGGCGTAGCCCTGATTGACCCAGCCGCGCACGGCATTGCTTACAAAGAATGAATCAATAAGAAAAGAATCTTTCAGATCGGGATGGCATAATGGCGATACTCTTCGCCCTAATGCAAATGCATTGTAAAGTACTACATCGCGCAACTCGCCACCCCGACGGGCAAGAGCCGCTATCAATGCTTCGGGTATGGAGCAGCTGCCTTGTACGAACACATGGTCGCCGCTCTTCACAAATTTCACAGCCTCATCGGCTGTCATATATTTATATTCCTGATTATTCATGAATCATTGATTTGTTAAGCGTGCCACAGCAAAATCCAGTATGGTATCATGTCCGTTAACTGCTTCCTGAACATCCATATCCACATGGCACTCTTCAGTTGGCTCAACACCGAATTCGGTCGAGTTGCCTTTTGCGTCAAGTATGGAGCATGCTGAAAATCTCACTCCCCATCCGCATGGCAGCTCCGAACTGTAAGGCATGCCACTGCCTCCACCGGTAATTGAGCCTACAATAGTCACGTTAGGAAGAAGCTTCATTATAGACACGAAATTGTTGGCAGCTGAAAAAGTGCTGCGGTTGGTGAGCACTATCACCGGTTTGCGCCAAACCAAGTGTCCGTCACCGGCGGGATTGAAGTAGTAAGGATATGGTTCGGAAAAATCGTCATGCCCCGGCCCGGTTTTGTGTACCATGTATCCGGCAAGTGTGCGGGTGTCGATGAATCGGTTCACGATATCTTCCACATTGGTGAGGTTGCCACCGCCATTGTCACGTACATCAAATATCAGGGCATTGGCGGTATTGAAATATTGCAGGATATAGTCAAGATTGCCCGCTCCTATGCCGGATTCAAAGGTGGAGCAGTGCACATACCCTATGTTCTGTGGAAGGAAATCGTAAGTGTAAGCCCCGAGCTGTCGATAGTTGAAATTGAAATAATACTGCTCAATGAGCCGCGCATTGTAATTCTGTGGATAATCGCTCCACCATTTGCGATAATAGGATGTGGCAAATGCTGCCGACAGATTGGTATGGCCGTCCTTAAGTTCGGCAAGCATTTCGGAGCATACGGCAAATAATTCCTCGCGTGTCATGGATGGGGAAATGCGTTGTGAGTAGCGTGCGTGTACCTCATTCCAATCCACCTGTTTCTCGGCAAAGAAACAGTAATGCTCGTCAAGAATGCTCCACAATGTTTCAAAGTTGCCTTGATTGTCGTTGGTGTATTCCGGAATTTCATGACATGCTGTAAGCGTACATGCCAGGATAATTAATGAATATATCTTTTTCATAATCAATATAGGGCTGAGATGGTGCGCGCGTGTTGTGAAATGGTTTTGCGTGGGTTGAGTGAGATCCATTCACCTGAGATGCCCACCACGGCTGCATGTGTGAAGATATGCGTTACGAGATGATTTACTTTGGTTGATAATATGCTTCCGCTGTAACCTATTCGCAGTGAGGTGCTGCCGAAATGTAGGTCTGCGGTAAGCTGATGGTCGTAGCGCAGATGATTGCCCCACCATGCGCAGTGTGCCAGCCCGGAATGGTTGCCGAGATATATCTCGTAGTAAAGTTCGCCGTAATCCGGAGAAAAGAATGCTCCTATTACCGGTAGCTCAGGCTGATAACGTAGTGTGATCGGTAGTTTCCACAGCTTTACGTTCCATGCGGCATAACCGGTGATGCCCAGTGTCAGAGCCGCTTTTGCGGAGCAAGGATTGTTGCTGTTGCGTTTGTTGTATATGGCTCCGGCATCCAGCATCACATCGCCGCCGGCGGCCAGAGTGATGTTGTGCGGCAAATGCCATCTGCGCATCATTCCCCAGCTGAAATCCAGCCCCCAGTACCACAGATATGAGTTTTGCGCCGGGCTCATGGCCTTGTCAGCCTGTACTCCGGCACGCATCTGCATCACCCATTTTTCGGGATTGAACTTCATGGCCTGCATTCTTTCGTAATGGAAATCTACGTGCCATCCGGTATATTTGAGCGGTGACAGGTAGGTGTCGGCGAGGTGCGATGAGCCTGCACCAAAAGTATATGCCGATGTAACGGGTCGTAAAATGGTTATGGTGTCGGTCGGTTCAGCTGCTTTGCTTGCACCGGCAATCAGCAGTAATGCTGCTATGAGAAATTTGCGTGTCATCAGAATATGCGTTGTTGTCCGGTGATTTCATCGCGCACTTCATCTTCCGACTTGTCTTTGTCGGGATCAAGGTCGGTGTCCATATCGGGCGGGGTGGTTGGTTCTGTTTCGGAATCTGAATCGGGAATATCAAGTGGCTCAAGCTCGCGTATGTCGCTTACCTGATAATTTGTCAGTCGCTTTCCTTTGGCCTTGAATGATTTCGGGGCAACAAAATCGGCTGCGGTTACTTCCATTGTGCCTCGGAACGCATCATTGCCTCCGAATATTATTTCAAATCGCGCTCCGGGGGCATCGCTCAGGCACAGCAGCTCCGATTTGTCGCTTTCGCCTATGAAGCTCTGTTTCTTGGCCGAAGGCTCAAAAACGAATCGTTTGAGATACGGATAGCCCTGCGCGGCGTCAAACAGCACTGCCGTCCATACATGGCCGGGCCGGAATCGTTCTATGCGCAATATCCCTTCATCATAATGATTGGCCAAATCAAACGAGGTGGTGTAATACTGTCCCGATTTCATGACCACAAGAAGTTGGTCACTCGGTCCGAACTCACCCAGATATTCCCCGCGACCGTCATAATTCAGGCGCAAGACATCAGGGTCAAACCATACCTCAAGGCCTCCAAGGGTAGATAAGCCTTCGCGCTTGAGCGATACGCGGTGCACATCGTTCTTTGTCACAATGTTGCCGAGTGCGCCTTTCCCTTTTATCGCCATGGTGCTGAAATCAACATCAATAAACAGGCTCTTTAGTCTTGCCTTGGGTTTGAGCGTCACTTTGACCACTTCGGCCTCGCCATTGGGATTGGCTGTGAACCAAAGCAGTTTGCTTCCCGGCAGTCCCTGAGTCATGTTGTACTCCTTGTCGCGTGTTATGCCGGTAATCTGGAAACGCTTCATGTAGTAGATGCCGCCTTTGCCGTTCTGATAGATAAGATTGTAGGTAGTGCGGGTGTCGTTGCGCTTGAACACGGCCACGTACATCACGTTTTTGCCCACAAACATCTTTTCCTGTACCTTGGTCACCTTGTAGCGGCCATCTTTGTAGAATATTATGATATCGTCAATTGATGAGCAGTTGCACAGGAACTCGTCCTTTTTAAGCCCTGTACCCAAAAAGCCTTCTTCGCGATTGATATAAAGCTTCTCATTGACTTCTGCCACCGTGGCCGCCTCAATGTTGTCAAAGTTGCGGAGCACGGTGCGACGCGGATAGGCTGCCCCATATTTCTTTTTAAGTTCCTGATACCATTCAATCGTTATTTCGGTCAGGTGGGCCAGTTTGTATTCTATAGATGCTATTTTGTCCTTGAATGCGGCTATCTGCTCATCGGCGGTCTTGGAATTGAATTTGAGTATGCGCCCCATTTTGATTTCAAACAGGCGCACCACATCTTCTTCGGTAACAGGGCGTATGAATTTTTCTGTCCATGGCTCCAGACGGCGGAAGATATGCAAAATTACTTCCTCGCGGCTCTCAGCTTCTTCATATTCGCGGTCCTTGTATATGCGTTCCTCGATAAAGATGCGTTCAAGCGATGCGAAATGCAGCTGCTCCTTGACTTCGCCCAGTTGTATCTCCAGTTCGGCTTTGAGAATGGAGCGTGTGTGCTGTACCGAGCGGCGAAGCACATCGCTTACCCCTATGAAATGTGGCTTGTCATCGTATATTACGCAGCAGTTGGGTGAAATTGGCAGCTCGCAGTCGGTAAAGGCATAGAGTGCGTCAATGGTTTTGTCACTTGACGTGCCGGGTTGCAAGTGCACTATTATGCGTGCCTTTTCGGCTGTATTGTCATCAATTTTGCGTATCTTGATTTTCCCTTTTTCAAATGCCTTCAGAATGGATTCAATCAGTGATCCGGTTGTGAGGCTGTAGGGTATCTCGGTTATGGCGAGGGTCTTGTTGTCAACTTTTTCAATTTTGGCACGTATGCGCACTTTTCCACCGCGTTTACCGTCGTTGTAACGGCTCACATCAATGAATCCGCCTGTTACGAAGTCAGGATACAGCTCAAAATTCTCACCTTTAAGGCATTTGACTGATGCATCAAGAATTTCGTTGAAGTTATGCGGTAGTATGAGGCTTGACAATCCGGCAGCGATTCCGCCCACGCCTTGCGACAACAACAGAGGAAACTTTACCGGCAGTGTCACCGGCTCTTTTTTGCGTCCGTCATAGCTTGGCGTCCATTGCGTTACCTTGGAGTTGAAGAGAGTTTCAAGAGCGAACGGCGATAAACGGGCCTCAATGTAACGTCCTGCGGCAGCAGGTGCACCGGTGAGTATGTTTCCCCAGTTACCCTGAGTTTCCACCAGCAGCTCCTTTTGGCCCAATTGCACAAGTGCGCCGTAAATTGAGGCATCCCCGTGCGGATGGTAGTGCATCGTGGTTCCCACAATATTGGCCACCTTGTTGAAATGCCCGTCGTCAAGCGTTTTCATGGTATGGAGAATACGGCGTTGTACCGGCTTCAGTCCATCATCGATATGCGGTATGGCGCGGTCAAGGATGGTGTAGGAGGCATAATCCAGATACCAGCTCTGGAACATTCCTCGCAATTGGTGCTTGACCACATCGTCACTAAGGTCCACAAGCATTGACTCAAAGCCACCTTCGGAGGCTTCGGAGCTATCATCGTCGGCTGGGTCTATGGCATCTTTAAGGTCTTCTTCGTCGTCGTTAAAATCTTCGCTCATAAGCTTTTGTGAATCAGTAGTTGCGTTTAACCACAAAAATACAAAAATTCCCCAACACCCCCAAATTAATTTTGAGGCATACAAGAGTCAAATCGGCGTTTCCCGGCGATTGCAAAGTAATATTGAAAACATACTGAAAAAGCCACTGTACAGTGGCTTTTCCATAAATATATCAGAATGTTGGTTTATTCTTGTTCAGCGGCGGCAAACTCCATAAGGTAAGCCTTGATGAATCCGTCAATGTCACCGTCCATCACCCCGTTCACATCCGAGGTCTGGAATCCTGTGCGGTGGTCTTTGACGCGACGGTCATCAAACACGTAACTCCTTATCTGGCTGCCCCATTCAATTTTCATTTTTCCGGCCTCCACTTTTGCCTGCTCTTGAAGACGATGCTGCAACTCTTTGTCATAAAGTATCGATCGGAGTTGGCGCATGGCGTTTTCTTTGTTCTTTGGCTGGTCACGTGTCTCGGTGTTTTCAATAAGGATCTCCTCCTGCTCGCCGGTGTAGGGATCGGTGAACTGGTAACGCAGGCGCACACCTGATTCCACCTTGTTCACGTTCTGACCTCCGGCACCTCCGCTTCGGAAAGTGTCCCATGACAAAAGGGCCGGTTCTACTTTCACCTCTATAGTGTCATCCACCAGCGGGGTCACGAATACCGAGGCAAACGATGTCATGCGTTTGCCTTGGGCATTGTAGGGTGATACGCGCACCAGACGGTGCACACCGTTCTCACTTTTGAGATAACCGTAGGCAAAATCACCCTCCACATTTATCGTGCAGGATTTTATGCCGGCTTCATCACCTTCAAGTATATTGGCTATAGAAGTTTTGTAGCCGTGTTTTTCGCAGTAGCGCAGATACATGCGCATGAGCATTGATGCCCAGTCCTGACTTTCAGTGCCGCCGGCTCCCGAATTTATTTTGAGCACCACGCCGAGTTTGTCTTCTTCACGGCGCAGCATGTTGCGCAGCTCCAGTTTCTCTATCTTGTCAATAGCATCGGCATACATCGCGTCCAGTTCAGTCTCTTCCATGGCTCCTTCCTTCACGAAATCAAAAGCCACTTCCAAATCATCTACTGCACGCTCCACTTCTCCGAACCCTTCAATCCATGCCTGAAGGTCTTTGATTTTTTTCATTTGGATTTGCGCTTCTTTGGGGTGTTCCCAAAAATCAGGTACATGGGTGCGCAGTTCCTCTTCTTCTACTTCTATTTTCTTGCTGTCGATGTCAAAGATACCTCCTCAGCGCCAGCTTGCGCTCAAAAGTCTCTTTTAATTGTTCCTGTGTAATCATATGTGGTAATGAATTTTTTTATGCGTACATGGCCTCAATTTCGCGAGCGTAGCGGTTGTTGATTACCGGACGGCGGATTTTGAGGGTGTTGGTGAGTTCCCCGGCTTCCATAGTGAATTCTTGGGGCAGCAGTGTAAATTTCTTTATGCGCTCGAATCCGGCAAAGTTGCGCTGCAGGTTTTCTATGCGTTCAGCTATCATGGCGCGGATGTCGGAATTCTTGACAAGGTCTTCCACATTGCGATACTGGATATGCTTTTTCTTGGCATACTCTTTAAGAGCCTCAAAAGCCGGAATGATGATAGCGGTTACGTATTTGCGCTGGTCACCGATCACAGCCACCTGCTCAATGTATTTGTCCTCGCCCAATCGGCTTTCAAGTGCTTGGGGGGCAATGTATTTGCCATTGGATGTCTTGAACAGGTCCTTGATGCGGTCAGTCAGTATCAGCGCGCCATTCTCATCAATTCTGCCGGCGTCTCCGGTGCGGAACCATCCGTCGGCAGTGAATGCTTCTTTGGTGGCTTCCGGCTTGTTGTAATATCCGCGCATCACGCTCGGACCTTTGACAAGTATCTCGTTCTGTTCGCCAATCTTTATCTGCACGCGGGGCATCACAGTGCCAACGGTGCCTATCTCATACCCTATCTGAGGAAAACAGGTAACGGTGGCCGTGGTTTCGGACAGTCCGTAGCCTATCATTATATTGATGCCGCAGGAGTGGAAAAACTCTACGATATTAGCACTCAGGGGCGCACCGGCTGTGGGAAAGAGGTTGCCGTTTTCTACGCCTATTACTTTCTGCATGGGCAGAAGCACATTCTTGTAAAAGAACTGATACCGTTTCTCTACCCACCATGGAGCTTTTTTGCCCAGACGCAGATAGCCAAGGTTACGTTTTTTGCCTGCTTTCAGAGCTTGTACTGCCATCCATCGTTTCAGGGGGCTGAGTGTGGCTATTTTTTCTTGTACGGCGGTATATACCTTTTCCCAGAAGCGAGGCACAGAGCACATGCATGTGGGACGGCGCGTGGCTACAGTGCGCTGTATGTCGTGCGGGTCAAGATTGATTGACACCCTTATTCCCAAATAGAGGCATACATATGTCCATCCTTTTTCAAATATGTGGCTCAATGGCAAAAAGCATACCGAGGTATCGTTGTCGCTGAGGGTGGTGAGCCTTTCCTTGTGCATGGGCAGCACGGCGTTGAAACACGAATGAGGCAGTACTGCCCCTTTGGGCTCGCCGGTGGTGCCGGAAGTGTAGATTATAGTGGCTATATCTTCAGGAAGTGCGCGTTTGCGACGGGCTATTACCTCTTCACGGCACATTTCCGTGGCTTTTGACCCTAATTCAAGCAGGTCGGCAAATGTCATAGTGGTGGTGTCGTCCTCCTTGCGCTGCACATTGTCATAGGTTATAATCTGCTTGAGATTGGGGCACTGTTTTTTAGCCTCAAGAGCCATTCCATATTGCTTTTCGTCACCTACAAGCAGTTTGGTGGAGCCGCAGTCGTTGACTATATATATAACTTGCTCAAGAGAGCTTGTGGAGTATATTGAAATCGGAGCCATGCGGTTGGCATAGGCAGCAAAATCAGTTATCAGAATTTCAGGACGGTTGGCTGAGAACACGGTGATGTTGTCGCATTCCTTCATTCCCAGCATCTCAAAAGCGTAAGCCGCTTGGTTCACCATCTTTTCGAAATCAAGCCAGGATGTTGGTTCCCATTTGCCATTTACCGGAGCCGAGAAGGCTTCGCGGGTGCCATACTTCAATGCTTGCTTTCCGATTAATTCGGTTAATACGTTCGGCATAATTATTTCGAATAGGTTTATTCGTGTACAAAGGTACAAAATATCGTTTCTTTAATAACAAACAGGGAAGCTAAATGCGCGTTGTGTTAACAAAAGTTAGAAAGATGCTGATTTCGCTTTGTGATTTTTAACCAATTTTTGGGATTGTAGATGCGTCATTGTTGATTTTATGTTGTAAATTTGTGAATTATGACTTCACGTATTTTCGCCTCTCTGGTGCCGTTGACCGCATTCAGCGCTTTTGCCGCTGACAGGCCTAATATATTATATATTATGTGTGATGACATGGGCTATGGTGATCTTGGCTGCTATGGTCAGCCGTATATTTCCACGCCCAATATTGATTCTCTCGCACGCTCGGGCATAAGGTTTACGCAGGCTTATGCCGGCAGTCCGGTGAGTGCTCCTTCGCGTGCATCCATGATGACAGGGCAGCATTCGGGCCATTGCGAGGTCAGGGGCAATAAGGAGTATTGGCGCGACGTGCCCATGGTGAAATACGGTGAAAATGAGGATTACTCCATAGTCGGCCAACACCCTTATGATACCGCACATGTGGTGCTTCCCGAGATAATGAAATCACTCGGATACAATACAGGCATGTTTGGCAAATGGGCCGGCGGCTATGAAGGATCTGCTTCTACCCCCGACAAAAGAGGGGTGGATGAGTTTTATGGCTATATATGCCAGTTTCAGGCTCACTTGTATTATCCTAATTTTCTGAATCGGTATTCCAAGGCTTTGGGCGACACCGCTGTGGTACGCGAGGTGCTGACGCAGAACATTGAGTACCCTATGTATGGTGACGGTTACGAGAAACGTAAGCAGTACTCTGCCGACATGATACATCAGCGGGCGTTGAAATGGATTGACGCTCAGAGTGCCGGACAACCGTTCTTCGGCGTTCTGACCTACACGTTGCCTCATGCAGAGCTTGCTCAGCCTAACGATTCCATACTGGAGCATTACAAACAAAAATTCACTGATGACGGCACTTACGAAGGAAGTGTATGGTCAAGGTATAACCCTGTGACTCACACTCATGCACAGTTTGCCGCCATGATAACCCGTTTGGACTCGTATGTGGGGGAGATTATGTCTATGCTTCACAAAAAAGGACTGGCCGACAATACGATAGTGATATTCACAAGCGACAACGGTCCTCATGAGGAAGGCGGTGCAGACCCCACGTTTTTTGGCCGGGACGGCAAGCTTAAGGGGCTCAAGCGTTCTTGTCATGAAGGCGGCATCAGGGTACCGTTCATCGTGAGCTGGCCCAAAGGCATCAAGCCCGGACAGGAGAGTGACCATATACTTGCATTCTACGACCTTATGCCCACTTTTGCCGAGATTGCCGGAGTTAGCGATGTGCCTGGGACATACGGCAACAAGGCTTTGGAAACAGATTATTTTGACGGTATATCTTTCGTGCCCACGCTCACCGGCTCCGGTGTGCAGAAGCAGCATGACTTTCTGTACTGGGAATTTGACGAAACAGATCAAATAGCATTGCGTCAGGGACCATGGAAACTGATTGTGAAGAAAGGTGTCCCTGAACTTTACAATCTTGAATCCGACCTGCACGAGGACAATAACCTTGCCGCACAGTATCCTCAACGGGTGCGCTCAATGGTGGAGATTCTGTTGCGGGAGCACACTCCGTCGGCTCATTTTTCGGTTACTTTGCCTTCGCTTTAGGCTTTTTGAAAAAATATTCGGCAGTTGCCGATCCTCCGTGGCCCAACAATCGCTGGGTTGTGTAAACGGCACGCAGTTTCATTGCATCGCTCCATGCATGTCGGTCCAATATCTGTTTGCGTAAGGCAGTTGCCAAAGTTTTTTTGCCTTCACGGGCATACATTGCGGCCAGAATCATTCTGCGGCTTTCCACCCACATCTGCTCGAGATGAAATTGAGGCTGTGTGAAATGTTCGTCAATTATGTCAAGCGTTTTTTCAAATTTCCCGGCTCGGGTCTGATAATTGTCGCCGGTAAGTGATTCATCACCGCTGGGATGAATTACCACCATCGGGTCGCCATGGAGTTTGCGCACTTTGTCTGTGGACAGCAGCAGGCGCACGCCCAGTTCCATGTCGTCCCATATGGCACACGCTTTGTTCCAGCCGCCCACGCTTTTTGCAAGCTCGGTGCGTATGGCCATCCGCTGTGTGGATAGGATGCAGTGAAACAGATGCGCACGCATCATGTTGGTGTCATTAATGCTCATGGCATGGCTCCAGCCGTCGGTATCCATTACGGTGGCATCAAAATATATCAGCTGGCAGTCGGGATGCTCATTGACTTCACGTGTCACTTTGGCTATATGTTCGGGACGCATTTCATCATCGGAATCAAAGAACATCACCCATGGAGTGCGCACGTGCTCAAGACCGAAATTTCTGGCGCATGCGGCCCCGGCTTCCTCACATTGCAATATCTCCACATTGAAATCCCCCTTTTGGCGGCTCTTGCTCCACTCGGTGATTTTCTCCAAGGTGGAGTCGGTGGATGCATTGTCCACAATTATCAGGTCAATAGGACGATAAGTTTGATTGTAAATCGAATCAAGGGTACGCAGCACTATGTCAGCACGGTTGTGTACCGGCACTACCACTGTAATAAGATTGTTGGTTTCCATACGTTCTTTTATCCGAAACATTTGCCTATGTGCAAATATAGCTTGATTTTGAGAATAAATTGAGTTATTGGTGTTAAATTTGTGGCGTGGAACCCGATTTGAAATCCAACATTCCGGTTGAAGTGTCGGTGATTGTGCTGAGTTACAATCATTCTGCCACTGTACGCCGCGCACTTGACAGTGTGCTTGCAATGCGCGCTCAGTGCCGTGCGCTTGAAATTGTGGTGGGTGATGACGGTTCTACTGATGGCTGCTACGAGATATGCATGGAGTATGCCGACAGATTCGCCGGCATCGTGCGTGTAATGCCGCGTGAACCCAATATGGGTGTAGTACGCAACTATTTCAGATGTTTAAGGACTTGCAAAGGGAGATTTGTTACAGATTGTGCTGCTGACGATTACCGTTTGCCTGGCACTTGGCTCGTGAAACAGCTTGCGATGCTCAATGCCGATTCCGGGCTTGTAGCGGTGGGCAGTGACTGGATAGAATGTAGAAAAGGCTCTGATGTGTATTCGCGGGATTGCGAATCTCATGCCGCTTGGCGGCGCACAGTTGCCGGACGCGATATGCTTGAGGGCGTGCTTGCGTCGGTTGGCAATTTTCCTGTCCCGCTCAGCACCATGCTGTATCGTCGCGAGGCAGTTAATGTTGACAACAATATGGTATGCAACGATGCGTTCGGTTGCGAGGACATGCCGCTGGTGTGTGCTTTGGGAACTAAGGGAGGTTTTGGATTCGTGGAAGAAGAATCGCTCCTTTATTCGGTGGGCGATGACTCTTTGAGCAACACTCGGTCGGAGGAGCGGTTATTTGGATTTTATACTGCGGTTCTCGGATGCAGGCTTACGCTTGCGGATTACTATGATGCTCATACACCGGATGTTGATGCGGCCATTGAGCATGGAGCTGTATTCGTGGCGGGTCTGGCTTTTGATAGCGGCAATAAACAGAGCGTGGCGGTTGTGAGTAGTTTGATGGCAGAAAGGGGCTGTAAGTTGCCCGCTCTCGCGAAAATCAAGCTCAAAGTCTCACGCTACCCATGGCTGTGGAGCTTGGCAAGAGGTTTTAAGCGGATTATCGGGCGATAGAACAATTCTTCATGGCACCACGCAGCATATGGCGCAGGCAAAAGCCGAATTTGCTGCCGTTTTTCTTTAGCCGGTAAGCTTTGAGCGGAATCCGCAGTGGCCAGCTCCATGGATACCAGCCGCGTATCAGGCATCCTGTGCCGGCAGCCGCACGGGGATTGGTGATGGGTCTATGGCCGGTGGTAGGTCCGGTGTGGGTAGTTATGGTAATCGGGAAAAAACGGCATGTGTACCCCATGCGCACTGCATCAAGCATCAGCTTCTCGTCTTCGCCGAGATCAAACATTGAGCCGCCTATACCAAATCTTTCGTCAAACTTCAGGGAATCAAAGCATTTGCGCCTCACTGCTATTTCAAAGGATGCAAAGCTCAACCCCTTGGGTATCTGTCGTGTTATAGGCTGCTCTGTCGGCGGATAGTATTTGTTGTCGCCGATGTATTGAAATGTGGCTATATCCACATCGGGATTGGCCTCCATGGTGTCTATTACTGCCTGAAGTTGTTGCGCGGTGTAACGCAAATCGTCATCGGCTATAAGCACTATGGGTGCGGATGTATATATGACCGCATTGTTGCGGTTGGCTGATTGCCCGGAGCTGCCGAATCGTATTATTTTGACATCGTTGCGCAATAATTGCTCCGGTATGCGTGCGCCGCCATGCTGTTGCCACGAAACCACATATCGCACACCTTCAACCTGCGGAAGGTTCATATCTGCTACCCTCTGCAATCCCTGCGGCTGGTAGGTGGATATGGCCACATCCAGTTTCATTTCAGGTATTTGGAGAGCTTTACCGGCAGATTTCCCACCTGATCGGCGCGGTCCACAAGGTCACCGTTAACTATGATGAAAGTGGTGGGTAGTGCGCGTACATTAAAGTTAATCAGATTCTGCGGTTCCGTTGGCGGATTGTAAACCGTGATCCATGGCAGATTGTTGGCGGATTGTTTCCACTGGTATTCATCATCGTCAATGGCCACCTGATATATTTCAAGCCCCTTGGAACGGTATTGCTCGTATATTTTGTTGAACTCCAAATTTATAGCCGGAGACTCTTTGGCAGTATAGGCCGTGAAGTTAAGCAGCACCACCTTGTTGTTGTGTGCCACTTGCGCCAAATCATGCTGGCGTCCTTTGTTGTCCCACAGTTTCAAATCCGGGAATGCCACTGTGCTTGCCACAATAGTGTCGGTAGATGTGTAATAGGGCATTGATGCACGATGTAGCAGGTAGATGTTTTTGAGCTGTTCGGTGCGCGGGTCGTTTGGACGGTCTCTGTCGTAAGCGTTGGCAACAGCGCCAATCACGCGCAGGTCGCTTCGGTTTTCAGGGTCAAACACAGGTATGCCGCCAATACTCTTGTTGATGATGTAATAGGCCACAATGCCGCTTGGCTCCTGAAGCATCATTTGGGCAAGCTCGCGTTTCAGCAATGAATCGCCGGTGGTGGCGAGTGTGCCTTTTGTGAGCGCCGATTGCATCAGCTTGTGGTCAACATTGGTGATTATCTCGGCTGCTGTGGAGCCGGAGAGTTTGTAGGATGTGTCAAAAGAGGAGGCGTTGGCGGAAAGGGTAAGTGACTCAATGCTGTCGATGGGCAAATAGATGTATTTGTCATTCAATGACAAGCGGTATATGTCGGGATGACCGGCGGCTTCGCGGCTAAACTCAAAGGCACCATCGCTGCCTATCATGATGGTGTCAAGAGGATACCATCCTATGGCACCGGCGCCCTCAAGCACCATACTGCTGTTTTCGGCACCTTGCACAGTGCCTTTGACTTTCCATGACGGGGTGCGCGAACACGATGCGGCAAATATTGCCGCTGCTGCTAATGCTGTGATATAAAGAGGAATATGTTTCATTCTAATAGTAGTGATTGTTTTTATATACTGCAAAGTTAATCTTTTTTTTATAAGCGTGAACGGCAAAGGTGTAAAATATTTTGTACCTTTGCATACTGCACGCATCTACACTGATTTATGACCGAAGATATCAAAGATGAAGAAATATTGCCCGGCGGTGATTCTGCCGGGACGGATAACTACGGCGATGATGCCATAGTGACACTTTCATGGAACGAGCATATCCGTCGCCGTCCCGGTATGTATATCGGTAAGCTCGGCGATGGCTCCAGCGCCGATGACGGTATCTATGTGCTTCTCAAAGAAGTGCTTGACAACGCCATTGACGAATATATGATGGGTTTTGGAAAGCAGGTGGATGTCACTGTTACTGATTCCACTGTGACTGTGCGCGATTTCGGTCGCGGTATTCCTCTCGGCAAGCTTGTCGAGGCTTCATCGCGCATGAATACCGGCGGTAAATACGACAGCAAGGCGTTTAAAAAATCGGTAGGACTTAACGGCGTTGGTATCAAGGCAGTAAATGCCCTGTCAAGCGATTTCATGATTCAGAGCGTGCGTCAGGGCAAGCTCAAACGTGTGCAGTATTGCCGTGGAGAGGTTATATCTGAGACTCCTATTGTGGATACCGATGAAAAGGATGGTACTCTCGTGCAGTTTACACCTGACAGGGAGGTGTTTCGGGACTATCATTACCGTGACGAATTCATAGTGCCTTTGCTCAAAAACTATACGTTTTTGAATACCGGTCTCGCCATATATTTCAATGGCCAGAAATTTATCAGTCGCAAAGGTCTGCTTGACCTTCTGTCAGAAAACATGACCGGTACGCCACTGTATGAGCCTATTCACCTTATTGGTGAGGATATTGAGGTGGCCATTACCCACGCCAATCAGTATGGTGAAGAGTATTATTCATTCGTCAATGGCCAGCATACCAGGCAGGGCGGTACACATCTCACGGCTTTCAAAGAAGCCGTGTCACGTACCATCAAGGAATTCCTTGGCCGTGCGTCACTGGAATACAGCGATGTGCGCAGCGGTATTGTTGCGGCTGTGTCGCTGAAAGTGGAGGAACCGGTATTTGAGTCGCAGACCAAAACCAAGCTCGGTTCGCGAGACATGGCTCCTGATGGTGTGACTATAGCCAAATATGTGGGCGATTTCATTAAAAAAGAGCTTGACAATTATCTTCATCGCGATAAAAATACTGCTGAAATCATTCAGCGTAAGGTGCTTGAGAATGAACGGGAACGCAAGTCAATGGCCGTTGTGACCAAAAAAGCGCGTGAGCAGGCCAAGAAAATCAATCTTCACAACAAGAAATTGCTTGATTGTCGCATACATCTCAATGATGCCAAAGGCGATGAGGATTTGAAACTCGCATCCTCCATATTCCTCACCGAGGGCGATTCCGCAACAGGTTCCATTACCAAAATCCGCAATGTGGAAACTCAGGCTGTGTTCTCTTTGCGTGGTAAGCCCAAAAACACCTATGGCAAGACCAAGAAAATGGTGTATGAGAATGAGGAGTTCAATCTGTTGCAGGCAGCTCTGAACATTGAGGACGGTTTGGACGGCCTTCGTTATAACAATGTGATTATAGCCACCGATGCCGATGTGGACGGCATGCACATACGTTTGCTTCTGCTCACGTTTTTCCTGCAGTTTTTCCCTGACATGATAAAACGTGGACATGTGTATATCCTTCAGACTCCGTTGTTCCGTGTGCGCAACAAGAAGACCGTCAAACGTACGGGAATGAAGAAATCCAAGGGTGAGGAAACGTATTACTGCTACACTGATGAGGAGCGCAGAAATGCAATTGCCAAGCTCGGTGTCAACGCCGAAATAACGCGATTCAAAGGTCTTGGTGAAATATCGCCTGACGAGTTCCGTGACCTCATCGGGCCGGATATGCGTGTTGACAAGGTGTCGCTTCACAAAGAGGACGGCGTGGCGGAGTTGTTACGCTTCTACATGGGCAAGAACACCATTGAGCGACAGAATTTTATCATTGACAACTTAGTAGTGGAAGATGACTCGGAAATCAGCTGATAATGAGCGTGTGGCATTATTCGCCGGCTCGTTCAACCCTTTCACACGCGGACACCTTGACATTCTGCGCCGTGGCTTGAATATTTTTGACCGTGTGGTGGTGTGCGTGGGATATAATGTCTCCAAAA
Organism: Bacteroides sp. CAG:927; assembly: GCA_000431155.1. GTDB lineage: Bacteria > Bacteroidota > Bacteroidia > Bacteroidales > Muribaculaceae > Paramuribaculum. The sequence goes on from HF985651.1 coordinate 63,208, forward strand.
CCACTCTTGATGATAATGAGATACACTCCCGGTTAGACAGTATCAGGGCTGTAGTGGGCAATAATCATAGGGTTGAGGTGGCGGCTTACAGCGGTCTTACTGTGGATGCGGCAAAACATTTTGGGGCTGTTGCTCTGCTCAGGGGCGTGCGCTCTGTGAGTGATTTTGATTACGAAAGCCGAATGGCCGACATCAACCGAAAAATTGCGGGAATAGACACGGTTATGCTCTTGGCCGCACCCGAATGGGCGAGCGTAAGCTCATCGGTTGTGCGTGAGCTTGAGGGATTTGGCTATGATGTTTCGGCATTTTTACCAGATAATAACGAATTGCAAAAATGAATTTCAAGAAAATATCTTTATTCTTGCTCGCTATCACGGCGTTGCTCACGGCTTATGCCGAAGAACCGAAATTCACACCGCGCCAAAAACTGTCGATGGTGGAGAATATAATTGAGAATTTTTATGTTGACACCGTTGATGCTGATCATGTGGTAGAAGAAGCCATTGTGGCTATGCTTAAAACACTTGACCCGCATTCTCAGTATTCTGACTTTGAAGAAACCAAGGCTTTGACCGAGCCTCTTCAGGGCAATTTCTCCGGCATAGGAATACAGTTCAATATGCTCAATGACACTTTGTATGTGATACAGCCTGTGGCCGGTGGCCCTTCGGAAAAAGTTGGCATACTGGCCGGTGACCGTATAATAGCTGCAGATGACACGGCTATTTCAGGAATGAAAATGAAAAATACCGCCATTCAGAAAATTCTGCGTGGCCCGAAGGGGAGTACCGTCAAGGTTACTGTGCTCCGCAAGGGAGTGCCTGAGTTTCTGGAATTCAATATTGTGCGCGATGACATACCCATCTATAGCATTGATGCCGCATATATGGCCAATGACTCTGTAGGGTTCATAAAACTTGCACGCTTTGCCGAAAGCACAGGGCAGGAGATGCTCAAGGCCATAGACAATCTCAAGCGCAAGGGCATGAAAAGGCTGGTGCTTGATTTGGAAGAGAACGGTGGAGGGTATCTGTCGGCTGCTTTTGATGTGGCTTCCTTGTTTTTGAACAAAGGCGACCTTGTGGTATTTACTAAAGGTACAAAATTAGAGCCGCGATATTTCCGTGCCGAGCGCAGGGGAGTGCTTGCCGATATGCCGGTGGTAGTGATGGTGAATCAGTATTCCGCCTCGGCAAGTGAAATTGTGAGTGGCGCCATACAGGACAACGACAGAGGTGTGCTCACCGGGCGCCGTACATATGGCAAGGGGCTTGTACAGCGTCCGTTCCCGTTGCCCGATGGTACTATGGTGCGTCTGACCGTGCAGCGTTACTATACTCCTTCCGGCAGATGCATCCAGAAACCATATGCCGAAGGCAAGGACGATGAATATCGAAACGAAACATACTCCCGACTGTCGTCTGGTGAGCTTATGAGCGCCGACAGCATACATCTGCCTGATTCGCTGCTTTACCGCACTTTGCGGCTCGGACGCCCCGTGTACGGTGGCGGCGGTGTAATACCCGACAATTTCGTGCCTGTTGACACCTCATATTATTCCGCATACTATCGCGACCTTGTTGCCAAAGGGCTTATCAATCGTGTCGCAACCGAGTATGTTGACCAGCACCGCAAGGAGCTGCGTAAAAAATACCGCAATGAATCGCAGTTTGTAGATCAGTTCAAGGTTGACAAGGCCACTCTTGATCATCTCGTGGACCTCGGCACTAAAGAGGGTGTGGAGTATAACGAAGAGCAGTTCCTGACTTCCAAACCTATTATAGAGCTTATTATCAAAGGTATAATAGGTCGCGATATTTTTGAGCAATCCACCTATTTCAGGGTTGTCAATCCCATTTCGCCAAATTTCCGCGAAGCTATGCGCATAATCTCTTCTCCTGAAGCATATTCCTCTTATTTATCCGTTCCTGCGAAATGAGCCGCGTGTGTCACATAATAGTGGCTGCCGGT
>HF985651.1:65211-69571 GCA_000431155.1 Bacteroides sp. CAG:927
CCGGTAGTGGCAGCCGATTCGGTTCGCCATTGCCCAAGCAGTTCTGCAACCTTAATGGCAGACCCTTGCTCATGACCACCATTGAGCGGCTGCGGATAGCAACTCCTCATGCCGATATGCTCCTTGTGCTCAGCCGCGAATGCATGGATATGTGGCGGGAGATGTGCTCGGCTCATGATTTCCAATCTCCGGCGATAGTGGAGGGCGGTGCCACCCGTTGGCATTCGGTGTCTAATGCTCTTGCTGTTTTGCCATACGGCACGGAAATCGTTACTGTGCACGACGGGGCACGCCCAATAGTGACAAAATCGGTTGTGAATGCCGTTGTGAATGCCGTGGAGCATGGTGCGCATGGAGCTATTCCTGCAGTAGCTGTCACCGATTCATTGCGTATGGTGGATGCCGACGGCATATCCCATTCAGTCAATAGGGCACAGATGCGTGCCGTACAAACTCCGCAGGGCTTCAGGGCGTCTGAGCTGATTGAGGCTTATTCATCGGGTTATAAGCCCGAATTTACCGATGATGCCTCGGTGATGGAACATGCCGGTTTTGCTCCTCTTGAGCTTGTGGAGGGGAGTGCTGCAAATATTAAAGTTACCCATCCTTTTGATTTGGCAATAGTTGCCATGTTGCTTGATGTCACGCCTGCGAGCCACTGACATAAAATTTTTGAAAGGCGTCGGCCCCAAGCGTGGTGAGCTTCTTGCCAAGGAGCTTGGCATAGCCACGTGCCATGACCTGCTGTATCACTTTCCGTCGCATTACGTTGACCGCACCACGGTTTACAAAATATCGTCGTTCTCGGGCGAAATGCCCATGGTGCAGGTCAAGGGCGTGTTTGTGAACTTCAATGTGCAGGGCGAAGGTGCCAAGACTCGTCTCATCGGGTTGTTTTCGGATGGTGAGCGCACCATGGATGTCGTATGGTTCAGACGCATCAGAGAAATAAAATCCGCCTATCGCGTTGGCAATGAATATGTGCTGTTCGGCAAGCCTGCCGAGTTCAACGGTCATTGGTCTATGGTGCATCCCGAAGTTGATTCGGTTGCTTCTGCGGCTGCTTCCACCGGTCTGAGAGGCGTATATCCGCTCACGGAAAAACTCAGGCAGCGGGGTATCGGCTCCCGCACATTGTTTCAGTACAACCAAACTCTTTTAAGTGCTTTTGGGTCATATATCACCGATCCGCTTCCTCCCGAGCTTGTTGCGCGTTTGCGGCTTATGCCAAAGCGCAAGGCACTGGAGGCTATACATAATCCTCACAGCAATGAAGAATTGCAGAATGCGCGTTTCAGGCTCAAATTTGAGGAGCTTTACTATCTCCAGCTCAATATTCTGCGCTATAGTCGCAAGCGTTCGTTCTGTGTTTCGGGAATGAAATTTCCTGTCGTGGGGCGGTTTTTCCATGCGTTTTATGAGCAATGCCTTCCATTTGAACTGACAGGTGCGCAAAAACGTGTAATAAAGGAGATAAGAGCCGACATGCTCACCGGGCGACAGATGAATCGTTTGTTGCAAGGTGATGTGGGGAGCGGAAAAACACTTGTGGCATTGCTCTGCATGCTCATAGCCGTGGACAATGGCGCACAAGCGTGCCTGATGGCTCCTACCGAGATTTTGGCCACACAGCATTATGAGACAATACGCTCCATGGCGGCGAAGATAGGAGTGAATGTGAAACTTCTCACCGGCTCCACTCCAAAGCGTGAACGTGATGTGATTCACGCCGAACTTACTGACGGCTCACTGCACATACTGATTGGTACCCACGCTGTGATTGAGGACAATGTATTGTTTCGTAACCTCGGTTTTGTGGTGATAGATGAGCAGCATCGTTTTGGTGTGGCGCAGAGAGCGCGTTTGTGGAAAAAGAATACCACACCGCCCCACATCCTTGTTATGACGGCCACACCCATTCCGCGCACTCTTGCCATGACGGTTTACGGTGACTTGGATGTGTCGGTTATAGATGAATTGCCTCCGGGGAGAAAGCCTGTTAATACTGTGCTCCGTTACAGTGACAAACGCTTGGATGTGTATCGGTTCATTTCCCGGGAACTTGCCAAGGGCAGACAGGTTTATATTGTGTATCCGCTTATCAAGGAAAACGAAAAAGTGGATATGCGCAGTCTTGAAGAAGGGTATGAGCAGGTGCGCGAGGTATTCCGAGACTACAAGGTGGCCTATGTGCACGGCAAGCTCAAACCTGCCGAAAAAGATTATCAGATGAATCTGTTCGTTACCCATCAGGCGCATATCCTTGTGGCTACAACGGTTATAGAGGTAGGCGTAAATGTGCCCAATGCCTCCATTATGGTGATAGAGAATGCCGAGCGTTTCGGCTTGTCGCAGCTCCATCAGTTGCGCGGCAGGGTGGGGCGCGGTGCCGACCAGAGCTATTGTGTGCTCATGACCAAGCCACAATTGTCAAAGGACACTCGGCGTCGCCTTGAAATTATGACTTCCACCACCGATGGGTTTCTCGTTGCCGAGGCGGATTTGCAGCTGCGTGGTCCGGGCGACATAGAGGGAACTTTGCAGAGTGGCACAGCACTTGACATGAAGATAGCAAATCTCGCCACTGATGGCCGCATTGTACAGCTTGCAAGAGATGAAGCCGAGCGCACGCTCGAGGCCGATCCGGGGCTTGAGATGCCTCAACACCGGGCATTGGTAAGCGAGATGCATGCTCTGTTTACAAAGGCTGTGGACTGGAGCATGATAAGCTGAATGTTAAAATTTCTGTGATTTTAAATACAATAATTAACAAGAAATTAACAGTCAAAAATCAACCAAACTATATTACACATTATTTCACTTAATTTCACAATGCGATATAACATGTTTGTTGTCAATATGTTACACAAGAGGAATTGTTACAATCCTGTTAATTTTGGCCTTTTAATATTTATAACATTTGGCTGGCGAACGTAAATATATTACCTTTGAGAGTCAATCAATGACAAACGTGAAATAACCTTATACACCATGCAGCAAACATTAGTGATACTCAAGCCTTCTGCCATAGCGCGTGGCTTTGTCGGCCCTATTTTGGAGCGTTTCCAGTGCAAGGGCTTGATTATCTCCGGTATGAAAATGATGCAGCTTGACGAGCAGTTGCTTCGTGAGCATTATGCGCATCTCGTTGACCGTCCCTTCTTCCCCCTCCTCTTGGCATCAATGATGGCTACCCCTGTCATCGTACTTTGTCTCAAAGGCGTCGATGCTATTCGTGTAGTTCGTCTTATGACCGGTGCCACCAATGGACGCGAAGCTCTGCCGGGTACTATCCGTGGTGATTTCAGTGCCAGTGGTCAGGAAAATGTGGTACACGCTTCCTCAAGCGTTGAGGATGCCGAAGCCGAAATCCGCCGCTTCTTCTGTGAGGATGAGCTTTTTGACTGGACTCCTCAGAACGTGAGGTTCATTTATTCACCCGACGAGCTGCGCGACTAATCTCTCCTATTCCTAATTATCTCATGAATTTTTCTTGCAAATTAATTTTATCATCGCTTACAGCCCTTTTGCTTGCGGTTCCTGGCTATGCACAGTTCAGGCTCCCGACCACTCATAATGCCCAGCACAAGGATCTGATAGCCCACCAGCGTCCCGCCGGTATGGCTGCCAAATCCATCTCCTCCATGAGCTATCTTGAGGATCTGCGCAAGCGTGAGGCTATGCAGGACAACGAAATCTATACTGAATACTGGGAAAGTCAGGCGGTGAACCCATACAAGGGTATGGAAATTCCCGCAACCGCCAATATTGATGTTTCAAGTTATGTGGCTCCCGTCAAGGGTGCCGTAACTTCCGGATATGGCTATCGTCCGCGTTTCGGTCGCGTGCATCGTGGCATGGATTTGCGCCTCAATATAGGCGACACTGTTGTTGCTGCTTTTGACGGCAAAGTGCGTCTTACCAAGTATGAGGCCCGTGGATATGGTTACTACGTGGTTATACGCCATGACAACGGCATGGAAACCGTTTACGGACATCTGTCACGTTTCCTTGTTCAACCCGACCAACGGGTGCGTGCCGGACAGCCTATAGCTCTTGGTGGCAACACCGGTCGCAGCACCGGACCTCATCTCCACTTCGAGACACGCTATCTTGGCGTGGATATTAACCCCGAAGCCATCATTGATTTTGAAAACTATGTGCCCCACAAGGATGTGTTTGTTTTTGACAAATCCACACATCAAAAGGCACAGAAATACACTCCTACCAAAAAAGTCAAACGCCACAAGGCATCAAAACGCAAGCACAAATATTCAGCTTCAAAGAAAAAGAGAAAATCTCGTCGCCGTTAAGCGGCAGCTACAGATACACAGCGAGCGGACATTTTATATGTCCGCTC
>HF985651.1:69593-85066 GCA_000431155.1 Bacteroides sp. CAG:927
TATATGTCCGCTCGCTGTATTATATGGTCTGTATATGTTATTGGCGTGCTTTGGATATAGTGACCAGATATACACCTGTGAAGATAAGGAGCACCGCTATGGTTTTTAAAACCGTGAAGTGGTCAAATCCCATGTAGATACCGATAGCTGTAGCCACAATTGGTTGCAGATAGTTGTACATACCTACTATGGTTGGACGCAGATTCTTTTGGCCTATCATCACGCATATATAAGCTACAAATGTGCCTCCAACCACTATAAAGGAGATTCCTGCCCACGTAGCCGTGTTTATGCTCGCCCACGGGGCTGCAAGTACGGTGGGGATGCTCGGAATGGATAAAATGAGCGTTGCGAACAGAAACATCCATTTCATGAGTGTGATAAGTGAATAACGGCGAATAAAGTTGCGGTAGAGGGTCAGATAGAGGGCATAGCTTAGTTGTGCGGTGAGCACGAGTATGTCGCCTAACAGCGGATTGTTTCCAGTGGCTTGCGTACCGAGATTGCCGCTCACAAGCATTATTGCTCCTGATGCTCCAAGGAGTATGCCTCCGGCTTTTTTCCATGTGATGGGTTCCTCGAGTATGAGGGCCGCAAGTACCATTACCCACATCGGCATTGTGGTGGTGATTATGGATGCTTCGCCCGGCGAGGACAGGCCCACACCGAATATGAAACATCCCTGATTGAACAGTATGCCAAGGCATGCGGCTCCCGCAAGACGGAGCAGGTCTCCGGGCGGAACCTTTTCGTATGGTGTGAACAGTGAGGTGAACCAGAACAGGATCGCTGCACCCGCTATGCGCATATCCGTGAGTAGGAGAGGAGTCACGGTTCCCGCTGTGAGCACGACCTTTGCTGCAGGAGACATCAATCCCCACATCGCATTGGCGGCTATCATTGCCAGATGCCCTTTGGGTTTGAAATCGCTCATATGGCTGAACTTTTAGTTATTTAATGCAGCGAAGCCGCATCCTGATGAGGAGCGGCTTCGGTGTGTAATCGTCAAGTAGAGATTCCCGTGGGGAATTACTTTCTGATACCAAGCTCTTTCTGAGCAATGATGGCACGATAGCGGTTGATGTCCTTCTTCACGAGGTAATCGAGAAGACGACGACGCTTACCTACCAACGCCTTAAGAGCACGAGCTGTGGTATAATCTTTGTGATTTGACTTGAGGTGCTCAGTCAAATGAGCAATACGGACTGAGAATAATGCAATCTGTGCTTCGGGTGAGCCAGTGTCAGTCTTGCTCTTACCGTATTTCTCAAAGATTTCTACTTTTTCGTCAGAATTCAAATGCATTCTTGGAAAATTTTAAGGTGTTAATAATGAATTATATAAGAGCTAAATTTCGGATTGCTCCGATTTTAGCGCCACAAAGGTAGCCATAAACTGTGACATTGCCAAGCTTTTGGCCGAAAAATTGGTTTATTCGGCGTCGTTGTTGCGCTCTTTGGCAGGATTGCGGAAATGAATTTTGTGATCCACATATTCCTGTGCAGCAATGAGGGTAGGCTTGGGCAGCTTCTCGTAATAGCGCGAAATCTCAATCTGCTCGCGGTTTTCCGACACTTCTTCAAGATTGTCGTTGAGTGAGGCAAACTCTTGGAGCTTTTTCTCAAGGTCATGCTTCATTTCTGCGGAAATCTGATTGGCGCGTTTGGCAATAATGCTCACGGTTTCATACACGTTGCCGGTGTCGCTTGACAGTTCTATCATGTCGCGAGTCACGGTGTTGAGCGGAGCGTTTGTTTTCTTGTAGTCCATATTTATATATAGAATAATGTATTTTTTTATTTATTCGGTAGCGTAGTTCTGGGCTATTTTGAGGATATTGTCGGCCTCCTTGCGGTTAGGGCTGTCGGGATAGTTGTTGATGAATGAATAATACTCATCAATAACATCACGAAAACGGGATGCCTTTTTCTCGTCCACGCTCTGGGCGGCCTCCTGATAGCGCGCTTTGAGCACGAGCAATTCCAAATCCTCTTTATAGCGTGAATAGGGATAATTCTTGATGGCGTTTTTGGCCACTATTATTGCTGACTCGTAGTTGTTGCCCATATAATTGCCGAGATTGTAGTAGAGCTGGGCATTTTGCAGCTCCTTGAGGGTGAGTTTGTCCTGAAGCTCAAATATGGCGTTTTGGGCAATGCTTACTTTGTCGCTCTTGGGAAAATAGTCAAGAAATGCCTGAAGCTCCTCTATGCCGTGCATGGTGTCGCTTTGGTCCAATTGCGGGTCGGGTGAGTCCAGATAGTAGCCGTAACCGCTGTAAAAACGTGCCAGTTCGGTATATTTGCCTCGCGGATAGCGGGTGTAGTAAGTCTTGAAATATGCTCCGGAGTTCACATAATCCTTGTTCTCATAATGGCTGAGTGCCAAGAGATACAGGGCATCTTCCGCTTTCTCAGTGCCTTTGAACACCGTGATTACATCCTGTAGCACCGTGGCGGCCTGCACATACTTTTTCTGCTCAAAAGCTCGCTTGGCATAATCAAGTTTGTAATCGTAGTCCGTGCTTTTTTGTGCGCGCTGATATTCACCGCATGAACTTAGCGTCAGCGCGGCGAGTAGGGTGATGATTAGGTTTCTGATATTCATTGCATACATTATTGCAGAGTGCAAAGTTACAAAATTTATTCAATACCGCGCCCCAAATCCCACATAAATAATATCACAATCGTAAAAATCACACAAAAACTGAGCTACAATTTTGGAGTTGAGGAAAATATGAGTAGATTTGCGCATGTATTACGGGATGCTGTAGAGACAGCCCCGGATTTTTTCAAAATGGCGGAATCGTTCCGCCAAAAGGTGTTATTGAAATTTTATCTTCCACATTCGAACTTGGCGGTTAGAATATTCACGAAGATATGATTGCAATGGCACCTGCATTGATTGCTATACCTATGCCTTTGAGGCAACGTGTAAGCATATTGGTGTGGGGCTGTTGTTTTATCCGTGAATGAGGTACGCCAAGACCTGAATGTGGGATAAAACAAGATACATTCCTCACACCTTTATCATTTTAAATTCAAAAGAAAGTTGCGTTGAGGGGTGCGCAACCGATATTTTTGTTATGAAAAAAATTTTTTTACTCCTCGTGTTGTTAATCACCGCTCTCGCCTCACATGCTGAGTTGTGGACTCCAGTAGGGCAGGTTCAATGGACAGATGGTATTCTCGGTTGCCAAGATTCGCGTTGGAATACTTCATGGACAGTGAGTGTAGAACGCTCAAATTCGCGTTCGGGCGTTTTCCGCCTGCAACCATATGCCAATTTTAGACCTTCTACTTCTCCAGAGTACAAATATAACAATGTATATGTGTATCTTCATGTGGAAGATACTGAAAAAGTGTATATTGAATACTATAGCTTTTATTATCGCAGTAATAGCTACACTGGAAGTTATCATGTGTATCAAAGGTGTGTGGAAAATGGTTTTGATAGCCAATATTATGGAAAGGTCTCCAATAATACGACAGTGGAATTTCCAATAGGTGCTTTTGCGGTTGATGATTTATCTTCTAGTGCACCTAGGACTTCTCCAACTTCCGATGCTAAGTATTCTTCAAGAGTCCATAAAATAGTATTTCCGGAAGGAGTCCTTGATTATAAGCCTGTGGTTGACACTTGGGTAAACATAGGTAAAGGTCTTTGGGAAGACCCATGGTTTACTATGGATGATGCTAAATATAAGGGTGACATCAATGTTGAAAAAAGTGTTCAGCGTCCGGATGTATATAGATTTAAACCTTACGAGAGTATTGGGTTCGATTATTATGCCTATGTACATACTGAGAATCAGAATAAAGTGTATTTAGAACCGTATAAGGCAACGGGATCAAGTGGCCAAGACTACGTGTTTACTCAGCTATGTGAGGAAAATGAGAAAAGTCAAAATTTATATGGGAAGATAGAAAATGGTAAAATAACTATTCCTTCACAATATTTTGAAGTGACTTATGGAACAAATACTGGAATCTTGCCATCCGGTCAAAATTGTGTCATCACACTTCCGAGTGGATATAATGACCCGATAGAAGAAGATAGCGGCGTGTTTATGGGGATTGTGTCGTTTAATGACAAGATTACAAACAAACCCATTGCATCCCTTGACGAGAATAATAAAGATAAATTTATGAGCTTTGTCGATGATTTGCAAATGGGCAATGCAACTCTCCTTTATTATGCGGTGGATCAGGCTATAGATGCTCTTAAGGTTCCCTCTTATCCTAATAATTTGAGCAATGCTGTTTTGGTTACATTCACCGACGGCCTCGACCAAGGTTCGCTTGCAATGAAACCCGAATACCGTACCTCAAAAGGTTATGCCGCGTACTTGGCTGAGAAGATTTCCGGAACCAAGATTCAAGAAAACCAGCTGCAGGCTTATTCAATTGGTTTGAAGAGCGGTGATGTAGCTGATGATGAACTGTTTATGCTTAATTTGGAATCACTTGCCTCGTCTTCTGAAAATGCTTTGTCGGTGAATAATATAGCCGAAGTGCAGCAGGAACTTGCAAATATCTATGATAACCTCAATCGTCAAACCACCAAAAGGGTTGTTTCCATAGCTGTGCCCATGATGTCACACGGCGACACTTACCGATTTACTCTTGACCGTACTACCGACAATGTCGCTGACTCTAAAATGTGGATTGAGGGCGTGTTTAGTATCGATGATATGTCGCTGACCAATCTCACCTATCACGGCATGACAAGTGCGTCAGGTTCCAAGGTGGTTGCGGAGCGCGACGGTGTTTATCTGAAATTCACTTTCAATGATTGTCGCGACAGTGAAGGCAATGTGTTGACAATAGAGAAAGATGATATCGACCAGTGGACCTACATCGCATCGCGTGATGTTTGGCAGCACAATGTGGAGAATGATAAAGACGGTAAAATCAATATTGAGGACATCAAGAGTTCTGCAGCCATAATGTTTGCTCTCGACTGCTCAAGTTCTCTTGGCGATTTGTTCCCCGTATTGAAAGAAACAGCCAAGTCGTTTATCGATCGTTTGGCAGGTGGAAACGGTGACTTTGGTGCCATAGAAGGTGTTGAAGACGATGAATTCACTGCCGATGACCCCAATGCTGAACCTGTTTACTATAATCTTCAGGGCATGAGAATCAACAATCCGGGCCCCGGATTGTATATATGCCAAAAAGGCTCAAAAGTCACTAAAGTGCTAATTAAATAATTTGTGTATAGACCTTGTTTTGTGAGCCGGACTCGTGAGGGTCCGGCTTATTTTTTCAGCGGTGTTGAAAGATTTTTTTGGCGAAACGATTAAAAAGCCGTACCTTTGTAATCCGTTATGAAATACGGATTTGACAACGATAAGTACCTCAGAATTCAGTCTGAGCACATTAAAGAGCGCATTGCCAAGTTTGGCAACAAGCTTTATCTTGAACTGGGCGGCAAGCTTTTCGACGATTATCACGCAAGCCGCGTGTTGCCCGGATTCCAGCCCGATAGTAAGTTAAGAATGTTGAGCCAGTTGAGCGACCACGCCGAAATCGTGATCGTTATCAGTGCTCTTGACATTGAAAAAAACAAGGTGCGTCAGGATTTGGGCATAACCTACGATATGGATGTGCTGCGTCTGCGTGAGGAATTCCAGAAACGCGGTTTCCTTGTAAGCTCCGTAGTGGTTACGCATTACAATGGTCAGAGCAGTGCCGATGCGTTTCGCACCAAGCTCAGCCGTCTGGACATAACCACCTATGTCCATTATACCATCGACGGCTATCCTACCAATGTGGGGCTTATAGACTCTGACGAGGGATTTGGCCGCAATGAATATGTTGAGACTACCCGCCCTCTTGTTATTGTCACCGCCCCAGGCCCCGGCAGCGGCAAAATGGCAGTGTGTCTCAGTCAGTTGTATAATGAGCACAAACGCGGTATAGAGGCCGGATACGCCAAGTTTGAAACATTCCCTGTGTGGAGTCTTCCGCTCAAGCATCCCGTCAACATAGCATACGAGGCGGCTACTGCCGACCTTAACGATATCAACATGATTGATCCGTTCCATCTGGAGGCTTATGGGAAAACTGCTATCAACTACAATCGTGATATTGAGATTTTCCCTGTGCTGAATGCATTGTTTGAGGGCATTTACGGTGCAAATCCTTACAAATCGCCTACCGACATGGGCGTGAATATGGTGGGATTCTGTATTAATGACGACGAGGTGTGCTGTCAGGCATCCAAAGATGAGATCATACGCCGCTATTACACTGCTCTTGACCGCATGGCCATGGGCGACGGCAATGAGAATGAGGTCAACAAGATAGCATTGCTCATGAAGCAGGCTAAAATTGACACCACATTCCGCCGCACCACCGTGGCGGCACGAGAACGTGCGGAACGCAGCGGTGTGCCTTGCTCGGCAATAGAACTTAGCGACGGCACCATAATCACTGCCGAAACGAGTGCTCTTCTTGGCCCGAGTGCAGCTTTGATACTTAATGCCACAAAGCATCTTGCCGGTATTGACCATGCCGTGAAGCTGATACCGCAAGCTATGATAGAGCCTATTCAGCATACCAAGATCAATTATCTCCGCAGCCGCAATCCGCGTCTGCACACCGATGAGGTGCTTGTGGCTCTGTCCGTGTTGAGCACCCATGACGATAATTGTCGCCGTGCTTTGGAAAAATTACCCGAACTTTACGGTTGTCAGGTACATTGCACTGTGATGCTGGGTGAGGTGGATCACAAAGTGTTCAATAAACTTGGCGTAGGGTTGACCTGCGACCCGGTGAAAAAGCAGAAAAAGTAGCTGTCCCACTCCGCTACTCAAAAAAAAGATGTAAATTTGCCGTGGCTAACACATAAAAATGTTGGCGGCGGCAAATTTTTTACCAACATGGATAATGCACCTTCAAAAAAGCCGATGAAATTCGGCGTTAAAATACTTCTCAATCTCCTTGCCATGGCTCTCATTGGCGTACTTTTGCTTTGGCTTGGCACTCTTTGGCTTGATGTATGGACCGACCATGGCGAGTATCGGGAAGTTCCCGATGTGCGGCGTATGGCTTACGAAGATGCCGTTCAGAGACTTGAAAAGGACGGTTTTGTGGTGGAGCTTAGTGATTCGGTGTATGACAACAGTGCTGCCCCCGGTATGGTGGTGGAGCAGAATCCCAAGGTCAATACCAAGGTTAAGCACGCCCGCACTGTGTATCTTACCGTCAACGCTTTTGCGCCACGCAGTGTCACGTTGCCGGCTCTCACCGACATGTCGCTGCGTCAGGCCCGCTCCATTCTTGAGGGTCTTGGTGTGAAGAATATAGAGGTTCGCGAAGTTCCTTCCGAGTATCAGGATTTGGTGCTTAATGTCACTCGCGACGGCCACAGGCTTATGCCGGGTGCAAGAATACCCACCACCGGCACTGTGGTCATAGAGGTGGGCGCCGGAATGTTGGAGAACGAAGGAGATTCGCTGGCGCTGGATACAAACGATATTGATTTCCTCGATCTCAACTGACATAGCAATGAGTCTGGAAACTGAAGATCTGGAACTTCTTGATGATGATGCCGGACTGGATATTGACGCTTCCGGTTCCGAGCCTAATGCCGATGGCATGTATGAGCATTTCAGGTTCGTTGCCGATAAAGGGCAGCAACTGCTCCGCGTTGACAAATTTTTGGTCCTAAGGCTTGAGAAATCATCGCGCAACCGTGTGCAGCAGGCTGCTGATGCCGGATGTATATTGGTCAATGGCAAGCCTGTGAAGAGCAACTACCGCGTGAAGCCGCTTGATGTGGTGAGTGTGGTGATGGACCGTCCCCGTTACGAGCTTGAGATACTGCCGGAGAACATTCCGCTTGACATTGTATATGAAGATGAGCACCTTCTGGTCGTTAACAAACCGGCCGGATTGGTTGTACATCCCGGCCATGGCAATTACAGCGGCACATTGGTGAATGCTCTTGCATGGCATTTCCGCGATAATCCCGACTATGATGTGTCTGACCCCCGTATGGGCCTTGTACACCGCATTGACAAGGACACATCGGGACTCTTGGTAGTGGCCAAAACTCCCGACGCAAAGACAAATCTCGGAAAACAGTTTTTCAATAAAACCACCAAACGCGAATATATGGCGGTGGTTTGGGGCGTTCCCGATCCGCAGCAAGGCACTATAGTGGGAAATGTGGGGCGCAATCCCAAGGACCGGCTCCAGATGACCGTGTTTCCTGACGGAAGTCAGGGCAAACATGCCGTGACGCATTATGAAGTGCTTGAAAACCTTGGATATGTGTCAGTGGTGCGATGCGTGCTTGAAACCGGACGCACTCATCAGATAAGGGTACACATGAAGCATATCGGCCATCCATTGCTGAATGATGCCAGATATGGCGGCGATGAGATATTGCGCGGTGAGCGCTCAGCTTCCTACCGAAAGTTTGTGGACAACTGTTTTGCAGTGTGTCCAAGGCAGGCTCTCCATGCACGCACACTTGGTTTTGTTCACCCCGCCACAGGCAAGGAGCTTTTTTTTAGCAGTGATGTGCCGCAGGATATGACTGCCATGATTGAGCGTTGGCGCACTTATATGGCCTCCCGAGGTTAAAATTTACTAATACCCGATGCCTATGTGGGGGAAAAGTTGTAACTTTGAAACTCAATTTTGCATATTTTTCCACTCGATAATCAATTGGAATTATGAGTAACGAATATGATTTCAGCGACATAGCGCCTTTTGACGATAGCCAATTCAAGGAAAAAATGGCCCAGTTGGTCAAGGAACCCGGCTTTGAGCATGCCGTAAAGTACGTGATGCCCGAAGTGGATTTCAGCCAGTTTGTCCGAAACTTACTCGCTGTACCCGATAAAGAGACTTTCCAGAAGCAGGTTATGCGTCCGTTCATTGAGATGCTGATGCGCAAAACAACCAACGGCATAACCTTTGGAGGTATTGAGAATATAGTGCCCGGCGTGAGCAACACCTATATAACCAATCACCGCGACATTGTGCTTGATGCTTCGTTTCTCAACTATTGCCTGCTCAAAAACGACATACGCACTTCTGAGGTCGCAATTGGCAACAATTTGTTGATTTATGAGTGGATTACAGATCTTGTAAAGCTCAACAAAAGCTTTATCGTTAAGCGCAATCTGCGCCTGACACAGGCACTTGAGGCCGCCAAACAGCTCTCGGCCTATATTCATTATGCCATAAATACCAAGCACGAAAGCGTATGGATAGCCCAGCGCGAAGGTCGCGCCAAAGATTCCAATGATGTGACTCAGGAGAGCCTCGTTAAGATGCTTGGATTGAATGGTGGAGGCACCGTGGCGCACAATGTGATGGAAATCAATCTCTTGCCGGTGTCAATAAGCTACGAATACGATCCTAATGATTATCTCAAGGCCCGTGAATTTCTGCTCAAGCGTCTTGACCCTGAATTCAAGAAATGCCAGCATGATGATTTGTTGAGCATGGAAACCGGTTTGCTCGGCCATAAAGGGCGTGTGCATTTTCAATTCTCACCATGCCTCAATTCCCGGCTGGAGCCACTGGAATCTTCAACCGACAAGATTGACACCGTGAAACAGATTTGTTCCATGGTGGACAATGCCATACATTCCGGGTATAAAATATTCCCTGTCAACTACATCGCCCATGATTTGCTGCATCATTCGCAGGAATATGAGGCCATGTACACCGCTGAAGAAAAATCTGCATTTGAGGTATATGTCAATACTCAGCTTGATAAGGTGAAGCTTCCTGACATTTCCACTCTTGATTGCGAATTCATGCACGAGATGATGCTTCAGATGTATGCCAATCCGCTGCGCAACAAACTTCAGGCTACCGGTAAAAAGCCCGTGCAATAAACTTTTGGAGCGTTTTGCCGTTAAGTTAGAAACACTCTGGTTATGCGCATTTATTTTTTGCCCCTGGTATTGATTGTCGTTGCGTGTCTGGCATCCGACGTCTATATCTATTTGGCTGTATTGAAGCGGTGTCCCCGCAAATTATGGAGCCGCCTGCAGCTGTTGGGCAGCGTTGCAATGTATCTGCTTCTCATCGTTGCGCTCTGTTTGCCCCGTCGTGACGGAAGCGAAGAAGCGCTTCTTGGGGTCATGTGGATGCTCTTCACATTCCTTTCGGTATATATGGCAAAATTTCTGTTTGTCATAATTGATGTGCTTGCATCTGTACCTCTTCTTTTCCGCCATCATCGGCTTCGCTGGCTTACTCGCACCGGAGGCGTGCTTTCCGTTGTGGTGTTTGCTCTCATGTGGTGGGGTGCGCTGATCAATCGTTTCCGTACACAGGTGCGCGAGGTGGAGGTGACCGTTCAGGGGCTTCCCGAGCAGTTTGACGGATACAGGTTGGTGCAGTTCTCGGATTTCCACGTGGGCACGTATGGGTCCGACACCGCCTATGTAAGCAAGGTTGTGAACCGTCTTAACGATTTGAATGGTGATGTGCTTCTGTTCACCGGCGATATTGTCAATCGTCGCACCGATGAGCTTCTGCCATTTATAAGGCCGTTGTCGCGTTTGAAAGCAGCGCATGGCGTATATTCAATCCTTGGCAATCATGATTATGGTGATTACAGCGATTGGGAATCCGATGCCCATAAACACCGAAACATGATTTTGATGGATTCACTTCAGAAATCCATGGGATGGCGTTTGCTTCGCAATGAGCATGTCATTCTCAGACAGGGCACTGATTCCATAGCTCTGATAGGAGTGGAAAATGTGGGAGATCCTCCATTCACTGTTTACGGGTCGCTAAATGATTCTTATCCGTCGCTCGGTGATAGTGTGACAAAAGTGCTGCTCACGCACAACCCGGCTCATTGGACTTCTGACATAGCCGATAACGACAGCATCAATATAGCACTGTCACTCTCGGGTCACACACATGCCATGCAGATAGAGCTTTTTGGCTTGTCGCCGGCAGTTTGGCGTTATCCCACATGGGGTGGTCTGTACGCTGATACAGATTCGCGTCATAAGCTTTATGTCAACATAGGTATAGGCACGGTGGGTTTGCCTATGCGCGTGGGCGCAACTCCCGAAATCACAGTTATAACTCTCAGACCTGCAAAATGATATTGATGATAGGGGTGGGAAGCAATGCCCCGGACAAAAAGCAAAGAATGGAGCAGGCTATAGATTTCCTGCGCTCATCGCTTGAGGATTTCCGTTGTTCATCAGTTTATTCTACACCGGCATTGAATGGTGTGGATGCCGATTATCTCAATGCCGTGGCTTGTGGCAGTTGCACGCTTACTGTAGATCAGGCGGTTGCCGTGCTGAAAGATTATGAGCGCAAATGCGGCAGGAAAAAAGGTGACAAGTTTGTGGTGATTGATCTGGACCTCGTTATAGCTGACGGCGAAGTGCTGCGTCCGCGTGACATGCAGCACGAATATTTTTTGCGCGGTTATAACGAGCTTACCGATACTGATTGCTAATCGGTTGCCATAGGCAGGTTCCAAGGCCCGTCACAACGCATGTTGCGGTACGGTATTTTCATAGAGTCACATTCGGCGGCATAGCGCATGGCACGTTTCGGGTGCAGGTCATAGCTGAGTACTATGCTGTCGGGGTGGATTAAATCCGTCAGATTTCTTATGCTTTTGCGGTACCCGCGGCATACCAGCGCATAGTTGATATGGGCCGGAGGCGGGGCCGGAAGTGAATCATGGCTTATAACGGCTATACTGGCATACTTGGTGCGCAACCATGGACGGCGCCATTCAAGCATCCTGTGACGGAATGAGTCTTTGACGCAATATAGGCTGTCATATCCCCGCTTGCCGAGGAAATGTGTGTAACGCTGGTTGGCACGATATATGGCCGCACCACGGTCGGCTGATGTGGCGGTGGTGATAAGCACAGGCTGTTCTCCTGCTATATTGGCTATTATATCTGTATGGTATGTGGTTCGCGCCACATACAGTGTGGATGAGTCCGTTGAATGAGGCCATAAGCAAGTGTATGCTGTCAACATGCACACAGAACCGATAAAAATTGAGCCCCACAATACATTCCGTTTCTCAAGCCATATTTTGAGCAGTGTCACCACTCCTGCATATGGAATTAAAGTCCATGCAGGCAGATAGATGTGTCGCAGTGTGGCATAAGGCAGCGAGGCTACCCACCGGGCCACCCATTCCACTGTGCCGTAAATGTAATCAATGATTCCGCAAAGCCACACGGCATCCCATCCTGCCCATTCAAGGAGCAGAAGCAATGCTCCCGCACCTATCAGCCACGGCAACAGAACAGATGTTACCACGTTGGCAAGCAGAAAATACACCGGCATGTTATGGAAATAGATGCACGAAATCAGGGCAGTCCCGATTATGGCCGACAGAGATACGCACACAAGCCCCATTGCGTTATAAGCCAGCCTGTGACGCATGTTCACCGGATTCAGCGCATTGGCAAACAGTAGAATTGCCGCTACAGCTGCAAATGATAATTGAAATCCTATGGTAAACAGTGAGACCGGGTCGGCCAGTATCAGCACTATCAGGGCAAAGCACAGCGAATTGTAGCCTGAGCTTTGTCGCTGCAAAATCCTCGCGCCAAGATACACACTCAGCATCACTACCGCTCTTACCACTGATGCACCCAGTCCGGTGAACACGGCGTAAAGCCACAGAAGCAGTATCACGATTATGGTGCGTGCCACATTGCCGCCCGCCATTTTGAGTGGCCATAGGGCAAATGACACGAGCATTACTATAAGCCCCACATGCAGTCCGCTCAGCGCCAATATATGGGCCAACCCTGCCGATGCAAAATCCTGTCTCACATCCCGGCTTATTGTGGTTGCGTCTCCAAGCATGGCTGTACATAGAAATTCTTTGGTGCGCGGCTTCAGGCTGCTGTTCAGAAGCAATGCAGTTGCCTTGGAGCGTTCCCTGCGCAGTGCCGGTATAATTCCCGGAGTAAGGGAGATGCTTTTTATACTGTCATCGGGGAGCACACAGTGCATATAGATGCCGCGTTGTCGCTGTATGTCACCGGCAGTTATTTCATCAGGTATATCGTGCTTCGGAACAGTGTCTTGAAATGTGGCCGCGAACCTGATGGTATGCAAGCTTTCGTACTCGGTGTCAAACGATGGTACTGCTGCAGTGGCATAGAATGGTTCTATACGGCTTAGATGCAGCGAATCCACTGAGGCATCCGTCACCCTTAATGTGAGGGTCTGTGATGTGTCTCCTATCCGGGTTTGTAAGATGTCGGCCTTGTAATGATTCGTTTTTCCCGAATATTGGGCCGGTGCTTCTGTTTGTATCCTCACTTTTGCGTTAACGGCTCCTAAAGCACCGAGAGCCATGGCAAATGCCACAAGCTTGTAGCGCGTAAAAGCAAAGATTATGCAGCAGGCGGTTGCTGTCGCAGCAAAGTATATCCACCATACAGTAATGCCGCATACTGTACCCGCCACCAGCATGGCGGCAGGGAGCAGCAGCGGCATAAGCGACCACGGCGCTTTGGAGTATGGCGTTAGGCCAGACACACAGGCGCAAGGTATTTGGCAAGCAGATAGCCTCCGGCTATGAGCCATATGTACAGGCAGAAGGCAAGCACAAACGGTTTGGCTCCGGCCTTTTTGAATTTGTCTATGCTTGTTTCAGCTCCTAAGGCTGCCATTGCCATAGTGAGCAGGAATGTATCGAAATAGTTGATGCCGTCAACTACCACTTGGGGGAACAAATCCAGTGAGTTGAAACCGATTACTACCAGAAATCCTACGGCAAACCATGGTATGTTGAGCTTGCCTTTCTCTCCGTTATGGCCTTTGCTGTTGCGTTTTGCCATCCAGAAACCAAGAACCAGAAGTACCGGCACAAGCAGCATCACGCGTATCATCTTCACTATGATTGACACGTTGGATATTTCAGGACCCATGGCATTGCCGGCTCCCACGGCGTGGGCCACTTCATGCAGTGTGGCTCCGGAATATATTCCCATTTCCTGAGGGGTGAGGTCAAGTATGCCTGCGCGGTAGGCTATAGGATAGAGAAACATTGAGAGTGTGCCGAAGATCACCACTGTTGCCACAGCTACAGCAGTTTTGTATGGCTGGGTGCGGATGGTGCTTTCTGCTCCGAGCACTGCCGCTGCTCCGCAAATGCCGCTGCCCACTGAGGTGAGGAGTGCTATATCGCGGTCCATTTTCAGAAGCTTGCCTATGTAGATGCCGCCTATGATGGTTGTGGCCACCACTATGGTGTCAATAACTATACCTGCCACACCCACATTCATTATGTCCTGAAATGTAAGGCGGAAGCCGTAGAGTATGATACCCAGACGAAGCACTTTCTTGGAGCAGAACTGTATGCCCGGCACCCATGTCTCAGGCAGATTGTTGCGTAAGGAGTTGGCGTAAAGCATACCCAGGATTATACCTATAATCATGGGGCTGAATGATATTTCCTTAAAAAATTGTGCGTCTCCTATATAAAAGGCGGCACACGCAAATAACGATATAAGCAGCACGCCATGAATCATGCTGATTCGTTCATGTGTGAATTTTGCCATTTCTTATTAATTGTGTTTTTATGTTAGGTATAAAATTATGAATTCCAGATATTCCATGCGGCAAATGCCTGAAGCAGCAGCATCTCAAGGCCATTCTTGGTTTCGGCACCGAATTCAGCAGATTTGCGCATAAACAATGTGGTGTCCGGATTGTAAAGCAGGTCATAGCACAGATGCTCCGGCGTGAGGGCCTCATACGGAATGTCGGGACATTCGTCAATGTGTGGATACATCCCGAGCGGGGTGGCATTGACTATTATCTTGTGGTCGGATATGATCTGACTGTTGAGGTCGGAATAGGTGAGTCGTCCCGGTGCGGCTGTGCGGCTCACGTACACAGCTTCCACGCCCAGATTATTCAGTCCATGAAACACGGCCTTGGCTGCCCCTCCGGTACCGAGCACAAGTGCTTTGGTGCGCACCGGGGTAAGCAACGGCCTGATGCTGTCGCTGAACCCTATTATATCGCTGTTATATCCTTTGAATTTAGGCCCTTTGGGCGTGGGAATGAATTTGATTACATTCACTGCGCCTATTTTTGCGGCATCGGCATCCATCTCGTTCATGTAGCTTATCACCTGCTCTTTGTAGGGGATAGTTACATTCAGCCCGGCAAGGTTGGGGTGTTCGCTTATCACCTCCATGAAATCGCCTATATCGGGAATCTCAAAATTCACATATGCGGCATCTGTGCCTTCTGCCTGAAATTTCTGATTGAAGTAATCCTGTGAGAAGGAATGTCCCAACGGGAAGCCTATAAGGCCGTAAAGACGAGCGGGATTTTTATGCATATTAAGCTTTTATGAATTTCGGTGGCAAAAATACACTATTTTGTTGATATATTGATTAGGTGAACTGTAGAAATTTGGGTACATTTGCAGCCGTTATGGTTGATAATATCCATGAATCTTCCGGGCGTGTG
>HF985651.1:85103-135611 GCA_000431155.1 Bacteroides sp. CAG:927
GTGTGCTCTGTGGGTTGTTTCGGCAGGCCACAGGCTTTGAGCCTATTGCAGTTTTGCCCATAGGCCAGCAAGGCTCATCACGCCGCTATTGGCGTTTGCAGTCGGCCGACGGTTGCTCGTTGGTTGGATGTGTCGGTACCGACAGAAAAGAAAACGATGCATTTGTGTATCTTTCAGGCCTCTTGCATGGTGCGGGCATTAATGTACCCGAAGTATTGGCCGTGAGCGATTCCCGGATGGAATATCTCCAATCCGACCTCGGTTCGCAGTCGTTGTATGACATTATTGCCGCACAGGGCAGTGATGCTTTAGAGGTGGATCGGCTTGCCGATGCATGCATGGCTCAACTTGCCAAGGCGCATTACCTTTTGCTTGACAAAGTGGATTTCAGCCGCTGTTTTCCTCGCGCCGCTATGGATGTCCGCTCCGTGATGTGGGATTTGAACTATTTCAAATATTGCTTTCTCAAAACCGTTGGCATACAGTTTGATGAAGAATTGCTCCAAAACGATTTTGAGACCCTCGCATCCATGATTGAGGATGAATGTCACGGTGTGCTCATGCTTCGCGATTTTCAGTCGCGCAACATTATGGTACAGAATTCTGTTCCTTGGATCATAGACTTTCAGGGTGCCAGACGAGGTCCTGCGGCCTATGATGTGGCATCGTTTGCATGGCAGGCACGTGCCGGATTTTCAGCCGCCTCGCGCAGATCCATAATGGAGAGCTATATTCGCCATGCGGCAAATTATGAGGCATTTGATGAACGGTATTTTCGCCGCAGTTATCCCTTGTGTGTGCTTGTGCGTCTGTTGCAGGTGCTTGGTGCCTACGGTTTCCGTGGCCTCGTGGAGCGTAAGTCAAAGTTCATAACCCCTATACCTCAGGCTGTGGCGATGCTTAAGGATTTGCTGCGCGACTATAAGCCTGCCAATATACCGTATCTCAGTGGCTTGTTGGAAGAATTCGTCCGCCTTCCGCAGCTTCAGCCATTGGAGCAGCGCAATCATCTTGTGGTGGAGATAAGCAGTTTTTCTTACAAAAAAGGTGTGCCGCTGGATAATTCCGGCAATGGAGGCGGATTCGTGTTTGATTGCCGGGCTGTGCACAACCCGGGCCGGTACGACCGCTACAAGCATTTGACAGGTCTTGATGCCGAAGTGATTGAATTTCTTGAGGAAAACGGTGAGATTACCGATTTCTTGAATAATGTATATTCCTTGGTTGATCATGCTGTGGAGCGGTATATGCAGCGCGGGTTCACACATTTGTGCGCCCATTTCGGATGTACCGGTGGACGGCACCGTTCCGTCTATTCGGCACAGCATCTTGCCGAGCATCT
The DNA here is from genome assembly GCA_000431155.1 of Bacteroides sp. CAG:927. Taxonomy (GTDB): domain Bacteria; phylum Bacteroidota; class Bacteroidia; order Bacteroidales; family Muribaculaceae; genus Paramuribaculum. Next base: position 86,446 of record HF985651.1, read on the forward strand.
TTCCGGTAAGTACGGTGTGGAGGTAAGGCTGACTCACAGGGAGCAAGGTATAACTCAAATATTTGAGCAGCAATGAAAGCCATGATTTTTGCCGCCGGTTTGGGCACGCGCCTTCGTCCGCTCACTGATCATTGCCCCAAAGCTCTGATAGAGGTGGGTGGCGAACCAATGCTTGGCCGAGTGCTTCGCAGGGCTATTGATGCCGGTGTGACCGAAGCCGTTGTCAATGTTCACCATTTGCCGCAAATGATTGTGGATTATCTTGCTGCCAACAGCAATTTTGGCATAACGATTCATGTCAGTCACGAAGATGACTTGCTGCTTGACACCGGAGGTGGCTTATTGGCTGCCCGTCGCTGGCTTGACGGAAACGAGGATATACTGGTGCATAATGCCGATATATTTACTGATGTTGATATCCGTGACATGTATCGTCACCACATAAATAGTGGCTCGGATGTCACTCTGATGGCTTGGAAAAGAGACTCGAGCCGTGCATTGCTGATTGACAAAAAAGGCCGTATGCATGGTTGGACCAATATTGCCACCGGCGAGGTGCGTCCTCCATCCTTGGCACCGGTCCGTGACACCATGGACACTGTGGCTTTCGGGGGTGTGCATGTGGTATCGCCGCGTATATTCAGCCACCTTGAGCACTATGCGTCTGAGCATGGCCAAGTGTTTTCGATTATGCCTTTTTATGTCAGTGCATGCTCTGCAATGCCAGTGTCTATATACACGCCGCCGGCTCCCGTGGAATGGGCCGACATAGGCAAGCTCAACACTCTTGAAAATCTGCGTAACAAATATCCCTCTCATCACTAATTACAATGGACACTATTCTTCCGTTTGCGTTTATTGCTTTCGCATCGTTCTTCACACTTACCAATCCGCTTGGCACAATGCCTGTGTTTCTCACTATGACTACAGGCATGGATGAGCAGCAGAGGGCACACATAGTCATGCGTGCCACCGTCATCTCTTTTTTCGTGCTGATAGCCTTCACCATCACCGGACAGTTCTTGTTCTCGTTTTTCGGCATTTCTGCCAACGGATTCCGCATTGCCGCCGGCATAATCATTCTCAAAATAGGTTACGACATGCTTCAGGCGCGTTTCACGAACACAAAACTGTCGGACGAGGAGATACGCACCTATGCCGATGATATTTCCATCACGCCGCTTTCCATCCCGCTGCTCTGTGGCCCTGGGGCCATAGCCAATGGTATAGTGCTCATGGAGCAGGCCAATACTCTTGCTCTCAAAGCCACTCTTATTGTCACCATTTTTGTGATATATGTACTCACGTATATTATTTTGCGGGCATCCACGCGCCTGAACAAGTTTCTGGGCCAAACCGGCAACAATGTCATGATGCGTCTGATGGGTCTTATACTTATGGTGATAGCTGTGGAATGTTTTGTGGCCGGTGCCCGACCCATCCTTACTGACATCATCCACAATGGCACTGCCATGTGAAAAATAATTTGAAAAAAACATCTGCAATTTGTTGCGGGGTTGCTCAAATGTTGCTACCTTTGCACCCGCAAAACCATACAAAACCACTTAATTAACATTTTTAATGGCAACAAAAATCAGATTACAACGTCATGGTCGCAAGAACTATGCGTTTTATCCTATTGTTATCGCCGATAGCAGGGCACCACGAGATGGTAAATTTATTGAAAGGATAGGTTCCTATAATCCGAACACTAATCCTGCTACAATAACATTGAACTTCGAGCGGGCTTTGTATTGGGTAAATGTTGGTGCTCAACCCACCGACACTGTTCGTACCATACTTTCCAACGAAGGTGTGCTCCTGATGAAGCACCTTCAGGGCGGTGTGAAGAAAGGTGCTTTTGACGAAGCTGAAGCTCAGAAACGCTTCGATGCTTGGAAAGCTCAGAAACAGGCCGCTATTGATGCACAGCGCGCATCTATGGCCAGCAAGAAAGAATTAGATGTCAAGCAGCGTCTTGAAGCTGAACAGGCCAAGAATCAGGCCAAAGCTGAAGAAGTGGCTAAGAAGAAAGCCGCTATTGCCGCTGCTAAGGCTGAAGCCGAAGCTGCCGCAGCCGCTGAAGCTGCTGCCAACGAAGCCCCTGCTGAAGAGGCTCCCGCCGCAGAAGCCGCAGCTGAATAAGCCTCAGGCCATAACGAATTCTCACAACAAAGAGCACATCTTTCGTGGATGCGCTCTTTGTCTGCTTTTTGTGCACACAGTTTTTCAATTTTAGAGACGAATGCTTTGTGATTTGCCCGAGGTTGGTTAACTTTGTGGCTTAATTAAGCGCAATCTGTGCGCCCATTATTTATCACAGCAAAACATTTAGGCAATGGCTGAAATAGAAGAAACCGAAGGTACTGACAAAAAAGGACTTAACTTTGTAGAGCAAATTGTGTGGGACGATCTGCAAGCCGGCAAGAACGGTGGAAGACTTAATACCCGTTTCCCGCCCGAACCAAACGGATACCTACATATCGGCCATGCCAAGGCAATATGCATGGATTTCGGTGTGGCTGAAAAATTCGGCGGCACTTGCAACCTGCGTTTTGATGATACCAACCCCGTGAAGGAGGATGTGGAGTATGTGGACTCTATTCGTGAGGACATACACTGGCTCGGCTTTGACTGGGGCGACCGTGAGTACTATGCCAGTGATTATTTCCCCCAGCTTTACGATTTGGCCATCCGCCTTATCAAGGAGGGAAAAGCCTATGTGGATGACCAGACTTCCGAGCAGATTGCCGCTCAGAAAGGCACTCCCACTACTCCCGGTGAAAATTCGCCTTATCGCAACCGTTCGGTTGAGGAAAACCTTGACCTTTTTGAGCGCATGAATGCCGGCGAGTTTGACGAAGGTGCCCGCGTGCTCCGCGCCAAGATTGACATGGCATCGCCAAACATGCATTTCCGCGACCCCATAATGTACCGCATCATCAAAACGCCCCATCATCGCACCGGTACAAAATGGAAAGTATATCCCATGTACGATTTCGCTCATGGACAGAGCGATTATTTTGAAGGCGTTACCCACTCTATCTGCACATTGGAGTTTGTGGTGCATCGTCCTCTTTACGAATATTTTGTCAAAGAGCTTGCCGATGAATCATACTGCCCGCGCCAGATTGAGTTCAACCGTCTCAACCTCACCTACACAGTGATGAGCAAGCGCAAGTTGCTTCAGCTTGTCAAGGAAGGACTTGTTGCCGGTTGGGATGACCCTCGCATGCCGACCATTTCAGGTATGCGCCGTCGTGGTTATACTCCTCAGTCAATACGCAATTTCATTGAAAAAATCGGTTATACCAAATACGAGGCTCTTAACAGTGTGTCACTGCTTGAACATGCCGTGCGCGAGGACCTGAATGCCGTTTCCACACGTGTCATGGCTGTCATGAACCCCGTGAAGGTAGTGATTGACAACTATCCCGAAGGTCAAACCGAAATGGTAGAGCTGGAGAATAACCCTGAGAATCCTGAAGCAGGTACTCACAGCATGCCTTTCAGCCGCGAGATTTATATTGAGCGTGATGATTTCATGGAAAATCCTCCCAAGAAATTCTTCCGCCTCGCCCCCGGCGGTGAAGTTCGCCTCAAGGGTGCCTACATTGTTAAATGCACCGGCATAGACAAGGATGCTGATGGCAATATCACCACCATCCATTGCACTTATGATCCCGACACTCGCAGCGGTTTGCCCGGCAGCATGCGCAAGGTTAAGGGTACGCTCCATTGGGTAAATGCCGCTACTGCGGTAGATGCCACTGCCAGACTTTACGATCGCCTATTCTCTGTGGAAAACCCCGCAGCCGAAACTGATAAGGATTTCCGTGAATTACTCAATCCAGATTCACTTAAAGTGGTTGAAGGCATTAAGGTTGAACCGTATCTGGCTGAAAATGCCGTTCCCGGTGCTCATTTCCAGTTCCAGCGCATCGGTTATTTCACACCCGATCTTGACAGCACACCAGACCACTTGATTTTCAATCGCACCATTGCCTTGAAGGACAGTTGGGAAAAGGTTCAGAAAAGATAACATATTGATGCATCTACTCATTGAATAAGCTATATAGCAGGTTTTTGGCAGAAATGGATCAACCGCTCTCCTCTCGTTATTACGATGAGGATGAGCTGATTGATATATTTGATTATGCCTCTGACATAGCTGACGATGCTGTGCGCACCGAAGTTATCCTCATGGCGCAGCGTTTATGCCCTGACAGCAGGGATTTGGCAGAGCGCAAGGCTATGCTCTATTGGGGCATGGGCAATGATAATGCAGCTGCCAAAGTTATGAAATCGCTCCCGTCAGGGCGTTTCTTGTCGCGGCTCACCAAGTTGCGTATTGACAAGGGCAAAAATGGCCTGACGGCCAAAGACCTTTCGCTTCTTATTAAGAGCGTTAAACCCGATTCTTTGCCTGACGAGGAAGTGATACAACTCATTGACGCGGCTGAGGATTCGGAGCAGCAGCAGTGGCTTGTTGACAATTACGACAAGCTTAAAACACTCGCTCTGTATCCCGAAACATTGATGTATGACCTTGTGGATCCAATCCTTGATTGGTCGGGCGATGCTGATTTTGAGTTTGTCAATCAGTTGTTGGATGATTTGACTATGGCATCGCCTTATGATCTTGGCTATTGGGAGTTTGCAGCCCAGACTGCTATGGATCGTCAGGATGATCCGGAACGTGCCTTGGGATTTGTGGAATATGCTTTGGCCATAAACCCTAATTCCGTCAAGTCGCTGGTAATAAAGTCGGAATGTTTGCTTCGTGCGCAAAAACCTGATGTCGTTGAGGCGCTTAAAACAGCCCGGTCGGCGTATATGGCCCAGCCTGATTCATTGGATGCTTGTTTTGCTTATTCCCATGCGCTTGAATCCAATAATCGTACCGATGAGGCCGTAGATGTGTATAAACGCTATCTTAAGACTGCCAACTGTGACTTGTCGGTTGTAGTGCCCATGGCCTCTTTGTGCGACAATATTGATCTGTATTCTCTCTTAAAGTCCGCTATTGAAAATGTGGACGCAAACGAGCGTGAGCATCAGCTTGATGCAGTCTTGACAGGCCTTGTAAGCAAAGGTTGCTATGGATATGTGGCTCAGACCATGCAATTGATTGAGGAACTCGGATTTGAGGGTAATTATAAACCCGAATTTATGGTAGAGCTGTATTTTCGCACTGACCGCCTTGAAAAAGCTTTGCCTTATCTCATGGAAGCCCATCCTTTTGACAACCGCACTTGGCTCATAGCTTTGCTCATGAGTCTCCCGATGCCTGAAAAAGACAAGGCATTAGAGGTTATTGATGAGCGTATGCCGGTCCTTGATGCTACAATAGAACAAGGTTCATTGCCCGATGTGATTGAAGCTCAGGCCATAAAAGCGTATGCAAAGATGATACGCCATTGCATAGCGACCGATGCGGAATTTGAAATAGATAAATTCTCGCCTTTTATCACAGAGCTTCCTTTGAAGCTCTAATCAAAAATCAGTCACAATTCAGAGATAAGGATTCTGATATTTTTCAGCTCCGATAGTTGTGGCCGGACCGTGACCCGGATAAACCGCTGTGTCATCCGGCAAGGTAAGTAGCTGTTTGCGTATGGCATTTACGAGCTGCTGATGATTGCCGCCGGGCAAATCCGTACGGCCTATTGAACCGTTGAACAGAGCGTCGCCGGTTATCACAAATTTGTCGGCTGCGTCATACAATGCTATTGAGCCTTGGGAATGTCCCGGTACTTCAATGACTTTTAGTTTGCCTGCGCCGAGTGCTATCTCTTCTCCGTCATGCAGATTCACGCCTATGTTTAGTGGCGACGGCTCGGCCATGCGCAAGTGAAACATTCGTGCCTGCTCTGCTCGTCCCAAGCCAAGGGTGGCATCGCCTTGATGCGCTTCCGTTGTAAGGTTATAATGTTTTATTATATGGTCATTGCCCAAGGTGTGGTCAATATGCAGATGTGTGTTTATAAGGTGTGTCACATTGAGTGAATGTGCCTTTATGAACTCATCCAGCTGCAATGCCTCTGCATCGGTTTGCATACCCGGGTCTATAACCGCCGCTTGTTTGGTCGCTTCATCCCACACCACGTATGTGTTGACACCAAACAAATTAAACTCAAATCGCGCTATTTTCATAACTCCACGTAAATTAATGATTTCGAAGCGAAGAACTCTTCTGAAAAATAGTCGCTCAGCGGCACCTCTATCACCGGACGGCGCACGGCGGCTATTTCATCGTTAAGGTCCTTGCCTTTTAAGCATAACAATCCTGGAGGCAAAGCGTTGCGGTCGGGGGCGGAAATATTGCGCCGCACCAGTTTCACAAGTTCGTCAAGACGCATCACTGCACGGCTCACTACAAAATGAAATTTCTCGTGACACTCTCCCATGTCGCCATGCTGAAAAGTCACGTTCTCAAGTCCTATCCCTTCGGCCACCGATGATGCTACCTTTATCTTTTTGCCTATGCGGTCTATGAGATGGAATTTGCACTGAGGCCATAGTACTGCCAACGGTATGCCCGGAAATCCCCCTCCGGTGCCAAGGTCCAGTATCCTTGTGCCGGGTAGTGGCGTGACGAATTTTGCCAATGCCATGGAGTGAAGTATATGGCGCTCATAGAGATTGCCTATATCTTTGCGCGAAATCACATTGATTTTTTCGTTCCACTCGCTGTAGAGTGTTCCCATAAGCTCAAACTGTTGACGCTGATGCTCGGTTAAATCGGGAAAATATTTGAGTATTTCATCCATAATGATGCAAATTTACAAATATATTAGCTACTTTTGCTAATCTCATAACTAAATTCAGATGAAGATAGGAAAACAAAACGAGCTGACAGTGGCACGAATTGTGGAGTTCGGCCTGTATCTGGCTGATGAGGAGGGCAACGAAGTGCTCCTTCCTGCGCGATACATTACCGATGTTCCGCAAGTCGGCGACAAAATGTCAGTGTTTGTATATACTGATTCCGAGGACAGGCCCGTGGCCACTACCGAGCATCCTTTTGCTCAGGTAGGGGAGTTCGCATTTCTTGATGTCGTGGCCGTGACACGTATCGGGGCATTCCTTGATTGGGGATTGATGAAAGATATTCTATGCCCGTTTCGTGAGCAGAAAGTGCGCATGAATGTAGGCATGCAATGTCTGGTGTATCTGTATCTTGACGATGCTTCCAAAAGGGTTGCCTGCTCGGCGAAGATTGAAAAATTTCTTGGCAATGTGCCTCCCGACTACAAACGTGGTCAAAAAGTCAGCGCTCTTGTGTACAAGCGCACCGATCAGGGCTACCTGTGCATAGTGGACAATCTGCATCAGGGCATGGTGTATCATACTTCGCTCTATGCTCCTTTGGAAATAGGGGAGGTTATGGAAGCGCATGTGGCAAAAGTGCGTCGCGATGGCAAGATTGACCTCGTGGCCGGTGGCGATGCCATGGAGCGTTCTCAGAATATAGCCGACCGCATCATAACAGCCATGCAGCAGAACGGCGGATTCTTGAATCTTGACGACAAATCATCGCCGATGGCCATAAGCGACCAGTTGCACTGCAGCAAAAAAGATTTCAAAAAAGCAGTTGGGCATCTGCTAAAACAGGGTAAAATACGGCTTGAAGCCTCCGGTATGTCACTTTTTGACTGTAAATAGCCAAAAAGTGGATTTTTTTTGCCAACTTTGCACATTAATTACAATCAACCTCTTAAAATGGAGTTTTCAGCCAATCAGATAGCCGCCCTTGTTAACGGAAACGTGGAGGGCGACGGAGAAGTTAAAATCAATACTTTTGCCAAAATTGAGGAAGGACATCCCGGTGCAATTTCTTTTTTGGCCAATCCCAAATACATCCATTACATATACACTACCAAATCGTCGGCTGTGCTCGTAAAGCGCGATTTCGTGCCCGAGCAGCCGGTGGAGGCAACGCTGATTCGTGTGGACGACCCTTATGCCACAGTGGCTCATCTTCTCACTATGGTGCAGCAGATGATGACACCGGTTTACACCGGTATTGAGCAGCCTTGTTTTATTGCCGAGGGCGTGGAGATACCCGATAACGCTTACGTAGGGGCTTTTGCATATATCGGCAAGGGATGTAAGATAGATCCGGGAGCCAAAATTTATCCTCAGGCTTATCTCGGTGATAATGTGAGCATCGGTCCTGATACAATTATCTATCCCGGTGTGAAGATTTATCATGGTTGCAAGGTAGGAGCACGCTGCATCATTCATTCCGGTGCAGTGATTGGAGCCGATGGCTTCGGATTCGCTCCTGTGGCCGGCAGATATGACAAAATTCCTCAGATAGGTAACGTAGAGATTGCCGATGATGTCGAAATCGGTGCCAATACCACCGTCGACCGCGCCATGATGGGTAGCACACGCATAGCCAATGGCGTGAAACTCGACAATCTCATCCAGATAGCACACAACTGCACTGTGGGCGAAAGCACTGTCATGGCTGCTCAGGCAGGCGTGGCCGGAAGCACTCACATCGGCGCTCACTGCATGATTGGCGGTCAGGTTGGACTTGCCGGTCACATTACCGTGGGCGATGGTGCGCAGATTGCTGCGCAATCGGGCACGCAAAAGAGCATAGCTCCCGGTGCCCGTTTGTTCGGATCTCCTGCTATGGATTTGCGCGAGTATGGGCGTCAGGCTGTGAATATCAAGAATTTGCCTGAACTTTATGCTTCGGTGCGCGAGCTTGAAAAAGAAATTAATAACATGAAAAAATAAAGCGTAATTATGCGACAAGTTACTCTTAAATCACCGTTTTCGGTGCATGGCAAAGGTCTTCATACCGGCATGCAGATTGAAGCCGAATTTTGCCCGGCTCCCGAAAATCACGGATATAAAGTCCAGCGCATGGATCTTGACGGACAGCCCGTCATTGATGCGCTTGCTGAAAATGTGATTTCAACCACTCGCGGCACCGTTATCGGTCGTGGTGAAGTTACCGTCAGCACTATTGAGCATGCTCTTGCAGCTCTGTATGCTTATGGCATTGATAACTGTCTTATCCGTGTCAATGGTCCCGAGATTCCTATTCTTGACGGCAGCGCACGTGAGTATGCCGAAAAAATTCAGGAAGTAGGCACCGAGGAGCAGAAAGCCGACAAAGATTTCTATATCGTCAAGCAGAAATTATCCATGCGCGATGAAAACACCGGCGCATCCATTGTTGTGCTTCCCGACTCGGATTTCTCTGTGGATGTCATGGTACAGTTTGACAGCCCCGTGCTTGCCAATCAGTATGCGTCCCTTGAAAACCTTGATGATTTTGCCAAGGAGATTGCTTCAAGTCGCACATTTGTCTTCGTTCGCGAGATTGAGACCCTCGTTAAGAACAATCTTATCAAAGGAGGAGACCTCGACAATGCTATTGTAATTTATGACAAAGTCATGGATCAGAGCGAGTTTGACCACATCGCCGACATTATGGGTGCTCCTCACAAGCACGTTACCGAATTCGGCTTCATTCAGCCCACTCCGTTGAGCAGCGAAAACGAGCCTGCCCGCCATAAACTCCTTGACATAATGGGAGATTTGGCTCTCATAGGCCGTCCTTTAAAAGGCAAAGTTATTGCTACCCGTCCCGGCCACAGCATCAACACCAAGTTTGCTCAGAAAATCCGCAAGGAGCTCAAGCGTCAGGACATTCAGGCCCCGCTCTATGATCCCAACAAGGCTCCTTTGATGGATAACCTCCGCATCCGTGAGCTTCTGCCGCACCGATATCCTTTCTTGCTCGTTGATAAAATCATTGAGAAAGGTGAAAATTATATTGTCGGCATGAAGAACATCACAGCCAACGAACCGTTCTTTACCGGACATTTCCCGCAGGAACCCGTGATGCCCGGCGTGCTTCAGATTGAGGCAATGGCCCAGACCGGTGGCCTCCTCGTGCTCTCGACTGTTGATGACCCCGAACGCTATTCCACATATTTCATGAAGATTGACAATGTGAAATTCCGCAATAAGGTGGTTCCGGGCGATACTCTTATATTCCATGTGTCATTCATGACTGAATTGCGTCGCGGATGCGCCGTGATGAAAGGATACGCCTTTGTGGGCGAAAAAATTGTCAGTGAATGTGAATTCATGGCTCAGATAGTAAAAAACAAATAACATTAGAAATGAAACAACCATTAGCTTACATACATCCCGCTGCCAAAATAGCTCCCAGTGTCGTAATTGATCCCTTCGTAACTATCGAACAGAATGTAGAGATAGGCGAGGGCACACGCATAGGCTCCAATGTCACCATAATGGAAGGTGCACGTATTGGTAAAAATTGCACCATATTCCCCGGTGCGGTGATTTCAGGCATACCTCAGGACCTCAAGTTCCGGGGCGAGGACACTCTTGCTATAATCGGCGACAACACCACCATTCGCGAATGTGTTACTGTCAACCGTGGCACTGCTGCCAAAGGTAAAACCGTAGTGGGCAGTAATTGCCTGATAATGGCATACAGCCACGTGGCTCATGACTGCGTGATTGGCGATAACGTGATTATATCCAATGCCACTCAGATAGCCGGTGAGGTTGTCGTTGATAACTTTGCAGTAATCGGTGGCGGCACTCTTATTCATCAGTTCTGCCACATAGGTCCTCACGTAATGATTCAGGGTGGTGCATTGGTCAACAAGGATATTCCTCCTTATGTCAAGGCTGCCCGTGAGCCTATTGCTTATGCAGGAGTCAACTCCATCGGTCTTCGCCGTCGCGGATTCACCTCCGAGGTTATACGCGACATTCAGGAAATCTACCGTTATCTGTATCTTTCCGGACTCAACAACACCGATGCCGTTGAGCGTATTGAAGCCGAGCTGCCGGCTACCAAGGAACGTGATGAAATAATTCTGTTTGTACGTAACTCCAAGCGTGGCATAATTCGCGGTTACGTATAATCCTTCTGCCGCATAATCTTATAATACAACGGGAGGGTGTCGTCAGTCTTACTGAGGCACCCTCCCGGATTTTTTGTGTGTTATGGCTACTGTTCCAGCTTGTGGATAGTGTCAATAAGCGTGTCTCCGAGTCCTATGGTATATCCTTGGCTGATGAACACAATGCGGTTGAACGTATCGGCGATAATGAATATCGGCATATCAGAATTGGGAAGTTTCATAGCCTCTGTTATCTCTTTGGCCGACTGCCCGTTAATATCGGTGCCGAGGCTTACTGTAGAGGGAAGTCCCTTCATGAGCGATGCATCGGCGCGTTGCAGCTGATCAGCATCCGGATAGAGCAGAATGATGCTGCGTCCCCATTTTTCAAGCTCCGGAGCCACAGCAGCTATGTCGCGCAGTGCATGGTTGGTAGGCTCATGGTTGGGCTTGAGTATGCCAAGCACATAATAACCGCGTCCGGTAGTGGAAAGCACCGATTTATCTGTGCCGGTCTTCTGGTCGTGATACAGGTTTTCGGCATTGAAGCTGCCTATCACCTGTACATCGGTGGAATCCTGACGGATAACGAGTGGCCGCACAGTGAGTGAGTCGGGTGCTACCTTGAAGAAGTCCATTCTTGACAGCACACTGCCGTTGGCCATGCGCTGCCCCGTAACGAGCATGTACTCTCCCGCCTCAACCTCTGTCGGTTCTTTAAAAAGCGAGCTCCATGTGCCGTCTTCAGGATAATAGAGCAGTTGGTCTCTGCCACCGTCAAGTTTCGACAAAGTGAATTGGGTGTAATATTTCGGGTCGTCTATGCGTCCGGTGGTTGTAAAGGTTAACTGCAGCTTGCCCTTGGGTGTGGGAATAGCTTCCATTGGTGCCGTAAAATCGGCATCCGTCCACTGGTCGTTACTGTCTGCCCATTGTGGTTTGTATGTGACCGGATCAATACGCGCCGGAATTCCCATGGCGCGTGCTCCTGCCACAAAGAATATGTCACGTGATATCGGTGCAGTGTAGCGGTAGGATAGGGTGGATGACGGGTTCATGCGGGTAGTGGAGGGATACCACGCTGCCGTTCCGTCAATCGAGTCTGCCACCCATTTCACCCATTTCACCGGATTTGCTCTGAACTCATTCTGTATTTGTGCAGGGAAATGTTTGTTGAAATCCTTGCGGAATGGTGTCAGCTCCTCGGTGTCGATGCGTGGAGAAAGTATATAATTGGCATACAGCTCTGTTGGATAGATGGGCGATGTCATGCAGTCAGCCAATATTTCCGGCTTCACATCGCTTATATCTTTTACATTCAGCGATTTGATAAGGCTCATGGCGCGGGCGCGGTCATGAGGCGGTGTGGAACGCAGAAACTCCGTCAGCACTGTATGATTGGCGCGTGCATGGCTCATCACATACTTCATGTCTTCCGCATTGAGATTAAGTTCGGCGGCCAGTGCTTCCGCAGCCTCTGGAGTGGCAAATGTGGCGGCATACGCTCCGCGAATAGAATCCTCATAGGCCAGACGCACCTGATTGGCAGCCACCTGCGCATCGGTCACAGGTGTGAGGTTGTTGCCCGGTACGGGAGGCACTACATCCAGTTCCAGCACTCCGTTTTTGGCTTCTTTGCTCAGTGTTACGGTCACATTTTTGTCCTTGCCCACCGTGGTTTTGGTAAATCCGAATCCATCTTTTTTGTCGGCCCACACTATCAGGTCTCCAAGGCCGGTAATGAGTTCGGCATGCCCTTTGGAGTCAGTGACCTTTCCGACTATCGGATAAAACTCTCCGTAATTGTACAGCCTGAATGTCACGTATGCGTTTTCGGCCGGTGTGCCGTCACTGTTGAGCACCGTCACATGAGTGGTGTCAACAGGAGCATAATTTGACGTCACATTAATATCGGTGTAATTGAGCTGTTGAAGCAGCTTCTCTTCCGGTCCGTCATAGCGGCCATACACACGCGAGTTCATCAGCATTCCGCGCGAGGCCGGCGCATTGAACCATGCAAGGTTCAGCACCGGTTCTGGTTCACAAGCGCCAAGAAAATACCATTTGCCGTCTGCCCAGGCTTCTACCCAAGCATGATTGTCGTCGGTATGCGCCCAACGCGGGGTATATACCTGACGAGCCGGTATTCCCATTGCACGCAGGGCGGCTACCGTGAATGTGGATTCTTCGCCGCAGCGTCCTATGGCGGTGTACACTGTAGCCAGCGGAGCATGAGTTCTGGCATCCGATGGCTGATAGGTGGCTTTTTCGTGACACCAGTGGTTGATTTCAAGTATGGCATCACGCATTGACAGGTTTTTGACTCTGTCTTTAAGCTCGTTGTAGAATATCGGTCGGTGAAGATCAAGTGATTCGTTGTTGACGCGCACCGGCAATACAAAATGACGGAACTCACGGTCCGGCACCTTTGCGCCCCACGGCATCTCTTTGCGGGCCTGAAGCGTGGTGTTTACGTTGGTCAGATAGAAATCGGCATCATGGTCAGTGATGTCAGGCAACGGCATATAGGCATAGAGCACCATAAGTGCATCCCGCTGTTCCGGCGTAAGGGTGCGTGAGAACACATCCAGCAGAGCCTTGTCTGTGAGTTGCGATGTGCGCGCTTCAAAATCCTCGCGCACTGCGTTGTCGGCAATCTGTGCGTTGGCACTTAGCACAAATGCTGCGGCGAGAGCTATGGCTGTAAATCTGATATTCATAATTATTGGTTTGTGCGCATGGCATGCGCTATTTGATTCACAATATCTGTATCGGTGGTCAGGCGTGTATATTCATCGGTCCCGGCGGCGCCCATCGACACCCCCTGATGCTTGTGTCGCATGCCGCTGGCAAGAGGAGCGCGGGCAGAGGCATGCAGCTCATGTACGCCGCCCTTTTTCATTATTTCGGCTGCATTTGAGGGTGACACGCCGCCACCGGCGAGTATTGTCAGGCGTTCTCCTGCCTGTTGCTGTAAGCACTCCAGCATCTCCACGCCTTCCTGTGCTGAAGCTGCGCATCCCGAAGTCAGTACTCTGTGGCATCCGAGTTGTATGATGTCTTCAAGAGCTTCTTTGGGAGATCTCACCAGATCAAATGCGCGGTGAAATGTTATGCTCATGTCGCCGGCCTCACTCACCAGTTTTCTGCACAATGCCATATCAACATCCCCGTCCGGGGTCAGCGCACCTATCACCACTCCGTCTGCGCCAAGTTCGCGCATTGTTTTTATGTCATGGAGCATTATGCCTGCCTCCTCATCGTCATAGAGAAAATCCCACGGACGCGGGCGTATGAGCACATGCACTTTTATTCCGGGCGTTTTCAGCGCGGCTGCCACAAATCCCGCTGACGGAGTCATTCCACCCTCGGCAAGACCGGAACACAGCTCCACGCGGTTGGCCCCGCCATTTGCCGCCGCATGCACGCTGTGCATGTCAGCTGCGCATATTTCAAGTTGCGGTGTCATTATTTGACCGATGTTTCAAGTTCTATGATATGGTCTATGGCCGTGGGCACGGAATCAAGGTGCAAGGTCACTCCACCCTTGTTTTTGTGAGTGGTATAGCGCACTTTTTTGCCCGATTCAAATTCCTTGGCACTCTTCACCTTGCATGCGAGTGGCAGATGTATGTCGGCGGAGTCGGCAGCAAGTACGTGTACAAACAGAGTGTTCCCGCGGCGGGTGGTAGTGCCCCAGCTTTGTGCTGGAAAATCGCTGCCTGTGGTGCGGTATATTGTCTCGCCATACTTTTTCATCCATTGGCCTATCTCCTTAAGGCGGCTTACGGCCACTTCAGGAAGCTCGCCCGACGGCTGCGGCCCTATGTTGAGCAGCAGATTTGCGCCCATACCTGCGGTGTTTACGAGATAATGAATGAGTGTCTTCGTATCTTTGTAATCTTGGTCCTTGATTTTGTAGCCCCACATTCCGTTCATGGTTTGACATGTTTCAAGGGGCAGATGTGAAATGTCCTGGCCTGACAGCCCTGCTGAATTTTGTCCCGGAATATCACGCTCGAATATCTGTATGTCCTCGCCGGGATAAGGTGTTTGATGGTGGTTGTTGCCAATCAGACAGCGTGGCTGCAAACGGTGAATCATGGCATACTGCTCGGGAAGTTGCCAGTTGAAAGGCACCGAATCTTCATCGTGGTCCCACCATCCGTCAAACCAAATGGCTCCCAGATCGCCATAGTTTGTAAGCAGTTCTGTGAGCTGTGCGTTCATGAATTCATAATACTTGGGCCAGTTGCGTTTTGTTGAGTCGCGTCCGGTGTACAACCCTGTTCTCCCCGACGGATAATCTTCGCGGGTCCAGTCTATATGTGAATAGTAGAGATGAAGCTTTATGCCCTGTTTGTGACATTCGTCTGCAAGCTCTTTGATTACATCGCGTTTGAAAGGGGTGGCATCCACTATGTTGTACGGCGATTGTTTTGTGTGCCACATTGAGAATCCGTCATGATGGCGTGAGGTAAAGCATATGTATTTGGCCCCAGATTCCTTGATAGCGCTGACCCATTCGGCTGCATTGAATCGTGCGGGATAAAATCCTCGTGCCGCTTTCGCATACTCCTTGGCATTTACATTGGAGTTCAGGTACCATTCTCCTTGCCCGAACATTGAGTATATGCCCCAATGCAGGAATATGCCGAATCCTGCGTCGGCAAACTCCTGACACGCCTCAAGTATTTCCGGAGTAGGGGTGTAAGTTGAATTTCTGTCCGGATCTTGGATTTCCGTCGCTGCATAGGTCCCCATGGAGGTCGCGAGCATGGCGGCTGCAACGGTTATATAACGTAAATTCATGGCAAAAATGTGATGTAATAGATTGTATATTAGCAAAAACGGAACTCATGCCGGTTGTGATGTCAGGGTATGAGTTCCGTGTAGAAGGTGGTTGTTTCTTTATTTAAAAAGGAAGGTCGTCGGTGGGGTCGGCTGCAGGGAGTTCCACGGCTGGCGGGGGAACTGGCATTCCGGCATCCATACCGCCGGCTGGAGCGGCAGCCCCTGATTTCTCGGCTTTCCATCCTCGTATGCTGGTGTACCAGCGTCCGTTGTATTCGCGGCTTTCAATGTCAAACGACAAGGTTATATCGTCGCCCACGTTGAGGGGATATTGGTCGGCGCGGTCACCGAAAAAGTCAAAATGCACTTTTCTGGGATAAGTTTCCTGGGTCTCCAGTACATATTCGCGTTTCTTCCATGCGTTGCCGTTTTTTGATGTGCCCGACATTTCCGGAAGGGCGAGAATGATTTTTCCTTTTATTTCCATTGTGAAAAATATGGTTCTTGGATTTTTACAATTACTTTTGTACAAAAATAGCCACTTGGCACGAAAGAGCCAAATATTTGTGGCGAAAGTTATGAATAATTATTAAACTACAACTGTATATGAGCGAGCAGCAAACATGGTGGACGGCACCTACTCAAAGCGATAGCGGGCGACTGATAATGGTCACTGGCCGCAAAGATGTGAAGAAATGGATGGATAATCCCAAATTCAATATCCGGGTTGAGGTAACGTGGCGCTACGACGGTGATGCTTCTGGCATGCCCGATGTGCCTACCTCCACTCTAATGGAGGAAGTGCAGGATGCCCTTACCTCTTGCTTCGCCAAGGACCCCGTGGCAGTCTTGACCGGGATATTCACCGGTGACGATGAGCGCAACTGGATATTCTACACCCTCTCCACACACATCTTTGGGCGAAAGCTGAATGAAGCGTTGGAGAAATTTCCGGTGCTCCCGCTGAATATCTATTGCGAGAATGACCCCGAATGGCTTGAGTACAAAGAAATGTGTGAGGCAGAAATAAACATTGACTAAAAGAGGAGACGCGTCATGCTCATTTTGTAATCCTCAGCACCCTCATGATTGCGATATGGCATGGTTGGCTCGCGTATTCTTATATATTAATTAACCCTTCGGCCAACGGGAACTAAAAAGTATTGAGATGAAAAAAATTCTGATTTCAGCAATGTTGATTGTCATGGGATGTTTTTCAATGGCTGCACAAAACAGCATCGTCAACAATCCTGACAATAAAGCTTATTTTGGTATTCGTGTCGGAGGTAACCTCACATGTCCCGGCAAACTTACTTCTGATGATGTAGGTTTTAGTCTGTTCAAAAATGGTGGCGGCATTGAAGTAGGCGGTATATTTAATGGCCCTATTGTTGCAAATTTCTATATTGAACCCGGCCTGAAACTTTATTTTGACACCTATTCAGCAAAGAAGGGATTGGTTAAGTATCTTACAAACGGTATTCTTAACAGTGTTTCGGTACGCAAGTTCGGTATGCGTATTCCTATCATGGCCGGTTACCATTTTGATTTTACGCAAGACATAAAGCTTTTCGTTTTCACCGGTCCCGAGTTGGATGTATGTTTCATCGGAAAAGAATATGACAAAGGCCAATACGTTAAAATAAATGAAAGTCTCTACGGTGATAATGGATCAATGAACCGTGTTAATTTACTGTGGGGATTCGGAGCCGGAATTTCATATCAGCACTTATATTTCGGAGTTAGCGGCGGAGTCGGTGTGCTGAACATGGCAAATACCTCAGATCTCAAATTTCATGAAAATAGAGTTACCTTTAGTCTCGGTTACAACTTCTAAGCTCCCCTTCAGCTAAAATAAACACCAACGCCTGCCGACACGTATATCCCGTCAGCAGGCGTTGGTTTATTTATGAAAAATATAATTCTGGCGTCTATTTCACCCCATTGAATGGCGGGGGAGTGTCTGCGGAATCCTGTTCCCCTGATTTCTCGCCATCTGCCGTATCAGCCCCCTTATCGTCGTTCACTTCCTTATCATCATTGGTATCGGTAGTGTCAGAACTTTCCGTAGTGTCTGATTTGGAAGGCAGTGCTTTGTTTGCCTTTTCATTGGCTGCAAGTATCTCGTCTGTGCGTGACACCCACGGGCGTTTGCCAAATATTTTCTCCACATCTTCCGTGAAAATAACTTCACGCTGAATAAGAGTTTCTGCAAGCTGCCCATGTCCTTGTGCATGCTCGCGCAGAATCGCCTTGGCACGTTCATATTGCTCGTTGATGATGCGCGACACTTCTTGGTCTATCATCTTGGCGCGGTCATCACTGTAAGGCTTGGAGAAACCGTAGTCCTGACCCGTGGAGTCATAATAGCTTAGATTGGGCAGCTTGTCGCTCATGCCGTAATATACCACCATGGCGTATGCCTGCTTGGTCACGCGCTCAAGGTCGTTGGCTGCGCCG
The DNA here is from genome assembly GCA_000431155.1 of Bacteroides sp. CAG:927. GTDB lineage: Bacteria > Bacteroidota > Bacteroidia > Bacteroidales > Muribaculaceae > Paramuribaculum. The sequence goes on from HF985651.1 coordinate 104,613, forward strand.
GTGGATATATGCCCCAGAAATACCTCCTCGGCGGCACGCCCTCCAAGTGTGGCGCACATTTCGTCAAGAAGCGCCTGCGTGGGTGTGATCTGACGTTCTTCAGGCAGGTACCATGCGGCTCCAAGGGCTTTGCCGCGAGGTACTATGGTAACTTTGATTAGCGGATTGGCATAGCGCAGAAACCATGACACGGTAGCATGCCCCGCTTCATGTATCGCTATGGAGCGTTTCTCTTCGTCGGTGGTGATTTTGGAGCGTTTTTCAAGGCCGCCTATTATTCTGTCAACGGCATCTATGAAATCTTGGCGTCCTACTGACTCTTTGTTGTGGCGCGCTGCAATAAGAGCTGCCTCATTGCACACATTAGCTATGTCTGCACCTGAAAAACCGGGTGTCTGGCGTGCAAGAAGATCCACATCCACAGTGTCATCGGTCTTGATTTTCTGCAAATGCACATTGAATATTGCCACACGGTCATTAAGATCCGGCAGATCTACATATATCTGACGGTCAAAACGCCCGGCACGCAGCAATGCCTTGTCAAGAATGTCGGCGCGGTTGGTCGCGGCAAGTATTATCACGCCGCTGTTGGTCCCGAAACCGTCCATCTCTGTCAGAAGCTGGTTCAGTGTGTTCTCACGTTCATCGTTGGCTCCCATATTGGGGTTCTTTCCGCGAGCACGGCCCACTGCGTCTATCTCGTCAATAAACACTATGCACGGTGCTTTTTCCTTGGCTTGACGGAAAAGGTCGCGAACGCGCGATGCTCCTACTCCAACAAACATTTCTACGAAATCTGAACCCGACATGGAGAAAAACGGCACATTTGCCTCTCCTGCCACTGCTTTGGCCAATAGGGTTTTACCTGTTCCCGGAGGGCCTACAAGAAGTGCGCCCTTGGGAATTTTGCCGCCCAGATTGGTATAGCGTTGCGGATTTTTAAGAAACTCCACAATCTCCTCTATTTCGGTCTTGGCTTCGGACAATCCCGCCACATCCTTGAATGTAACCTGAATGGGTCCATCCTTGTCAAATATCTTGGCCTTGGACTTGCCCACTGAGAACACTCCGCCGGCACCGTTGTCTTTTCCGCTCATGCGCCGCATCACCCAGAACCAGAAGGCTATGAGCAGAATCACCGGGCCGAAGGTCCACAAATAGGATGATACTTCGCTTGATTTTTCGTATTCCACTGTCGGACGTTTGTCTTCCGGCAACGAGTCTATCATGTCCTGAAATTTGGTCGCTGACGGTGTATCGGCGGTGACTTTGTATTTTACGCCTTCATTTCCCTTGTAGTCCGGAAACTCCTGTTTGGCGGCCTTAGGGGTCAGATAACCTTCAGCAAGGTCCCTGCCTTTCACTACTACAATCTTTTCCAGACTGCCGTTGCGCACAAGCTGTTCAAAGCGTGTGTAGTCCACTCTTTTTGTTTCGGCATTATTATCCATATACAGCATGCCTGCGAGCACCAGTACTATGATGGCGTACATCCAGTACAGGCTGAATCGGATAACAGGCTTTTTGGGTTGTGGTTTTTGAACCATGGGGGATAGGGATTATAAGTGAAATATCGAAAGGTAAGTTAGTCAAGATCGGGGATTTCCTCCACCGGAGCATCGCTCCACAACTCTTCAAGGTTGTAGCGTTGGCGCGTTTCGGGCATAAACACGTGCACAAGTGCATCGCCATAGTCTATCACTATCCATTCTGAGTTCTGATAGCCATCGTAATTGTACGGCTTGCGCCCTGCATGCTCAAGCAGATATTCGCGCACACTGTCGGCTATGGCACTAACCTGCATGGTGCTTGTGCCTTGGCAGATAATGAAATGAGAGGTTACGGCACTCTCGTTGCCGGAGAGGTTGATATGCGTTATTCCCCTTCCTTTACGTTCTTGAATACCTTCGGTTATTAATTTTACTATATCTTTGTTTTCAGTCATATATGTGATGAAAAAATAAGTACAAAAATAATAAACATCAATGTATAAACAAAAATCGTGCCAAAAAAGATTTACTCATAGCGCATTGATTCTGCGGGTGACAATCGCGCTATGGCCTGCGACGGGAGGATGAGAATGAGCCACGACAGTATTATGGCGCAGATATTGAGCAGCAATATCCACCACCAGCCTATCTCTACCGGCACATAATCCAGATAGTACGCGTCGGCATCAAGCGGCAGCACATGACAATATTTTTGGATCAGCAGCAACCCAATCCCCACTATGTTGCCTATAAGCAATCCGCGCACCACTATGCGCTGCGCCATATAGATGAATATCCTGCGCACAAATCCGTTGGTGGCTCCCATAGCTTTCAGCAATCCTATCATGCGCACACGTTCCAGAATGAGTATGAACAGGCATGATATTAGGGTGAATCCCGACACCACAGCCATGAGAATCAGTATAACCACCACATTGGTGTCAAGCAATGACAGCCATGTGAAATATACCGCGCCGGTATGGTGTACATTGTCAATTACATATAGAGGAGTCTCCCCGGGATGCTCTGTGAGTTGGCGCAGCAATGCGTCATGTATCTCCGATGTGGCTTGGTCCACTTGCGAATCGTCAAGCCCGCTTATCTCCACCACGCTTCCCGTTATTGAGTCAACATGCGCAAGGCGCTGCAGCATGGCAAGCGGCGTAAAGGCATACATGCCGTCAAAATCTGAAAAATGAGTATTGTAAATGCCGCTTATTTTGAGTGCGCGGGTGCGCAGATTGTTGTTGTGCAGAAAATGTGTTATGAGCTTTTCTCCCACCTTCACGTTCAGTGCGTTTGCTGTGGAGGTTGAGATGGTTACATAATTTAGGCTGTCAGGATGATCGGGAGGCATAGTGCCTTGCACCAGATTGTCGGCTATGAAATCATAGCTCTCGCCGGTGCTCATCCCTTTGAGTATGATGCCTTGAAATGATGTGTCGGTCTTGAATATCGCTGGACGGCGCATAGCCAGTGTTATCTCTGCTTCAGGCACAGTCCTTTTGATAATGGATTGCAGGGTGTCCGACAGTCTTATGCCCGGATTTTCATGGTCGGGAGAGTAAGCCTCTGCCGGATACAGCATTATCTGTGAATTGAAGTCGCTCACCTTTGAGCGTATCTCCTGCTTGAAACCTATCACTACAGCTATGCTCACCATCATGATAACGATGGCAAGTGCCATACCTGTTACCGCAACGGTCACTCCTACGGCCATGCGGCGTGACCCTTCGCTCTTAAGGGCCATCCGTCGGCTTATAAACAGCTCAGTCCTCATCGTGTGTGCGGCCCGGATATGCTTTCAAGGCTTCGGCCAGCACTTTTAGAGCCTGCGCAAGGTCCTCTTTATTGAGCACGTATGCCATGCGCACTTCATTGTGGCCCAGTCCCGGAGTGGTGTAGAAGCCCGATGCCGGTGCCATGAACACTGTGGCCCCTTCATAGGAAAATTCGCTCAGACACCATTGGCAGAACTTGTCAGCATCGTCAACCGGCAGCTTTACCACCGTGTAGAATGCTCCCATGGGTATAGGGGAGTAGCATCCGGGTATGCGGTTGATGCCGTCAATGAGAAATTTGCGGCGTTCCACATATTCGTTATAGGTCATAAGCATGTACTCTTGGCTGGCCCCTATTGAGGCTTCTGCCACTATTTGGCCTAATAATGGAGGACTGAGACGTGCCTGACAGAATTTCATTACATTCTTTTTCAGCTCTTTGTGTTTGGTGATGATGGCTCCGATGCGTATGCCGCACTCGCTGTAGCGTTTTGACACTGAGTCAATGAGCACCACCTGTTCCTCTATTCCAGGCAAGTGAAATGCCGAGATATAGGGTGCCCCGGTATAGCAGTATTCACGATACACTTCGTCAGAGAACAGAAACAGGTCATATTTCTTCACTATGTCCCGAATCTGGTTCATCTCCTTTTGTGTGTAGAGGTATCCGGTAGGGTTATTGGGATTGCATATCAGTATGCCTTTGGTGCGGGGGGTGATGAGCTTTTCAAATTCCTCAATTGGAGGCAGCGCAAACCCCTGGTCGATGGTTGACGGTATGGTGACGATTTTTGCCCCGGCTGATATGGCAAACGCCATATAGTTGGCATATGCCGGCTCGGGCACAATGATTTCGTCCCCGGGGTCAAGACACGCCATGAAAGCAAACAGCACGGCTTCCGATCCGCCGGTGGTTACTATTATGTCATCGGCTGTCACATCTATTTTGAAACTGTGATAATAGTCCGCAAGGCGTTCGCGAAGCGATAGCAATCCTTCCGATGGACTGTACTCAAGCACTTTGCGGTCAATATGTTTCAAAGCCTCCAGCCCTTCGGGGGGAGTGGGTAGGTCAGGTTGACCGATATTGAGATGATACACTTTGATGCCTCGGGCCTTGGCCGCATTTGCCAGTGGCACGAGCTTGCGTATAGGGGAAGCGGGCATCAGTTCGCCGCGCTGTGAAATCTTTGGCATATAAAAACGGATAGAATCTCTGATTTGTATTGCAAAGTTACACAAAGTTCATCACCGACAAAACTGTTATGTCAAAAAATCCACAAAAACAGCCATTGTCTTGCAATTTGTTGCTGTTGGCTTCATGCCACCATTCTCATCCGTTCATACAACAGCAGGCGATGCCTGTTGGCACCGCCTGCATATATAATGTATTGCGAATTAGAAACGTAATGTGGCTGTGAGCACTATGTTGTTGTAATTCTCTGTGAGTTTTGCCTGATAGGGAGTCGCCGTCAGCCCTGCGGTGTCAAACGCATCGTTGGGTGTGAACGAATGGTACTCGCTCGTACGGTGTTTGTACACGTATGCTGCGTCAATAGAAAAATTCTTGTAGCGGTATCCCAGTCCGCATGTAATGTACTGGGTGCTGTTGTCAAGAGCATATGCAGGGTTCGTGCCTGTGTCGTCAGGATTTGAGGTATAAACCGTAACCTCATTGTTGCTTATGGCTGTGCCGGTAGGGGTGGATTCATGCACATAACCTGCTCTTATGCTCAGTTGCGGCAATATGCGGTATTCGGCTCCGAATCGCAGTATGTTGGCAGCTTTGTAGTATGTTTTGATGTCTTGGTTGTAATTCGTAAGTTCATCGCCATAATCTGAGCGGAGGTTCATGTTCTGGTACGGACGGTACTCATATTCCATACTGATGATACCGGATGTGCCTATGATGCCGGCTGCGCTCACCTGCATGCGCCATGGGGTGCGCAACTTCCACGAACGGTAATCATTGGGAGTGCCGGAGTAGTTTCTGTTATAGCCGTCAGGGTTAAAGAATGTGTAATCATAATTCAAATCTGCGCCCGATGACTGATTGATATTGTAATAAGTAGGGGTGTGGAATGCAAAGCCGATACGCAATGCATTGATGGGGCGAACTATCACTCCTAACTTGAAGTTGAATCCCGTACCGTCAATATGTTTGTAGTTTGACAGTGTCGTATTGGCGTTGCCTATCTCAAGCTCTCCGAGTTCCGCAGTGGGGTCCATTATCACTGCATTTTTGATATTCTCGCTGTAACGGGCGTTTTGGGTAAGCTCGATATCGGTTATGCCGAATCCCATGCCCCAATACACCGTGTTCATTATGTTGCCGCCAAAATCTATGGCATATTCATCCACATATCCGTGCTCGTCCACATCAAATTCGCTTATGCCTGTTGATGAAGGCACTCGGTTGTTGTTGGAGTCCACCATATCATTCTGCCAAGGGCCTTGATATTGACTTGTATTCCCTATAGGATTTATGGTTAATGCATTGTAGCTCAGTATGCTGAACCAGGGTATGTAGTCAGGGCTGCTGTATCCGCCGTTGTCCGTGCCATCGGCCGACAGTTGGTTGGTTGTATAACCGTCGGAATACTGGGCCACATAATTGTATAGCGACCCGTTCATGCGGGCCTGCCCCTTATAGCGGCGGTTCATGTTCACGATTCGTCCGTACGATACGCCCCATGTGAAATAAGGCATCACATCATTGCCAAGCCATGCCGCACCCACATAACCGAAATTAGGCACACTCACTTTGGTTTGGCTGGTGGACTGTGTCATTATTGATGTGGCGCTCTTGATGGAGGAAGCCTCTATGTTGAGGGTCACACCCAATTCGCTCTTGCGGTATAACCCTATGCCGCCGGGGTTGTTGTTGAGGGTTGACAGGTCGCCGCCGAGAGCACCGAATGCTCCGCCCATCGACATGTATCTGGCCGTACCGCGAAGGTCGGAATGTGATAGCTGAAAAGCGTCAATTGCTGTCTGTGAGTACGCCAGAACAGGAAGCGTGGCCACTATGGCAGAAAGGATGCGAATATTCATAGTGAGTGATGTTTGTTAAACAATGAAAGAGATGTTGAGGAGAGAGTATTAAAAAAAATGGTTATAAGCGATAAGATTAATGACGCCCGCGTCCGCTGCCACCACCGCGTGATGAGCCGCCGCTGTAGCCGCCACCGCCACGGGAATATCCGCTGCCGCCACTGCGGTAGGAACCGGTAGAGCTACCACCGGGACGGTATGAATTGCCGCTGTTGCTCGGGCGTGAATACCCGTTGTTGGATGTACCGGGGCGTGAGTAGCCGCTGTTCCCGGATGAACCCGGACGGGAATATCCTGAATTGCCGGTATTGTAACCCGGGCGTGAGTACCCGTTATTGCCGGGGCGGGATGTGCCGTAGCCGGGACGGGAATATCCCGGGCGTCTGTTGCCTGTGCCGGTATTGTAGCCCGGACGGATGTTGCCTGACGGACGGTTGGGACGAACCGTTCCTGCCCAGCCCCAACCCGGACGGTAACCCCAGCCGGGACCCCAGCCCCAGCTCCAACCGGGACGGTAGGGATAATTCCAGCCCCAATTCCAGCTCCAGTTCGGACCATACCACGGATCCCACATTCCCCAATAATTATAATAGGGATTGGCCCACGCCCATGCGCTGCCGTAATATGGATAACCCCAGTAGGAAGGGTAAGGATTATTGACTATAATGTTGACGCTTGTTGCAGGCTCGCTGTAATAATACTGAGCCAGTTCCGGATCAGTTGACGAGGTCACAACATCAGGATTGTAGAATTGCTCTATACGGCGTGTATAGGCAAAATCCGGCGTGTTTTCAACCTGCGATTTGGCACTGTCGTTGGCAAAAATGCCACGGCGGTTGTAATCGTCCACGCTTATGGTGCGTTGCGACTGAGCACCTTGGGTATATGTGTCGGCACTCGGATAGGCGCCGGTCACACCTGTACGCTGGTAATTGTTTGCGTTGTTGTATGTTTTGGGTGCGGTTGGAGCACTCTTCTTGGCCTTATCGGGGTTGTAATAGATATCGTCTTCGTAGTCTTGAGCAGACACCGAGGCCGTGCATCCAAGAACCATGCCGGCTATTAAAGTGAATATTCTAAATCTGTTCATATTTACGCACCGTTTTGTTTGGTGAAACATTCAGTTATTTATGTGTTTAGACTTTAAAATTAGTCAATGGTTTAGCAAATATAGTGTAAAACTGATTTAAAATACTGCGATACACGATTTTTAACATTTCAGCCATCGGATTATTGCGCAAATCCGATGGCTGCATAATCTGAAGTCAAATAATATTATTGCTTTACGGGACGCATTTCATACGATACCATGGCAATTGAAAAGCCCCAGTAAATGAATGCTATGGAGGTGATGAAACTTACCATCCACATATCCTGTACCCAACCGGCTTCAATGAACAGGAATCCGATGCTCATAAGCAGGATGCCGTTGATCAGTTCTATCCACCAGTATTTGCGCTTGCGGCCGCTTACCGAGCCGAATATGGCACTGATGCCCCAGAACATGAATATGATGGCGAGGAAATAGGGGAGCACTGCTTCCGAAAGCACTACGCTGCGCACAAGCATGAATCCGATAAACAGGTCAATCACGCCTCCGAACAGCCACCATCCCCATCCTGTGGGACGGTCGGCTCCGGCCGACACGCACAGCTGTACTATACCTGCAAGCACAAGCAGCCAGCCAAAAATGATTGAGGCTACGGCATAGCCTTGTACCGGCCAGAACCAGTATGCAAAGCCGGATATAACCATTAGAACACCAACAAGGAGCACTATCCACCAATATTTGGAATGGCCCCAATAATTGAGATTAACACTTTTCATAACTGTAAGAATTTTATTGATTCGTTATTTATGCTATTATAACATTTGCAAAGAATAAATAGTTGTGTGATTTGTGGTGCCTTTTTGGTTATATTCTTACTTATTTGTTATGATAGTCCGTTTCAATAAGGTCCACTGTGGACGCGTCGGCGAATTTGACATCGCCACTGACCACCATACCCTTATCCCCGTATTTTGCGTTGATTTGTCCGAGAGGATTGTCAAGGAATGAGCGTTGGGCTTTTAAAAAATCCTTACGGCTTACCCTCTCATATCGGTCAGACAGATATACCGGGAGAATTTGACGGTCGGTGTTCTGTATGCCGGTTGCCACAAAGGAATAAACGCCGTTGTCGGCAACGGCTTCAAGGATAAGTCCGGGAAGCCCGGCAAGCTTCCACGGGCCGGTTTGCAGTGGGATTTCAGGCGTGAACCATGCCGTCCACTTGCGTCCGTGATAATCGGCGGTTGCCATGATGCAATCGTAGCCAAGCACGTTTTTTACAGAATCCTCAACGAGAGTCCAATCTATGTTTTCAATAGGTTCTTCCACGACATATTGCTCCATTCCGGCTGTGTCGTACACCTTCATTACATTATCACCTGCTGACCTAACAACATACATCGAGCCATCCCTGCGTGGAATGTCATCAAAGTTTCCTGAGAGAGCTGCCGCACGTTGTATCTCCTTGAATTTGGCTTCGCCATCGGGCGTGGAGCAAAGCGAGTCGATTTGTTCTGTCCGAGGCGAGTAGAATTTTGACTCCGCGGAATTGGCTAAGAGGATGTACTGATGCGTACTGTCTCCCAATTTGCCGGTTCGCATGTTTGGAGAAGTCATAGTGTAGCTGACCTCAATGTCGGCTTTTGACTGTGCGTTTGCCGCTATTGCCACAACACAAAGGATAATTGGAATAATCAAATTTTTCATTTCTGCTTGTAATCGGGTTCAATGCTGTGTTTCAGCCCGTCGAATTTGGGCACTTCCACTTTATTGCCGTTTTCGTCAAGAGCGTAAATCTTAACGCTTTGACCTTGCGCGTTCATTATGGCTTCATGGTTGTTTACACTGTATTCTGCATTCTTCATGGCATCCTTACGGTTGACTTTTGAGTAGTAGTCTTTGAGGTATATCGGCGTGATAATCCGATTGGTATTTTCAATGCCCGTAGCGGTGAACGAGAATCCGCCGTCTGCCTCGGCTTTGAGAATAAGTCCGGGGAGGTCATGAAGTTTACACGGGCCGTAAGGCATTGGAATCTCCGGAGCGAACCACGCCCGCCAATGCCGGCCGTGATAGTCGCTCTCGGCCATAAAACATTGGTAACCGATAACAGTCGCTGTTGAGTCCTCAACCACAGTCCACTGCTGTTCAGTCAGAGGTTCTGTGTAATAGCCGAGGTCATCGCCAAATTTGTCGTAAGCAGTAAGTGTGCCGTCAGTCGGATTTGTGAATACGTAGGTGCTGACACTTTTCACCGGCCCTTTGGTCAGGTCAAACGATACAGAGCCGTCGGGTTCGACGGTCATACATGATTTCTGGAAAATTTCCATGTATTGGGCGTTGCCTTCCGGAGTAGATTTCAGCGAGTCCACCCAAAGACTCATGTCATTGAAATACTTGGCCTCTGTCGGCGCGGCCAACAGTGTCATTTTAGTGTTTGAGGTTTTGCCGTTTGTAGTCGGCTTGATATAGTCGTAGCTTACTATGATTTCGGCTTTGTTTTGTGCCATTGTGGCTATCGCTACAACGCACATTGTGAGGAATGTAACTATTCTGTTCATATCGGTGTGATTTTATTTTCTGAGGGTTATTGAGAAAAGCAACTGACGGCCACGGAGCGAGCGTTGGCTCTCAAGGGAAGAAAGTTGCGAATATGTGGTGTAGTTATAATGAGCTTTGTTGAGGATGTTGGTGAGCGATGCGGACAGTTCAATGCGCTTCGACGGCTTGAAGATGAGCTTGGTGTCGAGCATCACGATGTTCTTGTATGTGCCCACGGTCAGTTCGTTGCGGTAATGCTCGCCGCTTAACTGCCATTCCCATTTTGAGTGTGGCGTAAAAGTAATGTTCAGTTCATTTGTCATTGATGACAGCCACGGAGCAGATGCGCCATTCATCTTCAGGCGACTGTCCGAATATTCGATGGCATAGTCGAAGCTGAACCACCGGCAGGGAGAGCCGTTGATTTTCCCTCCGACGCTCCAGCCGTCGCTGACCGACTGCACAGACTGTTGCTGCGAGAACAGCCGCGATTCGTTGCGGTTGTACGAACCATTGATGTTGCAGCTTCCGCGCATGAAGTCGAGTGTCTTGCCCATACTGCCCAATGCAAACAGTGATTTGCTGTCGTTATTTGCATCTGAATAACTGTAAACGGCATAGTCGCCATAAAACTGCTGCGACAGCGTATAAGGCAGATGGCTCCAGGAATGCAGAACCATACCGTTTGCAAAGAGTCCGTGGCGGGTGTGCTTATATTGAAAATTTGCCGACACCGACTGCGAGGTAGAGTTATAGAAATTATCGACGCCTGATTTCAGTGTTCGGTAGTTGGTCATTATCAGTCCCGGATGAATGAGGTTGAGGTTCATAGGCGAGCGGCCAACGCTGCCACGCACAGTCCCGGAGAATCGGTTGTTCGGCTTCCAGTTGAGGCTCATAGTTGGCGAAAAATATATCTCGTCGCGGTTGGCTATCGCCTTGTCAAATGAATAATGCGCATAGCTTAAAGGGAGATTGAGCGATAGGTTGACCCGGTGCACCCAGTATTCGAGCTTCGGAGTGGCATAGACAGTGAACGAATTTGTGTGTATGATGTTTTCGGTCAGCCCGGGTAGTTCCTGTGGCAAATCGGGCAGTTCGGAGTTCATCGACCGCCAGTAGCCTTTGATGCCACCTTCAAGGCTTATGGTAATGCCTTTGAGCGAGAATGCGTATGCCGCGCTTTCGTGGGTCAGGAAAGCATGGTCTTTTACACTTTGCAGAAAGACCTCTCCACTCTCCCCACTCCGCTCTCCACTGACACGCAGTGTCTGCGGCAGCGACTCCCATTCATTCACACTTTGGAATGTTACAAGATGTTTATCCTTAAAGCGCTGTATCATCTTGAATCGGTTGCTGACATAATAGTCCGGCAAGTCGGCGGTCTGCGTGTTCGGTATCGAGCCGGTGGTGCGCAGGGTTATGTCATTCCAGTCGATGTTTGTCTGCAAGGTATTATTGATGAACGCGGTCTTTTGGTTCAGCTCGTAGATGAACTTGCCGCTGAGCGAATGGGTATGTTCCGTGCCGTCGCGGTTCTCGGTGATTACGCGGTTGCCCTCGTCAAGAAAATATGTGGTGATGTTCGATGCTTCGGCGGTAACGCGGTTGAAGGAGTAGTCGATGTTCGCCTTGAACTCGCCGCGTCCGAGTTTCCAGAGGTTGTTCGTCGAAACGAGGAAAGAACGGTTGAAAAGGGTGCGTTTACTGTCAAGCGACGGCACACCGGGCAGTCCTACGCTGATGTATTGGCTCAACCCTGTGCCGCGACGGTCGGCGAAGAAGTCGGTGTTTGATGCCGAGAGGTCTTCGCCGGTGTTGTTGGTGCGGAAAGTAGTTATGTTTTGGAATCCCGGCATTGCCGCCATAGCGAACAGTTCTCCGTCCCATATCGCGCCCTCGGGTTGCCATGACCAGCCTCCTCCGGCATCGCCGTGAAAACTCCATGTGGCTTTCGCCTTGTTTTTGAGTTTGAGGTTAATTGCCGCCTTGTCGGAAAACGAAATGTCTGAAAGTACCTGCATGGGCTGATGGTTCTCCATGACCTCGACAGCCCCGACATCATCATGGCTGATTCCGTTGGTCGCTATTCCGTATTTGCCGCCAAGCAGGTCGGAGCCTTCGATGTAGAATTTGTTTATGTCCTCGCCCTGATACTGGATTTTGCCGCTTTGCGACACATCAATACCGGGCATACGCCGCAGTACATCGCCGATGGATCGGTCCTGCGACTGCGCGAAACTACCGACATTGTAGGTGATTGTGTCGCCCTGTTCCCGGATACGGTCAGCCTTTACCGTAACTTCTTTGAGCTGGGTTGCCCCGGCTTCCATATAGACAGTAAGCGGAAACGAAACGCTGTCAAGCTTCAACGACTGTTTGGAGAAGCTCATCATCGTTACTTCTAATCGGCAACCGTTAATTGCCGGTATTTGCATAACAAAACCGCCGTCAGCCTTTGATGAAGCGAATTTTTTTATCTTGCCGTCAGCACCTTTTACTATAACTGATGCTCCGACAATCGGCTCATTTGTCTCCCGGTCAATTACCCTGCCGCGCACATTGACCTGCGCCACTGCCGGAAACATAGCGAGTAATAGAAGAAGATGTGCAAGTACAGTCTTCAAGTTCACCGATAATCGGGTTCGGGACATGCTCATTTGTTGCTGTCACTAAATGGGTCAGAATGATTGATATTATAATTCTGTTTATATCTTGGATATATAATTTTAGCAAAGTTACTGAAAAAAATAAGAAACGGTTCAACAAATGTTTAGCTGGGAGATTTTTTGCTTAACTTTGCATCATATATGATATATCCGCAATCGTTAGAACATAAAATAGGATTTGTGCAAGTGCGCGACTCCATATCAGTCCTCTGCACAAGTGCTCGTGGACGCGAATACTGCTCCGGCATGGCAATGCTTACCTCTTACGATGATGTGTGCCGTGCTCTTGGAGCCACAGCCGAGATGCTGGCCATTGTGCGGGGTGACGAGGCTTTTCCGCTTGACGCTGTTGCCGACACGGCTCAGCTTCTTCGCTCTGTGCGTCCTGCGGGCACTTTCTTGCCCGCATCCGACATGCTTGAGGCGCGCCGCACGCTTGGCGTAATCAACGCTGTTGCTGATTTTTTTGCCCAAAGGCTTGGCGATGGCGATGATGCTGTGGCCTCTTCATCATGTCCGTTGTTGCAGAATGTGGCGCGAGAACTCGTCACGTTTCCCCGCTTATGTTCTGCCATTGACCGTGTGCTTGACCGTTACGGCAATGTTAAGGACAGTGCCAGCCCTGCTCTTGCTGAAATACGCCGTAGTCTCGCTTCCATGTCCGGTACTGTCAATTCAGTGCTCCGCCGTGTCATGGCGCGTGCCGTGCAGGAAGGTGTGTTGGAAGCCGATGCATCGCCTGCCATGCGCGACGGGCGCCTCGTAGTGCCGGTGTCTCCGATGAACAAACGCCGCATCCAGGGCATCGTCCACGATGAATCCGCTTCCGGTAAAACAGTGTTTATAGAACCTGCCGAAGTCGTGGAGGTCAACAATCGCATTCGCGAGCTGCAGATTGAGGAGCACCGCGAGATTGCCCGCATTCTCACTGACCTCACCGCTCAGATGCGTCCCCATATTGATGATATTCTCCTCAGCGCCGATGTGCTCGGACATCTTGATTTCATTCACGCCAAGGCCGTGTATGCTACAGAAATAGGAGGCAACATGCCATCTTTGAGCCGTGAGCCTGAAATCGAGTGGTACCATGCTTGTCACCCCGGCCTTCTCGTGTCGCTCGCCCGTCAGGGCAAGGAAGTTGTGCCTCTTGACATAACTCTCACGCCCAAGCACAGAATCCTTATTATTTCAGGCCCTAATGCCGGAGGAAAATCAGTGTGTCTCAAAACGGTCGGCGTGGTGCAGTACATGGCCCAGTGCGGTGTGCTCCCGCCTGTATATGAGAATTCGCATTTCGGCGTGTTCACCGACATGTTCGTTGACATTGGCGACGACCAGTCGTTGGAGGATGATTTGTCAACCTACAGTTCCCATCTCCGCAATATGCGTCTGTTCCTTGCCAAAGGATCGGCTTCTTCGCTTGTGCTCATTGATGAGTTCGGAGGAGGCACCGAGCCTCAGATCGGTGGTGCAATAGCGCAGGCCATACTCAAGCAGATGAACCTTAAGCATATGTGGGGCGTGATTACCACACATTATCAGAATCTGAAGCATTTCGCCGAAGACACCGAGGGGCTGATTAACGGTTCTATGCTCTATGACCGGCATCTCATGCGTCCGCTTTTCAAGCTTTCTATCGGAAATCCCGGAAGCTCCTTCGCGCTGGAAATTGCACGTAAAATCGGTTTGCCCGAAGTGATTCTGGCCGATGCCGAGCAGATAGTGGGCAGTGAATATGTTAATATGGACAAATATCTGCTTGACATAGCACGCGACCGCCGATATTGGGAAAACAAGCGCACGGCAATCAAGGCCAAAGAGAAAAAAATTGACCAGGTGCTGGAACGCTACGAAACCGAGGCGGAGGATTTGCGGGTGCGCAGGCGCGAGATAATCGGTGATGCAAAAAAAGAAGCCGAGAGGATTATTTCATCATCCAATGCCGCCATCGAGCGCACCATACACGACATTAAGAAGGCTCAGGCCGACAAGGAGCGCACCGCCGAGGCCCGCAAGCGTCTTGAAGATGAGAAAAAAGCCATGGAGCGCGAGGCTAAGGAACATCCGTTGCTTGCCAAGGCTCCGCGTAGCAAAAAACGCAAGCAGCCCGTCCAGCCCGTTGATTCGACACCCATATCTGTGGGCGACACTGTGCGTCTTGATGGCGAAGGCACTCCCGGCAAGGTACTTGCCATTGAGGGAAAGAACGCTGTAGTGGCGTTCGGCATGCTCAAAACCACCGTTGAGCTTAAACGCCTGAGGCACACTACCGCCAAAATACCCACAGGCGACAACCGTGGAGCATCATTTGTTAGCAGTTCCACAAGCGATGCCGCACGTGAGCGGCAGCTCAATTTCAAGCAGGATATTGATGTGCGCGGCATGCGTGTTGACGAAGCTGTGCAGGCCGTCACATATTTTATTGACGATGCCATACAGTTTTCCGCCGGAAGAGTGCGCATTCTCCATGGCACCGGTACCGGTGCATTGCGACAGTATATACGCAACTATCTTGCCACGGTTCCGGGTGTGGTTAACTTCCATGATGAGGATGTGCGCTTTGGGGGCGCAGGCATCACCGTGGTTAATTTAGCAGATTAACATTATGTGGTAAGCGGCAAATGCTATCAGCCACGCCACGAAGGTGTTGTAAATCACCGAAAATGCTCCGTAACGCCAGCTGCCAGTCTCTTTGACTATGGCGGTGATGGTGGCTATGCACGGGCAGTACAGCAGTATGAACAGGATAAAGCTCAAGGCTGATGCCGAGGTGAAATCGGGCTTGCCGGTAGTGGGATTGGGCGCCTTGATGCGTGCGTTGAGCGATGCATCGTCTATCTCCTCGTTCCCGGTGTATAGCACACCTAAGGTTGACACCACTATCTCTTTGGCCGGCACGCCCGCGAGGGCTGCCACTGTTGCGCGCCAGTGAAATCCCAGCGGCTCCATTACCGGATTCACGGCTTTGCCCATCATCTCCAGATAAGAATCCTTATGTATGTTTATGGCCGAATCGTCCATATCCTCACCTGCTATAACGGCAGTTCCTTCCGGAGTGATAGCCGTGGATTGCTCGTTGTGCAGTGGAAAATAATTGAGCGCCCATACTATTATGCTTGCCACAAGTATCACACCGCCCATTTTTTTGAGATACTGTTCTCCTTTGCCCCACATGTGTCGCAGAGATGCTTTCAGGGTCGGGAGACGATAGGGCGGCAGTTCCATTACAAACGGCGTTTCATCGGCTTTGAAATAAAATTTTCGCAGCAGTCTTGCGGTAATCATGGCCACTGCTATGCCGGTGAGATATATCAGCAGAAACATCAGCGCGGCATGCTTTTCAAAGAACGCACCCACAAGAAGCACATATATCGGCAACCGGGCCGTGCACGACATGAACGGATTGATCAGTATGGTGATTATGCGGCTTGAGCGGCTTTCTATGCTGCGGCTTGACATTATGGCTGGTACATTGCATCCAAATCCCATCACGAGCGGTATGAACGATTTCCCGTGGAGCCCTATGCGGTGCATAAGCTTGTCCATGATGAACGCTGCACGCGCCATATAGCCCGAATCCTCCATAAATGATATGCAGAAATACAGTATGAGTATGTTGGGTAGGAACACTATCACGCCTCCCACGCCTCCTATTATGCCGTCTGCAATCATATCTTTGAGCATTCCGTCCGGCATCACGTTCTGCACCAGCTTGCTTAGCTGTTCTACCCCCCATTCTATCCATTCCATAGGGTATGCGCCTATTTCAAATGTTGCCCAGAATATGGCAAACATTATCAGCAGGAATATCGGGAATCCAAACAGCTTGTTGGTTACGAACGTATCTATTATATGTGTGGTATTGTCGGTCTCTCTTTCGCTTTTCACGAATGTTTCCGCAAGAGCGCCGGCTATGAATCCGTATTTTTCGCCCGCTATGGCCGATGTTATATCCTCGTTGCGCATTTTCTCTATGCGGCTCACGAGCTGGTCACGTTCGGCAAAAATTTTGTCCGCATCAGGGCTTTCCTTAACCAGCGATTCCACTTCATGGTCATGCTCCATAAGCTTTATGGCAAGATAGCGTGGCGAAAAATGTTTTCCCACATACCCGTCTGCCTTAAGCATGTCTTTGAGCACTGTCACTCCGCTTTCAATATCCGATCCAAGGTTCACATGCACGTGACGCACATCTTGGTGCTTCCCCTCATATACATCTATGACCGAATCAAACAGTTTGTCCACTCCTTGGCCGGTACGCGACACTGTGGGCACCACAGGCACGCCTATCATTTCGCCCAACAGCTTGTAGTCAAGTATGTCGCCGTTTCGTTCCAGCTCATCATACATGTTCAGGGCTATCACCATCGAACGGTCCATGTCAATAAGCTCAGTGGTGAGATACAGATTGCGCTCAAGGTTTGACGCCACAACAACATTGATTATCACATCGGGTGTCTCGTCTTTGAGATAGCGGCGCACATACAGCTCTTCGGGGGAGTAGGCGGCAAGGGAATATGTGCCCGGCAGGTCCACGAGATTGAATGTGTACCCCTTGTGATGGAATGTGCCTTTTTTGGCATCCACGGTCACACCGCTGTAGTTCCCCACATGCTCGCGGGCACCGGATGCTATATTGAACAGGGAAGTTTTTCCGCAGTTGGGGTTGCCTATCAGTGCCACGTTGATAGTGTGCGAATGTGAGGAAAACTCCTGTTGCTTCGCACTTCTGTCATGAGGCTTGGTGGCTGCTGCCTCGGTCGCTTCTTTCTCTCCTGTTGATTTTTCCGGTTCGTTGGGTATCACCTCCACAAGGCTTGCCTCAGAGCGGCGCAACGACACTTCATACCCCATTATGGAATATTTTATCGGGTCACGCAGAGGGGCATGGAGAAGCACCTTCACTGTTTGCCCTTTTACAAATCCCATCTCTATCATGCGCTTGCGAAAAGCGCCGTGTCCTAATATCTTGACTATGGTGGCTGTTTGTCCGGTGGTAAGTTGGTCTAAACGCATAATCTTAATGTAGTTGTGAACAATGGGAGAGCTGTTGTCCGTTATCCGGACCACAAAGTTAGTACTTACTGTTAAAATCAACAAGTATTATTTAGAATATGTTCAAATAAGATTTGGCGTAAAAAATTAAGGCGCGGTGCCGGAGCATCGCGCCTTGGGGTTATGAAAATGGAAACTTGTCAGAGATTATTTCTCCAGCGCAAGGATGAGAGCGGATGTAGGTTCCACTGTCATTTTGCCGCCTTTTGCGGTGCCCATGCCTGAAGCGTTGATTTTGCCGTCGCGGGCTATTATAGTCCAGTTGCCACGTGGTATGTTTACTTCCACTGGAGTTGTGTTTCCGTTAAACACTATCTTGATTTCCTTCCAGCTGTCGCCGTTGGCGTGGTCTTTAAGTGAGTATGATATGAGGTTTGACTGTTTTACGTTGTCAAACTTAAGATGCTTGGCTACATCGGCTGTTTCTGTCATGCGGAATGCCGGATGCTCTTTGCGCAGTTTGATGAGCTGCTTGTAATATTCCATCTGGTCGGCATTGGTGGATTTGAGAGTCCAGTCAATAGCGTTGATGGAGTCCGGTGACTGATAGCTGTTGTGAACACCTTTCTTGTCGCGGAACACTTCCTCGCCGGCAAACATGAACGGAGTGCCTTGGGAGGTGAACACTATGGTCTGGGCCAGACGTGCCGCACGCTGTCGGTCAGCTTCAGTAGAGCCGGGCATTGATTTGGCGAGCTTGTCGGTAAGGGTGAGGTCATCGTGACATGACACATAGTTTATGATTTGACGGGGAGACATGGCGTAAGCGAATTTGGAGTTGGCGCCTTTGCTGTAATCTACTTGGGGATGCGCGGTAGAGGCCACGATTCCTATCTTCACTGTTTCTTCAAGTCCCGGTTTGCCGGTGGCAAAACCTAGGTCGGTGGCATTGCTGTAATGTCCCTTGACGGCATCGCGTATATCATCCGAGAATACTGCTATGTCGGGCATTGCGCTTACATTTTCTTTGAGGGCGCGCTGACCTTTGGGCAGGGGAGAGTCTCCGGCTGTCCATCCTTCACCATACACAAATATGTCGGGGCGGATGGTTTTAAGCTCGGCTGCCACGCGGTTCATGGTAGCGGTGTCGTGAATTGCCATGAGGTCAAAACGGAAACCGTCTATATGATATTCGTCGGCCCAGTATTTCACTGAGTTGACTATGAAGTCACTCATCTGCTTGCGGTCCGAGGCTGTCTCGTTTCCGCAGCCGGATGCATCGCTGTAAGAGCCGTCAGCGCGATGGCGGTAATAATAATCGGGGGCTGTGAGCGAAAAATTTGATCCGTCGTTCTCGGCAGTGTGGTTATACACCACATCCATTATCACGCCTATCCCGGCATCGTGAAGTGCCTTCACCATCTGCTTCATCTCTTTTACGCGGGCAGTGGGGTCGGCGGGGTTAGTGGAGTACGACCCTTCCGGAGTGTTGTAGTTCTGCGGGTCATAGCCCCAGTTGTATTTGTTGGCGGGAAGATTGCTCTCGTCCACCGAATTGTAGTCGTATGATGGCAGGATGTGTACATGTGTTACGCCGAGCTCCTTTAAATGGTCTATGCCGGTTGATAAGCCTTCCGCCGTTTTGGTGTCCTGCTCTGTCAGGGCAAGGAATTTTCCCTTGTTCACGATCCTCGATGACGGATGCACCGAGAAATCGCGATGATGCATCTCATATATCACGGCATCATTGATGGCTTTTATTGCCGGACCTCGGTCTGCGTCCCATCCTTCGGGGTTGGTGGTTGCAAAATCTATTATGGCTGCGCGTTTGCCATTGGTGCCTGTGGCTTTTGCCCATACACCCGGAGTCTCGTCAAGCCATTTTCCGTTATATTTGATTTGAAATGTGTAGAATTTGCCGTAAAGTTGTTCGGGGACTGAAGCTGTCCATGTTCCCGATTCAGCGCGGTTCATCTCCAGAGTCTTTATGGCAGGAGTGTTGCGGTCGGTGTTGTATATCATCACCCGTGCCTGTTCGGCTTCGGGCGACCACAAGCGCCAGTGTGTGCCTGTGGCGTTGACATTGAGTTCAAGGTCTGAGCCGGAGTAGGTGGGAAGGGATGCAAGCACGGAATTGCGGGGCCATACGCTGTTGGATTGCTCTGCGGCGGTGCAAATCAGTGCGCTGGAGAGCATGGCGCCGGTGCATAGTGACATAAGAAGTCTGTTCATTAAAAATTTCGTAATGTTAGGTTATGTAAGTATGATCTAAAATGTATGTGTAGAGCAGACATGCCCTAAATATACTTTATATATTCTCTATATAATAATGTGTGTCAATGAAGAGGGGAGGTATGAATCAGCGCACAACTACCTTTTGTGTGCCTTTGGGATGCTTTACTATATAACATCCTTGGGGAAGGTCCACTGTCACGGACCCGTTGCCGAGGTCAAGACTCTTGACCATTTGTCCGGTGATGGAATAAATCTGGAAATGAAGGGTCTGATCGCTGTTGTTGGTCAGCTCAAGGCCACCGTGTACCACCCGTACCTTCACGCTCTGCTCGGCAAGCTCCACATTGTGCATGGGCGCGGCATTGACCACCGGCCTTAGGGCTGGTGCAGCGAGCGTTAGTATGAGCAGAAGAAGTAACTTTTTCATGGTTGACACAATTCGTAATACAAAGTTACAATATTGTACGCAATAAAGCAAGCCCTGCCGCGTTATCTCGCAACGATTTGATTTTTTTTAACGCTCGCCGTCTCCTTTTTCACGCAGTGACGGGCCGATCCATAGTGCTGTCATGAGTATGATGAATGCTATCTCCATTTTGGTGTGATTTTTAGGTTTGTATCGCAAAATTCACTTGCGCATGTGCATTATAGGTGTACAGGGGTGTTAAATAATGTTATTATCCGGCCGCCGCGATGTTTTTTATTCGCCGTTTTGCTCGCTTGGCAGCGCGATTGTGGCTATGGAAGCCTATTCTAAGCTGCTTGCACAGTGTGTTGTATTATATTCACAATATTGGGGATTCGGATAAAAATTTGTAAATTTGCGCCCGAAAATTCAGATTGTATCTACATATGAACGAATCCCCGGAACAAATCGACCTCTTGTTTGAAACAAGTTGGGAGGTATGCAATAAAATCGGAGGCATATATACCGTCCTGTCAACCAAGGCTTTGACCTTGCAGAACTTGATGAAGGATAAAACAATCTTTGTGGGTCCTGATGTGTGGACTCCGGAAAATCCTTCCCCCTTCTTCACTGAATCTAAAACATTGCTCAAGTCGTGGCGCAAGGCTGTGTCACTCCCTGACGGCGTAAGCGTTAGGGTAGGCCGCTGGAACGTGCCGGGCAAACCTATTGCCGTTCTTGTGAAATTTGATGGCATGTATGCTGTCAAGGATGATTTTTATGGCAAGATGTGGCAGCTTTATGGTGTGGATTCACTGCATGCTTACGGCGATTACGACGAGGCTTGTGCATTCTCTCACGCCGCTGGCATTGTTATTGAAAGCATCATTGAGCATACAAAGACCGCCCACGGTAATGTAATAGCTCATTTTGATGAGTGGACCACCGGAATGGGGCTCCTTTACATCAAGTGGCGCATGCCTCGTGTGGCTACTGTGTTCACCACCCATGCCACCAGCATCGGGCGCAGCATCTGTGGCAACGGCAAACCCCTCTATGATTATCTCAAAGGGTACAATGGTGACCAGATGGCACGCGAACTGAACATGGAGGCGAAACAATCTCTTGAAAAAGCTGCCGCACACAATGCCGATTGCTTCACCACTGTGAGCGATATCACGGCTATTGAATGTGAGCAGTTGCTTGACATTCGTCCGCAAGTCGTCACCCCCAACGGATTTGAAAAGAATTTCGTTCCTGCACCCGGCAAATTGGCCGCAGGTCGCAGAAATGCACGTAAGTTATTGCTGGATGTGGCCTCACATCTCACCGGCAACAAATACGATGACAGCACATTTCTTGTCGCTACATCGGGCCGGTGTGAGTATCGCAACAAGGGCATTGATGTATATCTTGATTCGCTTGCCACTCTCGCATCCGAAAATCCCGCACGCAAGGTGCTCGCGTTTGTTATGGTGCCCGCATGGTGCAAGGAACCGCGTGAGGATTTGGCCAAGGCTCTCGGCACATCCGATTACAACCGTTTTGAGCAGCCTGTCATAACCCACTGGCTCAACAATATGGACTATGATCCCGTATTGGGGCGCATCCGCTCCATCGGATTTGCCAATGATGGGCAATCACAGGTTTCGGTCATTTATGTACCATGTTACCTTAATGGTTCCGACGGCATATTTGATAAACCCTATTACGACCTCCTTATGGGAATGGATGCCACCGTTTTCCCGTCCTATTACGAGCCTTGGGGCTATACTCCGCTTGAAAGCGTGGCTTTTGGTGTGCCCACCATCACCACTTCGCTCTCAGGTTTCGGCCAGTGGGTGATGAACACTTCCGAACCCTCTTTTGAAGTCTCCGGCGTGGCCGTGGAAGGGCGCAGTGATTCCAATTATCACGAGGTTGTGGAGCATATTGCTCTTGATCTTAAATTCCTCACCGAGGCCGATGATGCCACAATCAAAACTATTTTCAATGCTGCCGTGGCCACATCCGACCGCGCCGCATGGAAATATTTCATCACATACTACATACAGGCATACGATATTGCTCTCGAAAATGCCCGTAAACGTAACAATTAAATCGTAATCAGCGTTATATATAAGTATATAAGGAAAAATCATAATTGTTTCATAATATATGAAAATAGAAGTAAGTAATTCCAATGCTCCCGTGTGGCATGACGCCACCGTGAATTCTGAACTGCCTGCTAATCTCAAACCGCTGGCAGAGCTTTCTAAGAACCTGTGGTGGGTGTGGAATAGTGAGGCCAAAGCCCTGTTCCGCGACCTCAATCCCGATTTGTGGCGCTCCACCGGCGAGAACCCTGTCATGGTGCTCCAGCAGCTCAGCACCGATCGCATTGACGCCATCAGCAAAGACAAAGACATGATAGAGCGCATTAACGCCGTATTCGCTGATTTCAAAGCTTACATGGCTGAACCTATGCGCACTGATGTTCCCTCTGTATCATATTTCTCTATGGAGTATGGTCTCTGCAACTGTCTTAAAATATACTCCGGCGGTCTTGGTGTGCTCGCCGGCGACTACATTAAGGAAGCAAGCGACAGCCGCGTGGATATGACCGCTGTGGGCTTCCTTTATCGTTACGGTTATTTTACACAGACTCTTTCTGTTGACGGTCAGCAGATCGCTAACTACAAGCCTCAGAACTTCAACCAGCTTCCTATTGAGCAGGTTATGGATGCCGATGGTCATCCCATGGTGCTTGAGGTTCCTTATCCCGGCCGCATAATCTACTCCCACATATGGCGTGTGAATGTAGGCCGCATGAAGCTCTATCTGCTTGACACTGACTTCGATCTCAACAGCGAATTTGACCGTTCCATCACCCACCAGCTTTATGGTGGCGATTGGGAAAACCGCATCAAGCAGGAGTATCTCCTCGGCATTGGCGGTGTGCTCATGCTCAAAAAGCTCGGCGTTAAATCCAAACTTTATCACGGCAATGAAGGTCACGCTGCTCTGCTCAATCTTCAGCGTCTCGTTGACTATGTGCAGGATGAAAAGCTTAACTTCAACGAAGCTCTTGAGCTGGTACGCGCTTCTTCGCTTTACACTGTTCACACTCCTGTGCCCGCAGGTCACGACTACTTCGACGAAGGCCTGTTTGGCAAATACATGAGCGAATTCCCCGCCAAACTCGGCATCTCATGGGCTGACCTCATGAATATGGGCCGTGAGAACCCCAACACCAACGAGCGTTTCTCCATGAGCGTGTTTGCACTTAACACCTGTCAGGAGGCCAACGGTGTAAGCTGGCTGCACGGCGAAGTTTCCAAGAAAATGTTTGCCGGCATCTGGAAAGGCTACAGCTGGGAAGAGAGCCACGTTGGATACGTTACCAACGGCGTGCACATGCCCACTTGGGCCGCTTCCGAGTGGAAAGCTTTCTATCTTGAGCACCTCGGCCCGCAGGTATTTGCTGACCAAAGCAATCCCGAGGCTTGGAAAGGTATTTTCTCCGTTAGCGATGAGGCTATCTGGGATCTGCGCATGACCCTTAAAAACAAGTTCATCAATTTCGTTAAACGCGATTTCAAGGCTAAATGGCTCGCTAATCAGCGCGACCCGTCCGCTGTGATGGATATTCTGGAGAAGATTAATCCTAATGCTCTTATCATCGGTTTCGCTCGCCGTTTCGCCACTTACAAGCGCGCTCATCTTCTCTTCACTGACCTTGACCGTCTTGCCAAGATTGTCAACAACGAGAAGTTCCCCGTGCAGTTCGTATTCTCCGGTAAGGCTCACCCCGCCGACGGTGCTGGTCAGGGCCTGATACGCCGTATCATGGAAATCTCGCGCATGCCCCAGTTCCTCGGTAAGATTATTTTCCTTGAGGATTACAATATGGTTGTTGCCAAGCGTCTTGTTACAGGCGTTGATATTTGGCTCAACACCCCCACTCGTCCTCTTGAGGCTTCCGGTACATCTGGCGAAAAGGCTGAAATGAATGGTGTGCTCAACTTCTCCGTGCTCGACGGATGGTGGTACGAGGGCTATCGCTTTGATGAAAAAGCCGGTTGGGCACTTACCGACAAGCGCACTTTCACTGATCAGTCGCAGCAGGATAAGCTCGATGCAGCTACCATCTATTCAATGCTTGAGAACGAAATCATTCCTCTCTACTTTGAAAAGAACTCCAAAGGCTATTCACCACGCTGGATTGAATACATCAAAAACTCTATCGGTCATATAGCTCCTCATTTCACCATGAAGCGCATGATTGATGATTACATCACCCGCTTCTATGATCCTGAGTCTCGCCGCTTCAACGCACTTGCTGCCAACAATTTTGCTCTTGCCAAAGAAATAGTGGCATGGAAAGAAAAAGTTGTTGCTGCATGGGACGGCATCAAGGTGCTTGACTTCCAGGCCGACGGACCCATTGCTTCTTCCACAGATCAAACCTACAATGTTAAGGCCGTTATTGACACCAACGGTCTCGGCCGTTCAATAGGTCTTGAATTTGTGGTATATCGTGTGAAAGACGGTGAAGAACATCTTTATGAGACAAAACAGTTCACTGTTACCAAAGAAGACAATAGCATCCTCACTTACGAGCTTCATGACAAGATTCATGATGCAGGCGTATTCCGTTACGGTTTCCGTTTGTATCCCACCAATCCTAATCTTGCCCACCGTCAGGATTTCGCTTATGTCCGCTGGATTTAATCACGCAAACACACATAATTGATAATGATAGAGAGAGCGCCGACAAGTATGTTTTGCCGGCGCTCTCGTTAATGACAGCATTTCTCTACTCCAGTTATTATGAACAAGAAATATGTAATGGACTTTACCGTGGTGGAAAACATCGGGCTTCACCCTATGTTTTCGCTCCTGAAGCTCCGTCCTCTTCAGGGTGAGCTGCCTCACATATTGCCCGGACAGTTTGTTCAGGTTGCAGTGCCCGGCAGCCCTGCCACATTCCTTCGCCGTCCTATATCGGTGAATTTCGTGGAGCATGATGCCGCTCTTTTGTGGCTCCTTGTGCGCAATGCAGGCTCGGGCACAGAACATCTTGTCAATCTCGCTCCCGGCGCGTCGCTCAATCTGCTTCTGCCGCTCGGCAAGCCGTTTAGCTATCCACGCAGCAAGGATGCGCGCATACTGCTTATTGGTGGCGGGGTGGGCGTCGCTCCGCTCCTTTACTTCGGGCATTGCCTCAAGCAGCAAGGATACTCTCCTGAGTTTCTACTTGGAGCTCGCACAAGCGAGCTCCTGTTGGAACGCGATTTGTTTGAGTCTGTTGGTTCGGTGCACATTGCCACCGATGACGGTTCCGACGGCCACCATGGACTCGTCACCACTCATCCGGTGCTTGACAGCGGCATTGATCATATCTATTGCTGCGGCCCCGCTCCTATGATGAAAGGTGTGGCTGCTCAGGCTCGCCGCATAGGTGCCGAATGTGAGGTGTCGCTTGAAAACATGATGGCCTGCGGTCTTGGCGCATGCCTGTGCTGCGTGGAAAAAACCGTACGCGGCAACGTGTGTGTCTGCACCGAAGGCCCGGTATTTAACATCAATGAACTCACTTGGTAAAGCTCTGTGTATGGTAGATTTAAAAGTAAATATAGGTTCACTCGCTCTTGCCAATCCGGTACTTACGGCTTCCGGCACATTTGGCTATGGCGAAGAGTTCGCCGACTTCATTTCACTTGACCGGCTCGGAGGATATATTGTCAAAGGCACCACTCTTGAGCCTCGCGAAGGCAACCCCTATCCTCGCATGGCTGAAACGCCATCCGGAATGCTCAATGCTGTAGGATTGCAGAACAAAGGTGTGGATTATTTTATTGAGCACATATATCCCCGTATAAGCCATTTCAAGTCGCAGATGGTAGTTAATGTGTCCGGAGCTAAGATAAGCGATTACGTGGGCGTTTGCGAGCGTCTTGCGCCGCTGGAACATCTTCACGCCATTGAGGTCAACATCTCATGCCCCAATGTCAAGCAGGGCGGCATGGCTTTTGGCACCACTTGTCAGGGTGCAGCCGAAGTTACACGTGCAGTCCGCAGGGCATACCCCGGCACTGTCATCGTAAAGCTTTCGCCTAATGTCACTAATATTGCCGAGATTGCCAAAGCTGTGGAGGGAGAGGGAGCAGATGCCGTTTCGCTCATCAACACGCTTATGGGCATGGCCATCGATGTGGAGAGGCGCAAGCCTTGTCTCTCCACTGTCACCGGAGGTCTTTCCGGGCCTGCGGTGCGTCCCGTTGCCGTAAGAATGGTTTGGCAAACTGCCAACGCTGTAAAGATACCCGTAATTGGTCTCGGCGGCATTATGAATGGCAGAGATGCATTGGAATTTATTCTCGCCGGTGCCACTGCAGTGGAGGTTGGAACCGCCAATTTCATTGATCCGGCAGTCACCATGCACATCATTGATTATATTGAAGATTACTGTGAGCGTCATGGCATCAGTTCCATAACCGAGCTGATAGGTGCCGTCAATCAGTAGCGAAGCAATCACACATATCACCCCATATCCACACAAAGGTCGCAACTTCCCCGGTCGCGGCCTTTGTTTCATCCGCCCATACCCTCCGCCATCTCCGCTCCCTCATCCACATTATTCCCATAGCAGCCATTAATCATGCATTTCCCATTTTCAATCCGCCTTTTCCACCTCATTCTTCATTCCTAATTGTAAAAAAACATTGTAAAAAGCGCAGGGCCGCGCTATCATTTACCATCACTCGCCATTCAGCGCAGCCGAGCGCATGAATGAGCCTTTTCCCAACACACCATGCGATGTTGCCGGACACTCACCAAAGCGCAGGATGCGCGATATTTACCACAGCTGCGTAGTGCCAAGCATCCATTCCGCTCTCCGCAAAGCAAGCGCAGGATGCGCGATATATCCACAACCGACTGCGGAGCGCCAAAGGCGCGGAGTTGTCGGCCGCGGACACCCCAAAGACCCCCGTGACAAGCCGCGGAGCGCGCGCAGTCACGGTCAGGCGCGAGCCGAGGCCCACATTACATTATGCGTTGGGGTAGAACTCCTGATACGAGTTGTCACTGTAATACGCTATTATGCGCACCACATGTTTTGATTTGTCGGTACTGATAGTGAGTCCCGCTGCTTCCGGAGTAGGAATATGTTCCGTTGTTGGTTCTCCAAACTCAATTGACGCCCCCGCCGATGCTGAAACAGGCTGTTCTTGTGAATGAAAATTTTCTGAGTCGCCGAGCGTATCATCCGCATCAAAGTTTAGCGTTGGCATAACCATATCGTTTACAGTACGTTGAGGCTGCTGATAGGTCTCCAATGGCACAGTTTGAGCCTCTGAGGTTTTAATATTTTCATTGTGCAGCATATCTCCCTCGCCAAACATCAGCCAAATCATGCTTAAATTGGGATAAGCGCGATGAATCTTTTCAACCAGCTCATTGCGCACCGATTTGTTGCGTCCGTTGGTGAGCTGCGAAAGGGTGGGGCGGGGGATTTCGCAGTTGTCAGCAAATTTCGTTACCGGAATTTCAAGGTAATCGATGAATTGTTTGAGCCTGTCAACGATGTCCATTTGTAAATTTTTAATTTTAATTACCGTTGCAAATGTAATCAATATATTTTAAATACGCAAATATAAAAATGCAAACAATGTAATTGAGAATGTAAACACCGCCACCGCTTATTTCTGTGTACAGTTGTAAATAGTAATCAGATATGTATTTTACAATTGAAGTAAGGTTGTATATTTTAATATTAAACTAATTGATTCTCAGTGTGATATATACATAAAAATACGAAAATATTGGCGAGAGCGCACAATATCTCCGTATTTCTTATAGCGTTAATTAAATTATTTTATATAGATATACTGATATTCATCAATATAAACATTATGTTTATTGGTGTTAAATACTGGACTTATTGTTTTGTAAACATATTTGAAAATCCAAATCTCATTCTTAAAATCGTAGGGTTTACAAGTTGTGAATGAGAATTTTTCAATGATTACAAACTCAAACTTATATGTTTGTGAATTTGAATTCTCATTCTCAAATCGCTATTTACGATTAAGGATTGTGAAATTTAACCCCAACGAGCAAAATGTAAAAATGTAAATTTTCTATTTTTAAACCCCGGTAAAGCTAAAATTCTGAATACTTGGGGCTTTTGTTATTCTTATAACAATTCACCTATACAGAAGTGTTTGATTATTAATCGTTTTTAACTTTGTTAATTCTCTCCTTAACACACATCATCTTGCTACCTACTCCCTTATTTGCTCTGATTTCAGTACTGTCGTACATTTGGTGTCTGAATCTGATTTTTTTAATTCTCCCGAGCATTAATTACATTATATTCATTGTAATTATCGTTATGTCAGCTATATACTCAAAAATTTAATTCGCTGTATTTCCTGCGCATATAATATTTATTAACTTATATGTGCCGTATTGTTGCCCATATTCCCTCTTAAATTTGCAGCATAATCACAAAACAGTATTTTTTACTCTCATCCTAAATACTTATAACTATGAACGGCAATATTGTTATTTCGCAGCATGTCATCAACACTATTCAGGCTCTTCCCGAGAACGAACGTACAAGTATCACTCAGGCCCTCGCTTGCGATCTTATCTTGGGCCAGGATCCATGTGAAATGCTTTCGCCGTTTCAGTCCATGCTGTATTCTATAATTCGATACTATGTGAAAAAAGACACACAGCGTTGCTGATTTCCAAGCACGGAAGCAAACTACCCGACCTGCGCGAACAGGCCGGGTAGTTTTGATATTGGCAATTTTACAATGTCCTATTGTTGGCTTTCATTTAGCTCGTCAAGCTCCATCGTGGCAAGTTCCCACACGCTCATGGCATTGTCAAGCTGCTTGTGGAGTGCTCCATGCCGTTCATAGATCTGGTTGTCGGTCGTGTTTCCGGAAGCCATTTCCGATTCTATCTCCGATATTTCCTGTTCTATGCGTGTTATCTCAGTTTCGGCATCCTGCACATTCTTCTTGGCGCGTCTCACGAGTTTCTCTCGTTCTTTCTGCTCCGTGTAGCTCATGCGCGATTTGCCGCTTTTGCTCCCCTCTGTCGCACTTTCTGCCGGCTTGGGCTGCGTCACACTGCCCGAAGTGTTGCTGTCGCTCTGTGAGCCTCCCGTAGGCGATTTCGACAACTCCAGTTCCTGGAGCGATGCGAGTTTTTTCTTTTCAAGAAATTCATATATTCCGCCAAGGCATTCACGCACCTTTCCGCCGCCGAATTCATACACCTTTTCTACCAGCCCGTCCAGAAACTCTCGGTCGTGGCTCACTACTATGACAGTGCCGTTAAAATCCTTAATAGCCTGTTTCAGTATATCCTTGGTTTTCATGTCAAGGTGGTTGGTCGGCTCGTCAAGTATGAGCAGGTTCATCGGCTCAAGAAGCAGTCGTATCATTGCCAGACGCGTTTTTTCTCCTCCCGACAGCACTTTCACCTTCTTGTCCGATGCCTCGCCTCCAAACATGAAAGCCCCCAGTATATCGCGTATTTTGGTGCGTATGTCACCCACTGCCACACGGTCAATGGTGTCAAACACCGTTATCTCTCCGTCAAGCAGCTGGGCCTGATTCTGCGCGAAATACCCTATCTTCACATTATGCCCTATCTTGAGCGAGCCTGTAAACGGTATCTCACCCATTATGCATTTCACGAGCGTGGATTTGCCCTCACCGTTTTTGCCGACAAATGCCACCTTTTCGCCTCTTTTCAGCGTAAACGTACAATTGTCAAACACCTGATGGTCTCCGTAGGCTTTGCCCACATTGTCAAGTATCAGAGGATAGTCACCTGAACGGGGTGCCGGCGGAAATTTCAGATTCAGGTGAGCGGTGTCAACCTCATCCACCTCTATGCGTTCTATTTTGGCAAGCTGCTTTATGCGGCTCTGCACCTGCACGCTTTTGGTGGCTTTGTAGCGAAACCTCTCAATGAAATCCTCCGTATCCTGTATCTGCTTCTGCTGGTTCTGATAGGCGCGCATCTGCTGCTCTATACGTTCTTGTCGCAGTGCCACAAACTTCGAGTAATTCACGGCATAGTCATATATCTTTCCAAGCGAAATCTCTATAGTTCGGTTGGTGACATTGTCTATGAATGCGCGGTCATGGCTCACCAACACCACGGCATTGGCCTTGGTTATCAAAAACTGTTCCAGCCATTGTATCGACTCTATGTCAAGATGGTTGGTCGGCTCGTCAAGCAGCAGCACATCCGGATGCGTCAGCAGCAGCTTGGCAAGTTCTATGCGCATGCGCCATCCGCCCGAAAACTCCGATGTCGGCCTGTTGAAATCATCGCGGCTGAATCCGAGTCCCACAAGCGTTTTCTCCATCTCGGCCTCGCAATTCTCGCTCTCCTCCATGGCTATCCGCTCAGTGAGAGTGGTCATTTTCTCAATCAGCTGGTGATATGATTCCGAATCATAATCAGTACGTTCGGCAAGCTGCGAGTTCAGATCGTCAAGGCGCGAGTGCATCTCCGCTATATGCGAAAAAGCTTTACGCACCTCTTCGGCCACTGTAAGAGTGTCCGACAGCACCATTTGTTGCGGCAGATAACCAATGGTAACATCTTGAGGCACTGCAACATTACCCGATGTCGGCTTCTGTAGGCCCGCTATGATTTTGAGCATCGTGGACTTCCCCGCGCCATTCTTGCCCACAAGGGCTATTTTGTCGCGTTTGTTGATAACATAGCTTATGTTGTCAAACAGTGACTTGGCACT
>HF985651.1:135651-187674 GCA_000431155.1 Bacteroides sp. CAG:927
TCCACACTCAGATTATTGATCGATATCATAAATGTATTGTTTTCGGCCTGCAAAGTTACAACTTTGTGCTCCTACTTACAAATGGCTCTTGGACTCATCGCTCCCAAAAAACGGCTGTCACCTCATTCCGCAAACGCATAGCGGTACCCCTTGACCTTCTGCCATGCCCCGCGTGTGAAGTCAGGCACCTCCACGGGTGCCGACCCGTTATTGATCGACAGTTCCGTCAGCGGCACAAGACAGCACCACTCCGCAAGGTCATACACATCCATATCCAATGGCAGTCCGTTTTGCAGGCAATACACAAGCCGGTAGTCCATTATAAAATCCATGCCTCCGTGACCTCCCACCGTTTTTGCGAGATTCCCTATCTGCTTGATTACCGGACTAGTGTAACGTGCCGTCAGAGCATCAGCCTGTTCCTGTGTCATATATCCGTGTGCCGACAGATTCTCGTGGTCAGGAATCGAGTCGCCGCTTATCTGTTCAGGTTCAAGCGCATACCCCTCCATAGGATATTTGTTGGCAAACCCCTTGGTGCCGGTCAGTTGGTACATGCGGCTGTAGGGGCGAGGTGTGAGCACATCATGCTGTATATGTATAGTTTTGCCGTTGGCCGTCCGTATCATTGTCATGGTATGGTCGCCGTTTAGAAATTTTTCCGGCCTTTTGCCGGTAGTTTTCTCTATATAGGCCGGCCCGTTTGCCGATTTGGTATCCATTGCCACGAGCGTAGTCATTCTGTCGCCACGGTGCATGTCAAGCAGCTGGCAGGCAGGACCCATGCCATGAGTGGGATACACATCGCCGCGATGATTCTGATTAAACTCCATGCGCCAGTTGTTGTGGTAATAGGGCCAGAAATCGCTCAGATTGTGTATGTAGCTTCCTTCCACATGCAGCACTTCCCCAAACAGGTCATGCTGGGCCATGTTCAGCGTATTAGCCTCGAAAAAATCATATACGCAGTTCTCAAGCATCATGCAGTGCTTCCGTGTGCGCTCCGAAGTGTTTATCAGGTCCCATATCTCTTCAAGCGATGTAGCCGCCGGCACCTCAATGGCCACATGCTTCCCTTTCTCCATGGCGTATTTGGCCATCGGCGCATGCGTGCGCCAGTCCGTGGCTATATACACCAGGTCTATATCATCGCGGTCGCACAGCTGTTTCCATGCATCCTCCGACCCGTAGTATTCCGCAGCTTTGGGCTTATTGGCATCCGTGAGATATTTTTGTGTTTTGGCAACGCGGTCAGGCTCTATGTCACACAGTGCTATCACCTCCGTGCCGGGAATATGGGTGAAACGCTTCACCGCATCTGGTCCGCGCATCCCCAGTCCTATGAATCCCACCCTTACATTCTTTATCGGTTCGGCCGCAAAATTCACCATGTCGGTTTGGCCCGCAGGGCGTTGGGGCACTTTCGTGCTTATTTGGGCAAATGAGGTCACACTGCCGGCCATCAGGGCTGCGGCGATTAAGGTTCGGGCAAAGATATTCATATCGTGATGTTTAATGATTGGCACAAAAAAATAATAATCACACAAATCTACAAAGATTTGCATGATTATTAAAATTCCGTTATAGTATTGTTGCTACTTTTTGCTCTTGTGCACTATATATGTGCGGCTTTCCGTAATCACTATGTCCACAGGCACATCAGTAGCCTCCGCAGTTATCTCGTCTACAAGCTGGCAGTCATATGCCACGCCCACCTTCAGAGCCTTGGTCCCGGACAACAACCTGTCGTAATACCCCTTGCCGCGTCCCACACGGTTCCCTTTCCGGTCATAGGCCATGGCTGGCACCACAATCAGTTCCATCTGACCCACATCTGTAGTGTCATCGCCATCCGGTTCCTCTATGCGAAAAGCCCCGAGGTGTGTGCGCGTGCGGTGATAGGGGAGTATGTCAAGGTTCACGCCGTTCACCCTCGGCAGAAACAGATGTTTCCGTTCATGCCATTTGTCAAGAAACTCATGGGTGCACAGCTCGTCCGGCAGTGAATGGTACATCAGCACATTGTCTGCCATCATAAATGCGGCGAGTTCTTCAAGCTGTTGCCACACATTGGCGGCGGCACTGAGCATTTCTGCATGGGTGAGCATGCTCTTGCGTGCTCTGATTTTGCGGCGTATCTCGTTTTTGTCCATCACGGTTGATTATTAGTTTGCCTTTTCATCGGCTGCCTTGCAGGCCGGTGCCAAACTCTTTTTCAGCGCGCATTATCATCGGGTCGCTCACATTGTAAACTTCATAGAATGCCGACGACCCCAGCATGTCGCGTGCTATAAGGGCTTTCAGTTGACTAACAATCAAGTCGCGCGAAATGTTTATGTAATACCATCGCGGAGCTATTCCTTCGGTATCGCGGGCATATAAGGCAAAGTCCTGAAGCAGCGTGTCATCGCTTGGCAGAAGTCTCATAAGCTCAGTCACATTCGATGCCTGTTGCAGTCTGGCACGTTCCATGTCGGTATAATGAAAGGCATATTTCTGCATCAGTCCGGCATTGAGCACATTCAGATAATAGGTAGATAGCCCGGTAGTGTCGTTGGGCACAAACACATCCGGCATTATTCCCCCTCCGCCATATACCACGCGGCCTCCGAGTGTATGAAACTCCTTTGATTTGTCCAGATGCACGCTGTCGGCACTGAACACCTCGCCGTTATTGTAGCGGTTCACTATCTCCATGTCGTAGCTCTTGAGCGACCCCGGAGTGTATATCTTCTGTATGCAGCGGCCCGACGGAGTATAGTATCGCGCAGTGGTCAGTCTTAGAGCCGAATGGTCGGGAAGCTCTATCTGACGCTGCACAAGCCCCTTGCCAAACGACCGTCGTCCCACAATCACACCCCGGTCATTGTCTTGGATTGCGCCGGCAAATATTTCACTCGCACTTGCCGAGAACTCGTCCAGAACCACCACCAGCGGAAACTTCTGGAATGCTCCCGTGCCGTCACTCACGGCACTCGTCTCGGATATGTTCGAGCGGCCGCGCGTCTCCACAATAGGACAACCTGCCGGCAGGAAATCGTTCGCCATGAGTATGGCCGGTTCCATATATCCGCCGCCGTTGCCGCGAAGGTCTATCATAAATCGGTTGGCGCCCTTGTCACGCAGCTCTACCATGGCATTCAGAAACTCTGAATAAGTGTTTCTGCCAAACTTGTTCACCTTCACATACCCGGTGCCGTCACTCAGCATATAGGCCGCGTCAATTGATGTCACCGGTATGTCGCCTCGTGTCACAGTGTAGTTGAGCAGTTTCGGCGATGTGGACCGCAGCACGCCAAGGTTCACTTGGGTTCCTTTCTCTCCGCGAAGCTGCGAAATCACCTTCTCGTTGCTCCATTTCTGTCCGGCAACCACCGAATCGTTTATGGTTATGATGCGGTCTCCGGCCATTAGCCCCACCTTTTCCGATGGGCCTCCGCTTATCACCTCAAGCACCGTAATAGTGTCGGTGAGCATGTTGAACGATATTCCTATACCGCAGAACGATCCTTCAAGCTCCTCGTTGGCGCTTGCAAGGTCCTCGCTGCTTATATAGGTAGTGTGGGGGTCCAGTTTCGCCAGTATGTCGGGTATAGAGGCTTCAAGTAGCGAATCGGTATTGACTTCGTCCACATATTCTTCCTGAATATGTCCCATGATGGCATCAAGCTTTGAGTGAGCTCCCGAGCCGGTAAAACGGGTAAAAAACATTGCGCCTGTGAGCAATCCTGCTCCAAAGGCCACAGCAAGCAGCAGCGGCACCCATACGGCGGCACGTTTCATGTTGTTTTCCATTAGTTAATTTAACTACAGTAAGTAAGAGATATGTATCTTGCAATAAATTGTCCTGTGCGGTTGCTATTGTATGTCCGGCATATGCACACATTCAATGCCGGCGCGTCTCAGCAGATCAAGGCCATCGGTTATGCGGTAGAGGTCATTGTAAACCACCCTGCATATCCCTGCTTGGATTATTAGTTTTGAGCATTCCAGACAAGGCGATGCCGTGATATATAATGTTGATCCGTTTGATGAATTGTTGCTTCTTGCCACCTTGGTTATGGCATTCGCTTCGGCGTGAAGCACATACGGCTTGGTGACACCGTCAGCATCCTCGCACACATTCTCAAATCCCGCCGGAGTGCCGTTGAATCCGTCGGATATTATCATTTGGTCTTTGACCAGAAGTGCGCCCACCTTGCGGCGCTGGCAGTATGAGTTTTCCGCCCATATGGCGGCCATACGCAGGTATCGTTTGTCAAGCAATTCCTGCTTCTCGCGATTTTCCATTAGATGTGAAATAATTGTGCAAAATTAGTAATATTGGCGCACATACAATTAATATTTTTGAAAAATATGTTTCCATCATGATTATTTGGTTAAATTCAGTTAAGCGATGGGCTCATCATCCACTATTCAACACGGCCTATGCCGCTGTTCCTGACTTGGCTTTTGGCCAATTTATGTGAAGCGAATGTGTGAAATCTGTTAAAAGTGCCCTGTTCATGCGGTCTCCGGCCCTCTTGTGCCAAAACATTTTGTCGTGTTGAGGGGTTACAATGATACAAACTATACTTGTTATTGAGTCTCTATATTGCAACTATGATTACTAAGAAATTTACCGACCGCCTACTCGCCATACAGGATAATCTGCTCAGTTTCGCACTCATCCTCACTTCTAATCGTGATGACGCCTACGATCTTGTGCAGGACACCACTCTCAAGGTTCTTGACAGCGAAGACAAATACGCCGAAAACATCAACTTCAAAGGATGGGTGTTCACGATAATGCGCAACATTTTCATCAATCACTACCGCAAGGCTATGCGCAATGCCACTATCGTTGACACCACCGAGGACCTTTATTACCTCAACCTCACCCAGAGCGAAGCGCGCGACACCCCTCAGGACTCATATTCCGTTATGGAAATCACTCAGATTATTCACCGTTTCAAGGACGACTACCGTGTGCCGTTTTCCATGCATCTTGCCGGGTACAAATATCAGGAAATAGCCGATTTCATGCATCTGCCTGTAGGTACGATTAAAAGTCGCATCTTTTTTGCACGCAAACGCCTTCGCAAAGATCTTCGCGATTACCGCTACGACGACTGACCTTTTTGCTTTTCAGCCGTGACCCTCATTGCGTCCTTCTCAATCTTGGTTCTGGGCATATCTGTCGGTGAGTGATTCCGGCAGCTGTTTTGAAACCTTGATACCCATCTCACGGAGATTTTCGGCCCTGCGCACAAGATTTCCCGCCCCTTCGCTAAGTTTCTTTAGTGCCGATTCATAGGCATCGGATGTGGTTTTTATGCCTCGGCGTATCTTCTCCATATCCTCCACAAATCCCACAAATTTGTCGTACATCTTGCCGCTTTCCACGGCTATCTTCTGCGCATTCTGCGTCTGTCGTTCTTGGGTCCATAGCTGTGCTATCAGGCGCAGTGAGCCTACAAGCTGTGTGGGCGACACTATCAGCACTCTCTTGTCGTAGGCTTTGAGCCACAATGTGCTGTCAATGGTCATGGCCGCTGCATAGGCCGCTTCGTTGGGTATAAACATCATCACGAAATCAAGTCGTTCCGTGCCCACATAATCCTGATATTTCTTGTCGGCGAGTTCACCCACATGTTTCATCACCGATGCCACATGCTGCTTGCCGTAAACTGCGCGTTGTTCGTCACTGTCGGCGTTGGCATACTCCACAAATGCCGTGAGCGATACCTTTGAGTCTATCACCATTGATCTGTTGCCGGGGTAGTGTACCACCACATCCGGACGCAGTGCTCGCCCGCTGTCATCACGCAGAGCCGATCCGTTTTCCGACCCGTATTGCAGCGTATATTCCTCGTCTTTCCTCAGTCCCGACTTCTCAAGTATGGTCTCAAGCACCATCTCTCCCCAGTCGCCTTGCTTTTTGGTGTTGCCGCGAAGTGCTGTCGCCAGTTCTTTGGCTTCGCGGCCTATGTTTAGGTTGGTTTCTATA
Organism: Bacteroides sp. CAG:927; assembly: GCA_000431155.1. Classification (GTDB taxonomy): domain Bacteria; phylum Bacteroidota; class Bacteroidia; order Bacteroidales; family Muribaculaceae; genus Paramuribaculum. The sequence continues at coordinate 141,641 of HF985651.1, forward strand.
AGATCCTTGATACGTTGTTCAAGTGAGAATCTCTCTCTCGCTTCCTGACTGTAGCAGTCCGAAACCGATTTGCGAAACTGTTCTATATCATTCTTCAGCGGATTCAGTATCTGCTCCATCTGCTCCTGACTGTGGCGCCGCAGCGACTGTGTTTGCTCTTCCATTATGTTGGTCGCCATCAGCGTAAAGCTTTCCTGTTGGTTCTTTATCCGTTCCTGATTCTCATTGCGGCATTCCTCAATCCGTGTTTTCATCTCCGCAAGCCGGGCGTTTAGCTCTGCTATGCGCGCTTCATATTGGCGCACCACATGGTCATATTGTTGTTGCTTTTCATCGCTGAGTTGCTTGAATTTTGTCGCTTCGGCCTGCGCCACTGCGCTTTGGCTCGTGCTTTTTGTCAGTTTACCGGCATAGTGAACCACAAAAAATATACTTGCTGCAAGCAGCAGCGACAGGATAATAATAGCTAAAGTCATGGCAAATGTGTGATAATCAAAAGCAGTTCAAAGTTAGTGAAAAAATATGTGCCGTCAAAAGAAAATATGTAGTAAATTTGTGCTCTGATTATGACTCAAGTTATCAACATACAAGGATTGCCGCTCCATTACGAGGTCACCGGCAGCGGTCCTGCCATGATTCTCATGCACGGTTGGGGATGTTCCCATGCCACCGTGCAATCCATAGCGCGTGTGGCTTCTGAGAGCCATACCGTCTATAGTGTGGACTTCCCCGGGTTCGGGGATACGCCTGAACCTCCTCAGGTATGGGGAGTTGAGCAATATACTCGTCTTATTGAGCAGATGGCCGATGCTCTCGGTCTTGACAACCCGGTGCTTCTCGGGCACTCTTTCGGGGGCAGGGTAGGGATTCTGTATGCTTCGCGCCGTCCCGTCAGCAAGCTTATTCTTGTGGATGCTGCCGGTGTCAAGCCGCGCCGCAAACCATCCTACTATATTAAGGTGTATTCATTTAAGCTCATGAAAATGCTCCTGAAGCTGCGTTATGGCGCTGAGGGTGCCAAAGCGCGCATTGAGGCTCAGCGTGCCCGTCACGGCAGTGCCGACTATGCTTCGGCCTCGCCTATGATGCGAAGCATACTCTCAAAATGCGTCAATGAGGATCTTAAGCATGTCATGCCTTCCATCTCCGCTCCCACACTGCTGATATGGGGTGAAAACGACACTGCCACCCCTCTGCGTGATGCAAAAATCATTGAGCGTCTTGTACCTGATGCCGGACTCGTAAGTTTTCCCGGCTGCGGCCATTACAGTTTTTTGGACAATCCGGTGCAGTTTGCAGCGGTGCTCCGTAGTTTCCTGACAAATTAACTTTTTGAATATATGGTAGTTACAATACTGATATACTGCGTGGTACTTGCTTTTGCTGCCGCCAACGTGTGGGCCGAGTTTAGGCGCGATCTCATGATGATGCAGCAAAATTCCTATCGCATTGACCGTTATCGCCGTTGGCTGCACTCATCCGGCGATTCCACTTCTTGGCCCAAACTCGTGGGGCTGTGTGTGCTCGGCGCATCATTGGCCTCTTTCAGCTCTCCGGCATGGGGAATGGCCATTTCCTTTGTGTTTTGTTCCGGTTGCTACGGATGGCTCTTCACACGGCGCTACAAGAAGCCGCTCGTAATGACAAAACGCGCTTGGCGCATCCTCATCACGGCTTCTTTGTTGGCATTGATTACACTCCTCGCTGTATTTTTCCTTGTCAGTGGCAATGTGATTGTACGCCTCTGTGCTGCCACTTTCACCTCCCTTGCAATTTATTGTGGCAGTCATATTTATCTCGTGGTTGCTGTATGGCTCCTGCAACCCGTTGAGAAGCATATCAATCGTGGATACTATAATGATGCGAAACGCATACTCTCCTCTATGCCGCGTCTTAAGGTCATCGGCATTACCGGCAGCTACGGTAAAACCAGCACCAAACATTTTTTAACCCGTATCCTCTCTGAAAAATATGAGGTCCTTATGACACCGGGCAGCTTCAACACCACAATGGGTGTCATCCGCACCGTGCGTGAGTTCATGAAACCCTACACCGAGGTGTTCGTTTGTGAAATGGGTGCAAAGCAGCTTAATGACATCAAGGAGATATGCGACCTCGTTCATCCTCAAATCGGCATCGTCACCGCCGTCGGTCCTCAGCACCTTGAGTCGTTCAAAAGCATTGAGAATGTGCAGCGCACCAAGTTTGAGCTGGTGGATTCACTGCCGCAGAACGGTCTCGCGGTCGTAAACAACGATTTCCCTTATGTGGCCAACCGTGAGGTGCATAATGTTGAGTGTGTGCGTTACGGTGTCAGCGACCCTCAGGGTTGCGAATTTACCGTGTGCAACATTGTCTATGATGCTTCCGGCACCACATTTACCGTTGTGGGCCCCGGTATTGAGCATACATTCCACACACGGTTGCTCGGCGAGTGCAATGTTAGCAATCTCTTGGCCTCCATAATAGTGGCTCTCCGCATGGATGTCAGTGTTGAGCAGATAAGTCGTGCCGTGGAACATATTGAGCCTGTGGAGCATCGTCTCAGTGTCAAGCGTACTCCCGGTGGTGTCACCATACTTGACGATGCATATAATTCCAACCCCTCCGGCTCCGCTATGGCTCTTGAAGTGCTCGGTGCCATGACCCAAGGCAAGCGCATTATTGTTACTCCCGGCATGATTGAGCTCGGAGACAGGCAGAGTGAACTTAATCGTGAATTTGGTGTCAATATAGCCAAAAATGTGGATGTCGCCATTGTTGTAGGTGAGTACAACCGCGATGCATTAGTGGAGGGCATAGAGAATGCCGGTGTGCAGCCTCCTAAGCTTATTACTGTTGACAGTTTTGCCGCTGCACAGCAGGTTCTCGCTTCAATGCTTCAGGGTGGTGACACCGTGCTTTATGAAAATGATCTTCCCGATACTTTCAAATAATCAAAATATTATTACAACCAATATACTCATATGAAAACTAATATAGGTGTGTTTTTCGGCGGCAGATCCACCGAACACGAAATTTCTGTGATTTCTGCTAATCAGGCTATGCATGCCATTGACACCGAGAACTATGATGTAACCCCCATATATATCACCAAGCAGGGCAGATGGTACACCGGAGAGGCTTTGAAAGATGTTGCCAATTATCGCGATATTCCCAAGCTCCTCAAGCAGTGTACCGAAATATACATGGAGCCTGTGTTTGATGATTACAACATCTATCGTCGCAAACCCAAGATGTTCGGTTCCAATATCGTTACACGGCTTGATGTGGCTATACCGGTGCTTCATGGCTCTAACGGCGAGGATGGTACTTTTGAGGGCATTCTTGACTCCATCGGCATTCCCTATGCTGGGTGCAATGTGCTCGCTTCCGCCAACGGCATGGACAAGATTACAATGAAAATGATTCTTCAGGCTTGTGATGTGCCTGTGGTGGATTATGTTTGGTTTACCGACAAGCAGTGGGATTCCAAGCGTCATCAGATGATTCAGCTTGTAGAGGAGAAACTCGGCTATCCTGTCATTGTGAAACCCGCCAACCTCGGTTCAAGTGTGGGTATTGGCCGTGCTGCCAATCGCGAGACTCTGATTGAGCGCGTTAATGAGGCTGAGAAATATTCCACCCGTCTGATTGTGGAGCACATGGTCGATAATCTTCATGAAGTGAACTGTTCCGTGCTCGGCGATTGCGACGATTACATCACCTCGGTATGTGAGGAGCCTATCAAGAGTGGTGAAATTCTCTCTTATTCCGACAAATATATGGGCGGCACCAAAGGTGCCAAAGGCATGCAGGCTTCGCAAAAACGCATCCCTGCCGATCTTCCCGCCTCTGTTACCGAGCGCATCCAGTTCTTGGCAGGTGAAACATTCCGTGTGCTTTCATGCCATGGCGTCAGCCGCGTGGATGTGATAATGGATGCCGACAACGGTAATATTTATGTCAACGAAATCAACACCATACCCGGTTCTCTCTCGTTCTATCTTTGGGAAGCAACCGGCATACCTTTCAACGAGCTGATGGACCGCTTGGTCAAGCTCGCTCTTAAGCGTAAGCGTGAGGCAGCCATGAAAACCGTCAGCTACGACCAAAACATATTCAGCATGGGTGGCGGTGTTAAAGGTGCCAAAGGTGTGAAATAATGAATGTTAAGGTCAAGGGGTATGTTATGGGGTCCGTGGCGGCGGCCACATATGGTCTCAACCCCATGTTCACTCTCCCGCTTTACAAGGTGGGGATGGATGCCGATTCCGTACTCTTTTGGCGTTATCTCATTGCATTGCCGCTTCTGGCGGCAATGATTCTATGGCGTCGTCGCAGTTTCCGGCTGTCGCGTCGTCAGCTCGGTGCCACTGTGATTTTGGGCTGGCTTGTGGCGTTGTCGTCGCTCACACTTTTCCTCAGCTACAACCACATGGATGCAGGCGTTGCCAGTACTATATTGTTTGTCTATCCTGTTATGGTGGCAGTTATTATGTCGCTGTTCTTTCATGAGAAGCTCACCGGTCTGACAGCCTTGTGTATAGCATTGGCAACTGTAGGTATAGGCATGCTCATGAAAAGTGGCTCGGGGGGAACTATACTCTCTCTTGTGGGGGTGGTACTGGTGCTCGCATCTGCATTGAGCTATGCCATATATATTGTGGCTGTAAACCGTTCATCGCTCCACGATGTGCCCACATTGGTCATAACATTCTATGTGTTGCTCTTTGGTGTGATTCTGTTCGTGTTGCGCATGTCCTTTGCCGGGAAGGTGACTGTGCCTCCTGCTGACCAATGGTGGTTATGGAGTTGTCTGATAGGGCTTGCCGTATTTCCCACTGCCATATCGTTCGCATGCACCAACACTGCCATTCAGTGCATCGGTTCAACCCCCACAGCCATACTTGGTGCCTTGGAGCCGTTGACTGCCGTTGTCATAGGGGTTACAATGTTTGATGAGTCGTTCACGCCACGCATTTGTGGGGGATTGGTGCTGATTGTCATTGCCGTCAGCCTCGTGGTCGGTGGCAACAGTGTCTCTTCGGCTCTTGTGCGTGTGCGCCGCCTTTTCCCGAAGCTCCCTCGCTTAAACAAATAACCCCCATATTATAGTGATGTCCCATATTAGAATCCATTCTGTTGATGCCCTGCGTGGATTTGCTGTAATGGCAATTCTTCTGATTCACAATGTTGAGCATTTTATATTTCCTGTCTATCCGGTGAGTGAACCCGATTGGCTGGCAGTTTTGGACAAATCTGTGTTTGATGTCACTTTTTTCTTGTTCGCTGGTAAGGCGTATGCCATATTCGCATTGCTGTTCGGATTCACGTTTTATATTCAAAACCGCAATCAGCAAAAGGCCGGACACGATTTTGGATACAGGTTCATGTGGAGATTATTGCTTTTGGCTGGGTTCGCTTGTCTCAACGCCGCTTTCTTTCCCGGTGGAGATGTGCTGTTGCTGTTTACAGTGGTCGGAGGGGTGCTTGTGATTGTACGGCACTGGAAAACTAAAAATGTGGCTATCTTGGCTGTGCTGTTTTGCTTCAGCCTGTAGAATGGATTTATTTGTTGATGTTGGCTTTTGTGCCCGGGTTCCATATCCCTGATCTGCATGTCGGCGAATTGTATGCCGAAGTGGGATCTGTTGTCAAGACTGGTAATTTCTGGGACTTTATTATGTGCAATATCGGGGTAGGACAAAAGGCCAGTCTGTTTTGGGCTATAGATGCCGGCCGATTCATGCAGACTGCCGGGTTCTTCCTTCTTGGATTTATTTTGGGCAGAAAGCAGCTGTTCGTGTTGTCCGATGAGCATCTTCGCTTCTGGAAACGAATGTTGATAGTAGCATTCGCAGTATTTTTGCCACTATACTTTATTCATGCCCAATTGGCTGTCGTGGAGAATGCTGCGTGTAAATTATTGGCCATAATATTTGACATGTGGCAGAAATTATCGTTCGCATTCGTCCTTATTTCAGCTTTTATGCTTCTGTACGGCAAAACTTCCTTCGGACATCATTCACACCTTTTGCAGAACTATGGCAAAATGAGTCTTACCAATTATGTATCTCAATCAGTTATAGGTGCTTTGATATATTTCCCGATTGGACTCTATTTGGCTCCGTATTGTGGTTATACCATAAGTTTGTTTATCGGTATAGGCGTATTCGTTTTGCAATTGGCGTTTACGCAATGGTGGCTGTCAGCCCACAGACAAGGTCCTTTGGAGGCATTTTGGCACCGCCTTACATGGCTTCATTCCACTCGTTGAGCGGCACTGTCTCTTAATCGCCGCAGCTGTCAAGCCCGAGTTGAATGGGGTCTTCCTCATCGCTCACTGTTGCGCATTCAGCCTTGGGCGGTATTCGTTTGATGAATTTTGCCGGATTGCCGGCCACAACTGTATCAGCGGCCACATCCTTGGTCACCACACTCCCTGCACCCACAATAGCGTTGTCGCCTATCGTCACTCCGGGCAATATTGTGGCACCCGCTCCTATCCATGCGTTCTTGCCTATATGCACCGGCTCGCAGGTGATTATATGCCGTTCATACACATCATGGTTGTTGGAAATCAGCTGCACGTTGGCTGCTATCATGGCTCCGTCATCTATGGTTATCCCTCCCGCCGACATCATAAGGCATCCCGGCATGACTATCACGTTCTTACCTATCTTCACCATGTGTGGCCGTATGGCGGTGAGGGGAGAGCTTACACGGCTGCCTTCCCCCATTTCCGGAAATATGCGGTGCATCAGCTCTACGTATTCCGCTGTGCCGGGCATAGTGTGGTTGAAAGTGAATATTAACTGTGCATGTTCATTGGCAAGCGCCAGCTCTTCCGTACTCTGTTTCGTTACATCTATTCTTATCATATGTCTGTATGAATCATTGGTTATTTAATGTATCTCGCTCCGCCTGCGAAAGTATTAGGTTCCGTAATCTTACAACAGAATTGATTTTCAGGGAATACATCGATATAGTTTCTGCATTTGTGTAGAGCCGGAGAGATACACGATGTGTAAACCTCGTGAAAGGAGAACATTTGATTTCCACCGACTCTATGTCGCAGTATCTCATATAGTTGCTGATCTTGGCGATATTGCCGAGGTTTACCTTGATATATGATTTGTTGAGTGCTATCCGGCTGTGCTTCCATGCCATGACTGCGCGTATCCCGGCCAAACATGCATACACGGAGCCGATTAAAACACCTAATGACACTATCTCCACAAAATGTATCAGCACATAGGTCACAACCGCTGCCACAAGCAGGTTTGGAATAAATTTTCTTACGGCAACACCTTTTCCCGATTTGGCCGAAAGAAAAGGTTGCTCGTTTGCATGGGTGCTGTCATCAAGCCACCAGTCAATAACCTTTTCATCAAGGTTGGAGCCATAAATGCGTATTTCATTCCATTGCTTCGTCTCGGAAGCATTGGATGCCTGGCCTATAGTGATTGTTTTGCATCCGGCAATTTTTTCTAAGGGGTTTTGTTTTATCGTGATGATTGTCGCTTTGTCGCGAGAAAGGCGACAGGTGTAACGCGATAGAATTCCAGATGACATTGTGAGCTTTTCACCGATTATGGTTATTGCCATGTTGCCGTAACGTAGCATTATTCTCGCGGTCAACAGCACTACGACGATAATATAGACCACCGCGAAGAAACAGAGCCATTGGCCGGCTGACGAAAGATACTCGCTGGCACCGGTGTCAATATAATCAAAAATCCGGTCTGTCGTGTCACTGCCAAGCTCATTTAGATTGTTGAACACCGGAGTTAGGCAGGCTGCAAGCACTGAAAATCCCTTAAGATGATTCTGGCATAAGGCTCCTTTTATGATATTTGAGTTGCTGACCCTCCATATTTCCTCTTTGGCAGTAATCTCGCTTTCCCCCACATGCGACAGAAGCATGAGCCAGTCACTTTCATTAAGAATCAGTTCCACATCCTTTTGGTCATTGGCGAGAGTGTCAAATGTCACGCCACGCATGTCAAGAACTTGGTACAACAGTCCTTTTTTAGTACGAAGATTGTGGATTTTCTCCAGAGGTATGCTTGTTGTTTGACGGAAGGCAATCCCGTGAGTAAAAATCAGTTTGTCGTCCTTGATATGATATTTCCTGTAATAATATTTCAGAAATGCTGCAAGCAGCGACAGGGATATAATTACTCCTGACGCTATCGCAATTTTTATCAGAGTCCCTGAAAATGAATTTTGCTCAGACGGCGTGAACAGAATGGACACGAATATAAAGAAAAAGGCACCGGCAAGTTCTTTGAATGTTTTCATGGCGATTATCACGAAAGCACCTGCACTCATGCGGCGCGGACTTGAGAAGTCATTCTTCATCGCAACAGGTATTTGCCAATATCAACGATTTTAACTCTTCGGCTTTTTCCCGTGTCAGACCCGGTATAGTCATTTGGCTGGTAATTGACTGTGAGCCGTTTATCACATCAATATAATACAGTCCGAAAATACTCGTCACTGGATTGCGGCGCACGCTTACCTGCTGTATTTTGCAGAACGGTATGGTGGTAACCTTGGGAAAAAAGATTCCGGATCTGTAGGAAATATCCTTTTCACTGAGCCTATACCCTTTGAAAGAGTATATTTTGCGAACGAACGCCATATTTGCAACAAAAGCCGCAGTCAGCACCAACTCAGCCCCGATCAGCATAAGAGGCATGCTCTCGGCTTCAATCAGCAGAATGAATAGGGCACAAGCCATAAGAATCACATATACAAGCAGGAGCCTGACATAAACCACCTTAATGTAGTCTTTATCAACCGGCTCAAATCTGAGATTGTTGTATGGCAGAATATCGTCGCACAAAGATGGGCTATTTGTCATAAAAGCACAAGATTATAATTCATCTGCAAATTTAATGAAATTAACCCTTAGCCTGAATTAAATTAAAGAATATTTGTCCGCACAATCCAGCTCTAAAACAAAAGAGGCGAGCCATTCGGTTCGCCCCTTTAATCTGTAGTGCAAATATCGTTTAGCCCTTGATTGCTGCGATACCGGGAAGCACTTTACCTTCAATAGCTTCAAGAAGAGCGCCGCCACCGGTTGACACATAAGATACCTGATCAGCAAGACCGAACTTGTTGATACAAGCCACTGAGTCACCGCCGCCAACCAAAGAGAATGCACCATTGTTGGTGGCTTCCACTATAGCATCGGCAATTGCGCGTGAGCCTGCGGTAAAGTTGTCAAATTCAAATACGCCGGCAGGACCGTTCCAGAGAATAGTCTTGGCACCCTTGATGGCATCAGCAAAAGCTTTGCGGGTTTCGGGACCTGCATCAAGACCTTCCCAGCCATCGGGAATGTCCATCACAGAGCATATCTGGGTGTGAGCGTCGTTGGAGAATGAATCAGCAGCCACGCAGTCTGTACCGAGCACCAGATTAACGCCTTTGTCTTTGGCTTTCTTCATGATGTCAAGAGCCAGCTGCAGTTTGTCGTCCTCGCAGATTGACTGACCGATCTTGCCGCCCATAGCTTTTGCAAAAGTATAAGTCATGCCGCCGCAAAGTATCAGGTTGTCCACCTTGTCCATAAGGTTCTCGATAATACCGATCTTGGTTGAAACCTTGGAGCCGCCCATGATAGCGGTGAAGGGGCGTTTGATGTCGCTGAGGATATTGTCAACGGCCTTAACCTCTTTCTCCATCAGGTAGCCGAGCATCTTGTCTTCCTTGTCAAAATAGTCTGCGATTACGGCTGTTGAAGCGTGTTTGCGGTGTGCGGTACCGAATGCATCGTTCACGTAAACATCTGCATAGCTGGCCAATGTTTTTGCAAACTCTTTCTGACGCTCTTTCATCTCCTTTTTGGCTGCGTCATAGTTGGGATCTTCCTTGTCGATGCCAACGGGTTTGCCTTCCTCTTCAGGATAGAAACGGAGGTTTTCAAGCAGAAGCACTTCGCCGGGTTTGAGGTTGGCTGCTGCTTCAGCTGCATTGGCGCAATCGGGTGCAAATTTCACCTCGCGGCCAAGGGCTTTGGCTACATCGTCCTTGATTTGGGCAAGAGAGAATTTGGGGTTCACTTTGCCTTTGGGTTTACCCATGTGGCTCATGATAATAAGGCTGCCACCGTCCTTGAGAATCTTTTCAAGAGTGGGAAGAGCACCGCGAATACGGGTGTCGTCGGTGATTTTACCGTTTTCGTCAAGGGGCACATTGAAGTCCACGCGAACGATGGCCTTCTTGCCAGCGAAATTGTAATTGTCGATATTCATTTTAGTAAATGGTTGATTATGAGTTGAGTTTATATTCCAATTGTAAATAACATTTGCTTGATAGGCAAAGTTAGTGAATAGTTTTTAAAACTTGCTTATCAAGAGTTATATTTTTCAAGCAGCCCCTTCATCTGCTCGGCAAGCTTGGCTGCTTCGCGTCCGGCCGCTTCTGCAAAATCCTCGCCCGACGATGCATATATTATGCCGCGTGAAGAGTTCACAATCAGGCCGCAATCCTTGGTCATACCGTAACGGCACACTTCTTCAAGGCTTCCCCCTTGTGCTCCTACGCCGGGCACAAGCAGAAAATGATTGGGAGCGTGCTCGCGTATTTTGGCAAACATGCTTCCCTGAGTGGCTCCCACCACATACATCATGGCTTCCTTGTCTGCCCATTCCTGTGATTTGTCCAGAACTTGCTCAAACAGCTGCTTGCCGTCCTTGTCCTCTGTGAGCTGGAAATCATGGCTACCCGGGTTGGATGTAAGCGCCAGCAGTATCACCCATTTCCCTTCATATCCCAGAAATGGAGTCACACTGTCGCTTCCCATATATGGAGCCACAGTGAGCGCGTCCACATTCAGATGCTCAAAAAAAGTCCGCGCATATAGTTTGGAGGTATTGCCTATGTCGCCGCGTTTCGCATCAGCGATTATGAACATTTCCGGATATTTTTCCCGTATGTATCCTATTGTGCGTTCAAGGGCCACCCAGCCTTCCACTCCGTCCGCTTCATAGAATGCGAGATTGGGTTTGTATGCGATGCAGTAGGGGGCCGTTGCGTCAATTATGGCACGGTTGAATTCAAACACAGCATCACGGCTGCCCATAAGGCATGATGGCCGTTTGGCCGGATCTGTGTCAAGGCCCACGCAAAGAAACGAGCCTTTTGTGCGAATTTGCTCAACGAGTTGATTGTAATTCATGATAAAAAATGCTGTTTATGGAGTAGATTAAAGTTCCGATTCCTTTAGCTTCTCGGCATTCTCCGCCACAATCAGATGGTCAATCACATCCTGTATGTCACCGTCCATGAATGCGGCCAGATTATAGATGGTGTAATTGATGCGGTGGTCGGTAATACGCCCCTGCGGATAATTGTAGGTGCGTATCTTCGCCGATCGGTCGCCGGTTGACACCATCGTCTTGCGGCGCGAAGCTATGTCGTCTATATATTTCTGATGCTCTTTGTCATATATGAAAGTGCGCAGGCGGCTCAGTGCTCTTTCCTTGTTCTTGGGTTGGTCGCGGGTTTCCGTACATTCTATGAGTATCTCCTCCGTTTCCCCGCTGTTGGGATTGCGCCACATGTAGCGCAGGCGCACGCCCGACTCCACCTTGTTCACATTCTGGCCGCCGGCACCCCCGCTCCTGAATGTGTCCCATTTGATTTCGCCTTCATTGATTTCCACATCAAAAGGCTCTGCTTCCGGCAGCACAGCTACCGTGGCCGCCGATGTGTGCACGCGTCCTTGGGTTTCTGTCGCCGGCACGCGCTGCACGCGGTGTACACCGCTCTCATATTTCAGAGTGCCATATACATTGTCGCCCGTCACTGACATCACTATCTCCTTGTACCCCCCCGCAGCTCCTTCGCTTGCCGAGGTAATGGCCACGTTCCATCCTTTTGTCTCGCAATACTTCATATACATCTTGGCAAGGTCACCGGCAAATATTGCCGCCTCGTCGCCTCCTGTGCCGCCGCGTATCTCCAGTATCGCATTCTTGCCATCCTCCGGATCCGCCGGAATCAGTAGCAGCTTTATCTCCTCTTCAAGCCCTGGCAAAAGGCTCTGCGCCTCGTCAAGCTCCTCTTTCGCCATCTCGCGCAGCTCTTCATCGCTCTCTGTGTCAAGCACCTGACGGGCCTCTTCAATATTCGCCACAATAGTGCGGTAGCGTCGTGTGGCATTGACCAGCCTTTCCAGGTCCTTATACTCCTTGGTCAGGCGCACATAGCGTTTCATGTCACTGATCACATTGGGGTCAGTGATGAGGGTGCTTACTTCTTCAAATCGCGATTCTATGCCGTCAAGGCGTGTAAGAAGGGAATTGTCGGCCATTTTGGTGGATGTAGTGAATTTTGTGCGAAGTTAATAAATAATCCTCACAACGCAAAGAATGTAATGTATAAGATGTGTCGTATATGTCCACAAAAAAAATGTGGCATCGCGCAATCACGCAATGCCACAACCCATAATTGTATCCTGTCTCTTATTTTATTGTCACCTTGGAGGTCTTGCTTCCCTGACGGCGGATAAAGATGCCGTTTTCGGGATTGCTGATGCGCATTCCCTGCAGGTTGTAATATTCCACGGGAGCGTTCTCGTCATTGGTGGTCACCGATTTGATGCTGTCGTAAGTCGGGTCGGTAAATGAAAAATAAGCATAATAGTACGGTGAATCGTCGCCTGAGTCAAGGAAGCCGGTGAAGTTTATCATTCCGTCATATGTGCGTACACCGTCAGCCACAGTCGGAGTAAGTGTTGAATACATACCGTAATATATGAACAGATAGTTCAGATTGGTCGCGGTTCCGCTCTCATCATACACTATGCCTGTCGAATATCCCCCATCTCCATCAAGCAGATACCCCATTGAATAGTCGGAATATAATTCAATGTTGTCACCGGTCAGTGTGATTCCATAATTTGTGTCATCAACCATGTCTCCGATTGTGAAGCTCAGTGGCTGTCCGGAATTGACAAAGTTCTCAATCGTGTAGGTGCCGTTGGCACTGATGGTGAATTCCGATTGAAAGTCCTGACAATAGGTCTGGCTGTCTGAATCATAAACATTGAATGTCAGTACTTCGGCATGGCTTACAGCAACGGTAGCCATAAATGAAAGTGCAAGAGTAAAAAGTTTCTTCATAAAAAATAGTTAATGTGAAAATGAATAATTATTACAAACTAAATATTAAATTTTGATATTCTGTTGCGTTCATGCGTTAAATTCTATTAAAACGCAATTAAAAAACGCCGAACCATATTGATGTGTAATTTGTATTGTAACTATATACATAAATTATGCATCTTTCTGCCGCGTTTTCATAAAACGCATAAAAAACATTAAAATCAACAGGAAATTGTGCAATCCCATACTAAATATTAATTTTGCACCTTGAAATCAATTTAATGATACTTCAATCAAATCTAACATCATAAAATTTTATGAACGTAACCCTGCAAAATACCGATGCCGTTAGCGCTCGTTTGACTGTGTCGGTAGAAGAGAACGATTACAAAGAAAAAGTGTTGGCCGACCTTAAAAAGATTGGCCGCAACAACCAGATTCCCGGATTTCGCAAAGGTCATGTGGCCATTGGCGAGCTCCAGCGTCGTTTCGGCCGTCAGGTTACCAGCGATGTCATCAACGAGCTGGTTTATGACGCTGTCACTAATTATATCCGCGACAACAAGCTCAATATACTTGGCGCCCCGGTGCCCGTGGAAGTGAAGGAACTTGACCTCAAGAACCAGAAAGATTTCACTTTTGAATTTGACCTCGCTCTCGCCCCCGAGCTTGACATCAAAGTTGACAAGGACGAAAAGATACCCTATTATAATATAGAGGTGAGCGATGAGATGATCAATGAGCAGGATGCCGCTTTCCGCAAACGCTTCGGCGCTCAGGTGCCCGGCGAGGAAGTGGAGCCCGACGCTCTTGTCAAGGGCGCTATCATGCAGCTCAACGAGGACGGTACCGTTAAGGAAGGTGATGACGCTATTCAGGTAGTAAGCGGCATTATCGCTCCCATGTACTTTGTTGACAAGGATGAGGCTGCCAAATTCACTGGCAAGAAGGTCGGCGACAAGGTTGTCTTTGATCCCCGCAAGGCTTCCGGCGACAATGTGACCGAGCTTGCTTCAATGCTCAACATCGACAAGAATCGCACCTCTGAAGTTCAGGGCAACTTTGAGATGACTATTAGCGAAATCATCGTTGTGCGTCCTGCCGAGGACGGTGAGGAATTCTTCACCAACGTATTCGGTAAAGACCGCGTGCACAATGCCGAGGAGTATCGCGAAGCCCTCAAAGGCATGATCGCTTCTGAGCTTCAGGGCAACAGCGACATGATATTCTCTTTTAGCGCTCGCAAATTCTTCCTTGAGAAATATGGCAACATGGAGCTTCCTGACGCCATTCTCAAACGCTGGCTCATCAGCCGCAACGAGTCTCTTAACGAGCAAAACATCGATGAGGAATACGCAAAGATGAAAGACGACCTCAAATGGCAGCTCATCAAGGAGCGCATCGCACAGATGCTCGGCGTTAAAATTGAGGAAGCTGACCTCATGGCTCAGGCCAAAGTGCTTGCTGCCCGTCAGTTCGCTCAGTACGGTATGACCAACATGGACGATGAAACCATTACCAACTTTGCCAAGAACATCCTTGACGACAAGAACTATCGCGGCCGTCTCATCGAGCAGGTTGGCGATGCCAAGTTCTATTCTGCACTCAAGCAGGCTGTGACTTTGGACGAAAGCACAGTCTCTCTTGACGCTTTCAAGGAAATCGCATCCAAGATCTAAAACAATATTTTCGCGATCAAATTTGCGGCATTCCTAACGGGTGCCGCAAATTTTTTTTTGTGCATATGCTTGTATATGAAGCATAATGTGTAAATTTGTAAAAACCAATTATGATGAAAGCACTTCCATTATTAGCATTCTCTCTCCTGTTATCCGCCTGTGCGGGTAGCGGCGATGCTCCGAAAACACCGGCAGAAATGGTGGATCCGCTTATAGGCACCGATTTTACCGGCAATACATATCCCGGCGCGCAGGCCCCTCGCGGCATGGTGCAGCTTAGCCCCGACAATGGCATCCCCGGTTGGGACCGCATTGCCGGATACTATTATCCCGATAGCACTATTGCCGGCTTCAGCCATACTCATCTTTCGGGAGTTGGGGCAGGGGACATGTACGATGTCTCCTATATGCCCGTCATGCTCCCTGTGCGCGAGGCGCCGGCACCTCTCGGCATACATTCGCGTTTCAGCCATGACAGCGAAGAAGCGTCTGCAGGATATTACAAGGTCACCCTCAGCGACTATGATATTGATGTGGAGCTTACCGCCACATCTCGCACAGGCATCCAGCGTTATACCTTCCGTCGCGGTGGGCCTGCGGCCGTCATTCTGAATCTCGCCAAGGCCATGAACTGGGATTCCGTCACTGCCGCCGGAGTGAGGCGCGTAAGCCCCGATGAACTTTCGGGTTATCGTTTCTCCACAGGGTGGGCGCGTGACCAGCGTGTGTATTTCCGCACAAGGTTCTCAAGGGCTCCCGATTCTGTTAAGATTGTACCCGGTGGCATTGCATGGTGCTATTTCAATACCGCCCCCGATGAAAAGATAGTGCTCTGCACCGGTCTGTCGGGCGTGAGTGAGGAGGGTGCGGGAAAAAATCTCACCGCAGAGGCTCCCGGCGACAATTTTGATGAATACGTGCAGAGCGCACGGGCTTTGTGGAACAAGGAGCTGTCCGTGGTGAACGTGAGCAGCAGCGATGACGCGCGCTTGCGCACCTTCTACACCGCGCTCTATCACACCATCATTTGCCCCACTATATTCTGTGATGTTGACGGCAGATACTTCGGCCCTGACAAGCAGATTCACAACGGAGGTGTCACCACCAACTACTCTACATTCTCCCTCTGGGACACTTATCGCGCACTCCATCCCCTCCTTGCCATAATCAATCCGCGTCGCAACGGTGATATGGCATCCTCGCTTATAGAGTTCTATAACCAGAGCGGTCGCCTTCCTGTGTGGAACATGTGGGGCGGTGAAACAGACATGATGATAGGCTACCATGCCGTGCCGGTAATAGTTAATGCCGTTCTCAAGGGGCAGGGGCCCATAGACCCGGAAGACGCTCTTGCCGCATGTATCGCCACCTCCAATATTGACGATTATCGCGGCATAGGTCTCTATAAGCAGCTCGGTTATGTGCCTTACGATGTCGATGATCCTTACTGTCAGGACAACTGGTCTTTGTCTCGCACTCTTGAGTATGCTTACGATGACTACTGCATTGCCCGTCTCGCCGGTTTCCTTGGCCACAAAGATGTGGAGAGCGAGTATTTGAAACGCTCAAAGAACTATGTCAACGCATTCAATCCCGCTACCCGTTGGATGCAGCCGCGCGACAGCAAGGGCGAATGGCTTCGCGACTTCTCTCCCGATGACTACACCACCTATATCTGTGAGGGCAACGGGTGGCAGTATTTTTGGTCCGTTCAGCACGATGTGGACGGCCTCATCAGCCTGATTGGCGGCAAAGACAAATTTATTGCGCGTCTTGACAGCATGTTCTCTTATACCCCCAAAACCAATGAGGGGCTTCCTATTTTCTCTACCGGCATGATAGGACAGTACGCTCATGGCAACGAGCCGAGCCATCATGTGGCGTTTCTCTACAACAAGGTTCAGCAGCCGTGGAAAGCGCAGAAACTCGTGCGCCGCATCCTTACCGAGCTTTACAACGACACTCCTGCCGGGCTGTGTGGCAATGACGATTGCGGACAGATGTCTGCATGGTATGTCTTTGGTGCCATGGGCTTCTATCCCGTTGACCCTGTGAGCGGAGAATACGAGCTTGTTACACCGTTGTTTGACAAAGTTGAAATCCGCACTCCCTCCGGATATGTCTTTACTCTCCTTGCCCCGGGCGCGGAAAAAGGCAACAAGCCCTATATAAAATCAGTGAAAGTCAACGGCAAGCCCTATCACAAGAGCTTCATAACCCACAGCATGATTATGGCAGGCGACACCGTTGAACTTGAACTTACTGATCGCGAGGGTGAGATATGGTACTGACGCAAATTTATTTTCATGTGAAAATATTTGTTTGAAACAGGGAAAAATACTAACTTTGAATTAAGAAATAAAACAGAATATCATTTATATGAATAACGATTTCAGAAATTATGCAGTTAAGCATCTTGGCATGAACGGCCTCGCCGTTGACCAGTACGCCGCTGCTCTTTCGTCTCAAATTACTTCAAGCTACATTTCCCCAACCATCATTGAAGAGCGTCAGCTCAATGTGGCGCAGATGGATGTCTTCTCGCGTCTGATGATGGACCGTGTCATTTTCCTTGGCACCGAAGTTAATGATTACACCGCAAATGTTATACAGGCTCAGCTTCTTTACCTTGATTCCACCGATTCAGGCAAGGATGTGAGCATTTACATCAACTCCCCCGGCGGTTCCGTTTACGCCGGTCTGGGCATTTATGACACAATGCAGTACATATCCAGCGATGTTGCCACCATCTGCACCGGTATGGCCGCTTCCATGGCCGCTGTGTTGCTCGTGGCCGGTGCTAAAGGCAAGCGTTTTGCCCTCAAGCATTCGCGTGTCATGATTCATCAGCCCATGGGTGGTGCGCAAGGTCAGGCTTCTGACATTGAAATCACCGCGCGTGAAATTCAGAAACTCAAAAAAGAACTTTATACCATAATCTCTGATCATAGTGGTATGTCGTTTGACAAGGTTGAGCGTGATTCCGACCGCGATTATTGGATGACCGCTCAGGAAGCCAAGGAATACGGCATGATTGATGATGTGCTTGTTAAAGCCAAACACTAACTTTTTACACCATTTATGGCAAAAAAGAAATCTGATGATCAGGATATAAGATGTGCATTCTGTGGAGCGCGTCCCGATGCCTCCAACCTTATGGTGCCAAGTCCTATATCCAATGTATATATCTGTGCCGATTGTGTCAACCACATCCAGCAGGCCGTGAAGGAATTCACCGGTGAGGCTGTGCCGACCTCCAAAGCTGATGTCCCGGAGCAGCACGATTTGACCAAAATCCCGAAACCTGTTGAAATCTGTGAGTTTCTCAACAGTTATGTGATAGGGCAGGAGTCGGCTAAGAAATACTTGTCCGTGGCTGTATATAACCACTATAAGCGTTTGGCGCAGCATGCCGATGACGATGTGGATATTGAAAAAAGCAATATCATAATGGTTGGTCCTACCGGCACCGGTAAAACTCTGTTGGCTAAAACCATAGCTCGCCTTTTGGATGTGCCTTTCACCATTGTGGATGCCACGGTTCTTACCGAGGCCGGATATGTGGGCGAGGATATTGAAAGCCTGCTCACCCGTCTGTTGCAGGCTGCTGACTACAATGTGGAAAAAGCTGAAAAAGGCATCGTGTTTATTGATGAAATCGACAAGATTGCCCGTAAAGGCGACAACCCCTCCATCACTCGCGATGTCAGCGGTGAAGGTGTGCAGCAGGGTTTGCTCAAACTACTTGAAGGTTCCATCGTCAATGTACCCCCGCAGGGTGGACGCAAGCATCCCGAGCAGCGCATGATACCCGTTAACACCAAAAACATTTTGTTTATATGTGGAGGTGCCTTTGACGGTATTGAGCGAAAGATCGCCCAGCGTCTCAATTCCCATGTGGTCGGTTATACCAATAGCGTCCGTCCGGGCGTGAACCGTGAAAATTTCTTGCAGTATGTGGCTCCACAGGATTTGAAGTCTTTTGGTCTCATACCCGAAATTATCGGCCGTTTGCCTATTCTCACCCATCTTGATCCTTTGGACCGTTCTGCATTGCGCCGTGTCCTTACCGAGCCTAAAAATGCCATCGTTAAGCAGTATCAGAAGCTCTTTAAGATGGATGGTGTGGAACTGGAATTTGAGCCGGCAACACTCGATCTTATTGTGGACAAAGCCATTGAATACAAGCTCGGTGCCCGTGGCCTCCGCTCGATTGTTGAGTCCATAATGATTGATGCTATGTATGATATCCCTTCTCAAAAAGTAGAGAAATTCATAGTCACTCCCGATTACGCTCTTGAAAAATTGCGTAATGCTAATTTTGAAGTAAATAATTTATAGTAGATACATTCACTCTAAATATATATTTTACCCTCCCCCTCAATTAATTACACCTAAATCTTCATTATAAATATGGCCAGTCATACCGAACTCACCGATGCGCTTAAACTTCATTTTGGCTTTGACACTTTCAAAGGCAATCAGGAAGATATAATCAAAAGCCTTCTTGACGGGAACGACACTTTTGTGCTTATGCCCACCGGAGGTGGCAAGTCGTTGTGCTACCAGTTGCCATCATTACTGATGGAAGGTACTGCCATAGTTATTTCGCCGCTCATTGCGCTTATGAAGAATCAGGTGGATGCTATGCGAAACTTCAGCGAAGAGGACGGCGTGGCGCATTTCCTCAATTCCTCTCTTAACAAGGCCGCTGTGGATCAGGTCAAGAGCGATATTCTCTCCGGTAAGACAAAGCTCCTTTATGTTGCTCCCGAATCGCTTACCAAAGAAGAATATATTGAGTTCCTGAAAAATGTGTCCATATCCTTTTACGCTGTTGATGAAGCTCACTGTATATCCGAATGGGGTCATGATTTCCGCCCCGAATATCGGCGTATTCGCCCAATCATAAATGAAATAGGTGCACATCCTGTCATTGCTCTTACTGCCACTGCCACTCCTAAGGTGCAGCACGACATCCAGAAAAATCTTGGCATGCTTGGAGCTAACGTGTTCAAAAGCTCGTTCAACCGTCAGAACCTCTACTACGAAATCCGTCCCAAAACCGCCTCGATAGACAAGGACATAATCAAGTTTATCAAGGGTATGGAAGGTAAGTCTGGTATCATATACTGTCTCAGCCGTAAAAAAGTGGAGGAACTTGCTGAACTTTTGCGCGTCAACGACATTAAGGCTTTGGCATACCATGCCGGAATGGACAGTGCCACAAGGAGCGCAAATCAGGATGCGTTTCTTTATGAGAAGGTGGATGTGATTGTGGCTACAATAGCTTTTGGCATGGGAATTGACAAACCCGATGTTAGATTTGTTATACATTATGACATGCCAAAATCTCTTGAGGGGTACTATCAGGAAACGGGGCGTGCTGGTCGCGACGGTGGCGAAGGTTTGTGTATAACTTTCTACGCTGCCAAAGACTTGCAGAAAATGGAGAAATTCATTCAGAACAAACCCGTTGCCGAGCAGGAAATTGGTAGGCAGTTACTTGCCGAAACGGCTTCTTATGCCGAATCAAGTATGTGTCGTCGCAAAACTCTGCTGCACTATTTTGGTGAAGAATATACTCAAGAGAATTGTGGCAATTGCGACAACTGTTTAAATCCTAAGAAGAAAGTGGAAGCGAAAGATGAATTGTGTGCAGTGTTGGAAGCCATTTCCGCACTCAAAGAAAAGTTCAAAGCAGAATATATAATTGATGTCCTACGTGGAGTTAACTCCAACGAAATCAAGGCATATCGTCATAATGATTTGGAAATTTTCGGCAGCGAAGAGCAGCTTGATGCCAAGTTCCTCAATGCCGTGATTCGCCAAGGTGTGATTGGCGGTTATATTACCCGCGATATTGAAAACTACGGTTTGCTTCGCCTTACCGACAAAGGTCGCGAATTTTTGAAAAAACCGGTATCGTTCAAAATCGTGGAAGATACCGAATTCAATGATGAAGAGGAAGTGGATGTGGTGAAGAGTGGCGCCGGATGCGCTGCCGATCCGGAGCTGTATTCTATCCTTAAGGACCTGCGCAAAAAAGTGGCAAAAAAAGTGGGGCTCCCTCCTTATGTCATCTTCCAGGATCCTTCTCTGGAATCTATGGCAACCACATATCCTATCACTATTGAGGAACTTGCCGATATATCCGGCGTGGGCATGGGCAAGGCCCGTCGTTACGGACAGGAATTCATCAATGTTATACGCCGTCATGTGGAGGACAATGAAATTGAGCGTCCCGAGGACATGAAGGTGCGCACCGTGCCCAACAAGAGCAAAGTGAAAATCAATATCGTGCATCTCATTGACCGCAAGATTCCTTTGGATGAAATTGCTAATTCCATGGGGCTGGATTTTGATGAGCTTCTTGAGCATATCGAGGGCATACTCAATGCCGGCACTAAGATTGACATTAACTACTATGTGGATGAGATTCTTGATGAAGACCAGCAGGATGACATCTACGAGCACTTCAAGGAAAGTGAGATGGGCGATCTCAATACCGCATATAAGGAACTTGGCGATGAATACACCGAGGACGAAATTAGGCTCGTCCGCATAAAATTCCTCGCCGAAATGGGCTATTAACCTTTTACTACCGGCATATTTATGTACAGTGATGAGATTGTAGTCGATTACAGGCGCGTGGCTTTGCACCATAGGGAGCTGATTGCTTTGCGCAATGTTAATCTTAGGGTGGCAAAGGGCGAATTTGTGTATCTCACCGGTAAGGTGGGTTCCGGCAAGAGTACTTTGCTGCAATCCATGTATGCCGAGGTGCCTATTGCTGCAGGTGAGGCAAGGGTCCTTGATTATGACCTCAACAACATTAAAAATAAGGAAATACCATATTTGCGCCGCAATGTTGGTGTTGTGTTCCAGAACTTTCGGCTTCTTACCGACCGTTCCGTGATTGACAATTTGCGTTTTGTCCTTGATGCTACGGGATGGCGTGATGCCACCGACATTCAGGCACGTATTGAGCAGGTGCTCAAGGAAGTGGGTATGCTCAACAAGGGCTATAAATTCCCCCACGAGCTTTCCGGCGGCGAGCAGCAACGTGTTGTGATGGCTCGGGCTATGCTCAACAATCCCAGAATCTTGCTCGCCGATGAGCCTACAGGCAATCTTGACCCCGAAACGGCAAGACATATCGTCCGCCGTTTGCATGACATTGCCGCCTCCGGCACCGCAGTTATTATGGCTACGCATAATCTCACGTTTGTTGAAGAGTACCCTGCTCGTGTTGTTAAGTGTGAAAACAAGCAGTTAATCGAATAATTTTTGTATATTTGCGCACGTTTTTTACATAGTACGCACTGTATATGAAAGTTATGAAATTTGGTGGTACGTCGGTGGGTTCACCCATGCGTATCAGGAATGTGGCTGAGCTTATTACATCACGTGGCAAAAATGTTGTGGTCCTTAGTGCAATGTCCGGCACTACCAACACTCTTGTGGAAATTTCCGATTATCTCCATAAAGGCAATGCCGTAGGTGCAAAAGAAACTCTCAATGCCCTTGAATCAAAATACGCAGCGGTTATAAAGGAACTCTATGCTACAGCCGAGGCTGCCGAGGCTGCTTCACAAGCCATTTCCGCAAGCATTTCTTTTATCCGTGGATTGGAGACGGAAAGTTTCACCTCGCTTGATGAAAAAGAAGTTCTCGCTCAGGGCGAACTTATGAGTACCGCCTTGATGTATTTCTATCTCAGGGAGAAAGGTGTGGATGCCGTTCTTTTACCCGCGTTGGATTTCATGCGTACTGACCGCAACGGCGAGCCTGACACCGAATATATACGTGAGAAATTCAATCAGGCATTATCGGAACACAAAAATGCTCAAATCATCATAACTCAAGGTTTTATATGTCGCAATGCCTATGGCGAAATTGACAATCTCCAGCGTGGTGGTAGCGACTATACTGCCTCTTTGCTCGGCGCAGCCATGCACGCTGATGAAATCGAGATATGGACTGACATTGACGGTATGCACAATAATGACCCGCGTTTTGTTGACGGGACACGCCCTGTTAGTGAATTGCATTTTGATGAGGCTGCCGAGCTGGCATATTTCGGTGCAAAAATTTTGCATCCCACCTGCGTCCTTCCTGCTAAACTCAACAACATTCCGGTTAGGTTGCTCAACACCATGGATCCCGAGGCCAAAGGCACCATGATATATAATGCCGGGGCCACACATACCATTAAGGCTGTCGCCGCCAAGGATAACATTACGGCTATTAAAATTAAAAGTGGCCGCATGCTCTTGGCTTACGGTTTCTTGCGCAAGGTGTTTGAAATCTTTGAGACTCATCGCACAGCTATT
The DNA here is from genome assembly GCA_000431155.1 of Bacteroides sp. CAG:927. Classification (GTDB taxonomy): domain Bacteria; phylum Bacteroidota; class Bacteroidia; order Bacteroidales; family Muribaculaceae; genus Paramuribaculum. Next base: position 164,762 of record HF985651.1, read on the forward strand.
GATATGATTGTGACCTCCGAGGTGGGCGTATCCGTGACTATTGACAATACTTCTTGTCTTCAGGCCATTGTGAATGATTTGAAAAAATTCGGTACTGTGACCGTTGATAAAGACATGGTGATTATCTGTGTGGTTGGTGATCTTGAATGGCAGAATCGTGGCTTTGAAGCCGAAGTCGTAAATGCTCTTAAGGATGTGCCTGTCCGCATGATTTCTTATGGCGGCAGCAACTATAATATCTCCCTGTTGGTGCGCAAAGATGACAAAGTTAAGGCTCTGAACCTATTGAGTGAGCGTTTGTTTAACAAATAATATTTGGTAAATAACATGACTCATAGTTTTCCGATGGAGTTGCTGAAAAGTGTGCGCACACCTTTCTACTATTACGATACACAGCTCCTTGACCAAACCCTTGATATTTTGCGCGATATGAGCAATTATCCCGGTTTCAGGGTGCATTACGCCATCAAGGCCAATGCAAATCCGGTGATTCTCAGCCATATTCTCAATGCTGGGCTTGGTGTGGATGCCGTGAGCGGTGGTGAGATACAGGCCGCTCTGAATGCCGGTTTCGCTCCCGATAAAATCGTGTTTGCCGGTGTAGGTAAGCGCGATGATGAAATTGAGCTTGCTTTAAATCACGGTATTGAATGTCTCAATGTGGAATCTGAGGCCGAGCTTGAGGTGATTGAGAGCATTGCCGCTGCAATGGGGGTTAAAGCCCCGGTGGCATTGCGCGTGAACCCTAACATTGATGCCCACACCCACAGCTACATCACCACAGGTCTTGCCGAAAATAAGTTTGGCATAAGCATTGAGATGCTTGAGGCGATAGTAAAGCGTTGTGTGGCTTCACCACACATCGATTTGCGCGGATTGCATTTCCATATCGGATCCCAGATTACCCAAAGCGACCCCTTTCGTATGCTCTGCAATGTAGTCAACAATCTTCAGGACCACTACAATGCACAAGGCATTTATTTCCCAATAATAAATGTGGGCGGCGGCCTCGGCATAGATTACGATCATCCCGATACCAATCCGGTCCCGGACTTCCGTACTTATTTCTCAATGTTCCATAAGCATTTGCGCTTGCGTCCCGGACAGGAACTGCATTTTGAACTCGGGCGTTCCATTGTGGCGCAGTGCGGCTCTCTTATCACAAAAGTATTGTACGTGAAGCAGGGACTCAACAAGCGTTTCGTGATAGTTGATGCCGGCATGACCGATCTCATTCGCCCGGCACTGTATCAGGCTCATCACACCATTCAGAATCTAACCTCTGCCTCCGGTGAAACGGCTGTTTACGATGTGGTGGGACCTATATGTGAGTCTTCCGATGTGTTTGGCAAAGATGAGCAGTTGCCCGTCACCACACGCGGTGATCTCTTGGCATTGAGATCTGCCGGCGCTTATGGCGAAATAATGGCCTCGCGATACAATTGTCGCGAACTTCCGGCCAGCGTGTGCAGCTAACCATCCAAACTTGGGTATCAGTCTATAAACCGTTTGGTTATGTCATCGTAGGCATCAATCCGGCGGTCACGGAGAAAAGGCCACCAGCGGCGCACATGCTCCGACCGCTCCAGATCCACATCCACCACCGTGCTGACCTCCTTATCGGTAGGGGCCTGATACAGAAATTCTCCCTGTGGGCCGGTCACAAAACTGCTCCCCCAGAAATCAATTCCGGCAGTATGTCCTGACGGGTCTGCTTCAAATCCCACGCGGTTTACGCTTACCACCGGCAATCCGTTTGCCACCGCGTGGCCGCGCTGTACAGCAATCCATGCATCACGCTGACGCACCTTTTCATCATGTTCGTCAGTGCTCTCCCAGCCGATGGCAGTAGGATATATCAGTATCTCCGCACCGTGAAGTGCCATGAGACGGGCTGCCTCTGGATACCATTGGTCCCAGCATACGAGCACACCTAATTTCCCCACCGATGTATCAATAGGTTTGAACCCGAGATCTCCCGGTGTGAAATAAAATTTCTCATAATATGCCGGGTCGTCAGGTATATGCATTTTGCGGTATTTCCCTGCTATTGAGCCGTCTTTCTCAAACACCACTGCCGTGTTGTGATATAATCCCGGCGCACGCTTCTCAAACAGCGAGGTCACAATCACCACTCCCACCTCTTTGGCCAGAGCCGAATAGAATTCTGTAGCCTCTCCCGGAATGGGAATGGCAAGGTTGCATTCATGAATATCCTCATGCTGACAGATATAAAGCGAATCATGAAGTTCCTGATTCACAATAAGCTGTGCTCCTTGAGTCGCTACACGGCGTATCTCGTCGGCCAATCGTGCGCGATTAGCGTGAATGTCTGCTGTTTTTGACAGCTGTATAATACCTACTTTAAGATTATTCATCGATACAAAGTGATTTCAACGGAATTTGCATGGTGGCGCAATGCAGCGACCCATGCTGTTTGATTAATGCTCTGCAGTCTATCTGCTCAACCGGCAGCCCGAATGCTATCTGCACTATCTGTGCCGCAAGCTCGTCATTGCGCTTTTGTCCGTACGACGGCATGAAGATAGCCTTGTCTGTAACCAAAAAATTAGCGTATGTTGCCGGAAGCCTTTCGCCTTCCTCATCAAAAATCGCATCAGGCATCGGCAGCTCTATGAGCGAATATGGCATACCCTCCGGCGTTCGCATCTCCATCAGTTGTCGCTTCATGGCATCAAGCTCATGATAATGCTCGTCTTCAGGGTTGGTGCACCCAACATATAATATAGTGTCGTGCGGGGCTATTCTGGCAAGCGTATCAATGTGGCTGTCAGTATCGTCACCGGCCAGATAGCCGTGGTCCAGCCATAGTTGGTGGCTGAATCCGAGCACATCATGTAGATACCGCTCAATCTCCGCGCGGTTCATGGTCGCATTGCGGTTTGGCGACAGCAGACACTCGCTCGTGGTCAGCAGTGTACCCTTACCGTCGCTCTCTATAGATCCGCCTTCAAGCACAAAATTGCGGCAGTTGATGCGCGGGGCTGTGATGAGACTTGAGTCACACAGCTTTTGCGTCACCAGATTGTCGTAACACGCCGCAAACTTCATGCCCCATGCGTTGAAGCAGAAATCCACCGCATTAACCTTCCCGTCTGCCTCCAACGTAATAGGCCCGTAATCACGGGTCCACGTGTCATTGGTTTGGGTTTGAAAATATATGATTTTGTCGCGTGCCACATCCTTCAGATGAGGCTTTACACTCTCTATATCAGGCGACACCACAATAACCGTGTGCCATTTGGCCAGCGCGCTCACCAACCTTACATAACATTGCTCAACCTCCTCAAGCATATATTGCCAGTCGGTATCAGCATGGGGCCACGCCAACAATATCGCCGCCGGAAGTTCCCACTCGGCAGGCACTCTGCGATTATTCGGTTCACTCATCATAATCGCTGCTCAGAGAGTCCCAGATGTCGTTTTTATTGTCAAGATACTCCTCGCAAAAATCCATAAAACCTCTTTTTTCGGAACTTCCCACCTCATGACACCAGGTGCGATAGGCGGTTCTCAGCTCCGGATCTTCATGCATCTGTTTCTTGAATTCTGATTCAGCGATATCCACGCTGTCATATTGTTCTAAATATTGTGTAAAAACTTCTGTAATGTCGATCATGAGTATAAATTATGTACTTTCGGAGTTGTTTTTATATGCGTCAAATTTAGAAGATTATATTGTCATAGACAAATATTTTACAAAACTTTTAGAAATTTAAGCCGTTAATATAGTATAATTCTAACACTATGCCTTATGAAAAAGATATTAGCTTTCATGGCTTCCGCATTGTTGCTCGCGGCTTGTAGCCCTTATACGCTGGTCAACAGCGAAACATACAACGATGCCAAGCTTTCCTCCTATTCTACTTTCCGTATCATCACACCCGATCAGGGAACCATGGTCCCCGGCATGCAGGCTGTGACCTATTACAACATTGCCGCCGCCATCAGGGAGCAGATGCTTGAGCGTGGCTTCACCGAAAGTCCCGATTCCCCGCTTCTCATCAATATCGGATTGTCGGTGCAGAAAGAGATTCAGACCGAGCCGGTTCTTCCCCCCAACTATTACCCCTATTACGGTCCCGAGCCTGCCCCAGGCTACTATCCTTTCTTCATGTATCCCCGCCAGTACTATTGGCCCGCTTATTATCAGAACGCGCAGGTAATCACCGGAATATACAAAGAAGGAGTACTCACCATGGATATGGTCAACACCGTTGACAAAATTCCGTTGTATTCTGCCTCGGTTGCCACCATCGTCAACGGCGGCGATTCCGGTTACCGCAATCTTCAGGGAATTGCCGAGGCTGTCAATACCTTGTTCTCCAAATTTCCTGTACCGTTACTCCCTCAATATAGAAAATAGGAATGATAAGAAAATTATTAATTCTCTTGGTGTGCTTTGCGTCCGGGTTTTGTGCTCAGGCGCAAAGCTGGCATAAGGACATTCTCGGTTATCCGTTTGAGATGCGTTATGTTCACCAGCCCGACGACTACAGCGGCTCCGAGCGTTGCACCGTGGTCAGGCTGCTCGCCCCCGAAAACCGGGGCAGCGCGGTAGTGTACCTCCACGGTTTCAACGACTATTTCTTTCAGGCCGAAATGGCCCGTCAGTTTGTGGCACATGGATTCAACTTCTATGCCCTCGACTTGCGCAAGTACGGTCGTAGCATCCAACCCGGCCAGCGGTTGTTTGATGTTCATTCACTTAACGAATACTTCCAGGATGTGGATTCTGCCCTCAGCATAGCCCGTCGCGAAGGCAACTTTGATATAGTGCTCATGGGCCACTCCACCGGCGGCCTTCTCGCAAGCTATTACATGGCATGCAATCCCGCCGCCCCCGTTGACGCTTTGGTGCTCAACAGCCCTTTCCTTGACTGGAACCTCGGTTGGAAAGAACACCTTGTCCCCATTGTGGCGGCGTTGGGCAAGCTTTTCCCCAATATCCCCATATCGCAGGGCGATTCTGATGCTTATAGCCAGAGCCTGATGAAATCCGGCCACGGCGAATGGACCTACAATACAGCTTGGAAGCTCCCGCATTCACCCGATGTTACCGCCGGTTGGGTACGTGCCATCAACTCCGCCCAGCAGTATCTCCATCATCATCCCTATTCCATCCATGTGCCCATACTCCTCATGTACTCCGCGGCTTCAAGCAATCCCGACCACTGGAATCCCGAGGCATCATCCACCGATGTAGTCCTTGATGTTAACGATATTCGCCGTTACGGCCTCATGCTGGGCCACGATGTGCAGCCCGTGGTCGTAAAAGGGGGCGTACACGACATTATGCTTTCATCACGCCGTTTGCGTCCTGCCATCTATGATTATTTGTTCCGGTGGCTCAAAGGTGTTAAATAGGGTGTTAAATATGTGAAATGCCTATAAATCCGCGAACCAATGCCTCCCGACAGCGTTTTGAGAGTAGATAACGAAAAAAACTAAACACATAATCTTTTATTCAAATCATTATGGAAGCAAACAACGTATATTCGCAACCCAAATTGCCCTATGATGTAGATGCGCTGGAACCCGCGATTTCTCGCAGCACAGTCGAGTACCATTATGGCAAGCACGAAAAAGCATACATTGACAATCTTAACAGGCTCATCAAGGATACCAGATATGCCGACATGGCTATTGAGGATATTATCCGTGAATCCGATGGTGCCTTGTTCAACAATGCTTCTCAGGCTTGGAACCATATATTCTACTTCTTCACCTTTGCCCCCGATGGCGGTGGCGAGCCTGAAGGAGACCTGCGCAAAGCCATTGAGCGCGATTTTGGTTCCTTTGAGCAGTTCAAGAAAGATTTCGTAGCTGCCGGTGTCGGGCTGTTCGGCAGCGGTTGGGTATGGTTGTCAAAAGATGCCACTGGCAAACTGTTTATAACCCAGGGCCCCAATGCCTCCAACCCTCTTACCGATGGTCTCGTGCCCATCCTCACTTTTGATGTGTGGGAGCATGCTTATTATCTTGATTATCAAAACCGTCGTGCCGATGCACTCAATGCGCTCTGGGATATTGTTGATTGGGGCGTAGTGGCTGATCGTTACGAAGATGATTTATAACCCTTAGCTTTCCTTAGTGCGGAAAGCGCAGTCAATTTTCATTGACCTATACTTAAATGCACTAATAAGCATAATGTGATGAATGGAGAGAGAGGTACTCGGGAGAGCACCTCTCTTTTTTACTACCTCTTTTGCAAACGGGTAGATATATAAAAAAAGAAGACTGAACCTGAGGCTCAGTCTCTTGTTTCGTTGTATCTGCTTACTTATTATTCAGCTACAGCAACAGTAGTAGCAACTACAGTGTCGGTAGCAGCGCTGTCAGCAACAACCAGAGTGTCAACTTCAGCAGCTACTTCGATAGTGTCGGTAGCAACAGTGTCAGTAGCAGCAGCTTCTTCTTTAGAATTGATGCAAGAGAAAAGAGATGCGCTGAATACAACAGCAAGCATTAAAACTAACTTTTTCATTTTCTTTTTAAGATTAAATAATAAAACAATATTTTTTAGCTTCAAAAACGACACAAAGGTAATACAAAAACTTAATACACCAAACAAAAATTATGATTTTTTTTCAAAGAAATTTCGCGTTTGGTGAAAAAATTAAAAAATATGTATTTTCAATACACCCCATTTTAACTAATTTCTTCCGCGTTTTAAGCTATAATCAATTGATTATTCGTATGTTACCTCGTGAAGATGTGACTCATGGCCCTGATTGACGCTTAACGCTATTTTATTGGCCATTGCCACCGCTTTTGTTATATGATCGCAGATATGGTCGGCTCCTACCAGTGATTCCACGCTGGCATGCTCAAGCACTTTGTGTACATTGGGATTTACTCCCGACAGTACCACATGTATCCCCTCGGCCTGCGATGAGCGTATCACCGTTTCAAGGTTGTGCACACCTGTAGCGTCAATAAACGGCACCTTGCGCATGCGCAGTATTCGCACGATAGGTTTGGAGGCCATGGATGTGCGCATCAGCTCGTCAAATTTTGTGGCCACGCCGAAAAAGAACGGTCCGTCAATTTCATATATCTCTACACCCGGCTCCACGTTGAGCACCTCGTGCGTACTTGCTTCCGTCCCTTCGGCCACATCAAGCTGCTCGCTATACACCTTGATTTGTGTATTCTCCATCACACGGCGCAGAAACAGGATAATTGCCAGCAGCATCCCTATCTCTATGGCTATTGTAAGGTCAAATATCACCGTCAGCAGAAATGTCACCGACAGCACCGTTATGTCGCTTTTCGGATTCTTCAGTATTCCGCGCACTGTGCGCCATCCGCTCATATTGTAGCTTACCATTATGAGCACTGCGGCAAGGCATGCCATCGGCACAAGATTGATTAGCGGCATAAGAAACAGGAATATCAGCAACAGCACTACTGCATGTATTACGCCGGCCACCGGGGTACGGCCCCCGTTGGTTATGTTGGTCATTGTGCGTGCTATGGCGCCGGTCACAGGAATGCCACCGAAAAATGGCACTATCACATTTGCCATTCCTTGGCCTATAAGTTCGGTATTGGAATTGGTTCGCGATCCGGTCACACCGTCAGCCACCGTGGCCGACAGCAGCGATTCTATCGCTCCGAGCATCGCTATGGTGAATGCCGATGGCAGTAGCTGGTTGATTGTTGTCATGTTCAGCTCAAATCCGTGTGGCTCCGGTATGTCGGTAGGCAGATTACCGAATCGGTCGCCGATAGTGTCAACATGCAGTTCGGGATAGAATATCTCAAGCACATACATTCCCGCTGTCACAATGATTATTGAAATCAGTGCACCCGGCAGTTTCTTGGAAATCTTCGGCGCTCCTATTATTATAAGGAGTGACACCGCTCCTACAATAAATGTAAGCCAGTTGATTTGGTTGAGATTCTGAAGATAAACTCCCCATTTCGGTATGAATTCGCTCGGCAGATTCTTTAGCCCGAGACCCAGAAAATCATTGATTTGGGTTGAGAAAATGGTGAGGGCTATACCGGCAGTGAATCCCACCACTATAGGATAAGGTATAAATTTGATTACCGTGCCTAAATGAAACACGCCCATAAGCACCAGTATCAGTCCCGCCATAAGCGTGGCTATCGCAAGGCCCTCAAGCGAGTAGGTGGCAATGATGTTGTAAACGATTACGATGAATGCTCCGGTCGGCCCTCCTATCTGCACTGAGCAGCCGCCAAGTGCCGACACTGTGAAGCCGCCGATTATAGCTGTGATTAGGCCCACCGTGGGGCTTACACCGCTCGCTATGCCGAATGCTATGGCCAATGGCAGCGCCACGATTCCTACTACAAGGCCCGATATGAGGTCCGCCTTGAACTTTTTCGCACTGTAGTGGGTGAGTGCCGAAAACAATTTCGGCTTGAAATCTATTGGTCCTGAAAAATTCATACCCTGTGATGAAATGGTTTAACTTACAAAAATCCACTGATTCCACACCGGTTTCGGTTTGGAAGCTGCAAAGGTATGAAAAAAATGTTAATTCCGGACTATTATATTATCTAATAGGGGATGTTTGTAACACGTTTTTCAGAACGGCTTGCGATACTTCTCAGGATCGCTGTCGTCAAGTATGCTCAGGTATGAGGCATACCGCGATTGTGATATGAGGCTGTTTTGCACGGCCTCACGCACTGCGCACCCCGGTTCATGTGTGTGGGTGCAGTTGTTGTAGCGGCAATTGCGGCTCATCTCAAATATTTCCGGGAAATAATGGCCCACCTCGGCTCGTTCAAAATCTATTGTGCCGAACCCCTTCACTCCCGGGGTGTCAATTATGTAACCGCCTTGAGGCAAAGGAACCATTTCCGAAAATGTGGTCGTGTGCATTCCCGTGTGATGTATGTGCGATATGTCACCGGTGCGCAGATTGATGTCGGGCAGTATGTCATTGATAAGTGATGATTTGCCCACTCCCGAATTGCCCGACAATAAGGTGATTTTGTTCGTGAGCAGTGAGCGTAGCTCCTCTACGCCTTCGCCGGTTTTCGCCGATGTGTGCACCACTTTGTACCCTATTGTGGTGTATAGGTCCGTGACCATCTGTAGCAATTCTTGGTCTTCTGGGTCTGTCAGCAGGTCCACTTTGTTGATTACAAGCACAGCTGGCACGTTATACGCTTCGCTTGTGGCAAGGAATCGGTCTATGAAAGTAGTGGAGGTGAATGGCTGGGTAAGGGTGGCTATCAAAAACACCTGATCAAGATTCGCCGCCAGTATGTGCGATTCTTTCGACAGGTTGCTTGCCCGGCGTATTATATAATTTTTGCGTGGATGTATCTCTGTTATGAAAGCCGTGTGGTCCGGATTGACTTTTATTGTCACGTTGTCTCCCACCGCCACAGGATTGGTAGTGCGGATATCTTTGAGGCGGAAATTGCCTTTTATCTTGCACTCTATTGTCTGGCCGTTCTCTGCGGCCACGAAATACGAACTGCCGGTGTTGCGGATTACTAAACCGTCCATAACATTACATACTTTTATGGTAAAAATTAGCGGATAATGTCGCAATGACAGAATCCGCTGAATTTTTGTTTTAGCAAAAAATATCGCTGTTATTATTCCTGTACCAAGGAAACAAGGAGTTCTTTGTTGTCACCACTCTCTTCAAAGCTGATTTTACCTTCGCGGGCAAGCCAGCCGAGTGCGGCATAGAGTTCTTTGTCTTTAAGCTTGGTAATTTTTTTGATCTGCTTGTTGTCAAGTACATCAGCTTCATTGAGGGCGCCCCATACAAGGCCTGCCCAAGTACCAATAGTGTCAGTGTTCATTGTGTAATGAGATTTATTCGTTAGACAATATTTATAAATAATTATTTAGTTGCTTTTGCAAAGATACATATTTTTATTTATATAATCTTCATTTGGTATAACAAATTGTTGGACTAAAGGTTGATTTTATTGCCGTAATTCTTTTTGCAACCCCCATTTAGCCAATTTCAGCCTGTTTTTTACCGCAACATAGCTCGTACTTTCTCTTCCGGCACCCCTAATTCTATGGCACGTTGGCCGTCTGCTTCGGCATCGTCAGGACGGTATCGCATTTTTTGTAGCAGCGCACGTTGCAGATACAGATCCCCGTCTGTCGGTTCAAGTGATATTGCTTCTGCCACATCGGTTGCTGCTGAGTTGAGGTCGCCTGTCATCATTTCGCACATGGCCCGTGCCGCATAATGTTCGGCATATTTCTCAGTTTCAAGGAGCCTTGACAGGTATGGTATGGCTTCGGAATAGTTGCCCGCGAGTCTGTGATAGGTGGCGGCGGCAAGATTGGTATATCTGTTCTTGTAGTCATGACGCTCCATGAACTTTATGTCGCGCATGCATATTGAGTCGCGGCCTTGTTCTAATGCCAGCATCGCATGATAGAAGCGCGTTTCCATAAGCATGCTGTCAAGTTCCAGTGCTGATGTGAAATCGTTATATGCTTCAATACTCTTGTTCATCCCCAAGAGCACGCGTGCTCTGTTTTGAAGCACCGTCACCGATGCCGGTGCCATTGCATGAGCATCGTTAAGTGTTTGCAGTGCCAGCGAATCTTGCCCCGAATAATACCGCACCATGCCGAGATTCGACATTAGCAGTATGTTGCCGGGATTGGCCGGTTCCGACCGCATCGCCCGCACCAATAATTCTTCAGCTTCATGCCAATGGGCATCCTTGATGGCTTCATCTGCTTTTTGCACTATATCAAGATAGTTAGGGATGCTGTCTTCGGCAAACACGGGGCACGCGGCGCACGCGCTTATATATATAATAAGGTGTATTAGAGCTTTCATGGTAGCAAAATTACTCCAACTTCAAAACAACTTACTCCAACCGATGGTTATAAAACTATAAAATTATGAAAGTTACTATAATATGAAGCATAAAAATAGTTTCGGATTGATAGCGCTGATGGCTCTCGTCTTGATGATGGGTGCTTGTAACGAGGATGATTATAATGAGCTTCCCGATTCGGTGGCAAGATTTGTGTCGGAGTATTATCCTTTCACAGAGGTGTCGGGTTACACCATGTCCGAGGGCAATTATGTGGTCGATATGAAAAATGGGGCAACTCTTGTTTTTGACAGTTCCCTTGCATGGATTGATGTTAATGGCAATGGCAGCGCGATACCCGAAACATTCATCTACAATTGTCTGCCCGAAACACTCTATAGATATATTCAGGAAATGGGACTTGTGCAGTCAGTTTATCGTGTGACGCGAAACTCCGAATATATCACCGTTTATACCATTGACACTTATTTCCGGTATGACATCGCTTCTCTGCAAATCACTTATCCATCGGCACGCGGTATAGCCGCATTGTACTTTTCAGAGTAGGAAAGGTGAGAGCCAGTATCATACCGTCTTGTTCTACCGTAGCATAAGCCTCGCGGTTCACAGGCAGCATCTCGCTGTCATACCACAACATATCCAGATTCCCCGGAAATATGGTAGGGGTGAGGTGTCCTTTGGCCATTCCCGTATGCCATTGTTCAGGATTGATGGTTGCACCATACACATATATTATATTATAGCCCTCATTGCCATCGTCAACTAATGCCAGCCGGTACTTGCCTCCTATATGGGCATACTCTTCATTTGTGTTTTGGTCAAGATATTGCCAGTACCCTTCTAATGGCTTCAGGGTGCTGGTATTTGACTTGAAATAGTTTTGCAATGATGAATGTGTCCATTGGGTATTTAATGTTGCTGCCCTCTCTGGCGTATATTCATCCACCAGCAGTTGTAGATTTATTCTTCCGGAAAACACGGCATAACGCTCGCCTTGCAGTGGCGATGGCATCCTGAATTCATATCTTTGCTCAAGGTGATTCTTTCCTGAAAATATTTTCACTATGCCGTCATTGTATGCTTCCACCGACAGTGAATTTTCATGGCGCCCGTCGCCTATGTTGTCGGTAAGTAATTGTGCATATATGATTGAATCGCCATTCACAGTATGCTTTTCTACCTTGAGCATCATCCCTTGTTGGTCAGTTATATATCCGTAATCTGAGTTGGCCGGATACAGCATGGCCCGTATATAACTGCTGTCGGTTGTGGCTATTTGCACACCAAATCCCTCATGCCACCTTTCTGCCTGCTCTTTGTATTGTGGCACACTTGCTCTTATCTCCACTGCGGCATATCTGCTCATGTCGGCATGGTCACTGTTGGTCAGAATCAGGGTGTCCGCTATTTCTCCTTCCGGAAAATATCTCCGTATATTCTGGGCTTCCGACAGTTGGCAACCTGATATTGCCAATATGCATGCTGTAATCCACACTTTCTTCATGTGCCGCTTTGCTCGTGCATTAATGTTGATACTGCCTGCACAAATTCTTCATCCGGCATATCCCATGCAAGCCAGTTGATGTGCCATCCGCGACGCTCCATGCCGCGAAACCATGTCATTTGCCGTTTGGCAAACTGATGTATTGCTGTCTCAAGTCCTTTCAACGCTTCTTCACGCGATAATTGACCTATGACATACTGTGTTATGAATTTGTATTCAAGACCGTAATATATTAGACCCTCGGCATCAACTCCTTTTGCCAACAGGTTCTCCACCTCCTCGGCCATACCCTGTGCCATTCGCTCTTTTAGGCGGTGTGATATGCGTTTGCGTCTTGTCTCGCGGTCTATCTCCACTCCTATTATCACGGCGTCCCGTTCCGGATTCGGCATTGTTGTCTGTGCCTCCTCTGGATGCTCTTGGTAATAGGTTTGTATCTCTATGGCGCGTATGGCACGCTTGGGCGTGTCAACATCCGTAGTGTTGTGGAGTGACTTCATTTGCCCGAGTATCTCGGTCAGTTCCGGTAGCGTTTTTCCCGAAAGTGCTTGTCGCAGCTCCTCATTTGCCGGCACTTCGGGTAGCCTCAGGCCGTTCAGCATTGACTCCACGTATAGTCCTGTGCCTCCGCACAGTATCGGTTGTTTTCCTCGTGACTCTATTGCCGCTCTTGCCGATGCCGCGTCACGCAGATATTCGTATAGCGTGTACTTGTAGCCGGCATCGCATATGTCTATCATATGATACGGTACCCCCTGATATTCTATCAGATCTTTCCCTGTACCTAAATCCATGCCGCGATATATCTGGCGCGAATCAGCACTGATTATCTCGCCGTCAAATGATTTGGCGCATTGAACCGCACGGCGCGTTTTGCCGCTGGCGGTTGGTCCGGTGATGACAAGGAGTCCGTTTGACATGTGTTGTGATTGGTTAGAGTGATTGGCGGGGGTCATTCGCCGATGCCGTTGATATACTTGCGCCAGAAGCGGCGAAGACGGTAATAACGCACATCTTCGTTATTGTCGGCCACGCGAAGCCACTTCGGGTCGTTGAAGTCTATCTTCCATTTATGCAGATCACGCAGGCGGAAAGTCGGGGTGTAATGTTTTATGGCATAGCGGCGCGTCCCGTCCGAGTGATATGTTTTCCATGCCATGGCTATAGTGTGGATGCGCACTATTTCTGCCGACAGCAGGGGATTCGTCTGATTGTTGTTGATTAGTTTGCTGACCTCATACATCGTAAACCAGTGAGTCTCGTCATTCTCACGGGTATAGGCTTCTTTCTGCTCCTGATCAAGGTACGCTATGAAATGAAAGATATTGCAGTCGGCATTGCCGCTGAGATTTGAATACGCAAATCTCACATCTGCATTTGATATATGGGTGAGCTGGCGAAAATACTCTTGGGCATCATAATCCGACACCGATTTTTGGAATTTTGTCACCATCCATGCCGGGGTATCTATTTTTGAGCATCCGGGCAGCATCTGTTCTCTCTTCTCATCCGGCACTTTCAGCCCTATGAAATTGTCATATACCATCAGAAAACGTATGCGCGTGTTGCGTCCTGTCCGGAGATTGGTCCCCTCTATGTTGCGTTCATAGTATCTCCATATGCCTAAATAGCGCACTGCGGTATATCCGAGAGCTGCTAAAAATAACAACAGCGGGCACCAGATGAATATATACTTATCCAGATTGGAGAAATAGCTGTTGGAGTAAAATACTATGTAGTAAATCCATGAAATCGCTGTGCATAATGACGCCAGCCACAGCATCAGGCGGTTCTGGAATTGTCCTTCTTGCGAAAACAGTATCCCTAAGAATCCACGCTCTGCAGGTGTCCCATGGCTCATCTTGCAGTCGCGGCAAAATGCAAGTTCTCTCTTCTTGACTCTCGCCCAAAAGGTTACGAATACTGATATAGGACCTACTACCAGTTGGGTGATGAACGGTATCTCATGGTTGATGCTGTTCACATCAAAGACTCTGTCCACAAGCCAGTGAGAGTAAAGTCCGTTGATTATCAGCATCGCGATTCCGCTCCAAAACATGATGCGCATCATTATGAATGGCATGAGATGGCATATCGGAAATAAGCGTTGGCGATTGTTGCGCACGCTTATAAACAACAGCCCTTGTAGGCCGAAAGCCACAAATGGCATCCACAGATGTTTTACCCAAAGGGTGGCTATGACAAGCAGTGTCAGTGCACCGGACGATATGGCCCAGTTGAGCCACATCCGGAATATTCCTTCTGAGTTTTCGAGTTGCGGTTGATGGTTCACTGCCTATGGTGATTGTGCGATTTACATGTTTTTGTTAAAATACTCCAGCATGCGTGCATATACTAAACTGCGGGCATTGCACCCATTAATGGAGTGGTTCTTGTTTGGAAACAACAAAAGGTCGCACCAAGTTCCCTGCGATTGCATTTCTGACACATATTGTATGGTATTTGCCATATGCACATTGTCATCGGCCGTGCCTGACATAATAAGCAGCGGACAGCAGCGGTTGGCGATATGGGTAAGACACGATGCCTGCTTGTAGCCTGCTTCGTTTTCGTTGGGCGTGAGCATGAATCGCTCGGTGTAGATTGCATCGTAATACTTCCAGTCTGTAACCGGCGCCACGGCCACAGCTGCTGCGTATGGCGCTCCGGGTGTGGATGATGCCATGATGGCTTCATAACCGCCGTAGCTCCATCCAAAAATTCCTATTCTGCTGCTGTCTGCCCATGGTTGTGATGCAATATATTTTGCCGCATTTACTTGATCGATGCTTTCATAATGGCCCAGTTGCTTGTAAACGATTCGTGAAAAATCGTGGCCCCGTCCACCTGTCCCGCGTCCGTCCACGCACACTACGGCATAACCCTGCATGGCGTAATAATTCGCCCAGCCCATTGTCCACCGGTTGAGCACCTCCTGCGAGTCAGGCCCGCTGTATTGGTACATTATCACCGGCAGCTTTGATGTGGCGTTTGTTGGCTTGATTACATATCCGTTAAGCTGCAGCCCGGCACTCGGCACCATGATAAGTTCCGCTTTGGGGGCTGATGCATATTTGGCGGCATAGCTGCTGTTGTCCTCAAGGGTACGCACTGATTTGCCTGCATTGTTGCACATGGTATATACCGGTGGTGTGCTTATTGTGCTGAAATTTTGAAGGTAATATGTCATGTCTGGGGCAAATGTGCCTGTGGCATATCCCTGTTCCGGCGACAGACTTGTCAGTTTGCCTTTGGCGTCTATACGGCAAATCACGCGGTTAACGGCACCTGACAGGTTGCAGCGCAGATAGTAGTTGCCCTTTGCGTCGCTTCCGTAATACGCGTCCACATCCCAGTCTCCTGAGCTTATTGTCCGGCTCAAGGCTCCGGTATAGGAATATTTGTAAAGATGGCGGTAGCCCGAACGCTCTGAGAATATCACCACGCCGTCAGGTTCCATTGTGGCTTCCTGAAATGTGAGCGGCGACAGCCATGCGTCCGATTGTTCTACTAATAGTGATTTCACTACTGTGGATTTTGGGTTGGCGGTGAACATCTCCATGCGGTTTTGGGCGCGGTTGAGGGTTGTCACTATCAGTCGGTCGGGCGAGTAAGCATATGTTATGCGCGGAATATATTCTGTCTGCGTTCCCGGAAGTTTTATCTCTTTGGTCTTGCGCGTTTCCACATCATAGCTGTGAACACTCACTTTTGCCACCTGTTGACCGGCCACGGGATATTTGTAGGTGAACTCTCCCGGATATAATGCATATTGGGGGGTAGGGGAGCAATAACCGTCATAGAGAGCAAAACTGTAGGCAGGCACATCGGCTTCATTATATTTCAGATAGCACAGTGTAAGATTGTCAGGTGCCCACACCATGGAACCGGTTGTGTCAAATTCTTCCTGATAACTCCAGTCGGGCACTCCGTTTATGATTTTGTTGAGTGTGCCGTCGGTAGTTACTGCCACTTCGGTACCGTAGTCAAGCTTCTTGATGAATATGTTGTTGTCGGCCATGAATGCCACCATTCTGCCGTCCGGTGAAAAAACAGGAGCCTGTTGGCGTTCATGTTCGGTGGAAAGCGGTTTCAGCAGGCGCGAGCGGAACTCATAGAAATAATATTTGGCTGTGAAAGAGTAGCGGTAAACTTCCTCCTTGTCGGTCCATACCAAAAGTTTGCTCCCGTCAGGGCTGATGGTGTACCCTTCAATAGATTCCAGACTCGTTTCGCGCGTTTTGGAAACATCAAATATGGTTTCGGCTTCTTTGCCGCTGCGTGTGTCATATTTCACCACTCTTTTGCCGTCTTCGCTCAAACTGAGATAGAAATTACCGTCAGTCATGAATTTGAAATTGTCCGGGCGCGACGGGGTGACTTCCTTGCCCACAAATTTTTCAATATCTGAATAATTGTTGAGTGATGGCACCTCAGCGATTGCTACCGGGGCCGCAGCTATTGCGGCAGCTGCTATGATAGAATGATAATACATTGTTGGTTGTTGGTATATGCTTGTTAGAAAAGCGACAATTGCTTGTCGTCATCCTTGCTGTTAGGTTTCTTAGCCGGTTCTTTGTAGCCGAAATCGTCCTCTCCGTCAAGTCCTTTTTTCATAGGCATCGGCTCTTGTGCCACGAACCAGTCGGTACTCTCCATCAGCTCATCGATTGCTGAAATCACCGGGCGCTTTTTTGATTTGCGCTTTGACTGTTTGGCGACATATTCTGTTTGTGGAGCTTCTGCGGCCACAGCCGTTGGCTTCTGGTTGAGCTTCTCGGTCAGTTCATCTATCTTGGCTTTAAGTTCGGCTTCGCTTTGGGCCTGCGCGTAAAGATTTGTCTCAATGGTTCTGCGCAGGCTCTCGTTCTCTGACTTCGACATTTCTAAATCCTTGGCAATGTCGGATTTGGCATCATTGGCATTGGCGAGCTGGGATTTCAGGTCGGCGATTTTTGCATCAAGGCGTTGCTTGACTTCTTCAAATTGCTCTACCTTCTGTACAATCGCCTTAAACTCTTCAGTTGCTTCGGTATCAATGTTTTGTGATGAATTCTGTAACTCCTCTATCTGTTTTTCAAGCTCGTTTACACGGTCTTTTAATGCTATGTTCTCTTGTGCAAGCTGCTCATTATCGGTAGATGAGGAGGAAACAGAGGCTACACGGAGTTTGTTTACGAGGCTGCGGTTCTCAAGTTGGTACTGTTCCTTTTCGGCCTCAAGGTTGGCTACTTGGGTTTCAAGGTCATGTACACGTTCGTTTAAGGCGCGTTTCTGCCGTGATGCACTCAGCTGAGCTGACTGAAATTCATTTTTCTTGGCTTCAAGGGAGGCGTTCACCTCTTTTAGATGAGCGAGATCGGCTGTCATTTTGCGTTGGGACTCGGATGCCTCTCGTGTTGCCTGTGTGCGCGCTTGGTTCACTGCCTCTTCAAGGCGGTGTCTTACCCCGCTGTCGATATGTTCAAGTATGTATCGTTTTTGTTGGTCGGTGTTGAGACATGACGACACAAATTCCGGCTGAAATTCGTTGAACAATTTTATAATGGCATCAAAAATGTCTCCCGGAAGTGCGTCATCATTTTTTGGCTGTGGAACACTATGTTCCACGGGGGTCTGAATTGTTCCACACCCCATTGTTCCACGTGTGACACTTGTTCCACGCGGGTCTGCTGGAGCGGCATCGTCAGTAAGCTCGAGCATTTCGTCTTCGTCCAATTCGTTGGAGAAACCGAGAGCTTTTTTCATTGATGATAGAAACGACATATTGTGTAGGCTCGGATTTTAAGAATTTTGGTGACTGGTGTTATCATGCGGTTTCACTACCACTCCTTCGCCTTTCTTGCCGTTGATGCCAATGGTAAGTGGCTGTGTGAAAGTGACTATACGCACAGCATCGCTCTCATACGATGCCGGAAGAGAGTTCAGATATTCTACATCGTAGAACCCCTCGTGAGTGGTGGGGTCAACGGTAAAATACCCCACTCCCATTGAGGTGAGGTTCTGGAAAAAATGGGTGCCCTGACTCGGCTCGATGCGGTAGTTTTTGAGCGACGACTCCACAATTAGCCGTGCCCCCGATATCTGTGGCCACTTCACAGGGATGCCCAATGCGGTGTCGCTTGAGCCCCACCGTCCCGGACCGATAAGAATATAGCCAGTGCCTTCCGACACGAGGCGGCGGTTTATTTCGTCTATTTCTCTGGCTGTGTCGGGATTATGCTCGGGAGCGAAGTGCTCGGGGCGCACATAAACCACGGTGCTTACATTGTCAATAGTGCCGTGACCGAGGGCGGTGTTGGAACGGAGAATCAGTTCGTTTTCAGGCAGCGACATTATGCTTTCATCCACAGTCTCTTTACGGTCAACTATCGGGCGGATCTGAAGCCAATACAGGTGGCCTTTGATTTCTCCTTTGGGCGTTATGATGCCGGCAAATTCTATCTCTACCGGGCGGCTCATCTCTTTTTGTCCGGTATGAAGCATGAAATCAATGGCTTCTGCCAAAGGCAGGGCGTTGTGTTTCAGTATGTTGTTGAACGTGACTACGCGGCGTCCGGTGCCGAAATCACTGTCGCGCAAGAGGTTGTCCTGCAGGTCAAATGTGCTCACCATGTAGCGTAGCGCACCGGTTTTGGCTACATCCTGCACTGAAATTTTGAGGATATTGAATCCGTCGTCAACCTTGAAATCGGTGGCATCGTGCATGTCAAGGGTATACATTTTGGTCTGGGTGTCGCGCAAAGCGAGTTTCAGCTCCGATGTCTGTAATGCCGATTTGGGATGCTTGGGCGAAAAGCGGAGGCTGATACCGCCGTCCACTATGTATTTGCCGAGTCCTACGGCCACTTCAGCCACACCGTCTTCGGTGCGTTCGTTGCCCGACGGATAGTAATTGAGTGAGCGTCCTACGCCGGAGAAAGAGGGGAAATACCAGTCATTGACCTGTTCGCCAATGACTTCCTGAATTATGATAGCCATCTTTTCCTGATCTATGACATTGGAAGTGGCTGTCATGTAGGCTTTGCTGTCGGCATAGAACACAGACGCATACACGCCTTTGATGGCATCGCAAAGCATTCGCATCATGTGGTCCTTATCGTCCACATGAGGAATCATGTATGTAGAGTAAACACCGGCAAAAGGCTGATAATGTGAATCTTCCAGCAAGCTGGAACTGCGGATGGCAAGCGGGCGGTCAACGACATCAAAAAGTGCGTAGAAATCTTCCTTGACATGCATAGGCAGCTTGGCGCGCAGGAAATGCTCAAGTATAACACCATTGGGCGCATCGCTGAGCGCTATGGGGTAGAGGTCGTTGTCGGCCATGAACTCATCAAAGATGTCGGTACAAAGCACCACGGTGCGCGGTATGGAGATGGTAAGGCCGTTGAAGTTGTCGCATACGGGATTGCGCTTGATAATCTGGTCCACGAAAGCCAAACCGCGTCCTTTGCCGCCGAGTGAGCCTTCGCCTATTCGTGCAAAATTGGAATAGTGGTCAAAACGGTCTTTGCGGAACACTGCCACCACGCCACGGTTTTTCATTTTGCGGTACTTCACAATCAGGTCAAAGAATAGCTGACGCACCGCCGGAACTTCGTCAAGAGTGTAGAAGCGATGCTGCTTAATGACCTCAGCTATAGGGAATAGGGCACGCGAATAAAGCCAGCGCGAAATATCGTTGGACGAAGCGTGGTGAAGCAGGGCATTGGCAGGTATGTCAAAGATATGGTATTGTAGGTCTTTGAGCGAGCTGATGCGTATTTCATGTCCTGTGGCGGGGTCTGTCATCACGAAATCGCCGAAACTGAATTGCTCGGAGATGGCACCGGCAAGATCCACGGGAAGTTTTTTTGACAGTTTGTCAAGGAACACGCAGTTGATTTTTTTAGCGGCTTCAGCATTTTTGGTCTCGGACGACTCGATAATGATGGGGAGATAGGGATTTTCGGAACGTAAAAATTCTGCGAATTTCAGTCCTGCTTCCGCATCCTTGACACCCAGACGCTTGAACGAGACATCGCTGATAACACCAAGCAGATTAGACCCATAGCGGTCGTACAGTTCCATGGCTTCCTCATAGTCGCGTGCGAGCATTACTTTAGGACGCCCGCGCATACGAAGCATCTGCTCATGCTCGTTAAGGGCTTCGGTAGATGACTCAAACGATTGTTTAAGCAGGCATTTATATATGTGTGGGAGCACTGATGAGTAGAATCTTACGGAGTCTTCCACGAGCATTATCATCTGCACTCCTACCTCGTTGATGTCCTGATCGGCATTGAGACGGTCTTCAAGCAGCTTGATGATAGCAAGCAGCAGATCCACGTTGCCGAGCCAGCTGAATACATAGTCAATAGCGGTAAAATCTTCGTTTTCCAGACGGCGTGACACCTCTTTGGAAAACGGGGTGAGGACCACAATGGGCACTGACGGCTGTATTTCTTTGATGAGACGTGCCCCGGAGAATGTTTCGCTAATGTCCATTCCCGGCATCATTATCACCAACCCAAAGTGTTTTTCCCGGATTTTCTGTGTGGCTTCCTCCACTGTGGAAACCTGTGTGACGCGGGGAGGGGAGCTGAGGTTCAGAGCCACGTATTCAAAATACAGTTGCTCTTCAATTCGCCCGTCTTCCTCCATCATGAAGGCATCATAGGGTGATGCTACGAGCAGCACATTGAAAATGCGCTTCTGCATCAGGTCTTGAAATGCCGTGTCTTTGAGATATAATTGGCTGAGAGCGTCCTCGTTCATGGTCAAACTACTTTTTGGCAAACAAAGATACGCACAATTAGCGAGGGGGCAGCCATTATTAGACAAAAATTTGCATCGTCTTTTAAAATTTGCGTGAATTGGGATTACTGATGCGCTTATCGGCACTGAACCCAAAAGCAAAATTACTCATAGTTTCTATGCGCCGCTCCATAAAACAAGCTCTATCACGGGTAAGAATGTATATGAATTATGAATTTAAACCGAATGGCGGAGATTATATGTTCCGTTCACTATATCCCGAGGGCTTGGCGGATTTCCTTAACAAATTCAATATGATTAGGACAATTAAACGCGTCTTTTTCATGTCCTTTATCAGGGACAATCGCTACCATGAGATTGTTTGATTCCGCATATTCCAAAGCCTCAACCATGTCTTCTTCAGAAACCGGTTTGTCAGAACCAACTAATGCATCAACCGCAATGGCTATTGAGTTTGAGTACATTTGTTCATAAGAAGGGAAAGATGAATTTTGAGACATATATTCCAAACATCTAAGACGATGATAGCCAAGGAGGACACGTCCTCGACGCATTTTGTATAATGGCATTGAAGGCTTATAATTTTGAGCATACCATTCAAAAAAACATTCTATCACATTTGGGATACCATCACCTCCAAAATGAAAGAAAAGAATCATTAGTTGTTCTTTAAGACTTTGCGGTACCAAATCCTCTGGGAAGCAATCTTTAATACAAGTGTAATAGCCATCTGGTATTCCCTCTTTCCTGAATTGGTATTTATATAGTTGATCCATCCAATGAACTTCAGCATGAACGAAATACCATTCCAATTTTTCAAGCGGTCTTTCAAGATTAAGATATGTACAGAAGTCCAAAAGCCATGGATATACCTTTAGATACATTTCTGCATTATCATATAAATTAATATAATGGGGATTAAGAGAACGCTGTAATTCAAACATATAAAGAAAATGTATTAAGGATTAGATCCTTTCAGTTAAGACCGAGACTTCAATTTACAAAAAAACTTGGAAGTGCCTCAATGCTTGTTTGCGATTAACTCTTTTAATTGTGTAGGCGTAAGATATTTCCCGTTCAGCTTCCTATGTAACATGGCGTGACAATTAGGACAAACCGGTATTAACTCTTTTACCGGATTTATATTATGGGCAATTCCTCCCGCAGAAGAAATGAAATCGGTATGGTGAACATGAATAAACTCTTTGCCGATTAGACCATAAGCCTTTTCAAAATTAAAGCCGCAGATTTGGCATGAGTAACCGTATTTGGATATGCAAGCAGACCGTGCTTGTTGATTCCGCTCAAATATTGTTATTGAAAGTTCATGTGCTGCCCCTTCTGAATAAGTTTGAGAAAGGTCATCGAAAACTACATCAAAGTTAGCAAGGATATGTGACAGAATGTTATCAGGAACTTTGATACCACCCTGCAAATGCGATTTCAAACCCAATTCCTGAAGACGGGAATATGATAGTTCTTTATTGTTTTCAGATGCTTTTGCAATAGACTCAAGCCGAGTATAAAAATCGGTTTCCTTTAATTTGTAATTATATTTGAAAAGGTATTTATCATTAATAGTGTCTTTGAATGGTATGTTTATTTTAGAAACACGCATCATGTACTTTATCTGTCTTGAAGGACTGGAACAGTATAAAAATACGATATCACCAATGGATAGTTTATTACATTGTCTCCATTCAACAAAGCCAAAATCTATCAAACATTGAGGTAAGTTAAACACCTCTTTATTCCATGGTAGAATCCAGTAATTCATAATTACAATACTTCGGTTATTTTTTAGTGGCTCCGAGGA
>HF985652.1:0-74611 GCA_000431155.1 Bacteroides sp. CAG:927
GACCATGACTTTGCCGAAGAGGTGCTTGCCGAACTCCTCGCCGTAGCTGCGGCTGGAGGCAAGGACGGCTATGTGCATGGGGATGCCCCCGCGGAGGTAATCTATCCAATGGTTGTAATGGACCAAGGCGTTGATGAAATCGTCGTCAACAAGGGAGCCGGTGAGGTTATAGAGCATGCGCACATTCTGGCCGCTCTGCCGGTTGCGCTCGAATGTGGCGAACACCTCGCGCTCGTAGGGGCTGAGCGTGAACGGACAGAATCTCAAGAACCCGTAAAGGTAGTTGGGCAGTGCGTAGAACGGCTTATGGGCGGCGGTGCTTTTCATCCGCCGCAAAAATAAGGGGACGGAGGGCAGGACGGAGGAGAAAAGCACCGAAATGGGAGGGTGTAAAATTTAGTGGGGAAATAGGTGTGGCAACTGAGAAGACAGGGTTGTGTGCGTGGCCTTGGCTGTCGCCGTGCCGATACTGCGCACGCTCCGCGGCTCACTTTGCGAGGGGGCGGAACAGCTTCGCGATGGAGAAAAATAGCGCGCTCCGCGGCTCGGCTGCGCACATGTCTGCTTGGCAAGAATGAGGCTTTATTACTATTTTAAGACTATCTACATTTTGTCTGAATACAATAATCGGGACAAAAACGGTTAATTAGACTTGAAAATCGGGACAACGTGGCCCGATTTTTCATTAAAAAGATGTATTTTTGTCCCGATTAAGGATTTCCGATATGACAACTGAGATAGAAATATTACAATATCTGCATTATCATCCGCTATCCAAACGGACGGATATATACAGCGAACTGACATCAGAAATCAGTGAACGCACCTTGAAGCGTATCATTGCCGTTTGTGTGGAGAAAGGATATGTTGAGGTGGTTGGCAAGGGGCCTGCCACCAGATATAGGCTCACGGCGCAGGCTCATGTGACAATGCCGCTTAATCTTGCCACCTACTTCAATAAGGACATAGACGAGCGCACAGTCCAAGGAAGCTTCAACTTTGACCTTATACGCGAGATATTGCCAAATGTACGGTTGTTCACAGATGACGAACTGGCAATATTGCATGATGCACAGTCAAAATTTCGTGAGCACCTGTCTGAAATGACAGAGTTGGAATACCGCAAGGAAATGGAAAGACTTGGCATCGATTTGTCGTGGAAGTCATCGCAGATAGAAGGCAACACATATTCGTTGCTTGAAACGGAGCGCCTGCTAAAGGAGAAACAGACAGCCAGCGGCAAGACTAAAGAGGAAGCTGTAATGCTACTCAACCACAAAGATGCTCTTGACTTTATCCTTGATGAGCCGGACTACCTGAAAGAATTGTCATTGAGCCATATAGAGGAAATTCATGCCCTGCTCACCAAGGAACTTGGGGTGGAACGCAGTATCCGTCACCGCAGGGTTGGTATCACCGGAACGAACTATCTGCCGCTTGATAACGAATTTCAGATCAGGGAAGCTCTTGAGGACAGCTGCCTGCTTATCAACGGAAAGAGCGAAGTTTTTGAAAAAGCGTTGCTGGCACTTGTGCTACTTTCATACATACAGGCTTTCACCGACGGGAACAAACGCACTGCCCGCATCATAAGCAACGGCATCCTGATAGCATACGGTTACTGCCCCATATCATTCAGGAGTGTGGATTCAATAGATTACAAGAAGGCTATGCTGATGTTCTATGAACAGAACAATATCGCCGCGTTCAAACAGATATTCATTGACCAGTTTCTTTTTGCGGTAAAAACATACTTTTAAGCATTGAAATGGAGGGGGGATAGGAAATTGAATGGTTGGGTTGTGGGTGGGGGCCTTGGCTGTCGCCTAGCCGTGACTGCGCACGCTCCGCGGCTCGCTTTGTGAGAAGCGGAAAAAGAGTCTGTGCGCTCCGCAGTTATAGAGAAACCGCGCACCTTGCGCTTTACTTAGCATCTGTCGGTTTCGCAAGGCGTGTTGGGGAACCGCGTGTACTGCGATTTGGTTTGCGGATTTTGGGAAGCTGTAGTGGTTATGGATAAGCAAACTTAAAGGCCACTATATCGTTGTATGTAATGAAAGCATAAATTATAACCAATATAACTATGATAAGAAGAATTTCAGTATTAATAGCCCTGACGCTGGGGGTTGTTTCGATGTCAGCCAAGCTTCCCTTTGACAAATACAGTATTAACCGCAAGGATTTGCCTGATGCCGCAAAAGAGATGCTTGATGAGCACTTTCCGAAGGCAAAAGTAAGTATGATAAAGGTGGACCGGCATCTGCTGAAGAAGACGGATTATGATGTGAAGCTAACCAACGGCACAAAAATAGAATTCAGCAACAAGGGCCGCTGGACGAGCGTGAACTGCAATAAAAAGAGTGTGCCCGAATCGCTTGTTCCACAAAACATACGCAACAATGTGGCAAAAAAATACTCGGGCGAAAAAATTGTGCGCATAAGCCGTTCGTCGCTCTATTACATAGTGGGACTGGCAAACGGCAAAGAGCTGAAATATGACCGTCTGGGCATACTGCAGGGCGAGATAACCAAGCAGGAAGCCGAAGAATTTGGGATTCAGGCTCTAACCGAAGCTGACAGTGAAAATGCCGATACGACAGAAAATCCTGAGCCGTAACATCTACGAGGGTTTACGCGCCAGAAAATAATACCAACAAAAATGCTCAATGAGACAGCAAATATCGACATATGTTGAAAGCTGTCTCATTTTATTTGCCGAACTTTGCGGTAAGATGTCATGACATAAAAGATTGAATGATATGAGGAAACTGATATTTCTTATCGCAATAGCGACAGCGGGCTTTTCGGCTAAAGCGCAGAGCATAGACGAGCGGATAGGTGCGGCGATGAATTCGTCGGACTTCTTCGGTCTGTACGATACGTATTATAATGTGCCCAAGGATTCAATACATCCATTCTTGGAGGTATTTTCACGATGCCTGCTCGGCAACAGATTTAACCGACCTGATATTTCGATACCGGCTTTTGACGAACTGCTCAATAATCAGACTTCCAATCTCAGTCTTGATTTGTTTCTTCAAAGTGCTGTCATGTACTCAATGGATTTGAGCCGTACAGGGAAAAACGAGGAAGCGTATCAGCTGCTTTCGGGGGTAATGTCGTCGGTATGTCAAATGGTGGATTCGACAAGTCTTGCCCGATATGCCGATATGTCGGCAAGGTACAAGGCTCTTACACGTTTTTCGCCCTACACTATTTCCATTAAGGGAGAAAAGGGTATAGTGCCATTTGACACAATACCTGTGGGTAAAGCAGGAAGCAAACAATACCTTATGCGGATTACCGATACGGAAATCAACGGGATGCCGGCCAAAATAACATTTGACACCGGGGCCGGGGTAAATATAATTACCGATTCTCTGGCAAATGCTTACGGTCTTGAGTTTCTGGAGGCGAATGCTGCGGCAACGGGCGTAAGAACAGCTACGGGGAGATATGCCATAGCCAAAGAACTGCGGTTGGGAAATATCAGTGTGAGGGATGTGCCGTTTTATGTTATCGACATCAGCAGCCATCACGATGAAGCAGACAAATACATCAATGTGCTGGAATTTGTGGTGGGCGGAGAGCTGATGCTTCAGCTCAAGGATGTTACGCTTGATTTTGCAGCCAAAGAGATTCAGGTGCCGCTTGCCGCTTCGGAACCTGCAAATGTGCGCCCGAATATGTGCTTTTCCTCAAGTATGAATTTCCTGAGCACAGCCGCAGTCAACCAACAGCCACTGCTGTTTCAGCTTGACAGCGGCGATGCCGGATACGGACGCCTCAACAAGGATTTCTTTGAGGCAAACAGGGAATATCTGACAACGCACTGCCAAAGCGATACGATAAACCAAGCGGGAATAGGTGGCGTATGGTCGGTGTTATGCTACAAACTACCGGGTGCCACACTGTCGATAGGAGACAGTGAGACGAAAATACCGGAGATTTTGGTGCAAACCGAGCAGCCGAGCGGGACCTATATGGATGATAACAATCTTGGATTAAAGAGCATGATGCTGTTCCGCAAAGTGCGCTTCAATCTTGTGGATATGATATTCTCAACCGAACTGTAACTCTTTGAGGTCAGAGGGGGAGTTACTCGCTGAGAAAGTTGGTGAATACTTTCCGTTCCTGCTCGGGAATGCCCTCTTTATCTTTGGCTGCGGCTATGGCTTTGATCAGAAACACCATATTGCGGCCAAGATTGCGCATTGTCTGCAACCCTTCCTTATCTCTTTCAACATCGGCAGGAGTGTAGCCGTGGACTTCGTTCCAATAAGTGCTTGAAACAACCGGCATGGACGAGATGGTGAAATACTTGTTGATTTCATCAAAGGCGGATGTGGAGCCGGCACGCCGGGATGAAATAACGGCCGCACCGACTTTCATTGTCTTGTCAAAAGCTCCGGCTGTGGAGAAGAACAAGCGGTCAAGGAATGCGAGCAACTGTCCGTTGCAACCGGCGTAATATGTGGGGGAACCGATGATAATACCGTCACATTCGGCAAAGAGGGGTGCTGTTTGGTTGACAATATCATCAAATACACATTTATTGGTTTTGCTACAAGTGCGACAGGCTATACAGCCGCGCACATCCTTGTTGCCGACATTCACACGACAGCATTCAATGCCATTTGCAGTAAGAATGCTTTCAACTTCTTTCAGCGCACGGTCGGTGCATCCGTGTATCTCGGGGCTTCCGTTAATTACAAGTACCTTCATCTTATGTTCGCTTATATTAGACGCAATGTAAAATTAAGAACATATTTTGACTTCCAAAAGTTTTTTGGTCAATATGCCAATAAAATGGGCTGCCCTACTCATGGTCGGCAGCCCAATAGAATATAGATGTATGCGGCTGAATCAGCGAACCACTATCTCGTCTGTGAAGAGTATGCCATGATCGGCAAGTGCCTGATAGCGCACGTAGCGGGCCTGGGCATTACCGCTCCATGAGAAGTTTTTGAATGTCACTTCGTTGTCGCGCACCACATCATGATGAATGCGTGTAAGCTCCTTGAATTTCTTGCCATCGCTGCTTATGCTGATAACGACTTCGGCAGGCATCCACACATCGGGACCACAAATCTGCATGAAATCGGCTCCGACAAATGATATGGGCTGTTTCTTGCCCAAATCAATAGTGACATCAACGCGCTCGCGTCCCTTGGTGAGGAACCCTTGCCAACGAAGATCGTTATAGTTCCACCCGCCACGGAGACCATCGGTGAGAGTAGCGGCACCGGCTGCGGGATAATTCTCCCACCAAGGGGTATTGTAGGTGACTTCTTTGCCAAGGGCGAGATGCTCAACGGGTGCTTTGGCCTCGCTGCGGTTGCCAATTTCGGTGGCGAGATCAAACACATTATAACCGCGCTGCTTCATGTCTTGCGCAATTTTCTCTGCTCTGGGACGGAAATCGGCGTAATCGCGCAATGCCTGCGGGGTCCAACCCACTTCGGCAAGAGCAATGGTGCGCGGATAAAGCATGAACTCGGCATGCTCATCGGTGGGGATATATTCAGTGAAAAGTGTGCCCTCAACACCCTTGATGTGCGAGGCTACAGAATCGGGCACCTCATCGGGCGAAGGATTGAATGAATAAACCATTTCAATGGGGAGATAACCGCCAATGGCCTCGGGCTGGGAGTAAGGAGCGTCCTGATAGCCGTCGAAATAACAGAATTTGCCCGGTGCCATAACGGCATCGTTGCCTTGTGCAGCTGCCTGCATGCCGCCGTCGATACCCCGCCATGAAACGATAGAGGCTGTGGGTGAAAGTCCGCCCTGCATGATTTCATCCCAACCGATGAGCACGCGCCCTTTGGAATTGAGATAACGCTCAATGCGGTGCACGAGATAGCTCTGCAATTCGTCAACATCCTTGAGATTCTCGGCCTTGATGCGAGCCTGACATTTGGGACAATCATGCCAATGTGTTTTGGGGGCCTCATCACCGCCGATGTGGATATAGTAGGACGGGAACAGATCAATCACCTCGTCAAGCACGTTTTCAAGGAAAGTGAAGGTGCTGTCGTTGCCAGGGCAAAAATCGGAGGAGGTATAGGGCTTGCCGGTACATGACAGGTAGGGGTAAGCGGCGAGCACTTCCTCGGAATGAGAGGGCATTTCGATTTCGGGGATGACAGTTATATATCGGCTGGCGGCATGATCAAGAATGTCGCGAATATCCTGCTTGGTGTAGTATCCGCCGGAGGCGATGGAATCGCCTTCGTGGGAGTATTTGTTTCCGTGTTCGTTCCAGTCCTTCCATGTTTTACCTACACGCCATGCGGCCATAGAGGTCAGCAAAGGGTAACGATCAATCTGCAAACGCCATCCGGCACCATCGGTGAGGTGGAACTGGAGAGTGTTGAGCTTCATACGCGCCATGGCATCAAGCTGCTTCATCACCCATTCTTTGCTGCGGAAATTGCGGCTCACATCCAAAAGTATGCCGCGATAGGAGAAGCGCGGCGAGTCAGAAATGTTTACTGCCGGGACTTCATTGTTACTGATGAGCTGCAACAATGTCTGCATGCCGTAAAAGAGTCCGGCACCGGAATGTGCGGAAACGGTGACACCACTATTGTCGGATGTCAGCGTATATGCCTCGGAATTGTTGTCAACAGGCTGCTGCAGGGAGAAGGATATCTGATGTCCCGGGGCCTGACCGAAACTGACATGCGGAAGTTCGTGAGAGATGTAAGCGGCGATATGCGCACTGTCGGGCTGCGGAGCCGAAACGGATATACGAGTGAGGGAATCGATGACGAACGGGGCTCCGGACAAGAAATCCATTTGGGCAGGACGCGGCGTGACCCCGACAGCGGCCGATGCCGCTAAAGAACAAGCGAGGGAAATGGAAAGAAAAAGTTTCTTCATTTTATGAGATTTAGGGTTGATTCAAAAGGTTGATTATATGGTATCCAAACTACATCATCCTGACGCTTAAGCCATGTGAGCTGTTTTTTTGCATAAACGCGGGTGTTCTTGGCAATACGGGCAATGGCAGTGTCGCGGGACATGGCGCCGGAGAAGCAGGCGAACAGTTCCTTATAGCCTACGGTGTTAAGCGAATTGAGGTGCCTGAGATGGTAAACGGCCCGTGCCTCGTCTTCCCAACCGGCCTCAATCATATCCATCACACGACGGTTGATACGGTCAAAAAGCATGGTACGCGGCATGTCAATAGCCAATTTCACTATACGCCAAGGGCGGGAACGACGCATACCGGTGCAAAGCGACGAGTAAGGAGTGCCGCCCTGCATGGTGACCTCAATGGCATGCACCATACGCTTGGGATTGTTGAGGTCAACGCGCGAATAATGGACCGGGTCAAGCTCCAGAAGGCGAGCCCGCAGAGCGTCAATGCCACCGGAATAGAAGATATTCCACGCTTCCTGTCGCACCTGCGGGTCAACAAGGGGTATATCGTCAATGCCGTAACAGAGGGCATCAATATACATCATGGAGCCGCCACAAACCACGGCATAGGGCGATTTATGCCACATCCGGGGCAAGAGTTCCAGAACATCATGCTCAAACTGAGCGGCACTATAATACTGATCCAGCTCAAGCATATCCACAAAATGATGAGGCACAGCAGCCCTCTGCTGAGGAGTGGGGGCCGCTGTGCCTATGGGTATATGCTTGTAAATCTGTCGTGAATCAGCAGAAATGATGTCGCAACCGAGGTTAAGCGCAAGCTGCACAGCAAGAGCCGATTTGCCGGATCCGGTAGGTCCGGTGACAACCACAACGGTGTGCTGCTGGCTCATAGACGAAAGCGAACGGATTATTTCTGCTCGGCAACGAGCTTAACAATCTCCACGATGGTGAGCATGGCTTTTTCCATAGATGGGATGGGCACAAACTCATAACGGCCATGGAAGTTGAGGCCACCGGCAAAAATATTGGGGCAAGGAAGACCCTTGAACGAAAGCTGCGCACCATCTGTGCCGCCACGAATGGGAACAACAACCGGAGTGACTCCAGCACGGCGCATGGCCTCTTCAGCTATGTCGATGATGTGCATCACCGGCTCAATCTTCTCGCGCATGTTGTAGTACTGGTCCTTGATTTCCAAAGAAGCGACTCCGGGGAACTCATGGTTGATTTTGCGAGTGAGATGCTCAAATTCTTTTTTACGGCGCTCAAAGCGGTCGCGGTCATGGTCGCGAATAATGTATGTAAGGACAGTTTTTTCAACGGTTCCCTCAATGGAGATGAGATGATAGAATCCTTCATAGCCTTCGGTATGCTCTGGGGTTTCCCATCGCGGGAGCATTATGGCAAACTGATTGGCGATGCGGATAGAGTTGATCATTTTGTGCTTGGCATATCCGGGATGCACATTGCGGCCGGAGAAAGTGATTTTAGCCACGGCAGCATTGAAGTTTTCATATTCAAGCTCGCCGATTTCGCCACCGTCCATTGTGTAAGCCCAATCAGCGCCGAAACGCTCCACATCAAACTTGTGTGCGCCCTGCCCTATTTCCTCATCGGGGTTAAAAGCTATGCGCACATCGCCGTGCTTGATTTCGGGATGCTGCATGAGGTACTGCACGGCAGAGATGATTTCGGCGATGCCGGCCTTGTCGTCAGCACCGAGAAGCGTATTGCCATCGGTTACAATAAGATCCTGCCCCTTGTAATGCTCAAGTTCAGGAAACTCAGATGGTGAAAGAACGATATTTTTTTCGGCATTAAGCACAATGTCACCACCATTGTAATGCTCAACTATGCGCGGGGCAACATGACGACCGGTAAGGTCGGGAGAGGTGTCAAGGTGAGCGATGAAGCCGACAGTGGGAATGTTGTCGGTCTTGGAATTGGACGGAAGGGTAGCCATAAGATAGCCATTGTCGTCCAAAGAGATATCCTTAAGGCCAAGCTGGTGCAGCTCTTTTTCAAGATGCTGCGCAAAAATCATCTGGCCCGGAGTGGAAGGCGTGAGATTAGTGAGTTCGTCGCTCTGAGTGTCAAACTTCACATATTGGAGAAATCTGTCAACTAAAGTCATGATACAGGATTTATTATTTGAGTACAAAAATAGTAATTTTCAGCAAAACAGATTGTAAGGAGATGATTTTTTTAGTTATATTTGCATTATGGGAATAACAGGATTTTTCACCTCAGTAGAGTTTTATGTAATAGCCACAGTTGTGGCGGCAGCAGTTTTGGGACTGTGCGTGAAACCGGCATCAAAAGGGCCGGCGCGCCAACATCTTCTTGGCGGAATATTGCGCAAAGGGGGTGCCAAACAGCCTGGACTGGAGATTTTGTGCCGTGAAGACGGGGCTGTGGAGATAGTACGCACGGGTCTTGACGGCCTAACGGACGCATCGGCAGTGAGCGCGGCAGTGAACGTGACCGGATTTGACATAGTGATAAAAGAGCGTATAATGGTAGCCGACTGTGGCGAAGACCGCAACGAGGCAGTGTTTGTGCTTGACTTCCTTGCACCCGAACATTATCACATAAAATACGAGAACGAAGACACTAATCTATTCTGCGCGTTCACACTGCATGTGCGCCCGGGCATAAAATCAAGGAAAGAGCTAAGCCGATAAGAGAATCCTCAACCGGCAAACTGGATAAGAAGAACCGTGCTGATGGTCATGTAGATAACCATGCCGATAATGTCGTTGGTGATGGATATGAACGGGCCGGTGGCCAATGCAGGGTCAATCTTGAGCTTTTCAAGCGTCAACGGAACGAAAGTGCCGAACACCGAGGCAAAAAGCACTACAGCCAAAAGCGACAAAGAAACGGCAATAGTAGTGACCTGTGTGCCTCCAATCTTGAAGAAATTGTAGAAGAACACGAGCAACGAAATGATGCAGCCGTTGATCAGTCCTACACCAAGTTCGCGGAATAGCTGACGCGAGGCATTCTTAATGTCAAGTGAGCCATTGGCAAGGCCCTGTACCACGATAGCCGATGATTGGGTTCCCACGTTTCCTCCGGTGCCACCGATAAGAGGGATGAACAGCGCAAGAGCCGGATCGGCAGCAAAGCCTGCCTCAAAATTACCGAGAATCATAGAGTTGCCGATGCCGCCAAGCATGCCAATGAGCAGCCACGGGAGGCGAGCTTTGGTTTGGGTGAACATGGAGTCGTCCGTTTCCACATCGGACGAAAGACCTGATGCCAACTGGTAGTCGCGTTCAGAACTCTCACGCACCTGATCCATTACGTCATCGACAGTGATACGCCCTAAAAGACGCCCTATAGAGTCCACAACGGGCATGGCCACAAGGTCGTATTTTTCAAAGTCAAGTGCCACCTCATCAATGGGAGTGTCGGCCTTCACGGCTACGGGATCTTCTTCCATGACATGCTTGATTTTGGAGACGGAAGGATGGGTGATGAGTTTTTTGAGCGGGAGGATGCCACGGAGCTTATCGTCACTATCCACAACGTAAACATTGTAGATTTCGTCCATATCCTCGGCCTGCATACGCATCTGCTTGATACATTCGGGCATTGACCAGTTTTCATTGACTACAATCATTTCAGTACCCATGAGACCACCTGCGGTGTCCTCATCATACTTCAGAAGGTCAATGATGTCGCCGGCCTGCTCCACATCATCAATGTGGGAAAGAATCTTGTCGCGGTCCTCCTCATCCAATTCCTGAATGATGTCCACGGCATCATCGGTATCAAGGTGATCAATGAACTGCTTGGCGATTTCCTCGGCCGGCATGTTGGAGAGCAGCTTGCGACGGTCGTCCTCATCAAGTTCCATCAGCACATCGGCAGCGATGTCTTCGTCAAGTAGCTTGTAAAGATACTCGGCTTCTTCAAGGTCAAGATCCTTGTACAGCTCAGCAATGTCGGCGGGATGGAAATCGGCAAGCTCTGCGCGGGCCGCTTCATCGTTGCGTTCGCTGACAATAGAGCGGATATGGTCCAGATATTCGGGGGTGAATTCTTTCATAACTATGAAGCTCGGAGGTTAGACACAAGGTTGGTAAGCTCGATAAACTGCCCGACACTAAGCTGCTCAGGGCGCATGGCCAAAAGCGGATGGTCGGGAAGAGTCGCTGCAGGAGGGATGAGAGAGCGAAAAGAGTTGCGGATGGTTTTGCGGCGCTGGCCAAAGGTGGTTTTGACTACGGTTTTGAAAAGTTTTTCATCACAACCAAGAGATGTGACAGAGTTGCGCACCATTCTTATGACTCCACTTTTCACTTTGGGAGGCGGGTTAAACACATGCTCGCTGACGGTGAAAAGATACTCGACATCGTACCAAGCCTGCAAAAGCACCGACAATATGCCACGAGCCTTGGTGCCCGGAGGAGCGGCAAGCCTTTCGGCCACCTCACGCTGCAACATTCCGCTGCAGCATACCACCTGCTCCTTGTATTCAAGCACATGGAAAAATATCTGGGAAGAAATATTGTATGGGTAATTGCCTATAACGCAGAATTTTTGTCCATCGGGATAAATGGCAGCGAGATCGGTGCGAAGAAAATCGCACTCAAGGATTCGCTGTTGAGGCAACTGCGGCAGGTTGGATTTGAGATATGCTACACTTTCGGAGTCAATTTCGGCAACAGTGACATCGTGTCCGTCTTCAATAAGAAAGCGTGTGAGCACCCCCATGCCGGGACCGACTTCAAGTACAGGGAGTCCGTGCCATGGGTCAAGAGTAGCCGCGATGCGACGGGCTATGTCAAGGTCAACAAGAAAATGCTGACCCAAAGCTTTTTTAGGCTTTACATTCTGCATAATTCAACACTGCTACAGCGGCACAAGCCGCATACCAACCCACAAATTTACAATTTTAGTTTAGAATACCATCAATTCGTTAATAAATTATGTGTGGGAGATTACAATTAGGTTAATTTTATTACGGATACCAATGTATTGGAATGGGATATAATACGCAAAATGATACAATTAAAAAGGAAATATTTAGCATTATATATCGGATTTTTTGAACTATTGTTACCTTTGTAGCAAACACTAAATGCCATGAGCAACATACATAATATAGATTCTTGTATAATAACAGATGTTTCTGAACGCATTGAACGGCTGATAGAGGACGCTCGCGCACATGTTGGCAGAATTCAAACATCACCGAAGTTATTACTAAGTATGAGATTGGGCATATTATTGTAGAGGTAGTGCAAGAAGGTGAAGAGCGTGCGAGATACGGCAAGCAGCTGCTGAAAGGTGTTTCAGAAATATTGACTGAACGACTGGGCGAAGGATGGTCAGTTGACACGCTAAAAAAGTGTCGAAAATTTTATCAGATCTATTCAGCCGACAAAATTGGGGCTACACTGTCGCCCCAATTATCTATTGAAGATTCGGGCTACAGCGTAGCCCCAATTCAAAAAACTGCGACAATGTCGCAAAAATTAGATTCAGCATACCCGTTTACCCTATCGTGGTCGCATTACGTTGTATTAATGCGCATAGAGTCCGATGATGAACGTAAGTTCTATGAAATAGAAGCTCAAAAACAAAATTGGAGTGTGCGCCAACTGCAACGACAGTACAATTCAAGTCTATATGAGCGTTTGGCTCTCAGCAAAAATAAGGAATCAATATTGCGTTTAGCACATGAGGGGCAAACAATCAATAAGCCGGATGATATAATAAAGAATCCCTTGACATTAGAGTTTTTAGGACTAAAAGCGGATGCATCTTATTCTGAAACAAAACTTGAAAATGCCATAATTGACAAACTTCAGCAGTTTCTATTAGAGCTTGGAAAAGGATTTTTGTTTGAAGCCCGTCAGAAACGGTTTACTTTCGATGAAGAAAACTTCTATGTTGATCTGGTGTTTTATAACAGGCTTCTGCAATGCTATGTACTTATTGATTTGAAAGTGGATAAATTGGCTCATCAGGATTTAGGACAAATGCAGATGTATGTCAACTACTATGACCGATATGTCAAACAAGATTTTGAAAAACCGACAATTGGAATTTTACTTTGCAAAGAGAAGAATAATGCTTTGGTAGAACTCACTCTTCCAAAGGAATCCAATATTTATGCACAGCAATATGCCTTATATCTCCCTGATAAACATTTGCTACAAGCAAAGTTAAAAGAGTGGATAGAGGAACAGGAGTGAATTTGCGATTATTCTACGGTAATTTCGTCAAGGAAGAACCAGCATTTGTTGCCTACGCCATAGTGCCAGTGGGGGCAAATCTTGGTGCCTTCGATATCCACTTTGATATAACGTGCGGTGACAGGGGATGCTGATGTGTGGGAAGCGTTGAGGAATTTGACGCGCACATCGTTGTCCTCGGGTATTGTGACTGTGCCAAAGGGAACATAATCGGTACCGTCGGTGCTGGTGGCATAGGTGACTGATTTGGGCAGGAGAATCCACTGCCCGAGCTGATGAAGGAAGTCGCAGCCTATGGTGGTAAATTGCTTCTCGGCACCGAGATCAATGGTGAGAGTAACATCTTCGCCTTCCCAACCAATCCAGCTGTCCTTGAATGTGGCTCCTCCATATATACCATCGGTAAGCGACCCAGTGCCGAGAAGATGATACGGGGCACGCAAGGGCGATGAAGCGTAGACTGAGGCACCGGACGCGAGATTGGGCCGCTGACGGGGCATATAGCGTTCGCGATAGAGGGCGCAATATTCAGACGGAGAATTGGTGCGCTCATTGAGTGCATCCACGCGGTAAAGGGCGCACAGCGAGTCAAGACGGTTGAGTTTGGCGGTGAGATCGGCCGCATCCTTGTGTGGCTCGGTGCGAGCAATTTCAAGTTCGCTGTAAAGTATGGGGAGAGTGGCACGTTCCACTCGTGCACGCAACAAGGAGTCGTCCGAAACGGCTCGCATGGCATCGCTGAACAAGGAATGATAACGGGCTATCATCTCAGGACTTAACATACCGCGCTTATGCGTAACGGGGGAATCGTAAATCCACAATCCCTGCCCGCTGTCGGCGAGAGCCCGCTTCATGTCGCGATGGTATTGGAGAATGTAAGGTGCCGCAGCCCCATAGTAGCCGGTATGAAATACCTGCATGAGTGAATCAACCGATGCATCAGGATTCCACATGAGTTTGCTCACAAGCCATGTGCGCAACTCGGCGAAATCGCCTCCCCGGGAACCGGCAATTTGCGAAAAGTGCATCTTTACATTGTTATCGCGGAAGGTACGGATATTGGGCTGAAGGATGTCAAAATTAGGGAAAGGAGTAAGGTAGCCGTCAAAATTGATACCGTAATCCCATACGAAAATATTGTTGCTTATCCGTGCCCATCCATGAAGAGCGTTCATGAAGTCCTGCCCGGTGGCATTGTCGGTAAGCGGCACCTCACGATAGCAGTCAATGTCGCAAAGCATGATGTTGACATTCTCGCGCGGCTTGATGTGCTTGGGAGGATGCATGGTGTAGAGATAGGCTAAAGTAGAGAACTGCTTGTCGGGGAAACGCTCGGCGAGCTTGTTGAGGAAATATATCAATGAACCGGTTGGTCCGCCCTCAATTGAGTCTATGCGAGCGCACTCGGGGCATGTGCAGTTGGTACGGTTGCCATCGTTTTGGCTCACGGAAATCATGCTTTTACCGGGATTGGCACGGAAAATGGAATCAATGCGCTGTGCTACGACATCAAGTACCTCGGGGTTGGTGAGACACCACTGTGAAGCGGCTCCGGGATGGCGTGCGCCATTGAAATACGCATAATATTCGGGGTGATTCTTGCCGTAGATTTCAGAAGGAAGAAGACGATTGAACGTGTGGACCCATAGTTGGGAGGCAAATTCATCGCGAGGCTCTTCAAGGCGCATCCAAATTCTATATTCAGGATCGGTGTGCAACGCATAGTTCTGCGACTGTCGGTAGCGGAACGCGGGGTTGTCAACAACCGGTTGGTCAGGAATAGAAAAAGCGGAAGCGACAGGTGCAGTGAACTCATTCTCACTCCAATAGTTGCATCTGCCATATTGCTCCAACAGTGAAACTACACCGTAAAGAGCACCTTTGTCAGCACCATCAAGGAAAAGAGCACCCTGACGGGGAGTGAGTGAAAATCCATCTTCTGTGACAGGAGATTGCGCACAAGATGAGATGACGAGGTCGTTATTTTTGATCTTGGCGCCCTGCACTACCGGCAATTCAGCATCAGTGATGCGCTTAACCCATTTTTGTAAAAGCTCAGCAGCCGAACGTGATACGGCAGTGGTGTCGGCAAGCACTATGCGACCTACGGGCTTATGATTTTTCACCAAGTCCACGGCATTGAGAAACGGGACACACAATGCCAAAGCAAGAGCAAATAAGATGTATTTTTTCATGGGATGATGGATTATGCCACAAAGTTAGCATTTTAAATTCATAGATTGATGTACCAATACTTCGGTTATTTTTTAGTGGCTCCGAGGAGCCGAGTGTTTATGGAGGGCAGAACGGAGGAGAAAAGCACAGAAATGGGAGAGGGGATGAGAAATGAATGGTTGGGTTGTGGGTGGCCTTGGCTTTCGCCGGACCGATACTGCGCATGCTCCGCAGCTTGTATCGGGAGTCTATCATACATGCTGTCCGCCAACTCCGCGCTTACGCGCTCCGCAGGCGGTTATAGAAAAATCGCGCATCCTGCGCTCTCTTTGCAAGGGGCGAAACAGCTTCGCGATGGAGAAAAGTCGCGCGCTCCGCCGTTCGGCTGCGCATCTTGGCAGGAGGGAGACTGGAATCGCGCATCCTGCGCTCTCTTTGCGAGGGGCGGAACAGCTTCGCGATGGAGAAAAATCGCACGCTCCGCGGCTCGGCTGCGCACCTGTTGGGTTTACAAGGCTTTGGAGATATAGCGCGCGTTATGCGCTAAGTTGCGCTTCTGTTGGGTTCGCAAGGTGGGTATATAGCGCGTTCCGGGGTTATCGGAGCGGAGGGCGGAGAGGCTATTTTGACTATTTGGTGGGGTAGCGGCGGATGAAGTCGGTTTCCATTTGCCACCAGTCAATGGGGGACGGGGGTGTGGGCCATGATGAAAGGCGGGCTTCAAACCAGCATTTCCACCGCTCGTAATACAGTCCTTTCAACAGGCCGCTCCACTCGCGATGGGCGTAATCATGGAGGCCGCCCTGATCGGATGCTTCGCGACTGCCCCATGTGGTGATGAGGGTGAGGGCGTTGCGCATGTAAAGGTCTTTGTCGGCGGGTGTGTTGCCACAGGCTGCTGCCGCGTTTACCCATGTGTCAAGCCGGAATGCGGGATGGGTGGCGAGCAGGGAGTCCTGCCGCAATATCAGGTCAAGGAAACGTGATGCTTCCTTGCGATAGGCGATGGAGTCGCCGGACTGCGCGGCGCGGCGTATGGCCTGCATGACCTGACGCCCCTGCTCGGCGTTGGCCTGACGGGTGACATCAACCAAATCGTATTGGTATGCGGGATTGCTGCCAAGTTCATTGGCGGCTGAGCGCAAAAGCCGGGCTGCCTGAATCACATCGTTACCATCGTAATATGATTCGGAATTGGCCCATGTGGAGGCGGAAACGGGGTCAAGGGAGGGCCGTGCGCAGAAAAGTGATTCGGTGGTGCCTTGCTGCCGGTTGTTGGGCGGCGCATTGAGAATGGAGGCTCCGAGAAGGCGCCATGCCGCCACGGCGTCGGGGTTATGGCGCCCGTACCTCGCCACGGTGTAGCTTTCGATCCATTGGTCAACATCGACGCTATCTCGCCACGGAAGCTCGCTGAGAAGCTCAAAGAGGATGCTGTTGTTTTCTATTCCCTCCATGGTCATTCCGATTCCCTGCATCAGGGAGTCGCCGGTCTGAGAATAATAGGCGGCAGGAAGGTGATGCAGTTTGCCGTGGAGCCCTACATTGCCCCCATAGTTAAGAAGCATACACCAAACGCGAGGGTGGCTGCCGAAGCCTTCGGGACGGTACCAAGGTGAAGAGGGGTCGCCACACTGGGGCATGCTCTCGGCAAAGAGGTCAAGGACGAGTACATCATCGGGCGGGAGGGAGTCAATGAGTGCGGCACGAGGATTGTTCTGCCACGCCTGAATGACCCAGCGTGCGCCGGGCGATGCGAGCTGCGCGGCCGACAGCAAAGCGTTGCCGGCGGCGGGAAGGTCAACGCCATCTGTGCTGCCGTCTTCGTGAAAGGGGTCCATGGCATAGCATGAGGCACGGCCAAGGATGCTCTGCTGGGCACTGTAGTAGGTTCGAGCAATCGCGGCAAAGGCGGAATCGGTGGGGAGCAGGAAAGCGGGACGAACATACCCGAGCCAAAGGCCGGGATCGGCGGTGTGAAGGCCGAGCTGAGTGTCGGCATCAGCAGGCACCATGCCGGAATATCCGGGCAGAACAGGCTGCATATCCATCTGTCTCATGGCATCGGCAACAAAGCGTCCGAGCCGGGCATCGCGGTCGTACATGTGAGAGGACTGAGGACCGCCCCACCCTTGCAGATTGTTCATAAGCCACCATGCCTGATAAGCGGGGCCGGCGACAAAACTGTTGATTTTATTTTCGGGGTAGCCTATATCACGAAGCGTGGTGCGCCACACGGCAGCACTTCCCACAAGCATCAAGGGCATGTTGACACCGTGAAGTGCCATCCAATCCACTTCCTGCTGCCACCGCGCTTCATTCCAAAACGGCATAGAGTAGGAAAAGGTGCAATAGTTGAGATAGTATCGCACAGGGACATTGGCAGTGCGACGCTCAGTCATGGCAACCGGAGGGAGGACAGGGGGCATCGCGGCCACAGGCCGCTCCCAACAGAGCTGCACCCCGGCATGGTATTTGAGATACCAATGCACTCCTGCGGCGGCACTGACCTTATTGTTGGCCACAATCTTAGGCTTATCCCCTGACTGTGAGATTTCAAAGAAGTCATTGGGGGCAGGCGTTATCTCAACAATCAATTTCTGTGA
The DNA here is from genome assembly GCA_000431155.1 of Bacteroides sp. CAG:927. Taxonomy (GTDB): domain Bacteria; phylum Bacteroidota; class Bacteroidia; order Bacteroidales; family Muribaculaceae; genus Paramuribaculum. Next base: position 17,888 of record HF985652.1, read on the forward strand.
CAGCCCGGAATCAATTCGATCAAGGAGCGCGTCAATGGGACCGGCGACAGCCGTAAACGGCATCAGGACAGCAAGCAGCAAGGATGCAAAAAGTTTATTCATGGCAATAGGGACAGGATGGTTGCAATTATGGGGATTAGGAGAATCAAAATGATTATAGGAGAGTGAATGCAAGAATGTATTGGAACAAAAATAATAAAAAAAGCCAACATATTTTGCATTTCTCGTCATTATGACTATTTTTGTGTATCAACAAACATAGCAATTATAACGAAATGAAGATAAAGACCATACTTGCAGCAGCGCTTCTTTGCGCCTCAACGGCCTCATGGGCCTGCACAGGGCTGATAGCCGCCAAAGGCGCCACCACCGACGGTTCAGTGCTGGTGACATACGCGGCCGACAGCCATACACTATACGGAGAACTGTATCACCAGCCGGCAGCTGACCATCCCAAGGGAACGATGCGCAAAATCGTGGAGTGGGACACCGGCAAACCACTTGGCGAGATACCGGAAGTGGCGCACACCTACAGCCGCATGGGGAACATGAACGAACACGGGCTGTGCGTGACAGAGAGCACATGGGGAGGCAGGCACGAGCTTGCCGGCAGCGGGATGATAGATTACGGATCGCTGATATACCTTGCCCTTGAACGCGCCAAAACTGCCCGCGAAGCCATAAATGTGATGACAGACCTTGTACACGATTACGGTTATGCCAGCGAGGGTGAATCATTTACCATAGCAGACCCCAACGAAGTGTGGATAATGGAGATGATAGGCAAAGGAAAAGAGGACAAAGGAGCAGTGTGGGTGGCGCGCCGCGTGCCTGACGACTGCATAGCGGGCCATGCCAACCACAGCCGCATCCACAAATTTCCGCGCAACGACATACGCAACACCATGTATTCATCGGATGTGATAAGCTTCGCAAAGAAGCAGGGGTATTTCAACGGCAATGATGACGATTTCAGCTTTTCGAGAGCATACGCAGTCACCGACGGAGGAGCATTGCGCGGATGTGACGGGCGAGTGTGGTCGTATTTCAACAGATTCAACTCCAAGATGGAACCGTATCTCGCATGGGTGCTGAAAGGGGAAGGACCTGAGCTGCCGCTGTGGGTGAAACCCGACAAGAAACTCAGCGCAAAGGATATGAAATGGATGATGCGCGACCATTTTGAGGGAACACCCCTTGACATGACAAAAGATATAGGCGCAGGGGCATACAAGGTGCCGTACCGCTGGCGTCCGCTCACATATACGGTGGATTCGGTGGAGTACACCCACGAACGCGCCATAGCAACCCAGCAGACAGGATTTTCGCTCGTGGCACAACTGAAAGCAGACGCGCCGGAGCAGATGAAGGGGCTGCTGTGGTTCGGCGTTGACGATGCGAACACATGCGTGTATCTGCCGGTGTACAGCTGCCTGCAGGAGGTTCCCCGCCAGATAGCAGTGGGCAACGGCGACATGTACAATCTGTCGTGGGACGCAGCATTCTGGGTGACCAATTATGTGGCCAACCAAGCGTACAACCGCTATTCGCAGATGATACCTGACATACGCAAAGTGCAATGCGCCATGGAGGACACCATAGATGCGGAAGTGGCAACCCTGTATGCCGAAATCGGTGACATAGACCCGGAGATAGGGACCCGCCTGCTGAACGAACATACAGCGGACTGGGCAGAGAAATATACAAAGCGATACAAGCAACTGGGCGACTATCTGCTTGTGAAATACCTTGACGGCAACATCAAGAAAGAGCGTGACGGGAAATTTGCCCGCAACGAATACGGGTTGCCGGAATATCCTGAATTTCCGGGATATGACGAACGCTATTACCGCTCCATAGCCACCGACCCTGACGGCGGCAAAAGACTGAAACTGCTCAAGACAGAATAAAAACCAAAATTTGCGTCAATGAAAGAAGCCAATATAACAGTGCCGATACTTGCCGCCCAGTACAACGAGCTTGACGAGACGGACCGCAAGCTGGTGGACACCGCAAGGGCAGCCACAGGCCGCAGCTATGCGCCGTACAGCAAGTTCAGAGTGGGGGCAGCGATATTGCTTGACAACGGAGAGACAGTAGCCGGAAGCAATCAGGAGAACGCAGCATTTCCGTCGGGACTGTGTGCGGAGCGCACGGCAGCTTTCTACGCCCACTCGCGTTATCCCGACGCCAAATTCGTGACAATAGCCGTGGCAGCCATAGGCACTGACGGGAAAGAGATACCGTGCCCGATAGCGCCCTGCGGCGCATGTCGCCAAAGCCTGCTTGAATATGAAACACTTGCACAGCATAATGTGAAAGTGATACTGGCTGGGCGGAGCGAGATATTCATATTGCCGAGCATCCGCGACCTGCTTCCTGTTACATTCAGCGAATTTTAGAACATGATTGAAGCTTTCCTCAAATATCTGAGTCACGAGCTTGCCAAATCACCGGCAACGGTGGCAGCGTACAGAAGCGACCTGAAACAATGGAGCGACTTTGCGACTGCGAACGGCAAGTATGAGCTTGCTCCGATGAGCACCGGGGTTGACGACCTGCGGCTGTGGGTGGCATCCCTTGCCAAAAACGGATGCTCGCAGCGCACGATAAGGAGGAAAGTACAAAGTTTGCGGGCATTCTTTCATTATCTGATGAAAGTGCACGGAATGGCGGAGAATCCGGCAGCAGAGCTGGAGCCTGCCCGTATTCCGAAACATCTGCCGGTGATAGTGAAGCCGGCGGAGACAGCCGCGATGCTCAACGAGGATATAGACCGGGGGGATTTTACGGAAGTGCGCAACCGCCTGATAGTGCTGATGATATATTGCACCGGGATGCGATGCTCGGAAGTGGTGGGCCTGAAAGATGTGAATGTGGACACCAACAAGGGTGAACTAAAAGTGCTCGGGAAACGTAATAAGGAAAGAATAATCCCATTCGGGGAGGAACTGACTGACATGATCACAATCTACCGCTCACTTCGCAAAAATCATCCGGGAGGCAACGCGCCATTTTTCGTGCGGCCTGATGGCGAGCCACTCTACCGCAAGCTGGTGTATGATGTGGTGCATAATGCAATGAGCGGCACCGTGCATGCCACGCGGCTGAGTCCTCATGTGCTCCGTCACTCATTTGCCACCGACATGCTCAACAACGGAGCCAACCTGACGGCAGTGCAACAACTGTTAGGGCATCAGTCACTTGCCACAACACAAATATACACTCACGTGTCATACCGTGATATTTCAAATAATTACAAACTCGCACATCCACGTGCACTAAAAAAAGGAGGTTAGTATGGACGTAAGAATTCAAGCCATCCATTTTGACATTGCTGACAAACTGGTCAACTTCATCAACAAAAAAGCAGAACGTGTGGCCCGGCACAATGTCAATATCACTGATGTTGATGTAACACTGAAAGTGGTGAAACCCGAAACCGCAATGAACAAGGAGGCTGTGATCAAAATCAAAGCACCACAGGAAGAATATGTGGCAAGCAAAACCGCCGACTCCTTTGAAGAGGCCGTTGACCTGTGTCTGGAGGCAATAGAGCGCCAGATGGAAAAGAAAAAAGACGCCAAATAACAACAAAGCTATACAGGAAAATCAAGCGATATGCTTGGACTGCGGGGATTCGGGACACCGGATTCCCGCTTTTTATATTTACGGGGAAAATGCTATATTTGTGGGCTAATTCTGCAAATCAAAAAATGTGCTCCATATGAACAAAAGCTTAAAACTGTGGTTTGCCACGATATGTGCCCTTGTAATGGCACAAGGGCAAGCATCAATTCCGACGGGCTACTATGATTCCTGCGAGGGAAAATCAAGCCAAGCCCTGCTTAAAGCTCTCTCCGAAAAGATTTCAAGCCACACCAACGTGGGCTATGACGGACTGTGGGAGGTTTACCAAAAATCGGATGTGCATGCCGACGGGTCACTGTGGGACATCTACACCACCAAGAATTGGGGAAAAAGCTTTCCGCAATGCGGCAACTACAAACTGATAGGCGACTGCGTGAACCGCGAGCACTCTCTGCCCAAAAGCTGGTGGGGCGGCGGCAAGAGCGCACAGTATTCGGATGCGTTTCATCTGTACCCCACAGACGGAAAGGTCAACGGCCAGCGGTCGAACTATCCGTACGGAGAATGTGCCAACGGCACACGACTGCCCAACAACGGCAATGTACAAGCTCTGGGACGCCTCGGGAGCAGCACATTCAGCGGATACACAGGAACGGTGTTTGAACCGGACGACGAATACAAGGGTGACCTTGCGCGCTCATATTTCTACATGGCAACGTGCTACAACGGGATAGTGTCGGGATGGACGAGTAAAGACGGCAGCAATTTTTTTGCCGGGAACTCGTATCCGGTATTCAAGACATGGGCGATAAATCTGCTTCTGAAATGGACACGCCAAGACGAGGTGAGCCAAAAAGAGCTTGACCGCAACGATGCGATATACGAGTTTCAGCACAACCGCAACCCGTTCATTGACCATCCCGAGCTGGCGGAGCATATATGGGGCACGAAACAGAATGAGCCGTGGAGCTCGCAGGCAGTGAAAGAGCCGGAGATAACACACCCCGTAAACGGCTCGGAAATCAATATAGGGTATGGCTCAACGGGCGTTGCACGCCAATATGCTGTGACGGTGAAAGGCAAAAACCTGAGCGAGACAGTGAGATTGAGCGCAAGCGGAGCGTTCACAGTGTCGCCCACATCACTGAGCGCCACCCAAGTAAACAACGGCACATCGGTGGATGTGACTGTTTTGGGAGAAATGGAGGGCACGGCAGAAGGTACGCTGACCATACAGTCCGGGAACGTGGTAAATGTGGTGGACCTGACCGCAGAGATAGTGGACGGCCTGCCGGTAACCATAACCAACGTGACCAGCAACGGATTCAATGTGAACTGGGTGAACCTTGACGAGCCTGCCACAGATTACACGGTACACATAAAACAGGGAACAGCCTATGTGCCGGGGTATCCGACCAAGGTGCTCTCCAGCAAAGAAACGCATCTTGCATACACACTTGAACCGCAGACCCAATACAGCGTTCAAGTGACCACTCCGAGCATGGCATCAACAGTACACACCATCACCACGGCCGAGGTATTGCCAAGCATAATGCTGCTGTTTGACGGCAGTCTTGATTTCCTCACCGAACCCGGCGTGCCATCGGAAGCCGCCGAAATACTGATGGATGTGGAGAATGTGGGCAGCGACATAACCGTGAGCGTGGATGCGCCTTTTGAGCTGTCAAGCGACAAATCGGCATGGAGCCGCACCATAGTACTTGATGCGGAGGAAGACCGGTTTTATCTGCGCGTGAACAGCGCGGGAGCAGGAGAGTATTCAACTTTCATAACATGCAGCGCAGGCACCTACACCAATGATGATGCTGAAGCCACCGCAACAGTGACAGAAGCGGTCACATTCCTTGAGGATTGGGAGCAGGTGGAGAATCCCTCAAAAACAGTTCCCTGCTACTCCTCAACCACATTCAAGGGGAGCATGGGAAGATGGGCCGTGACCGACGGCGGCTTCGGAACTCAGGGCGAAATGAACGGCACATGGTCACTTCGCATGGGTAAAACCGCAACTTCCACCATAGCAATGGACGAGGACAAGACCGGCGGTATAGGCACCGTGACATTTGATGCCCAGAAATGGAGCGCGTCGGAGGCCACACCTACCATAGAGGTGGAATATTCAACCGACGGCGGCATGACATGGGACAATGCCGGCAGCATAACCCTTGACAACGAGGAACCTGAGAATGTTTCGGTGACAGTGAACCGCTCTGGCACCGGCCGCATACGCTTGCGTCAAAGCGCCGGCAAACGCTGGCTGGTGGACAACATCGGCATTTCCAACTACTCAGGCACAGGCGCGGTGATGGAGCTGGAATATCACGGCTGGGACGCATTCTGCCGCAACGGCAAACTGGTTGTGGAGTCACGCGACAACACAACAGAAGTGGCTGTTTACGGCATGGACGGCCTTACATGGGTGAAAGAAACAATAGCCGGAGGCGCACACGAGTATTCCGTACCCAAAGGACTGTATGTGGTAGTGAGCGGAGACCATACCCGAAGGGTAGTAGTAAAATGATTTGCCTATATGTGTGATTCTTTGTAATTTTGCGCCATTAAAAAACAGACAACTATGAATATATCCTATAACTGGCTCAAGCGATATATTGACTTTACACTTACTCCGGATGAACTGGCCGCAGCCCTGACTTCCATAGGTCTGGAGGTGGGCACCGTAGAGGAGGTGGAAAGCATACGCGGAGGGCTGAAAGGACTTGTAGTGGGCCATGTGCTCACATGCATAGAACACCCTGACAGCGACCACCTGCACATAACCACCGTGGACCTTGGCGACGGCGAGGCCACCCAGATAGTGTGCGGCGCGCCAAATGTGGCAGCCGGCCAGCATGTGATAGTGGCCACAGTGGGCACTACCCTGTATGACGGTGACAAAGAGTTCAAAATCAAGAAATCAAAAATACGCGGCGTAGAGAGCTTCGGCATGATTTGCGCTGAAGACGAGATAGGCGTGGGCAAATCCCACGACGGCATCATAGTGCTTCCCGAGGCAGTAAAACCGGGAACACCGGCAGCCGAATATTTCGGACTCACATCAGACTGGCTCATAGAAGTGGACCTTACCCCGAACCGCGTGGATGCAGCCAGCCATTACGGAGTGGCACGCGATTTACACGCATGGCTCCAGCAGCATGCCACACCATCGCCGCTGCATCTTCCGGAAGTGAGCGCATTTGCCCCCGACCGTGCGGACGGAGCAGTGAGCGTGGAGGTAGAAAAGCCCGAGCTGTGCCCCCGGTACAGCGGCGTGACCATTCGCGGGGTGAAGGTGACAGAAAGTCCCAAATGGCTTCAGGACAAGCTCAATGCCATCGGACAGCGTCCAATCAACAGTGTGGTGGATATAACCAATTATATCCTTTACGGCTTAGGCCAACCACTCCACTGCTTTGATCTGGCAAAAATAGACGGCGAAAAGGTGATAGTGAAAACCTGCGCCCAAGGGACACCGTTTGTGACTCTTGACGGAGTGGAACACCATCTGGACGAACGCGACCTGATGATATGCTCCGCCACACGCCCAATGTGCATAGCGGGAGTGTTTGGCGGTCTGGATTCAGGGGTGACAACCGACACGACCGACATATTTCTGGAGAGTGCATATTTTCAGCCCACCTCGGTGCGCCGCACAGCGCGTCGCCACGGACTGAGCACAGATGCATCGTTCCGCTACGAGCGCGGCACCGACCCCAACATCACCATGTATGCGCTGAAACTTGCAGCCCTGATGGTGAAGGAGATGTGCGGCGGCGAGATATGCGGAGAGCCTGTGGATGTGAAAGCACATGAATTCCCGCCTTTCAAGGTAGAACTGTCGTATGAGTACATCAACAACCTTATAGGCAAAGAGATACCTAAAGATACGGTACACAGCATACTCGAATCGCTGGAGATAGCGATTACCAATGAAAGCACCGAGGATGTGATGCATCTGTTGGTGCCCACATACCGTGTGGATGTGCAGCGTCCATGTGATGTGGTGGAAGATCTGCTGCGTATCTATGGCTACAACAATGTGGAGATTTCGTCAACGGTACACTCATCGCTGAGCTACAAATCAATGACCGATTTCAGCTCGGAATTGCGCACCCTGATTTCAGAGCAGCTCACAGCGTGCGGATTTAACGAAATACTCAACAATTCGCTTACCGCAGAAGCATATTATGCCGACTCCAAGATATATCCTATCGACACATGTGTGCGTCTTCTCAATCCGCTCAGCAATGAACTGTGCCTGATGCGCCGCACACTGCTGTACGGAGGACTGGAATCCATAGCCCACAATATCAACCGCAAGAGCAGCGATTTGCTGATGTATGAGTTCGGCAATGTTTATCGCCGCAATCCCGAAGCGGAAAGCACTGCGGAGAAACCGCTCGCACCGTACAGCGAGGCATCGCGCCTCGGGATATGGATGACGGGCAATCTGCGTCCGGCATCATGGCTGCGCGGAGCAGATGAGGTAAGCATATACGACCTCAAAGCTGTGGTGGCAAACATATTCCTCCGCATGGGCATAGCCGACGGAGAGCTTAAATACAGTGTAGGTACAGCCGATGAGATATTTGCCGCATGTATAATCATATCCACACGCTCAGGCAAAGAGCTGGGCAGAATGGGAATACTCGGCAAGTCAGTGCTGAAAACATTCGGCATCAAGCAGGCAGTATGCTACGCATCTCTGAACTGGGACGAGCTCGTGAAGATGTCGCTCAAACATCAGGTCACCTATACACCGCTGCCCAAGACACATCCCGTGAAACGTGACCTTGCATTACTGATAGACAACACCGTGACAATGGCACAAATTGATGCCACAGTGCGTGAAAGCGAACGCAAGCTGCTCAAGAATGTGACATTGTTTGACGCTTACGAAGGCGACAAGCTGCCTGAAGGCAAGAAATCGTATGCCATAAGCATCACACTTCAGGATGACGAGAAGACACTTCAGGACAAGCAGATAGAAGCTGTCATGGCAAAAATCACCGCCAATCTCGCCAAGAAACTTGGCGCACAACTCCGATAACAAACCAATCAAAAACAATAAATCAAAACAACACCGATATGGGAAGAGCTTTTGAATACCGCAAAGCCAGAAAACTGAAACGCTGGGGCAACATGAGCCGCACCTTCACCCGCATAGGCAAGGAAATAACCATTGCAGCCAAAGCAGGCGGCCCCGACCCAAGCACCAACCCCCGTCTGCGCGCACTGATGCAGAACGCCAAGGCAGCCAACATGCCCAAGGACACAGTGGAACGCGCCATAAAGAAGGCAACGGACAAGGATGCCGGCGATTACAAGGAAATCACATACGAAGGATACGGGCCATACGGTATCGCCATTTTTGTAGAGGCCGCTACCGACAACAACACCCGCACAGTGGCCAATGTGCGCTCTTATTTCACCAAACATGGAGGCTCACTGGGCACTCAGGGATCACTCACATTCCTGTTTGACCACAAGTCAGTGTTCAAAATCAAACCCAAAGACGGCATCAGCCTTGAGGACCTTGAACTTGAGCTTATAGATTACGGCGTGGACGAACTCATAGACGATGTGGATGAGGACGGAAACGAGCAGATAATACTCTACGGTGGATTTGAGGACTATTCCTCTATCCAGAACTATCTGGAAGAAAACGGATTTGAAATCATATCATCGGAATTTGAGCGTATTCCCAACGATGTGAAAGAAGTGACCGAAGAGCAGCGTGCCGCCATTGAAAAGCTCCTTGACAAGCTTGAGGATGACGAGGATGTGCAGAACGTATTCCACAACATGAAGGAATCAGAGGAATAATTCAGCTCTAAGGCAAGTTATTACAATACAAGCACCCGATTTTAGCCGAAAGGTTGAAATCGGGTGTTTCTTTTATCATAGTCAGGAAAGAGCTGACGGCTCCATGTGGATGTAGATAAGCGTGGACGGGCCAAACTCGCGGCGCAATGCCTTCTCTGCCTCCGAAGCTAAGGCATGAGCCTGAAAAAGGGAGATATTACCATTCATTTTGGTGTGCAGGTCAATGGCAATGCCATTGCCGATACGCCGCGTGCGCAAACGATGCACTGAGTCAATGCCCTCAATTTCAAGTACGGTTTGGAGAATCTTATCCTCAATGTCCTTAGGGAGAGAACTTTCAAGAAGCTCATTGACACTCGGGCGCACAATGTCGTATCCGGCCTTGATAATAAAGAAGCTCACGACAATGGCAGCGATGGGGTCAAGTATGCGGAACCTCTGACCCAAAAACATAGCACCGGCAATGCCCACGAACGTACCGAGCGAGGATATGGCATCGCTTCTGTGATGCCATGCATTGGCCACCACAGCGGTGGAATTTACGGCTTTGCCCCGCACTACCGTATAACGATAAAGAATCTCCTTGCTTACAATAGAAACAACTGCAATGACAAGAGCAAGCCATGTGGGACGCGGCAACTCATGACCATTAAACGCATCAATAACAAGGAGTATGCCGTTGACCAAAAGGGCTATGCCTGCAAACGCGAGAAAAATTCCGATAACCATGGTGGCGAAAGTTTCATATTTGCCATGACCATAGTCATGCCCCGGATCGGAGGGCTTTGAAGATATCCTGACGAATACGAGAACGATAATATCGGTGATGAAATCGGAAAGAGAATGGACGGCATCGGCCACCATTGCCGAACTGCGGCCCAAAATACCGGCCAGGAATTTAAGCACAATGAGCAAAGCGTTGACCACGGAGCCAACAAGAGTCACTTTATAGATTTCTTTCTCCCTCGTATCCATACATTCAAAACGAGATGACAGGCACAATGTTGTGCAAAGAGAGGCGTATGTACGAAAACGGACATTTTGCGCACCGTAACACACTGATAATCAGCATAAGGTTGACAATGGGATTTTTTTGTGTTAGTTTTGTTGCATGGACAAACAGATAAGCAAATCGCAACTGCGCCGAGAGCGCAATACAAAGCTGATAAAATGGGGCGGCGCCACATTACTTGTGGCACTGGGTGTGACAGCATTAATAGTCAGCCTTGAAAAAGGGATAAACCGGCGCGATGTTCGGCTCGGGGCCGCAGAACAAGGAGCGCTTGAAACCACCGTCAATGCCACAGGACGAGTAGTACCGGCATTTGAGGAGGTAATAAACTCACCGGTTGACACCCGAATACTGAAAGTATATGCACAAGCCGGAGACAGTGTGGAGGAGGGCGCACCCCTGCTGCAACTGGATCTTGAGACGGCAGAAACCAATTACAGCAAACTACTTAACGAACGGGATATGCGGCGACAAGAACTTACGCAGCTCCAGCTCAACAACCGCACCCAACTCAGCGAGCTTGCCATGCAGATAGAGGTAAAACAGATGCAAGTCAACCAGCTGAAAGTGGAAGCAGAGAACGAACGGAGACTTGACAGCTTAGGTTCAGGTACAGGAGACCGTGTGCGTCAAGCTGAAACCGCATATACGACAGGCAAACTGGAGCTGAGACAACTGCGTGAGCGCTTGGCAAACGAGAAATTGCGCAACGCGGCAGCCGAGAAAGTTCAAAGCCTGAATGTGAGCAGTTTTGAGCAAGACCTTGCACTGATGCGGCGCACCCTTGACCAAGGCCGCATACCGGCACCACATGCAGGAGTGCTCACCTATATAGCCAATGAAATAGGCAGAAGAATAACGGCCGGTGAGAAAGTGGCAGTAGTGAGTGACCTGAGCCAGTTCAAGATAGAAGGAGAAGTGGCAGAGGGGAGCAGCGACCGTGTAGGCGTAGGGTCGGAAGTGATAGTGCGCATAGGCAAAACAGAGCTTAAAGGCACCGTCACCAACCTGACCCCGCAGGCCAAGGGGGGAGTAATATCGTTTACGGTGAAACTTGAAGACCCCCGTAATCCCCGTCTGCGCTCCGGACTGCGCACGGAGCTGAGTGTGAGCTACGGCTACAAAAGCAGTGTGCTGAGAATACCGAACGGCCAGTATTTCAAAGGACCGGGAGAGTATAACCTGTTTGTGAAAGACGGCGACAATCATTTGTCGCAACGAAAAGTGCGACTCGGAGACAGCAACCGCGATTACGTGGAAGTATTGTCGGGGTTAAATGCCGGCGACAGCGTGGCAGTAAGCGATATGGAGCAATTCAATAAAAGCAAAACATTAAAACTAAAATAGCATGTCAATAATCACCCTTAACGGCATCAGTAAGGTGTACCGTACGAAAGAGATAGAAACAACCGCACTGGAGAATGTGAACCTCAAAGTGGAAAAAGGTGAATTCATAAGCATCATGGGGCCGAGCGGATGCGGCAAGTCCACTCTGCTCAACATCATAGGTCTGCTTGACAAACCCACCACGGGAAACGTGGAGCTTCTGGGGAAAGACTGCAGCAAAATGAACGATACGGAGCTGGCACATTTCCGCAACTTGAACGTGGGGTTTGTGTTTCAGAGCTTTCACCTCATCCAGAGCCTGAATGTGGCAGCGAATGTGGAACTGCCGCTGGTATATAGGTCGGGAGTGAGCGCACACGAACGCAAAGAGCGCGTGGAAGAAGTGCTGAAAAGGCTGGAGATGCTGCACCGCATCAAGCATCTGCCCTCGCAACTTTCGGGAGGACAATGCCAACGTGTGGCGATAGCGAGAGCCATAATCGGCGCACCCGACATAATACTCGCCGACGAGCCGACCGGCAATCTGGACTCAAAGATGGGAGCAGAAGTGATGAACATCTTACACCAGCTCAACAAAGAGGACGGCACAACAATAGTGATGGTGACACACAACGAAGCGCAAGCCCGCGAAACAGACCGCATAGTACGCTTCTTTGACGGACGCATAATATCCTGAGCCATGAACACAAAACTGCAACAGATATTTTATGACCTGCGCTATCAGCCGGTCGTGACATGGATAACATTAGTGGGCACGACACTGTCAATATTTCTAATCATGGTAGTAGTGATGATGCAGCAAGTGTCAGTGATACCGTTTGCACCGGAGAGCTGCCGTCCGCGACTGCTGTTAGGCGCATACCTGCACATCACCAGCACCGACCCCAATGAACAATACGATTCCTCGGCAGGTCTGAGCTATGAGTCAGCCAAAAAACTTTATGGCAATCTGGACGGAGTGGAACACACCTCATATATGATGATAGGTACTGAAACAGGCAGTGTAAAAGGCCCTACAGAGGATGCCTTTGAAGTGGGATTTCGTAAGGCGGATGCTGAGTTTTTCAAGATATATGACCACCAACTTGTAGAAGGCCGCTATTATACACCAGAAGAAGCAGATGCAATGCGCCCACTGGCTGTGATAACCGAAAGTGTGGCACGCCGTCTGTTTGGAACGGCAACTAAAACCGGCAACACCTTTCTGTTCAACCACGAACCATATACAGTGGCAGGCGTGATAAAAGACAACAGCAAACTGGCACTTACCGGCGGAGGAGACATATTCTTACCTACAGGACCGAATGACCCGGATATGAATTACGATGAGCGGTTCGGCTCAGTAGGTGTGAGTCTTCTTGTGAAAGAAGGGGTTGACTTTGAGTATGTGCGCGATCAAGTAAAAGCCCGCTATGCGGCACTCGACACTGAGCTTGCATCAGAGAACAATAAGACGGTGTATCATGAAGCACCATTTAACCAAGAAACCATAGCATCAGGATTGGGAGGAAGCAATGTGACACCATCCAGCAAAGAAGAGAACCGAGGCAGAATGGTGCTCTACACGCTACTTCTGTTGGTGCCGGCAATCAATCTAAGCTCCATGCTGCAAAGCCGCCTGCGAAGGAGGGTGAGCGAGATAGGAGTGCGGCGCGCATTCGGATGCACACGCTCAAGAATCATTACCGACATCATAGCCGAAAACTTCATAATAACGATAGTGGGCGGCATAATAGGACTGGCTCTTGGGATAGCGTTTGCCCTGACATACAACGGACTGTTTGATACGGTGGACGACATGGGCATAACCTCCCCTACCCTGAGCGTACTGCTCAACTGGCGCATTACGCTGAGTGCACTCGCAGCCTGCTTCATACTCAATCTTATCAGTGCGGCGCTGCCGGCATGGCAAGCCTCACGCCTTAACCCCGTAAACGCAATCAAAGCATGAAACGCCAACTTATAACACAAATGCGCAATGAATGGCGCAGCAATATATGTATGATACTGGAGCTTACCATAGTAGGAGTGGTGCTATGGAGCAGTATGACACTTTTCATCTATCTGATTTCGGTGCGGATGCAGCACTATGGCTACAGTACCGAAGACCTGTATCATGCCGAGGTGAAATATGTGTCCGGCAAATCAAGTGCATACAAGTCATATGACGACAGCGCACACAGTTACTTTACCGATCTGGCACAGATACGCTCCAAACTTGCGGAGAATCCATATGTGGAGATGACCGGTCTTGGCAGCAACTCGATGCCTTACAATTTTAATTTCTCAGGCACGATAATCGAATACCAAGATAAAGACTCGGTTTACTCATACATGGGAAACCAACGGTATGTAACCCCCGAGGTTGTGCGAATGCTGAGACTTGAGGGTTACAATGGCGAAACGACTGAACAGCTTGCCCAAATAATAGAGAGAGGGGACATACTGTTATCAAATTTCGATAACGAGGATTCAGAAGATATGACGGACGGAAAATATTTCGTAGGGAAGGATGTGACAGTAAGCAGAGACACCACGCGCAGGTGTCATGTAGGAGGAATGGCTTACGGAATACACCGATCGGATTATGAAAACCTGTTTCGCGGGGTGATATACTACCCGCTCAACACCGGGTGGGGCAACGAACTGATAATAAAAGTGAAGAGCGGCAAGGGCCGTGATTTTATGGAGACAGTGACCACAAAAGATACGGAACACGGCAATGTGTATCTGAGCAACCTGCAATCGCTTGACAATATGCGAGATTCGGCACACAGAGACATAGCAACAGTGGTGCGCAACTATGCGGTATGTGCAGTTTTTCTGCTGATTATCATATTTCTGGGCTTTTTAGGCACATTCTGGTTCCGCGTACAGCAACGCACACCGGAAATATCCATAAGAATAGTAAACGGGGCGACCCGGGGCGACATATTCAGGCGTTTTCTTAGTGAAGGAATGCTGCTGCTCATAATGGCAACAGCCATATCCACAGGCGTGGAGGCACTGCTGATGCATTACCAAATAGGGAACTGGGGCATGACAATGGGAGACTATATTCCGTGGCTTGCCATGTCGGTGTCAGTAGTGCTTCTGACCATAATGATTGTAGCGGGAATATGGATGCCGGCCCGCAAAGCAATGGCAATCAATCCGGCATCGGCACTCAAAGACCAATAAATGACTCGCTTTTTCATACATATATTTCTCGCGCTGCTGCCCCTGATCGGGGCAGCACGTGAGCTTACTCTGTGCCTTGACGACGCCATAGCCATGGCAAGGGTGAAGAGTGTGGATGCGGCTGTGGCACTTGACGAACTTAAAACCGCCTACTGGGAATGGCGCACCTACCGTGCCGACCAATTGCCGGAGATAAGTTTCAAGGCTACCGCACCGAGCTACTCCAACCAATATACGCCCTACATGAACTCGCAGGGTGACTACAGCTTTGTGAACAACAATTTTCTGGAAGCACAGGGCCAGCTTTCAGTCACGCAACAGGTGCGCCTGACCGGTGGCACCATCAGCCTGAACTCATCGCTTGATTTCATGCGGATGTATGACAATGGCGGGGGCAACAGGTTCATGAGCATACCTGTGGCCCTGACATTGAACCAGCCCATATTCGGCACCAACACAATGAAATGGCAAAGCAAGATAGAACCGGTGAGGTACAGTGAGGCGAAGGCGGCTTTTCTAAGCGCGACGGAGGATGTGGCGCGGGCCACGGTAGAGTACTATTTTTCCCTGATACTCAGCCGCACCAATCTGAGCATAGCCCAACAGAACCTTGCCACAGCCGAGAAGCTTTATGCCGTGGCCAAAGAAAAGCGCAAGATGGGGCAGATAAGCGAAAACGATCTGCTACAGATGGAGATAAATATGCTTGACGCACAATCATCGCTTACCGACTGCGAGAGCACGCTGAAAAGCAATATGTTCACTCTAAGGGCCTTTCTGGACCTTGATGAAGATGTGGAGATAGTGCCGGTGGTGCCGGACAATGTGCCCAAGGCCGACATAACATACGCGGATGCTCTGGACCGCGCACTCACCAATAATAAATTTGCCAAGAACATGCGCAGGCGTCAGCTTGAGGCAGATTATGAGGTGGCAAAAGCAAAGGGGAATCTGAGGGAGATAAACCTGTTTCTTCAAGTGGGATATACCGGCACCGACATGCGAATGGGAGATGCATATACACGACTGAGAGGGAACCAGCTGGCACAAGTCGGATTCACGATTCCGCTGCTTGACTGGGGCAGACGCCGTGGCAAGGTCAAGGTGGCGGAAAGCAACCGCCGCGTGACCCAAAGCCGTTTGCGCCAAGAGTCAATGAATTTCAACCAAGAGCTGTTTGTGCTTGTGGAGCGATTCTGCAATCAGCAGAGCCAACTTTCCATAGCCACGCGTACGAACGCGATAGCGCGCAAAAGATATGACACGAATGTACAGACTTATCTCATCGGTAAAATCTCCACACTTGATCTAAATGACTCGCAGAGCAAGAAGGATGAGAGCATGCGGCAGTATATCAATGAGCTGTACAAATTCTGGAGCTACTGGTACCAGCTGCGCTCGCTCACATTGTTTGACTACGCTACGCACGAACCAATCAACGCGGATATTGACAAATTAGTGAAATAAGACGTATATTTGTGACATGATACTGATAGTGGATGACGACAATGCCGTGAGAATGTCACTCGGCCTGATGCTAAAACAGAGTGGCATGGAATGGAAAGCCGTGGGCAACGAGGCCGACGCCCTCGCCGCAGTGCGTACCCATGAGCCTGAAATAGTGATTCTTGATATGAATCTCACTATAGGCACGACAGGACGACAGGGACTGGAGCTGCTGCGCAAAATCAAGGTACTAGCACCGGAATGTGAAGTGCTTCTGATTTCGGCATGGGGCACGATTCCGCTCGCCGTGGAGGGGATGAATCTCGGGGCGACTGATTTTATCACCAAACCGTGGAGCAATGCCGATGTGATGGCCAAAATCAATAGGATACTCGAACGCCGCAAGAAGAAATCATCACCGACACTGTATGATCTGGAGCGGGAGGCCGTAAGAGAGGCACTGCGCAAATGTCACGGAAGCATGAGCGAGGCGGCAAAAGCATTGGGCATAACACGTCAGGCATTATATCGCAGACTTGAAAAATACGGGTTGAAATGAGATACAAACTATATCTATGGCTTACGGTGGCAGCGTGTTGCGCTAACGTGGTGTTTGCAATCACGAAAATGCCGTGGCAATACACGGCGGGGAGCGTGTGCTTCGGGCTGCTGATGCTGTGGCTATTGTTTCGCTCCGTGCGCAAGCCGCTTGAGGCGGTGGATAACGGTATGTATCTGTTAGGGTCGCAGGATTTCAGCAGCCGACTTTGCCTTACCGGTCAACACGATGCGGACAAAGTGGTGAAACTGTTCAACCGCCTGATGGATGCGATGAAATCGGAACGGCTCAAGCAGCAGGAACAGACCCGGCTGCTGGGTCTGCTGACGGAAGCATCGCCTATGGGAATAGCGATATGTGATTTCAACGACAAGATAACAAGCCGCAACAAGGCATACACCCGTCTGGTGAACGAAAATCTAGAGACAGAGCTGCTGAAAATGGATGATGATGAAGTGAGAGTGATACGGACCGACGGCTCACAGGTGTTTCGATGCAGCAAGCTATGGTTCATGGACTCGGGATTCAGACGGCGCTTCCTACTGGTGGAGCTGATGACAGAGGAGATATTGCGCGCAGAGAAGCAGATGTTCAACAGAATCGTGCGGACCATAGGCCATGAGGTGAACAATGCGATGGGAAGCGTGGGGAGTGTGCTGGAAACGCTCAAGCTCATGCATGGCGGCGAAACAGATGTGACCCAAACCATTGACAGCAGCAGGGCAAGCTGCAAGAATCTGGCAGAGTTTGTGAGCGGTTACTCGTCACTTGTGAAGCTGCCCGAACCGGTGCCCGAACCGGTAGAACTGAACGAGATGATGGAGCAGATGCTTCCGTCGCTCGAGGCTCTTACAAACAACAGATGTATCCTTGCACTAAACAAGTGCGATGAAACATGCATGACCAATCTTGACACGATGCTTATGCAACGTGTCATATCCAATATTGTCAAGAATGCAGTGGAGAGCATCGGAGACAAACCGGGCGGAAAGATAGCCATAACGGTAAAGCCTCAACGACTGGAGATAACCGACAACGGATCGGGCATAAGCGATGAAGCAGCCGAACAGCTGTTTACACCATTCTTTTCCACCAAACGGCCGGACAGAGGTCTCGGGCTGATGCTTGTGTCAGACATACTCCGCGCGCACAAGGCTACTTTCACGCTAAGTACCGATGCGACAACGCACCTTACAACTTTTACCATCTGCTTCAACCGTCATCTGACAGCTCGCAGGTAAATATCTTTGTTGTTAAAACAAAAAATTGTTAATTTTGCGCTGTTGAAACCATTAAATCATCGCATAACTATGAAACATTTATTTGCCAAAGTATTTACCATCATGGCGATCTTGTGCCTTGCACCACAAGCCAACGCCCAGTTCAATCTGAAAAAATTAGCCGGAGCCGCCAAGAAAATGGGACAGGCACTGACGCTGACCGATGCACAGATGGCAGCGTATGTGAAAGAATCGGTGGACTGGATGGACAAAAACAATCCTGTGGCAGATGAAAAAGATCCTTATACAGTGAGACTGCGAAAGCTGACCAAAGGGATTACAGAAGCAGACGGCATACCTTTGAATTTTAAGGTTTACAAAGTGACCGACGTGAATGCATTTGCATGCCCTGACGGCAGTGTGCGCGTGTTTTCAGCACTGATGGATGTGATGGATGATGATGAACTGCTTGGCGTAATAGGCCATGAGATAGGCCATGTGACCCTACATCACAGCAAAAACGCATTCAAGACCCAGCTCATGACCGGCGCGCTGAAAGATGCATTGTCAAGCACTGGCGGCACTATAGCCAAACTTACCGACAGTCAGCTCGGTACCTTGACCGAAAGTCTTGTAAACGCGAAATATTCGCAGAAGCAGGAGACGCAGGCCGATGACAGCGGATATGATTTTCTGGTGAAAAACGGCAAGAACCCATGGGGCATGGCAAAGGCATTTGAAAAACTCCAGTCCATGGAAGGCGGCAATTCTGGGAATGCCATCCAGAAAATGTTCAGCTCACACCCCGACACAGCCAAGCGCATCAAACATGTGAGCGAACGCGCAGAGAAAGACGGCTATACCCGTCCCTGATAACGAAGAGCAACAAGGGTGAACACTACGGTGAGCAGCGTGATGCCGGTGTCGGCAAACACCGCAGCCCACAAGGAGGCTACGCCTACAATGCCGAGTACCATAACGGCAATCTTGACTGCTATGGCAAATGCGACATTAAAAGTCACCACGCGCTTGATTTTGTGTGAGAGCTTTATGGCATAAGCAAGATGACCAAGTTTGTGGCCCGTGATGACAGCATCGGCACTCTCCATCGCCACATCGGTGCCACCGGTGCCTATGGCTATACCCACATTGGCTGCGGCTAGCGAAGGAGCATCGTTTATGCCATCGCCCACAAAGGCCACGTTATGGCCCTGCGCACGTGCATTCTCCACTATAGTGTGCTTGGTCTGAGGCAACAGTTTTGCCTCATATCCGTCAGCACCCACAGCTTCGGCAGCATGAGCCACGGCCTCGGGTCTGTCGCCGGACAAAATTATGATTTTTTTCACGCCCAGACGATGCAGCTGTGCCACAGTGGACGCGGCATCGGGCTTGAGAGTATCGTCAAGGTAAACGGTACCGGCATAGCGGCCATCCACAGCCACACACACCAGAGAGGAATCGCGGGCAGGCGCGGGAGTATCAATCTCACGCTCGCGCATGAGAGTGGGACTGCCCGCCAGCACACGGTGGCCATTGACCGTGCCTTCAATACCGTGGGGTATGGTGCGTACATCTTCGGAGTCAGGCACATCCCGGGCAGCCTTGCATATAGCCACAGCCAGCGGGTGAGTGCTCTGCGCATCAAGAGCGGCCACATAAGCCAAGAGAGTATCGGCAGTGTAGCCCTGAGCAGGCTCAACAGCCGAAACAGAGAAACTGCCTGTGGTAAGTGTGCCGGTTTTGTCAAGATAAAGAGTGTCAATGGAGCGCATGGCATCAAGATAGCGGCTACCCTTGAACAGCATACCCATGCGTGAGGCATTGCCTATGGCGGCAAAATAGCTGAGAGGAATGCTCACTACCAAAGCGCAGGGGCAAGAGCAAACCAACAGCACAAGACTGCGGCAGAACCATGTGCCCGAATCAAACGGCACTCCATGAACGGAGCAAACAATCCATGGCACCAACATGACGAGGACGGCGGCAATCATCACCGCCGGGGTATAGTAGCGGGTGATTTTGCGCAGAAGAGTTTCGCTGCGAGATTTCTTGGAAGCAGCATCCTCGATCATATTCATGATGCGTGTCATGGTGCTGTCGGCATAAGGGCGGAGAGCCGACACCGTAACCTCACGGTCAAGAGGAATGGCTCCGGAACTGATTTCGTGACCAGCAGAAATGCCCACCGGCACACTCTCGCCGGTAATTGCGGAGGTATTGAATTCAGCATAATCAGGCGATACCAGAGTGGCATCAACGGCCAATCTCTGTCCGGGCAAAAGCCTGATATGGTCGCCGGGCTTGATGCGGTCGGGAGAGAGTGAAGCCGTAGAGCCATCGGGGCGTACCACGGTAACGGTGTCGGGCATATTCTCCAGCAATGAAGTGATGCGCGAACGGGCCTTTTGCGATGCGCTGTGCTCAAGCTTTTCTCCAAAAGAGTAGAAAAGCAGAATGGCCACGCCCTCAGGGTACTCACCAATCACGAAAGCACCGACACAGGCGAGAAGCATAAGCGTGAACTCGTTCATTATGTCGCCGTGATGCCATGCCTCCCAAGCATCGGCAAGCACGGGACGCGCCACCGGCACAACCGCAACGACAAACCATGCTATCTGAAGCACGGAGGCGAAGCGGCCGGCAAAATCAAACCAACCAAAATGGCGCATGACAATGCCACACAGCATTAAAAGGAGCGAGATAATCTCAGGAGTGTATGAAAATGCAGAGTGACCATGAGAATGGTCGTGATTATGTGTACCCATAAAAAATAAAAATGTCGTTGTGTAACGGCACAAAAGTATAACAAAGAGGATGCACATGATGTGCAATAAGCCATGGAGGGATGTTACCATGACAGATTGACAACAATATTTAGCATTTTAGCCAAAAAGTTTTTGATTTTTCAATATAAAACAATACATTTGCACATAGATTTACGAGCCGAAATTACACATAGGTACGTTTTCAACTGATAAAAATTAAATAATTATTCATTTTTCAACCCTCGTGTTATGAAAAAGACAGTAGCATTGAGTCTGCTCATGGCATTGCTCAGCAGCATGTGCGTGTTTGCAGCCGACACCGAAGCCATCGTCACACGGTTGACCATATCGAAACTTGACGGCAGCGAAGTGCATTTCGCTTTGGCCGACAAGCCGGTAATCACCTTTGCAGACGGCAATCTGGTAATCAGCAATGGAGAAGAGCTGATAAGTTATCCAAAAACGGAGGTAGCGGATTTTCATTTCACCACCGGCACCATGTCAGCGATCAGCCAAGTGGAAGCCGATGACGTGATGATACAATTTGTGGACAACAACCACATAGTGATAAGCGGACCCGGGATAACATCAGCCACAGCCTACAATCTGCAAGGGATGGCCGTGGCCCAAGCCAAAGCATCTGACGGAGCAGTCACGCTTGACCTGAGCGACAAGACCGCCGGAGTGTATCTCGTATCCATACCAAACCACCCCACTCTGAAAATTCTAAAAAAATAGCTTATGAAAAAACTTTTACTCAGCGTATTGTCAGCCACATTGCTGACTATAAGCGGCAGTGCAGCTCCATTTGCCAAGGTCAAGAACAATGCCTCGGGCAATATCACACCACTTGCAGCAAATGATGCCACAGAGTACACATTCGTGAACCAGATGGCCGGTTTTTACACCTCACCCCAATCAGATGACAGCAATGCAGGCAACTATTACACATTGCTGTCCACCAACCCCGACGACACATACGTGGGCTCAACCGGAGAGGTGACCTCAAAGGATGCCATGGTACTGTTTCTTGATTTGTATGCACCTGTATCACCCTTAACGGATATATCATTGTCGGAAGGCACCTACAAAATGAGCGATGCAGAGGAAATCAAGGAACCGTTCCGCTACAGCAATGAATACTCCATGCTCATCTATTACAACAGCAAAGGCGAGCAGGACACCGGAGCATATCTTACCGAAGACATCATCATCACAAGCAACGGCGGCAACAGCTATACAGTGGAGACAACCGTATCGTACAACGGTAAGGAAAGGAAAGTGAAATATACCGGCTCACTGGTATTTGTAAGCGATCAGGCACCGGCCACATATTACACACAGATACGAGAGAATCTTGACCTTACCCTTGACAAAGGCGGTGTGGCCTTCTATCATGGCAATCTGTATGAAAACAATACGGGCAATATCTATATCAATGTGTTTGATTGCGATTACGATTCAGAGACTGGAGCCATGAACGAGGACGGCTACTCAATAGCCCTTTGCGTGCTCGGAAGGTTATTCGGCAAGGATGTACCGCCCCACCCTCTTGCCGGAGTATATGAAGGTTCACGCTCGCTTGCCCGCGGCACATGGTTCCCCGGCATGGAGATGGATTATATGGGAATTCCGATGCTTATGGGTACCTACGTGCGCCAGAAAGTGAACGGCAGTTACCGCTACAGCTACCTCAAGACCGGTACCGTGGAGATAGAGGAGCTTGGCGACGACAATTACAAAATAGTGGTTGATGCCATATCAGATCTTGGCTTCACCGTAAAGGCCACCTGTACCGGGCACATAACAACCCAAGACAACCGAGTTAACCCGCCGGCCTCAGTGTCAACACTTATAGAGGATGTGGATCTGGATCTTGACAAAATCAAGGTATCGCGCATTTATCACAACGGCATCAAACGCGGCAACCGCTCACTGGTGCTTGACATCGGCTCACCCTCAGGCAAGGACGAAGAGCTGGCAGACGGCGGCGACATAATGAGAATGGAATTTATTGTGTCAGCCGACGAAGCGCGTCTGCTTCCGGGCACCTATACAGTGATGGATAATGACCTTGACGAGTCGTACGTGCCCTACAAACTTACCAAGGGCTATTTCACCAACAGCGGCGAACTTGTGGGCACACGTTACAATCACTTCAAACAGGGCAGCTACTGGGTGTTTGACGAATATGCACCGGCAGAATCAGGCACAGTGGGAGTTACCAAAAACAGTGATGACACCTACACATTCAACATTGACATAACCGACGATGCCGGCTTCTTTATCCGCGGATCATGGACCGGCCCGATGTTGTATCAATACAATCCTGACGATGTGCTCGCCTCAATATCAGCCATAGGAGCAGACGATTGCGGCATTGAAGTGGAGTTTGTCAACAATCAGCTTCATATATACGGAGCAGGCAACGCAGCAGTAGAGGTGTTCAGCACATCAGGCGCACTGGTAAGCGAGACCCACGGAGAAGAGGTAGTAAACCTGAATCATCTGGCAAGCGGAGTTTATATTGTCAGAATCAACAATTACACAACTAAAATAATAAAGTAACATCATGAAATCTATCATATCAACATTAGCCATCCTAACGGCATTCACAGCATCGGCAGAAATCAGAGAAACGATGAATGTGAATCTTGCTGACGGCACCACCGTGACTTACAATGTCAAAGATGTGACGAATGTGACATTTGAGTCAAAGGAGATTCGCGAGGCATTTACCATAACCCCTGCCGGAGGAGAAAAAGTGATATATGAAACCATTCCCACAATGCTCAGAGTAGTGCCCGGCGAGGAAGCGTCATCAATAGAATTTGGCTTTGGAACGGTGGAAGCAGCTACAGGAGCAGACCTCGTGGCAGGCGAATACGGAGTATGGCTCAGAATATCGCCAACGAAATTCGGTGTAGCAGACCTCAATCTTGCAGAAAATCCTGACAGCTATCTCCTTACAGTAATGAAATATCAGGACGGCCAAGTTGCCGAAACCTATGAGAAAGTGACTGAAGGAACCCTGACAACTGCCATCAACCAGAAAACCAAGGTTGTGACATTGAAACTGTCTGCAACATTTGAGGACGGTACACTCGTGACTGCCGACTACACCGGCGTTCCCACCACTATCGAAACCCTTGACGGAATCGTGCCCACCAAACAGTACGGCAACGAAGTGATAGTGCTTAACGGAGACGGCAGCGAGATGAGTCATTACATGGTGTCCTATGTGAGAGCATCAGTCAGCAGCTATTCCGGAAAAACCACTCTGAAAGGGTATGACGAATTTGATGACGAAGTGTTCCGCGTGGTCACTGACAACACTGTTATAAACCAAGGGAAGTTCAACATAACGGAAATAGAAGGCGATGCAGCCCTGACAATAACCCAGAAAGACATCCAAGTAACCTCACCCGAAACTTCCGGCTACAGAAATGCAGTGAACAACGGAACCGCAAGCGTAGAGCTTGACAGCAACAACGAATATCATGTGCTGATAGAGTTTGACAATTATTACAGCAACAGCTACGGAGAGAATCTCGGCGACGGCAGACATGTGATAATAAGCTTTAACGGTGCTGCCAAATAACCGACTGACATCAACACAAAAAACATATCTTTAGATGAAGAATATCATAATTGCTTTGCTGGCCGCCTCAGCGTTTGGGCCACTTGGAGCGCAGACATTGTCGCCTGACCTGCAAATCATGCTTCACGAACAGCAGACAACCAAACATCTGACCTCCACAGAGACAAGTGAGAAGCAGTCAATGCGTCTGTATGTCCGTTATTCCAACCTTGAAGCGCTCAACGGGCTTTCAGCCCTCGGCATTCAGGTGCTGCCCGAAATTTCCAGCGGTTACGCCACAGCCGTGGTGCCGATGGACAAACTCGCTGAAGCAGCCAAAATACCGGGTATAGAATACATAGAGCGTGGCGGAGAACCAAAACTGCGCATGAGATATGCCCGCGCCAAAGCCCAAATAGACCAGATGCACAAAGATGCGTGGAATATGGTCGGCAAGGGATATACCGGCAAAGGCGTTGTAGTGGGCATAATTGACACAGGATTGGAATTCACGCATGTCAATTTCCGGGATGCCGACGGCAATCTCCGCATCAAACGCGTATGGAAACAGGGAGGCACCGGAGGTGCGGCCCCACAAAAATTCGGCTATGGAGTGGAGTACAACACTGCCGACCAAATCAAGGCAGCCGTGTATGACACGCCATCGCAAACCCATGGTACCCATGTGACAGGTATAGCAGCCGGAAGCGAGCGCACGACCAATCTCTATGGCGTGGCACCGGATGCGGATATAGTATTTGTAAGTTTCGGCGAGAGCAATGCCGACATAGCCAATGCCATACGCTATATATTTGACTACGCAGATGAAGTGGAAAAGCCGTGCGTAATCAACATGAGCCTTGGTTCGCATCAGGGTCCTCATGACGGCACTTCCGCACTGGACCGTGTCATAGACTCAATGGTAGGTCCGGGACGCATAATTGTGGGAGCCTGCGGCAATGAAGGCCAGAACAAACTGCATATCAACAAAAAGTTCTCCGGCACCGACCTTACACTCAAAACTATGCTTGCCTTTCCGACAGGAAGCAAATACAATGAAATCGACATTTGGAACCGCGCCGGAAAGAGCTTTACCGTGCAGGGCGTGGTAGTTGACAACCTGAAAGGGAAAGTGCTTGCGAAAACCGATGAACACAAGGCAAGCGACACAGAAGGGTATGCCCTCAAATCGTTCTATGCCGATGATACCGGTATAGAAGGTTACATGATCATCACCTCATCGCTTGATCCAGACACCAAATGCTACAACGCACTTGTAAAAGTGCAGTGCGACCAAGCTGCCGATTCACGCAAATTCGGTTTGATAATCAAAGGCGAGGACGGCGATGAAATCAACCTGTGGAGCGTGGGTACCAACGATTTCATCAACGCGAGCAAAGCAGGATGGACTGCGGGAAGCACCTCAGGCACCATGGGCGAGATAGGAGGAACAGCCAAGCGCATAATATCGGTAGGCTCATTCAACAGCTCAAATATCGCCACTCCGTGGTGGGACCCCGAAAACGCCTATCAGCTTGCCATCACCACCGACATCATGAGTGATTTTTCCAGTGAAGGACCTACGGCCGACGGTCGTATGAAACCTGAAATCTCGGCACCGGGAATGCTTGTTATGTCATCGGTCAACACTATAAACATTACACCTGACCAAGTTTACGGACCGCGCGTGCAGGATACCGACGGCAAGTATTATTATTATGATGCCGATGCGGGTACCTCAATGGCATCGCCCATGGTAGCCGGAACTATCGCCGCATGGATGGAAGCCTATCCGGAACTAACTCCGGAAGATGCTCTCGTAGGTCTCAGAGAAGGAGCAATCACAGACTCCCACACCGGCACATGCCCGAACAACAAGGCCGGCTACGGCAAACTTGGCGCATATTACGGTCTGATGGCACTGCAAGAGTATTATGCATCCAACGACAAAGTAATCAACAACATTGACTCAGAGCTTAAAATATGGGCAATACCCTCAACAGGCACCATATACACTTCGCTTGCAGGCGTAGATGAGCCGCTTACGCTTACACTCTACACCATAGCAGGCAGCAAAGTGGCAAGCTACACGGCCGCGGCCAACGGCTCAATCAATGTGTCGGGAATGCCGCACGGAATATATGTGGCCACAGCCACATGCAGCGACCGTACCGCACGTGTGAAGCTGGCACTCTAACAGAGTAACAATCACAGCAAAAATGGGCGTATTGTAATATACGTCCATTTTTTTTACTTTTGCGGGTATGGAAGCAGAAAGAATACTGGAAGAAGCAGATGTGAGAGTGTCGGCAGTGAGGGTACTTGTGCTGCACGCACTTTGTGCGGCAAAACGCCCTGTAAGCGGCATGGAGATAGAAACGGAACTTGAAACAGTGGACCGCTCCTCGATAAGCCGCACCTTGTCGCTGTTTGCATCGCACGGAGTGGTACACACAGTGGATGACGGCTCCGGCTCCATCAAGTATGAGCTTTGCCGGGACCATTCACACGAACATTCTCATAAAGACGAACATCCGCATTTTCACTGCGAAAAATGCGGTGCCACAATATGCTTGGAAAATGAGCCGATACCGTCGGTAAATTTGCCCGAAGGGTACAAAGTCAGCTCAACAAATTTAGTAATCAAGGGATTATGCCCCAAATGCCAGCAGTCATGATGCAAAAAAGGGAGACCACAGAAAAGCGGTCTCCCTTTTAATACTATGGGACAAGTCAACGAACAGCCAATTTATGGCCTGCGGCGATATATATTCCGGCAGGAAGAGCTATGCGTGTCTCACCTTCCTGTACCTGAGTATTCACAACATTGATGCCGTTCATGTCAGTAACTGTGAGAGGTGCAGATTGTGTGGCATATACCATTATAGCACCATCAACGGCAGCAATCTTCAAACCATTTTCGGCTTCCACTGCCACATTCTCAATCCCGGCGAGAGTGGGATCCATGACAAATGCGGCCACTACACCACCCCAACCTGTGGGAGCAGCTGTTTCCACTTCGTCGGCACCCATTTTAAAAGCTTTGTTGCCACGTGCACAGAACACTACGCGAGTGGATTTGGGGTCAAAAGCCATGCCGTAACCGGTAGGCGCACCTCCGGCAAGCACAAGGTTATGACGGGCCATGCGCTCAGTGGAACCAAGAGAATATTCATCAAGGAAGCAACCGGTGGCAGCATTCAAACGGTAGCCATAGACATACAGGTTGCCATTATAAACGAAGGAGCCGAGATAAGCACCGATATTAGTGGCATTGTTGACAGCGTTTTTCCATGAGCCGTCGGATGCATTTAGCTCAATAAACCACCCTTCTTCCAGACCGTTGGAACTGCTTATCACTTTGGCCGCAGACTCGTTGGCAGGGCTGTAACCGCCCTGACCGCCACCGATGAGATAGAGCGATGAGCCGTTGAGATCAAGAGCACGAATCTTGGTGCTGTTGGATGTTTTGGTGCCAGTGAGGTGGGGTTTGATATATGTGAGGTAATCCACCGTCTTAAGGTCGCGAGAAGCACACCCGAGCAGAATGCCGTCATAACTGTTTTCAAGCACGATGCTCTTGCCTCCGATGGTGAGCTTGTCATCGGCATTACCACGCACATTACCGGCAAAATAAACCTTGTCGCCACCAACGGTTATCACTTTGATTTGGTCGCGGGTCAATGTGCCTGATGCGCGAAGATGATTGAGATAGTTACCCTCGCTGTCAAGACGGATGATATAAAGTCCGCCGGCTGCTCTTTGGGAATCACCGTTGTAGGTATCAATATTGCGGGGAGTGAACACGTAGGTGGCGTTAAGGTGCGCTGTGAGAATCATTGAAGCGCGATAGTTGCCACCGATGTAAATGTTGCCTTCCTCATCCTCGGCAAGAGCATAAGGAGACACCCCGTTGGTGGTAGCGTTGACGGAATTTCCGCTGGAAGCGTTAGGCACAGGGAGCTGGTCCATGGCAATGGATTTAGCCCATTCCACACGACCATCAAAAGCTACCTTAAGCAGAATCTGATTGTATATGGCAACGCTTGTGTTCCATTCGGGGAATTCAATTTCGGCACCGGTAGCATCCACAATCATTGGAGATGTGAAAGGAGACACCTGCGCCGACCGGGCATTAAGGAGCAGAAGAAGACCACCATCGCGAGTAGCAATGATACTGCCTTCGGAAGACACATCAATATAACCGGCTTTGGAATAAATGTTCCACATGCGCTCACCGGTAGCGGCATTATGCTTGATGATGAGCAGATTTCTGTTGTCGGAAGAAGATGTGGTGGCCGAACCGGTGGCTATCTGAACCCCGTCAAACTCAATGCCGTCGGTGTCGGAAGATGAGCCAAAATGAGCGAGCGACACAATGTTGCCGTCGGTTGTAACCACAACTTTAGAAACCAAATCCTGCTGAAGATGTGAATCAATGAGCTTGCTCCATTGGTACACCGGAGCAGAGGCAAAAGCTCCGCAAGACAATGCGAGAGCGACAAGAGACAGTAAAAATTTTTTCATGTTTGTGATGTTTAGAATTTTCTGATGCAAAATTACAATGACATCACACGGTAGGAAATACCCATTTTTAGGCATTTTTTATTCATTTCGGGGCTAAAAAATACCCAAAATTGTGTATTGCCATGATTTTGCAGTTGGGGTAATTTTGCAAAACTAAAACCGATCATTGAAGCATGTTGCGATTTTTATATCTGATATTATTTGCACTCACAATATTTCCTGCGGCGTCAACAGACCTCATAACATTAAGCGGCACGATAACAGATGCGGCGACACATGAAACATTGCCATTCGCCACCATCAGCGTGAGCAATGACAATTCAAAATCCGCTATGATGAACATGCATTCCGATGCAAACGGGCGATGGAGCATGAGAGTGATGCCGGGAAAAATGACCCTGACAGTGTCGTATATAGGTTACAAGACATACCACGGCACCATCAATGCGACGACAGACCGGCGCACAAGCATCAGCCTACAGCCATCGGAACATTCACTTGCAGAGGTAGTGATAACGGCCAAGGAGAGCGGCGGCATGACCTCGGCATCGCGTATTGACCGTGATGCAATGGAGCATATACAGCCTACGAGTTTCACCGATCTGCTGGAACTGCTGCCGGGAAACATTTCGCAGACCCCGGACATGGGAAGCACCAACAGCATAACGCTGCGCGAAACGGGCAATATAGGTGCGAGCGGCACAAAAAGCGTGAACGATGATTATGCCATATCATCGCTCGGCACCGCATTTTTAGTGGACGGTGCGCCGGTGAACAATGACGCAAACCTACAGGGAGTGCCGGGCGCAACATCAGGAGAGCCTGAATACAAGCGCACAACGACCAACCGCGGGGTTGATATGCGCACCATATCCACTGACAATATAGAAAGTGTGGATATAGTGCGAGGCATACCGTCAGCCGAATACGGCAATCTGACTTCGGGACTGGTCAATATAAAAAGAATACGTCGCGCCACGCCGCTCACCGCAAGATTCAAGGCCGATCAGTACAGCAAGCTGTTTTCAGTGGGGAAAGGGTTTCTCATAACAGGCCATGAGCATGTGGTGAATGTGGATGCCGGATACCTTGATTCAAAAATAGACCCGCGCAACAGTCTTGAAAATTACAAGCGAGTGAACACATCGGCCCGCGTGAACTTTCAGTGGCAACGCCGACCGTTCACAACGCGGTGGAGCATAGGCGCGGATTATACCGGAAGTTTCGACAATGCCAAGGTGGATCCGGACCTCAACTACAACAAGGTGGACGAGTACAAAAGCACATACAACAGATTTGCACTCACCTCGGACCTGAATTTCACATTCTCCAAAATAAAATGGCTTAACAGCGCGGGGCTGAACACATCTGTGTCGTACCAGAGCGATGTGCTGCACAGATTGAAGCAAGTGGCTCCCCAACGAGCTTCGATAGCCCCCACATCAATGGAGGAGGGTGTGCACAATGCGCAGTACCTATTGGGCGAATATATAGCAGACTTCACCAACACAAGCCGCCCGCTGAGCGTGTTTGTAAAAGCGCGCGCCGACGGCTCACGCGCCATAGGCACATGGCTCCATGAATATAAGGCCGGGGCTGAATGGTCGCTGGCCAAAAATTTCGGACACGGGCAAGAGTATGAGCTTAGCCGCCCTCTTTCAGCCGGATGGACCACCCGTCCACGCGATTTCAACAGCATACCTGCGCTACATGTACTGAGCTTTTATGCCGAAGACAAAATGTCGCTGCTGTTGGGAGCCAACAAACCGGAGTTACAGTTGGGAGTGCGTACCATATCGCTTCCGTCACTTGACAGCAAATATTATCTCAGCGGCCGCACCTATCTTGACCCGCGTATAAACGCGGTGTGGAACTTCCCGTCATTCAACGTGGGGAATATTCCCATGAAACTGCTTGTTGCCGGCGGCTACGGACTGACAACCAAAATGCCTACGGTCGATTACCTTTATCCCCAGCTGCATTACAACGATATAATACAGCTCAATTATTATGATGTAAACCGGCCCAACGAATTGAGCCGAGTGAGCGTGCGCACCTATATTGAGGATGCCACCAACTACTCGCTGCGGCCGGCCCGCAACCACAAGTGGGAGATACGCTTGGGTGCTGAATGGGGAAGAAACACACTATCAGTGACCTATTTCCGTGAAAAGATGAACGACGGGTTCAGATACACCACGGTTTATGCCCCTTACGAATACCGCAAGTATGACGCATCGGCCATCGACCCCGGAACACTCACCGAAGCTCCTGACCTAAGCAGATTGCCTTACAGCGACAGGAGAATACTGGACGGGATGCGGCATGTGACCAACGGTTCGAGGATAGACAAACAGGGAGTGGAGTTCCAGCTCACCACAGCAAGGCTGAAATGCATAGGTACATCGCTGACAATATCGGGAGCGTGGCTGCACACCTTATATTCCAATTCCCAAATGCTGTATTCGCCCGTGACCGATGTGGTAGGCTCGCAACCCGTGAGCGAACTGTATGTGGGAATATACAACACCCGTGACGGTCGCGTGAACGACCAGATAAACACCAACTTCATGTTTGACACCCAAATACCGAGATGGGGGCTGGTGTTCAGCACCTCAATCCAGTGCATGTGGCATGTGAAGAGCACGCGCCTGAAAGAGAACGGAGTACCCGACAGTTATATCAGTGCCTCCGACGGCCTGATACACCCCTACACCGAAGCGTCAAGGCAGGATCTGATGCTGCAATATCTGATAAAGGAGTACAATGATGCGTCATTTGACACCATGACCATACCCACGGCAATGTACATCAACCTCAAGGCCACAAAGAAAATAGGGCGATGGCTCAAGCTATCGGCTTTTGTGAACAGGCTGATAGACTATCTGCCGGATTACAAAAACAACGGAGTTACCATAAGGCGCTATGCCGATGCCTATTTCGGTATGGAAGCCACGCTCACACTTTGACAATCAAAACATTCACCATCATGATAAAAACAAAATTCATTAAACTGACAGCACTTGTGTTATGCGCACTGTTGTGGAGCTGCGACGACAAGATAAGCGATGACGGAGCCTCAACCGAAGGCACTACAGTAAATCTCATAATCAACCGTCCGGAAGGGATGGGCGAAGATGTGACAATAGAGCGTGAACACACCGTGTTCTACAACATTTCCACCGGGCGCACCTCGGAATTCGGATCGGGAGCAGAGATAAGAGTGACACCGGGGCTCTACGACATAGACCATACCGCCGAAGTACACTCAACTTCGGGGGTGACCTCCACGTTGCGCGCCACCGGCAGAAGCATACAGATAAGCGGCGAACAGATGACAGTGACGCTGCAAGGGTACAATACTATAGAAAGCAATGACCTGATAATAGCGGAAATATTCTTTGCAGGCACGTTGCGGCCGTCGGGCAACCAATATTACGGCGATGATTATGTGAAACTTTACAACAATACAAACCATGTGATTTATGCCGACGGGCTGACACTATTCGAGACCAAATTCACAACAACCGAGAAGTATGACTACACCCCCAACATAATGAACGAGGCAGTGACAGTGCATGCGTTATACACCATTCCCGGGTCCGGCACGGAACATCCCGTGCAACCGGGCGAATATATGCTGCTCGCCGACACCGGAATAGACCACCGGCAGGCCAATTCCAACTCGTTTGACCTGAGTCATGCGGATTTTGAATGGTATGACTTATCGACCAGTCCGTCAAGCATGGATATTGATTCACCCACGGTGTCCAACCTTGACAAATGGTATTGCTATACATTGAGTTTCTGGATGCTGCATAACCGGGGATTCAAAGCCTACGGCATAGCCCGCATTCCGACTGACCGTGACACCTATCTGCGCGATTACCTGTACTCCTATGATTACACCATACATTCGGCGGCGGGAGATTTTCCGATGACAGGACAAGCATACCGGCTGCCCAACGAATGGGTGGTGGATGTGGTGAACTGCTCAGTGCAATCCAACTACGCATGGAACCTCACCTCCCCTGCACTTGACTGCGGATGGGCACACTGCGGCACCATTGACAAGGACAAGACAAGATATTTTCACAGCGTTCGCCGCAAGATGCTGTATCTTGACAATCAGGGACATCCAGTGCTGAAAGACACCAACAACTCCACCGAGGATTTCAATCATGACTGCATAGCCTCGGAAATAGAGATACAGGGTACAGCAATCAATGCAGAGGGCACACTGTGCACAACGAAAACCTATGACGGAGTAACCCCAATAAAATGAAATTACTGAAACTGAATCTGTTGTTTGTCGTGACCGCACTCTGCTGCCAGCCGAGCCCGGCAACGGAGTGCGCAGCCGACAGCATCTCATACCGCATAACAGAACACGAGCTGCCCATAACAGCCCTATCTTCACCGCTATGGAAAAATCCTGCGTTCAAGCAGTGGCAATGGGAAACATCGCTAAGCAGGGTGGGAGCGGCATACCGGCATGACAAACAGACAGTTGCCATAAATCCGCAGAACGGCACAGGCTCCCACCTATGGAGCTTTGAGGCAGACAGCTATATGAAATACAAGACCTCAACCTTATGGGGGCGGGCTTCGTATGCCAACGGACGGATACGCGATAAGAAGTGGTGTGAGGCTGTGGACCTTGACATCATCTATCCCTATTATCCTGCCGATGAGCGGGGAGGATCAATGAACGTGGAGCAATACTCTTTTGCCGGAGGGTATGCCGACCATACCGACATGTGGGCATGGGGAGCTTCATTAGGTTATGACGCGGGACTATACTACCGTCCTGTGGACCCACGCCCCAAGGATGTAACCGGGAAATTGAACATCTCAGCGGGAGGCGCATACACCATAGGCAGCTACCGTCTGGGGCTGGAGCTTGAGTTCATGAAATACAAGCAATCGGTGAGCATAAGTTTCGTATCGGAAATGGGTGAGGACAAGATATATCACACGACCGGAATGGGAACTCATTATATGAGATTTGCCGGGAATGGAGCCACAACCTATTACAATGGGTACAGCTACGGAGCTTCGGTGAGCATGATGCCGGTGCTGATGCACGGATTCCGAGCCACCGTTGCCATAAACCACTTGACATTCAACACCATTCTGTCGGATTTGAATAAACTGCCCCTGTGCGAAGCATGGCATAACAGCATGGCGATACAAGCCGGGTATGTGACACGCGAGTGGGGAGCCACGGCAGGTTTTCAGATCTATAAGCGTCACGGGCACGAGAATGTGTTTGGCGACGCCACGGGCAACATCTATCCGCAGATAGGACGCACCGATTCTTATGCCGACAATGGCTATACCGCCACGGTGGAGGGAGCATGGCAGAAATACGTGTCACGGCGTATCAACGTACATGCCTCGACAACAGGCATATACACGCACCGCTGCGAAACTTACTTCGTGCCCGGACGCCAATCGCTTTACAACCGAGCCGGAGGTGAGGTGGAAGGAGGCATCAGCGTGATAATGCCTCACGGATGGTGCATAACGGGAGGTATAGGGTGGAAAGGAATGGCCCCTGTGAGCGATGACCTGATATTAAAAGAAACGGCATCGGCATCATCGGTGGCGGAGCTTATTGACATAGAGCGCACACGCCACCGCTTCGCGACCGTTCACACCAACAGCGTCATGGCCAATATAGGCATAAGCAAAACCGTGGGACAGAAATATGCCATAATGGTTTCAGGCAAATTTGACTACACCACCTACGGCGGAGCCTCAAGGGAACGCAATCATCAAGCCATCATATCATTTGTATTCTGAAACAAACATAATAAATCACATAAGTATGAAACTGAAATTCATTATTGCAGCAGCCTTTGCCGCCATTGTCGGTTCGGCGGAGGCCCTTGTACCGATACCGATGGACTCGGCGGTACACACAGGCACATTGCCTAACGGACTTACGTACTATATCCGCCATAACGACTGGCCGGCCAACCGTGCGGATTTTTTCATAGCACAGCGTGTAGGCTCGGTTCAGGAGGAGGAAAACCAACGCGGACTGGCCCATTTTCTGGAACATATGTGCTTCAACGGCACACGCCATTTTCCGGGCAATTCACTCATAAACTATTTAGAGTCAATAGGAGTGAAATTCGGAGCCAACCTCAATGCGTACACTTCCACAGACGAGACAGTATATAATATATGCGATGTTCCCACCCAACGCATTTCAGCACTGGATTCATGCATGCTGATACTGCGCGACTGGAGCGGAGACCTGCTGCTTGACGAGAAGGATATAGACGAGGAGCGCGGAGTGATCAAAGGAGAATGGCGCCAGCGCAACTCAGCCTCAAATTCGCGTCTGCTGGAAAAAGCCGCCCCACATATCTATCCCGGCAGCCGATACGGCAACCGCATGCCTATAGGACTGATGAGCGTTGTGGAGAATTTTCATCCGGACGCGCTCCGGGCATATTATGCCAAATGGTATCATCCGCAAAACCAATGCATAATAATAGTGGGCGACATTGACCCGGCACGCACAGAGCAGCAGCTCCATAAGCTGTGGGCTGACATGCCTACGAGAAAGGATGCGGCATTGCCCGAACCCGAAATCATTCCGGCAAACAAAAATGTGATAGCCACGGTGCAGACAGATCCTGAACAATCGTCATCAATGGTGATGATTTATGCAAAACACGGGGACACGCCCAAGCATGCAGTGGGCACAGTGGGCGAACTGCGCCGTGACCTTACGCGCTCACTGGTGAGCCAAATGCTTGCCGACCGTTATGACCTTGTGGAGAGCGAACCGGAGGCACCGTTTACCAATCTGGGGATAGGCGACATGAAATTTTTACTCGCATCCACCCAACAGGCTCTCACAGTGCGCGCCACATCCAAGCCGGGACGCGAGGCAGAAACCGCCACGTCAATTGCCAAAGAGTTAAAACGTGCTGCAATGCAAGGGTTTACCCAGACGGAACTTGACCGGGCAAAAGCATCGGAAAGCGCGAATTTTGATGCCGACTATACCGCGCGCCGCACCAATACCGAATTTGCCCGGGAGTATGTGCGCCATTATCTTGACGGAGGCAAAAATGCGCTCCCGTCGGCAGAAGCACGATACAAAATGCTGAAAGGGATCATAAGATCAGTGACCCTTGACTCAGTAAACGCATATATCAGCGAAGTCATAAAACCTGACAACAGCAATATTGTGGCGGTGGCCTACATGCCGGAAAAAGCCGCCAAACTCACTGACGAACAGCTTGCCCGGGCCTATGCCGGTGTGGACGGCTCAGCACTTCCCGAATACCGCGACCCTGAAACGGCGACCCATCTTCTGAGCCACGAGCCAAAAGAAGGCACCATAGTCAGCACCGACAGTATCAGCGAATTTGACACCAAGGTACTGACTCTGAGCAACGGAACCAAGGTGTATCTCAAACACACCGATTTCACCCCAGGCAAAGTGCTCATACAGGGATTCTGCCCGGGTGGTCTGAGCGTGGATTACAATCAGGAACTTGCACCGGAATACCGGCTTGTGAATGACGCGCTTGCAGTGAGCGGGTACGGCACACATAACTCCACCGACCTCAAACGCATGCTTGCCGGAAAGAATGTGAAGACCGCCGTGGCGATAGAGAATATGGAGCATACGCTGGGGGCCTCAGCCGATACCGCCAATCTGACCACCGCCATGCAGCTTCTGTATCTTAAAGCCACAGCACCGGCGCATGATGACCGCGCCTTCAACGCCATGATTGAAAATCAGCGAAGCAAACTCAGGAGCCATGACTCCAATCCCACATTTGCCATGGGTGACTCAATACATCTGTATGTTTACAACCGACACCCGTTGGGAGCCAAGCTAAATGCCGCAGACTTGGATAAGGTGAGCTATGACCGCATCATAGGGCTGCACAACAAACTGTTCAGCGACATGAGCGACTTCACATTCAATATCGTGGGCGATTTCAATCCCGACACCATAACCGACCTTGTATGCCGCTATATCGCATCTCTGCCCGGAGGCGAGCGCCATCTGTCGGCACATGACATAGGGTATCGTTACGCACAGGGAATACAGAACCATAAATTCACTATGCCGATGAGCACTCCGCAAACCATTAGCTACACATTCTACAACGCCCCGTGCGAATACAATGCGGCCAACACAGTGTTGGCACATGCCACCGGCTCAATACTCCAGAGCAAGCTGCGCGATGACCTGCGAGAGAAACGCGGGTGGACCTACGGAGTCAAGAGCCATTGCGGAGTATCGGACGGCATGAACGGAGCGGACCCGGCACGCGCAATCATTCCGGTATATATCAGAGTTGAGCCTCAGAATGCCGACTCCTGTTTTGCGATAGTGGATGCCACAGCACGCGCCATGGCAAAACCGGGGTACGTGTCGGCAGACGAGGTGAACAAAGTGAAGCAATTTCTTGAAAAGGCCTGGGAAGATAACGGCAAGAGCAACGATTACTGGCACACGGTGCTGAAAATGTACCGCAAGTTCGGAGTGGACATGCACACTACATTTCCGGAGCATATCCGCGCACTTACACCTGAAAAGGTGGCGGCTTTTGCGGAGAAAGTGATACTCCCCGCATCGCGGCTGCATCTTGAAATGGCACCCGAGTAACAGATTACAGAGCTAAAAAAAATGGGGACGGAATTGAATTCCGTCCCCATTTTTTATTCTATAAGTTTATTATTCAAACACCTGAAGCATGGGGCGTCCGGTCCAAGCCTGCGGCTGCTCAATGCCGAGGATGCGGGCTATAGTGGGCGAGACATCGGGCTGCATCATGACTTCGGAAAATTCGCCGGTGGCTTTAATGCCTTTGCCACTTATGATGAATGGAGAATTCATTTCGGCAAGCGTTATGCCACCATGTCCCATATTTATACCTCCGTGATCGGATGTGATAATAAACACTGTGTCGTCATAAATTCCGGCATCCTTTACCGCCTGCACGATGCGGGCAATATATCCGTCCAGTTCATGCAACTTGTCATAGTAGCCGGGGGTGTCATGCCCCACAGTGTGTCCCACATGGTCCGGCTCATCAAAACAAACGGCCAAAAGTTCGGGTTTCTTTTCCCTGATATATTTCACTGCCAGATCAGTTATCTGGGAGTCAGTGCCCTCAACCTGAGTGAGAGCCTGCTGATGGTAGCTAAGCGAAAGCGTGTCAACAAGGTATTTGATGCCGTCCCATTCATAGAGCACACCGATTTCAGCATTGGGATCGGCATCGCGGAGCAGCTGAAAAACAGTTGGGAATATGCCGTGCTTGCCTACCACACGCTCGGGAATTTCGGGAGTTTTGGAACCCCACTGAGTGTAACCGTGTATCTCAGTAGGCGCACCCATGAACATCGAGGCCCAGTTGGGAGCACTTGAAGAGGGAAGGACAGTGCGTTTTTCAAGAGTGTAGCACCCGGATTTCATAAACTCCTTTACCGTAGGAATATCGGCTTTAGGCAAAGAGTATGCGCCCCAACCGTCAAGACCTATGAGCACAACATGCGGTGCCACCGAATTACGTGCCTCCGGCAAAAAACGGCCAAGAGCACGGGCAACGGCGCGGGCGTGATGCTGCTGCCCAAGATCAGTGGGATGCACGTAATCGACCCAAGCATCGGCAGGCATGTTGATTTCCGAACGCGACAGATAATACAGGTTTTTAACCCCTTTGCTAACCAAGTTATTGTAAGCAGCAGACTGTGCAGTGTTGGCATTTATAACCGAATCATATTTGCCCTGATTGCTGTTGATATTGCTGTTTCCGGCATGCTCCACGAGCAATATGGGAACATCGCTTTTGGAACGAATCTGCATGACGGCATTTTCCACAAGAGCGGTAAGCTCGGCCTGAGGGAGCTGAAAAAGATTTGCCATGCAGTCAAGCACCACGGCTCGGGAATCAATTTCGTTGATGAGATCAATCATCGCAGGCTCGAGCTTGCCATTTCCAGAAAAGCCGAGGTTTACGACAGGAATGCCGGTTTCGCGCTGAAGGATATTGGTCCAAGCCATGGCCGGACGGGAGGCACACGCACCCTGGGCAATAGATGTACCATAGACCACAACGGGCTTTTCATTGCCGGCAGGCACAAAATGGAAAGAAGAACCTTTTTCCACCCCTATTTCCAAATTTTTCACCTCATTGTAAAGCGGCAGGTAAAGAGTGTATTCTTCATTGCGCCGTCCGGCAGGACGGTCAACATAATATTCATATTCCACCTTATTGTCGCCAAAAGAATATATGCCGTAGCAAAAAGCATTGTCGCTGTTGCGATATAAATCAACACCGCTGACCCCGGTAGCCGGCATGTGGGGCATGGCAATACACCCGGTCACACCGTAGCGCACGGCAATGGTGCGGGAATCGGTAACAAACCGCAGCTGAAGACCGGCAGAGTTAGTGGAAAGATTCCACAATGCCGGGCGCACGTTTTTTTCAGCTTTGGCAGGCAACCGGCGATAGTTGCCTCCATCTTCATTCCAAGCCTGATTATGAACATTGGTTATACCCCGGGGAGCATCCTTAAGCGGATTATGCCAATCAAATCCTTGTGCAACAGCCCCGAAAGCCAGCATAATGCCGGCGACAAACGAAACGATTTTTTTCATGGCGCAATGAATGTTATTTATCGCAAAATTACATATTTTTCCGTAAACCCAAGGGAGCAAAGATGTGAAGCCGTCAAAAAACGGTTAAGGACTTTTTAAAGCCAAAGAAAGTGACTATCTTTGCATTTCAACCAATAAACGAAAGAATATGACAAGTGAAGATAAAGTGGCCAAGGCCGTAGAACTCAAGAAATCGGGAGCATACAACTGCGCCCAGTCAGTGGCCTGCGCCTTCTGCTCCGAGACCGGAGTGGACCACGACACCATGGCAGCCATGACAAGTGCCTATGGTTTGGGAATGGGCACCACTTACGGTACTTGCGGAGCCTTGATAGGAGCAGGTGCGGTGGTAGGACTGATAGAACGCGACCGCCGTGGCGCACGCATGGCCATCAAAGAGATAATGGGAAAATTTGAACAGCGTAACGGTGCAACCATCTGCCGAGTGCTAAAAGGGATAGACACAGGCAAAATGTTGCGTGCCTGCAACGACTGCGTGGCCGATGCAGCAGAATTTACCCAACAATACCTATCCCGGAAATGAACCGCATACTCAGATTTTTTGCTTTAGCCCTGACGCTATGGCTTTGGCAGCCTATTTCGGCGAAGGTTTATGCTCCGGAGGAAGTGCCGAATGTGCAGGTGGCAGACTCCACCCAATATGTGAGCAACCCTGACGGCATATTGTCGGCTGATGCCGTGAACGCCATAAACAAAGCAATCGCCACAACACGCCACACAGCCACCGCAGAAATAGCTGTAGTGGTGGTGGACGACATAGACCGCGACATAAACGATTTTGCCACGCGCCTGTTTGAGCTATGGGGTGTGGGCCGGTCAGGCAACAACAACGGTGTGCTGGTGATCATAGCCAAAGATCCCCACAAGGCTGTGATACGCACCGGGTACGGGGCAGAGGGAGTGCTTCCGGATGCCATATGCTCGCGCATAATACGCAATGACATGGCGCCGGAGTTTCGCAACGAGAACTACGATGAAGGCACCATAAAAGCCGTGACCCATATCACCGATATCCTCACCGACCCGGAAGCGGCAGCAGAGATGCGCGAAAATGCCGAGGGTGATGAAGAGGATGTGGATTTTTTCGCATGGTATGTCAACCTGTGCTGCATAGTGGCAGCAATCATGCTGGTGATTGTAGCGGTACTATTAATCGCCACGCGCAAGCTGCCGTCGCCGGAGCGTTGGCGCAAGCTCAACAACCTTAAGCCGGTGGCATTGTTTGCCTGCTTCTTTGGCCTCGGACTGCCTCTGATAGCATATATTCCGCTGACATTGACAATGAGGCGTATCCGTTCCCGTCACAGGGAATGCCCCAACTGCCACCACAAAATGAACAAACTTGACGAGGTACATGACAATTACTATCTCACCCCGTCGCAAGATCTGGAAGAGCAGCTGAACTCCATAGATTATGATGTGTGGCTGTGCCCCAACTGCGGAGAAAAGGATGTGATACCATACGTGAACCAACGGTCAAGCTACACCGTGTGCCCGCAATGCGGAGCGAAGGCATGCTCTCTTACGAGCGACCGTATTATCACCAAACCCACAACCAAGCTCAACGGCCAGGGGATGAAGACATATTCCTGCGCCAACTGCCATAAATCGCATTACAAGAGCTATATCATACCCGAGGTGGCTGCAGAAGTTCCCATAATAATAGGGGGTATAGGCGGTCGCGGAGGCGGTGGCTTCGGTGGTGGAATAGGAGGCGGCTTCGGCGGCGGAATGACCGGTGGCGGCGGAGCCTCGGGCGGATGGTAACATTAATCAAATTCTACACCCTTAACGTGAGATTATGTCAGAATCACTTCATTTTATAGGACTCGCCACAGGACTTGTGACTTTTCTTATCATAGGAGCATTTCATCCGCTTGTAATCAAATGCCATTACCATTGGGGCACCCGGTGCTGGTGGTGGTTTCTGGTGCTCGGGCTTATAAGCTGCGCGGCCTCACTTTTAGTGCCCGACACATTCTGGAGCACAGTACTGGGCGTGCTTGCCTTTTCATCGTTCTGGACCATAGGCGAAGTGTTTCAGCAGGAAAAACGTGTGGCGCGTGGATGGTTTCCGGCCAACCCCAAACGCATGCACAAGCATGAACAATAAAGGATGCTGCTGCGGGGTAAATATTTAGCTGATATTTATTCATGTTACATAGAAAAGTGCTATCTTAGCACCCAAAATAATCAAAACCAAAATTACTCATGGCTAAAGTTCTTATTATCGGCGCCGGAGGTGTGGGCACAGTTGTAGCCCATAAGTGCGCCCAAAACCCTCAGGTTTTTACCGAAATAGTACTTGCATCGCGCACCCGCAGCAAGTGCGATGCAATAGCCCGTGCAATAGGGAGCGACAACATCACCACTGACAGCGTGGATGCAGACTCAGTGCCACAGCTTGTGGAGCTGTTTAACCGCCACAAGCCCGATATAGTAATCAACGTGGCTCTGCCATATCAGGACCTCACCATAATGGACGCTTGTCTGGAGTGCGGCGTAAATTATCTTGACACAGCAAATTACGAGCCAAAAGATGTAGCTCATTTTGAATACTCATGGCAGTGGGCCTACAAGGAAAAATTTGAGAAAGCCGGCCTGACCGCCATACTGGGATGCGGATTTGACCCGGGCGTATCGGGCGTGTTCACCGCCTATGCCGCCAAACATTACTTCAGCGAAATGGAGTATCTTGACATCGTGGACTGCAATGCAGGTGACCACGGCAAGGCATTCGCCACCAATTTCAATCCCGAAATCAATATCCGCGAGATAACCCAGAACGGCCGCTACTATCAGGACGGCAAGTGGGTGACCACCGGTCCGCTTGAAATCCACAAATCACTGACCTACCCCAATATCGGGCCGAGAGAAAGCTATCTGCTGTATCACGAGGAGCTTGAAAGCCTTGTGAAAAATTATCCCACCATC
This sequence comes from Bacteroides sp. CAG:927, assembly GCA_000431155.1. Taxonomy (GTDB): domain Bacteria; phylum Bacteroidota; class Bacteroidia; order Bacteroidales; family Muribaculaceae; genus Paramuribaculum. The sequence goes on from HF985652.1 coordinate 60,562, forward strand.
AAGCGTGCCCGCTTCTGGATGACTTTCGGACAAGAGTATCTGACTCATCTCCGCGTGATTCAGGATATAGGTATGGCCCGCATAGACGAGATAGACTACAATGGCGTGAAGATTGTGCCGCTTCAGTTCCTGAAAGCAGTGCTCCCCAATCCGCAGGATCTCGGAGAGAACTATCATGGCGAAACCTCCATAGGATGCCGCATATCGGGTCTTGACAAAAACGGCGAACATCTCACCTACTATATCTACAACAATTGCAGCCATGAGGAGGCCTATCGCGAAACCGGAATGCAGGCTGTAAGCTATACCACCGGCGTACCGGCAATGATAGGAGCCATGATGTTCCTCACCGGCAAATGGAACAAACCGGGAGTACACAACGTGGAAGAGTTTGACCCGGATCCATTCATGGAGCAGCTGTCGGTTCAGGGACTGCCCTGGCATGAGGTGCTCAACCTTGATCTTGAAGTGTAGGAGCATCACGCATATACCGCACACGCCGCAGTGAACCCTCACTGCGGCGGTGTCGTTGTATTTAAAATATGACAAATAAATCTTTTACATATGCACACCGTAAATAGTTTGCTGCGCCACGCAGCCATGCTGATAATTACTGCCGCCCTGCTCGTGAGCGGCGGATGCTCGTCCACCGACTCCGAACTTATGGAACTTGTGCCGTCCTCGGCGCAAAGCGTGATAGTGACCAATCTTACCAAAATGATGGATGAGGCGGGGTACACCACAGCTCCGCGAACCATGCCGAAATGGATAACAGGAGGCAGCGATATGCTCGGCAAAGATGGGGCCAATGCACTTGACCTTGCCCATATAGTCACATTTGCCATAAACGGCAGCAATTTTGTGTCAATAGTGAAAGTGACCGACGAGTCAGCACTTGCCACCCTTGCCACAAATGCCGGATTCACACGCGCCGACAGCGACGGCTATACCGTGTGGAAAGGGACCGATGCGGATATAGCCGTGAAAGACAATGTGGCATTGATAGCTCCGGAAGCCGTTGCCATGGCCAAAATGGCGGAGACAAAACGCGAGGAAGACGGCAACTATACGCTGTGGAAAGGTGTCACGGAATTTCTTGACACGGACCGCGCCATGAGCTGCGCGGTATGCGTAGAGCAGGCCGGAACCTCACAGCGCGGCCAATATGTGTGTCTGGCCCTAAACGGCAATAATGAGGCAGCCTCCATAGATTTCTGCATGATGGAAGCTGACGGAGTGAAAATAAAGAATGATGGCGTGACTACGATGCAAACCGATTTTCTGCGTTATTTGCCGCGCAACTTCAATGCAGTGGCAGCATTCGGAGTATCGCCGAAATTCAACTGGGACAAGGCAGGAGAAATAATAGAATCCATAGCCGGGGGTCAGGCACGCGGAACATTTGACTCGGTATTTGACCTGCTTAAACAGTGCGACGGCACATTGGCATTGGCAGCTGACGGCTACACACTGCCTACCGGCAGCCCGGCAGTACTCGCCATGATACATATGCCACAGGCGAAGGTGGATTCTGTGCTGCGCAATGTGATAGAGCAATTCACCTCGGTGGGTGTTCCTGCAAAAATGCGCGAGGACGGCCAGACCGAACTTACGATACCCAACATGAAAATCTATGTCGGGAGCGTGGACGGCTATCTTGCCATAGGCACACAGCCGTTTGTCGCAGACCAGAACAACCCGCTCACCACAGTGTTTGAGGGTCAATGCGGAGCAGCATCGGTGCAGCTTGAGACCTTGCGCACATTCAGCCTGAATCTGAACTACGGTCTTGACCTCAGAGCACAAATGGGCGAAACCGATACAAACATACGCGTAAGCTTTCCCGGCAGCAACGAGCGCCCGATGGCAAACCTGATTTCACTGATGTCACTATTAATATGATATCAACCATAACACTTGAAAATCTTCTGCCCGCAGTGTTTGCAGGGATGGAGAGTCAGGAACCGGTGAAAAGCTCACATGTGTGGCTCAACACAATCAACCTTGAGCGCGGGAACCGTTATCTCGTGGAGGCTGAATCCGGGACCGGCAAATCCTCACTGTGCAGTTTCATTTACGGAAGCAGAGGCGATTTCAGCGGCCGGATACTCTTTGACGGCACAGACACGGCCACATTCAACACCTCAAAGTGGTGCGAGCTGAGAAAGCAGTCGCTTGCGTATCTGCCACAGGAGATGCAGCTGTTTCCTGAACTCACGGTGCTGGAAAACATAGCCATAAAGAACAGGCTCACCAACCACAGGCCAATGAAATGGGTGACAGACATGCTTGAAGAGATGGAGATAGGCGACAAAGCCAACTCTCCGGCGGCCATACTGTCGGTAGGACAACAGCAACGCGCCGCCATAATCAGAGCATTGTGCCAGCCATTTGACTTTCTGCTGATAGACGAGCCCGTGAGCCACCTTGACGAACGGAACAACGGCATTGTGGCCGACATAATAAACCGCGCAGCCCAAGCCGAAGGAGCGGCGGTGATAGCCACCTCGGTAGGCAACAAAATAAACCTTGATTTCAATTGCGTACTAAAGTTATGAGCAAAAGCATAGTATGGCGGCTTTTGCGCCGCAACATAAGCATAGGGCAATTGGCAGGTTACGCAGTGGCAAATCTTGTGGGACTTGCCATCGTGCTTACGGCAGTGCAGTTTTATCGCGATGTAACCTCGGCAAGAGACGAGGATGACTCATTCATATCACGCGACTATATAATCGTGTCGAAAAAAGTCAGTTCCGGAATTGGATCGCTATTTGGCGGAGCACGTGAATCCAAAGGATTTTCAGCCGACGAGATAGCCGACCTTGAACGGCAGCCGTGGGTGCGCCGCACAGGCAAATTCACGGCGGGAGATTTCAATGTGTCGGTGGCTGTGGATATGGGTGGGAACCAACTGAGCACAGCATTGTTTCTGGAATCCATACCGAGTGACTTCTTTGACATATCGCCACGCGAATGGCAGTACACCCCCGAGAGTGGCGAACCGGTGCCGGTGATCATAAGCAAAGATTATCTGACGCTTTACAATTTCGGATTTGCCTCATCGCGCGGGCTGCCGCAGATAAGTGAGGATATGATGAAAATGATACCCCTGCGCATGTCGCTGAGCGGCAACGGGCACCAGCAATGGCTCAATGCACGGATTGTGGGCTTTTCATCGCGTCTGAACACCATCGCCGTGCCCGAGACGTTCATGTCATGGGCCAACAAAGAGTTTGGCGAGAATGGGGCAAGCGACCCGTCACGACTCATCATAGAGACATATGACCCCGGCAACCCCGCCATACAAAGTTACCTTGCCGCGCACGGCTATGAGGCAGCCGGAGACAAAGTCAATTCGGGCAAAGCAGCCTATTTGCTGTCAATAATAACAGCAGTGGTGACCGGAGTAGGCGTGATAATTTCGCTTCTTGCGGTATTCATACTGTTGTTGAGCATACGCCTTCTGCTCCAGAAGAACCGCAGCAAACTGATAAGACTGATGATGCTCGGGTATGCTCCGCACACGGTGGCGAGATACTACATGATTATAGTGGGTGTCATCAACACGGCAGTGCTGGCAGGCGCAATAGCCCTGACGCTTACGGCATCGCACTTCTGGCACGGCCCTATGCAACAGATAGGGATAAGCAGCAGCGGACCGTTGGTCACTATAATTCTCGGATTTTGGCTGATGCTTCTCATCACTTTGGACAATTTTACAGCTATTTATTTGAACATTAACCGTATATTCCCCCGACCAGGAAAAAAGATATGAAAGATCTGATTATTGAAAAAGAATCAAGCGAACGCACGATACTCATAGGAATTGTCACGCCCCAACAAAGCGAGGCAAAAACAATGGAGTATCTTGACGAGCTGGAGTTTCTTGCGGACACCGCAGGAGCCGTGACCGTGCACAAATTCATTCAGAAACTGAACGGCCCGGACTCGCGCACCTATGTGGGCTCAGGCAAGCTTGAAGAGATACGCAGCTATGTGGAAGAGAACGACATAGGCATGGCGATATTTGACGATGACCTGACCCCGAAACAGGTGGCCAACATAGAACGCGAACTTAAAATCAAGATTCTGGACCGCACGAGCCTGATACTGGACATATTTGCCAAACGCGCCCAAACGGCCAACGCCAAGACGCAGGTGGAGCTGGCCCAATACCAATATCTGCTGCCGCGACTCACACGCCTGTGGACGCACCTTGAACGCCAGCGAGGCGGTATAGGAATGCGCGGGCCGGGTGAACGCCAGATTGAGACCGACCGCCGAATAATTCTTGACAAAATATCGCGTCTCAAGGCTGAGCTGAAAGATATTGACCGACAGAAATCAATGCAGCGCAAAAATCGCGGCAAGCTTACCCGCGTGGCACTTGTGGGATATACCAATGTGGGGAAATCCACTCTGATGAACCTTCTCAGCAAAAGTGAGGTTTTTGCCGAGAACAAGCTTTTCGCCACCCTTGACACCACGGTGCGCAAGGTGATAATAGACAATCTACCGTTCTTGCTCACCGACACTGTAGGGTTCATCCGCAAACTGCCCACCCATCTTGTGGAATCGTTCAAATCCACACTTGACGAGGTGCGCGATGCCGATGTGCTGCTGCATGTGGTGGACATATCGCATCCCAACTTCGAGGAGCAGATAGAAGTGGTCAACCGCACCCTCGCCGATGTGTGCGGCTCGGTCAACAAGCCTGTGATAATGGTGTTTAACAAGGTAGATGCATTCACCTACACGCCCAAGGCGGAAGATGACCTTACGGAACGTACCCGCAGCAACATATCCCTTGAGGAGCTGAAAGCCAGCTGGATGGCGAAGATGGGAAGTGATGCCGTGTTTGTGTCGGCCAAAACCGGGCTTAACATTGAGGAGCTGAAACAAAAAATCTACGAAAAAGCCAAGGAGGTGCATCTGAGCCGCTTCCCATACAATGATTTCCTGTTTCAGAAATATGATGACCTCGCCGACACCACCGACTGAAGAACGGGCAAACAGTGTTAAGAAAATTTGCACACGTGGAAACTAAGTGGTAAATTTGCCACAATTTTCACGGGCATCTACCCCTGAAAGCCCGAATGGTGGAATGGTAGACACGAAGGACTTAAAATCCTTTGGCCATTACCGGCTGTGTGGGTTCGAGTCCCACTTCGGGTACAGAAAAGCTGACAATCGCATGACTGCCAGCTTTTTTTATTTTATGTCAATCAGGGACTAAGATTTCAAGGGTGCAAGCGCCGAGAGCAAAGCGGCACGAGGCATGGCGATATTAAGACGCATAAAGCCGGTGCCGGCTGCACCGAACATGCTGCCGTCGTTCAATGCCAGCCCGCGGGCTTTGAACCACTCTATAAGCTGCTCCTGTGTCAAGCCGAGTTCACGGCAATCAAGCCACACAAGGAACGATGCCTGCGGTCGCAGCGGTTTGATTTTCGGACAATTTTCGGCAAAAAATTTCTCCACGGCCTGCACGTTGCCCTCAATGTACGGCAGCAGTTGGTCAAGCCATTGCTCGCCGCAGCGATAGGCAGCCTCGGTGCCGACAGTGGCGGTAAATGTGGGCGACGAAAATTCGTTGGCCTCCATCCACCGGTAGAACGGATCGCGAAGCCGCTGGTTGGGCACTATCATCCACGAGCTTACAAGCCCGGGGATATTAAATGTTTTTGAAGGAGCACCAAAAGTAACCGACATCTCAGCGGCCTCGGGACTAACTGAGGCAAACGGAATGTGCTTGCCACCCCAGAGCATGAGGTCACCGTGGATTTCATCAGAGAGCACAATCACGCCATATTTCTTGGCAAGACGCGCCACCTGACGGAGCGTGTCGGCATCCCACTGTATGCCGGCGGGATTATGAGGATTGCAGAGAATCATGAGTTTGGGACGCTCGGTGGAGAATATGCGTTCAAGGCCCTCAAGATCCATGGCATAACCGCCATCGGGCTGAGGCAGGAGAGGATTGTTGATCACGAGCCTGTCATTACCTTCGGCCACCTCACGGAAAGGATGATACACAGGCTCCTGAATAACCACACGCGCACCGGGACGCGAAAAGAAATTCAGGGCATAAGCAATGCCGCGCACCACACCGGGAACAAAAGCCAGAGCCTTGCGTTCGGGGCGGTATCCGTGGCGTTTGTTAAGCCACTCGCATATTGACTCCCAATAGCTTTCAGGGGTTTCGGCATAGCCATAAACAGGATGAGAAAAGCGGTCAATGAGAGCTTTAACAATATCCGGACAAGCGGCAAATTCCATATCGGCAATCCACAAAGGGGTGAGAGCCGTATTGCCATACAAGCGACCGAGGGCATCATATTTCATAGCACCGGTGCCTCTGCGGTCAATTACTGTGTCAAAATCGTATTTTATCATGGAGATTAACAAGAGTGTGCCGCCTCTGCGGTATTTTTGCTACAAAAGTAGCGAATTTTTATATGTGTATCAACGATTTTTATTAGATTTGTGGTATTGTTGCATTCAACACTCAGGAGTAAAGATATGGAGCAGGTAAAAATGACACCGGAAGAAGAAGACCGACTGATAGAAGCGGAATTTCAGGATGTACTAAACGGATACTTGCAGAGCAACCACCGCAAGAAAGCCGAAATCATAGAGCGCGCGTTTCGGTTTGCCAAAAAGGCACATGGCAGGATACGCCGCCGGTCGGGAGAGCCTTATATACTTCATCCCATAGCTGTGGCCAAGATAGCCAGCCAAGAGATAGGGTTAGGCTCAACGAGCATTTGCGCCGCACTGCTTCATGATGTGGTTGAAGACACGGAATACACCGTGGAGGATATAGAGCAGCAATTCGGTAAAAAGATAGCGCAACTCGTGGCCGGGCTGACCAAGATTTCGGGCGGCATATTCGGAGACAGAGCATCGGCACAGGCAGAAAATTTCCGCAAACTTCTGCTTACGATGAATGAAGACATCCGCGTGGTGCTGATAAAAATGGCTGACCGACTGCACAATATGCGCACATTAGGATCCATGGCACCCAACAAGCAATACAAAATTGCGGGTGAAACGCTCTACATATATGCTCCGCTTGCACACCGGTTGGGCCTGTTTGCCATAAAAACCGAGCTTGAGGACCTGAGTTTCAAGTATGAGCACCCCAAGGCATACGAGCGCATAGAACAGCAAATCAAGGCTTCGGAGGAGAAGCGCCAGAATGTATATAACGATTTTGCCGCTCCGATTCATGAGAAGCTCCACGAAATGGGACTGCAATACGACGCGAAGGCACGTGTGAAATCGGTGTATTCGATATGGCGCAAAATGGAGACGAAGCATGTGCCGTTTGAGGAGGTTTACGACCTCTACGCCATGCGCATAATATTTGATTGCGACGACCCTGCCAAAGAGAAAGGGATTTGCTGGAGCATATACTCCGCAATCACCGACATATACCGTCTGCACCCTGACCGCACCCGCGACTGGATTTCAGCGCCCAAGGCCAACGGCTATCAGGCACTGCATCTGACCGTGATGGGTCCTGACGGCAACTGGGTGGAGGTGCAGATACGCAGCCGCAGGATGGATGAGATAGCAGAAAAAGGGTTTGCGGCTCACTGGAAGTACAAAATAGGCGAAAGCGATGAGGAAAGCGAGCTGAATGTGTGGCTCCGCACCATCAAGGATATACTTGACGATCCCAATCCTAATGCCATTGATTTCCTTGACACACTAAAGCTCAACCTTTTTGCCTCGGAAATCGTGGTGTTCACGCCCAAAGGAGAACTGATAACTCTGCCCAACGGCGCCACAGTGCTTGACGTGGCATTTGCCCTGCACTCGCAGATAGGCGTGAAGTGTATTGCGGGCAAGGTGAATCACAAGCTCGTGCCGCTGTCGCAGAAGCTCAACAGCGGAGACCAAGTGGAGGTGCTGACCTCACAATCGCAAACCCCCAAGCCGGAGTGGATGGAGTTTCTTGCCACGGCCAAAGCTCGCACCCGACTGAGGGCAGCGCTGCGCAAAGAGTTGCAGCCCATGACAGAGCAGGGACGCGAAATGCTGACCAAATTTCTCAAAGACGCAGAAGTGGAAGGGACCAACGAGGTTATAACGCGCATGATGTCGTTTTACCATGTGTCAACACGCGAGGCGTTGTATCAGAAGATAGGGAGCGGCGAAGTGGACCTGAACGGATACGTGCTGCGCGAATCGCCTAAAGCCAATCCCGGCCTGCTCAAAAAGATTTTCCGCCTCGGAACACGTGGAACGGCATCAACCAAGACCAAGGCCAAAGATAAAGAGCGCAGTGTAGTGACCCCTGACAAAATAAACACCAAGGAGGTTTACAAGCTATATCAGGACGACAAGGAGCAGAACTTTGTGTTTGTGGATTGCTGTCATCCGATGCCGGGCGACGATGTGATGGGTTTTGTAAACAACAACAATCAGGTGGAGGTACACGCTCTCACCTGCCCACGCGCACAGGTACTCAAGGCAAGCTACGGGCCGAGAATTGTGGCCACCGAATGGCAGACAGTACACACCAAGTTCCTTGCCACAGTGAGCATAACCGGAGTGGACCGGCACGGTATTCTTCAGGAGCTTACCCAAATGATCTCAAATCATCTCAACATAGATATACGAAGCCTGCACATTGACACCGATAAAGAAGTGTTTTCATGCCGCCTGAGCGTTCTTGTAGAGGATGCCGAAGTGGTGAACGCACTCTGCGCAAGAGTTAAAAAAATCAAGGGAGTGCAAAGTGCCATAAGAGTGTAGCGCAACAGATTATAAATGGTCATGAAAATCAAACTTTCACACGAAGCCGTGGTGCGCCTATTGTCGTTTTTGGTGGCAGTGGGTCTGATATGCTATTTTCTGCCGAGCGACGACCGCACCCGATTCAGTTACGAAATCAACCGTCCGTGGGGCTACTCACTTCTGACCGCGCCATTCGACATTCCGGTGCGCCTTGACTCCATAAGTGCCGCAACAATCAAGGACAGCATAGATGCGAAATTTGAACCGGTGTATCACAGGATAGATACCCTTGGCACCAATATGATTGCCACCTATGCCAAACGGCTCAACACCACATCCGGGCTGCACATAACAGCCAGTCAGAAAGCCGCCCTGCTCAATGAAATAAGGTCCATTTACAACAGCGGTATCGTGGACCAGACGGCTTATGCCGACATCTCGGCGGGGAAGATGAACAGCGTGCGAATGCTGAGCAACAATGTGACAGTGTCGGTGCCCACTACGGGATTTCGGTCGGCACGGAGCGCGTATGCGCATCTTGACAGCGTGTTCCGCAATCCTGAGGTGCATGCGGCCATCTCGGCCACACGCCTTTCGGATCTTCTGCAACCCAACATAGTGGCAGATTCGGTGGAAACGGAGCGTTTTCGCAACGAACTATACCAAAGCGCACTTGCTCCTGTAGGCGTGATACAGCAGGGAGAGCGCATAATAGACCGCGGCGACATCATCACCCCGCAACTCTACACCATTCTCACTACCTATGAGGAGCTTACCGAAGAGAAAGGCAACAAGGTGGTGAGCGACAAGTTTTATCCCCTTGCAGGCAGAATAGCATTTCTGATACTACTCATAGGAAGCCTGTATGCGTACCTGTATTTCTACCGGCGCGATTATTTTGAAAACATACGTGTGTTTATGTTCCTGATGATGGTAATCACCATCTTCACGCTCCTTGCCGTGGGACTTAGCGCGACCTTCTCCTACGGGCTTTATCTTGCGCCGCTGACCATACTCACCATTCTTGTGCTGGTGTTTCTTGACTCCCGCACGGCATTCTTCACTTTCCTTGTCACAGTGCTGCTGTGCACATTCGTATCGCGTTTTCCGCTGGAATTTGTGCTGGTACAGTTCGTGGCCGGCTTCACCGCACTGGTAAGCCTGAAAGAGCTGAGCAGAAGATCACAGCTGATACGGTCAGCCGCACTTGTGTTTGTGGCATACAGCGTCACCTACTGCACACTCGAGATGATGATGAACGGCAATGCCGACAAACTGACATGGAGCGCAATAGGATGCTTTGGCATCAATGCTGTATTCACCTCGTTTGCCTACATTCTCATCTTCCTGTTTGAAAAAGCATTCGGCTTCACTTCAAGAGTCACACTCGTGGAGCTGAGTGACATAAACAATCCGGTATTGCGAGAGCTGTCGGAAGAGTGTCCGGGCACATTCCAACACTCAATGTCGGTAAGCAACCTTGCCTCGGCAGCAGCTCACCGCATCGGAGCCAATGTGCAATTAGTGCGAACCGGAGCGCTGTATCATGACATAGGCAAAATATCCAATCCTGCATTTTTCACCGAGAATCAGCATGGAGTGAATCCGCACGACGCACTTGACCCCGTGCAGAGCGCGCGCATAGTGATAAGTCACGTGACGGAGGGGCTGAAACGCGCCGACAAGGTGAAGCTGCCACAGCGCATCCGCGATTTTATAACCGAGCATCACGGACGCGGCACTGCCCGATATTTCTACACCACATACTGCAACGCCCATCCCAATGAGCCGGTGGACGAATCTCTGTTCCGCTATCCGGGTCCCAACCCGCGTTCACGCGAGACATCCGTACTCATGATGGCCGATGCCGTGGAAGCAGCATCACGATCACTTGCAGACCATACACCCGAAGCCATATCCGCACTTGTAAACCGAATCATAGACACCCAGATTGCGGAGGGGCTGCACAACGACTCCACATTATCATTCCGCGATGTGAAACTGATAAAAGATGTGTTCATATCACGTCTGCGCACGATGTACCACGCCCGTGTGTCATATCCTGAAGCCGTGAAACCGGGAGCCGGAGCTGCCAAATAATGTTAAACGGGCATCAATCGCGCCATGCCTTATGTTATAAATATATGAGTATGATACTGACCATAACAGGAGTGCTGCTGCTTGCCACCGGCGTGGTGCTTGCTTTTGTGCCCAAGGGGTGGAGCGCCCCGGTGGCATGGATAGGATTGTGGCTATTGTGTTTAGGCGATGCAGTGCAAGCCTCATGGAGCACGTTGCTATTCTGGGGAATGGCGGCACTCATAGCATGGGGCATCACCATATTGCTGCCCAAAGCTGTAGCAAACAGCAAAATGGGCGTTGGCTACATTGTGGGGGCGGCACTGGCAGGCACCCTCGTGGGTATGCTCATGAACAATGCCGGAATGATAGTAGGCTCTGTGGCAGGAGCATTTTGCGGAGCACTTGCGTTCAGCCGCACTCCCGGCGGAAGGACGATGAAATTTCCGTCGCGCCCGTTTTTCAACTACCTGTGCGCCAAAGGCCTCGTGGCTGTAGTCACCACATGTATAGCCGGTGAAGCATTTGTGTTGCTGCACTACGTTTATTAAACCGACAACCAATCATTATGCTGAAATATATAACTGTAGCCATAATCATGTTTTTTGGGACATGGACGATGAATGCCCAAATAAAGTTTGAGAATGTGAAACGCGAGGCACCCGACCTTGCCCTCATCAAAAAACAGATTAATGACCGCACATCGCCTTACTATTATCCCCGACTTATGGATGAGTATCAGCGCAACGACACGCTGATGAAAATAGATAAGTTTCGTCATCTATATTTGGGATACATGTTTCAGGAAGACTACAACCCGTATCGCCCGTCGGTGATAGAATCAAACGTGGACCAACAGTCGCTTGACAAGGGTGAACTTTCACGGCAAGAATGTGATTCGGTCATCACTCAGTCCCAGCTTGAGCTGCAGAACCGCCCATTTGACCTGATGCAAATGAGCAACCTCATCAAAGCGCTGAAACTCAAAGGCAAAACCAATCTGGCAAAAATATGGCAGTACAAATTTGACTATATTCTTATGGCGATTGCCTCCACAGGCACCGGTGCAGATGAAGAAAATGCATGGTATGTGATAGAACCGCAGCATGAATACGTGCTGCTGAACGCTATGGGGTACATTGTCACCAACCACCTTTTCTACGAACCGTACTATGAATATCTGACTGTGAGAACGGCGCAAAAAGCCAAAGCCGGCGGATTTTACTTCAACATCCACACAGTGCTTCAGGAATATTACCGCAAATATCCCGAGGAGCTATAACAGCCGGGGTTACAACAACTGACGAGTATATGTAAACAGAAAGCACCGCAATATTGCGGTGCTTTCTTGTTATGATGTACGGTTGGGATTTATTCGCCCTGAAGAGCTTTGGCGCGCTCCAGATATTTGCGGAAATCGATTTGCTGGTCAGCAGCGTACTGGGGATAATCGTTGATGATAGCCTGATAAAGATCAGCCTCAGCTTTGTAGTCCTTAACCTCGTGCTGTACGGTAGCTTCTTTCATCATGAAATAAGGAGTAAGGTGAGGATTGTGATCAGACATAGCGGCTGCCTCACGGAAGCATTTGATTGCCTCAGGATACTGCTTGAGGTTGACATAGCAGTCACCTTCAAGACCCATAGCGGCAGCACCGATCACCTCTTCCTTAGCGTCATAATTGTTGAGGTAGTCAATAGCTTCCTGATATTTGCCCTGACGGTAAAGGAGGATTGCAGCGTTGAGGTTGGCGCGGTTGCCGGCATCATATCCGTGCTCGTCAGCCACCTGCTGATACTGCTGGAGAGCCAAAGAGTCGTTGCCCATCATCATGGTGATATCGGCCTGACCTATTGCGTCATTGGCAGCGGCGACACCGGGCTTGCGTATGCCGTAGATATAACCGAGCACGATGATAACGAGGGCAGCTACTATCAAGGATGCCCATACAATAATTTTCTTGTTATTTTCCACTTTCTGCTCAATGCCAGTAAGACTGTCATTGAGGGCCTCGATAGAGGGTTTTGTTTCGGGAGCGTTTTGTTTTGCCATTGTTATGTGATTCTTATTGTTATCAAAAATGGGATGTGCGTAATAATTTACGAAATGCAAAATTAAGAGTAATATCTCGGAAATAAAAATTTTTTTCATAAATCTGCTCATTTTAGCTTGTTTTAGTGCGCTCAGAGGACAAAATATTGTACTTTTGCGGTAATGATACGGGCAATTGCCATACTGACAATGTGGGTTGTGACGGCAGTTTTTGCATGTCACGGCACCACCCCGGCACTGCGCATAGCGGTGGCGGGCGATGTGATGATGGGCACAAATTTTCCGGAGCAGTCCAAAGGTGCCTATCTGCCACCAAACAACGGGACCAATCTTTTCAGACATGTCACCAAGGTGCTGTCCGGAGCCGATGCCGCCGCAGCCAACCTTGAAGGCACGCTGCTGGATTTCGGAGGGAAAGTGAAGGAGGTTGAGGACACCACATTACTATATGCCTTCCGCACGCCCACAGCATACGTGTCAAACCTCAAACGTGCAGGCTTTGACTTTATGTCGATTGCCAACAACCACATCAACGATTTCGGTCAATTAGGACGCGAAAGCACCAAAGCAACCCTGCGAAACGCCGGCATAGGGTATGCCGGGATGAGAGGAAAAACGCCATGGTACATAATGAGCAGCAAAGGGCGCAAAATCGGATTTACGGCATTCAGTCCGCATGCCGGATCGCTGAGCATACACAACCTTACAGAAGTGAAACGCATAGTGAGCCATCTTGACAGCGTGTGCGATGTGGTCGTGGTGTCGTTTCACGGCGGCGGCGAGGGAGCGGCATACAAGCATGTGCCGGAAGGGATGGAGGAGTGCTTCGGTGAGAAGCGCGGCGATGTGAGAAAATTTGCACGTGCCGCAGTGGATGCCGGCGCAGATGTGGTTTACGGCCATGGCCCGCATGTGACACGCGCCATGGAGCTATACCGTGACAGGCTCATACTTTACAGCCTCGGCAACTTCTGCACCCCCTATCGCGTTAATCTGAAAGGCATAGCCGGGCATGCACCGGTAGTGACAATAGATGTGGACAACAAGGGTAAGTTTCTGTCGGGCAAGATACATCCGTTCATACAACGCAGAGGCATAGGACCTGTTCCCGATACCAAAGGAACCGTCATAGGGCAGATGCGCGCACTGACACAGAGTGATTTTCCCTACA
>HF985652.1:74642-96242 GCA_000431155.1 Bacteroides sp. CAG:927
CTACACTCCCCTGCACATAACCGGCGACGGCATTATATTGAGAAAGAATTAAAAAAACATTACACTATATCATGGCTAAAACTAAAAATCTGGTAATCACAGTAGGTCGCCAATACGGAAGCGGCGGACGCGCTTTGGGCAAGTGCATAGCCCAAAAGCTGGGCATGAAGTACTATGACAAAGAACTGCTGGTAGAAGCGGCCAAACAAGCAGGCATCAATGAGGAGTTCTTTGAAAAGACCGATGAGCGATCACCATCATTTTTCGGCGGCATTTTCTCTTTTGCACAAGGCCTAAAGCCAATGGCATACTATTCAGGCAATTCTGCCATAAGCGATGACAACATCTACAAGGCCCAATGCGATTTCATCCACTCGCTTGCCGAGCAAGGGCCATGCGTGATAGTGGGACGCACCGCCGACTATGTGCTGCGTGATTATCCCATGGTCGTGAACCTGTTTCTGCACGCGCCTATGGAACACTGCGTGAAAAGAATCATGGAGCGCGAGAATCTCACCGCCGACAAAGCACAACAAAAAGCGGAGCGCATAAACAAACTGCGCTCGCGCTACTATAATTTTTATACCGACAAGACTTGGGGTGCGGCACCGTCATATCATCTGAGCATAGACACCTCCACCCTGAGTGATGACGATATTGTCGGGCTGGTGAAAGATTATATCACACGCCGGTTTGGTCACGACGCTTTGCCGGGTGCATAGCCACGTATTCCAATGTTGAGTTAATGGCCGAGGCCAAGAGCAGAATGCCTGTCAGAAGCATCATGACCTGATTCATGGTGCGAATGGTTGTGCAGAGAATAACTATTCCACCTATTATCATCAATATAGGAACAAGATAGAAATAGACCGGCATACGAAAAGGCCGTGCCATCCATGCCGCCCATATCAGCTCGTAAACACCATACACAAGCAGCAAGGCGCCAAACACGTACACTATCAACCCCACAAAAAAGTCAGGGGTAAGAAGCATCCATATGCCCAGAGCAATTCCTGCCACACTCGCCACAATTGCGGCGGAGACAGAAGCCGTCGGCATTCTACGACCATCGGAACCGGTTTTCTCCTCCAATTGCAGCTGCTTACGCACACGCAAGGTGGAGTAGAGGTTGTAAGCGGCGGGTATAATAAGGCAAACGCCAAACAAAGTAACTACCCAAGTCAGGATTTGTCCCTGATTGTAGAAAACAATCAACAGCACTCCCACAAGAGCGGTGATGAGAATTGAAAGCCAAGATTTTCTGTTCATATCGTGTATCATTTTACATTAATAATACACGCTAACAGCAATTAATGTTCAGGCTGCAAAAGCAAATGCTAGCGAGTAGGCAAGCATGAGCATCGCAGTGGCCCCGAGCATGGGATTGAGCGCCGCCCCATGCAGCGATACAATCTTATGCCACAGACTGATATGAGCGATGAGATATATGATCGGGAACATCAGGGCAGCATACGGCAACTGCATCCACACATTTGCCATCAACGCCACAGCTATAATGCCGTTGAGCAGATAGAGCGTTGATGCCGTGCGTTGTCCAAATATCACGGCAAGCGTGCGTTTGCCAACGAGAGTGTCATCGGCAGCATCACGATAATTATTGACCAACAATACATTAGCACCCATGAGCCCGGCACTCAATGATCCAAGGAACACATTGACATCCCATTGCCCGCTCATGACATAATATGTGAGATTGACAGGCACCACCCCAAAAAACAACATCACAGCCACTTCCCCGAGTCCATGTCTTGACAACGGATAAGGGCCGGTGCTGTAAGCCAATACGCCAAGTCCTATGGCGATGCCGGCGGGTATCAGCCACCAAGGACCCCAGAAAAGCAGACACAGACCTACACAACAAGCGAGCGCAAGGGTTATGTAGGTGGCAGCGAGCATGGCACGCGGAGTTATATCGCCCTCGGTCACGCCACGGCGGGGACCCTCTCGGCCGGGCTTGTCAAGACCATCGCGATAATCATAGTATTCGTTTGCAAAGTTTGAGGCAATCTGTGCCAAAACAGCAAAAAGAAGGCACAGAATCCAAACCGTGAAATTAAGCTCGCGGTTGAAAATCCCGTATCCCAATGCCATTATCACCCCGGCCACAGAGACAGGCAGGGTGCGCAGACGCATGGCTTCAATCCATACTTTCATTGTTTGGAATGATTTTGATTCTTTTTCTTGTTTTTTGAAGGAGCTGACGGCTGGCTGGTGGCCGGTTCATCCAAGCCGAAGCAATGCACCACCGCCTGCCTGATACGCGCCGCATCCTTGCCGTCCTCACGCAAAATGGATATAATGGCCCTAATATAGTCCTCCTTGGACTGCAATCCGCAAAGGGAAGCCACGTTACTTCCGGGAATCATGGATTTCTGATTATACACCATCAGGACGCCACTGTAATCACCGGTTTCAACATAACGCCGGAACTGCCGACAGAATGTTTCGTAAAGCCCGCGCGGATTGATTTCGTGCACAAGCCCCACCATATGCTTCTCAAGCATGCCTATGGAAGCGAATCTGCCGTCAATGCGACACTCCATGACCCGCTTCACACGATGGCGCGTGTGCATGAGGGCCTGCTGCTTAAGCTCGCTGTCAAACTGCGATATCACAGCCCGGCTGACTTTTTCAAACACTTTGTTCTCATCCTTACCATAACGCGACGCCACAGTGCGTATCACCTCCTCAAGCATAAGAATATTTTCAATCTCAGCCACGTTAGGCACCATAACATTCTTGCTGCGCAGGTATGCCACCTCGTTTTCATCGCGACGGTCGCGGTCAACGATGCCACGCGAAGCCATATGGTGGAGCGAATTGAGATCATTGAACGTACGCGTGGCTTCAATCACTTTGTTGCAGCTGCCAAGAGACTGCACGGTATAATCCTTGAATATCAGCGGATAAAGTTTACCGTCAATGGAGTGGACACCATCGCCCTCAATGAACAGCACAGGCTTGCGCGCGCCCACGATGGTCATGTAAAGCTCATCGCTTATAGCGGTGCTATGGGGCAGAATCTCATATTGCCATGTAACGGAGCGCGGGTCAAAATCCCTGACCCACACCACAACCGCACCCTCGCATGAGGCCGCGAACTCAAGGTCGTGCGTCACGAAAACATACCGGAGATCCGGGCGAAGAAACTCAATACGGTTCCATACGCTTTGGGTAATGGACGGATGGAGAAACATTTCGGGGGAATCCACAAGCACCACGCAGTCACGCGGGGCATACAGAATAGCCCCAAGATAGTAAATCACAGCGCGCTCACCGGCACTGAGCTTCATGGCCGAATATTCCTCAGCTTCCTCTCCACGGGTGAAGAGGAATTTGCCACTTTCTATGAGCACCTTATTATCGGGGAAAAGCTCCTGCCACACGCTAATCACCTTATCAAGACGGGTGGAGCGCAACTTGGCTTCAGGATTGCTGCTGTGCTGAATCTTGTAACCAATCAGGTTGAGCATCTCGTCATGAAGCAGCAATGCCATAACGCGGTCAAGCTGCAGATTGGAACCGCTATGCAACCTGTCGCCATGAACAGCGGCAGCCCACCGGGAATCGACAGAAGAAGGAGACTCATCAAAATAATCCCTGTCCATCAGCGCATTGAGGGCACTAAGCCGATAGGCATTCTCGCCAAGGCTTTCGGCAAGCGCCTTGGCAAAACGTGTTTTGCCGGCACCGTTAGCCCCGACAATCACAATCTGTCGTACCGAATCGGGAATTCTTTCGCATGTGCCGTCGGCACGCGGTGGAAGCAATATACTCATAGTATGACAATTATTCGGTTAGTTGGCCTGCACCCTGACGGATTATCTGCGGGGATGAGCTGTCGGTAAGATCCACAACTGTGGATAAAACCGAACCGCTTTCGCCACCGTCAATCATCATTGATGCCATACCGTCAAGAAACAAGGCTATTGACTCAGGGCACGCATAATCGTCCAAGGTGGCATCGTTGACAAGCGGAAGCGATGTGGTCAAAATAGGGTTGCCAAGCTCTTTGGCAAGAGCGGTGGCGATGGGGTTGGATGGTATGCGCACCCCTACCGTGCGCCGACCTTTGAACGCCTTAGGCAATGAGGACGCGGCCGGGAGCACAAATGTGAAAGGTCCGGGCAGATTTGCCTTGAGCAAACGGAAAGCGCGGTTGTCAATCTTGGCGTATTCGCTTGCCTGCGATATGTCGGCACAATTGATGGCAAGAGTCTCCTTGATAGGATTGATGCCTTTGGCCTGACAAAGCTTGTCAATAGCAGGAGTGCTCAAAGCATTACACCCCAAGGCATAGACAGAATCGGTGGGGTATATGATAATGTTGCCTGCCTGCAATTCCTTTACGGCTTCGGTAATGAAGCGGTCATTGATGCTTGAAGGATAAATCTTAACACATTTCATAGCGCTGACGGTTAACAGTCACAAATATGGAAAAAATCCGTGAGTCCACCAAATAAAACCGACATAAGGCCAAATAAAGCGAAATACTTACAAATATGGTCCATTCACGCTGTTTTGAATAGAAAATTTTAAGCAAGTCGGCCATTTTTGATTGCACATTGTCGGTTTTTTGTGCAATTATTTGGCGGATATTGTCGTAAAAAATAATTTTGCAACATATATATTCAACACAAGTACAGATTTCTTTATGATTATACCTTTGCGCAGTGACACCACAACACAAGGACGCCGCATGGCCGGAGCCAGAGCCTTGTGGCTGGCCAACGGCATGAAACCAGCACAGATGGGCAAGCCGGTGATAGCTGTAGTAAACTCTTTTACGCAATTTGTACCCGGCCACACACATCTGCACGACATAGGCCAGACAGTGAAGGCCGAAATCGGGAAGCTGGGATGCTACGCAGCCGAATTCAACACCATAGCCGTGGACGACGGCATAGCCATGGGGCATGACGGTATGCTGTATTCCCTGCCCTCACGCGACATCATAGCCGATTCGGTAGAGTATATGGTCAACGCACACAAGGCTGACGCCATGGTGTGCATATCGAACTGCGACAAAGTAACTCCCGGAATGCTTATTGCAGCGATGAGACTCAACATCCCGACTATTTTTGTCAGCGGCGGCCCTATGGAGGCCGGAAACATCAACGGCAAGGATGTGGACCTTGTGGACATAATGGTGCAGAGCGCCGACGACCATGTGGATGATGCCCACGTGCAGGCTCTTGAAACCATGGGATGCCCCACTTGCGGATCATGCTCGGGAATGTTCACCGCTAATTCAATGAACTCACTCACAGAAGCCATAGGCCTGTCACTGCCGGGCAACGGCACCATTGTGGCCACTCACATCAACCGCAAGGAACTGTTCAAAGAGGCAGCCCGACGCATAGTGGCCAACACCTATGCCTATTATAAAGACGGCGATGACTCTGTGCTGCCAAGAAACATTGCCACCCGCGAAGCCATGCTCAACGCCATGACACTTGACATAGCGATGGGCGGCTCCACCAACACTGTGCTGCACCTGCTGGCCGTGGCTGCTGAAGGAGGGGTGGATTTCACTCTGAGCGACATTGACGCTCTGAGCCGCAAGACCCCGGTGCTGTGCAAGGTGGCCCCGAATTCATCATACCATATTCAGGATGTGAACCGTGCGGGCGGCATACTCACAATCATGAAGCAGCTGGCCGATGCAGGATTGGTGCACACGGATGTGAAACGTGTGGACGGCCTGACGCTACAACAAGCCATAGACTCTTACGCCGTGGGAGGCAAGAATTATTCCGACCATGCTGACGAGCTGTGGAAATCGGCACCGGCCGGCAAACGCACCACCGCTCTTGGTGAGCAGATGTGTTATTACTCCGAGCTTGACACCGACCGCAAAAACGGATGCATACGCTCGGTAGAGCACGCCTATGCACACGACGGAGGTTTGGCTGTGCTGTACGGCAACATAGCCCAAGACGGATGTGTGGTAAAAACCGCCGGAGTGGACGCTTCAATTCTCACGTTCACAGGCCGTGCCAAAGTGTTTGAAAGCCAAGAGGAAGCCATGAACGGCATACTTCGCGACGAGGTGAAAGCCGGAGATGTGGTGTTCATCAATTACGAAGGGCCCAAAGGGGGTCCGGGGATGCAGGAGATGCTTTATCCCACAAGCTATCTCAAAAGCAAGCATCTGGGCAAAGAGTGCGCGCTGGTGACAGACGGACGATTTTCGGGAGGCACCTCGGGACTGTCTATAGGACATGTATCTCCCGAAGCGGCAGCCGGAGGCAATATAGCACTTGTGCGCGACGGCGACACAATAAAAATAGACATTCCCGGCCGCAGCATAAATGTGGAGGTAGAGGATGCCGAGCTGCTTGTACGCCGACAAGAAGAGGCCACACGCGGCAAAGATGCCTTTACTCCGCACCACCGCCGGCGTGAAGTAAGCAAGGCTCTGCGGGCATACGCATCAATGGTGTCCAGCGCCGACAAAGGAGCCATAAGAATAATTTAACACCCTCGTCTATGAGCGAAAAAATATCAGGAGCAGAAGCGTTGATGCGATGTCTGGTGGCCGAGAATGTGGAAAGAGTGTTCGGCTACCCGGGCGGATGCATCATGCCTGTATATGACAGACTGTATGACTATACCGACCGAATCACCCATGTGCTGACGCGCCATGAGCAAGGTGCCATTCACGCCGCGCAAGGATATGCGAGGGTGAGCCACAGGCCGGGAGTGGTGATAGTAACCTCCGGACCCGCCGCCACCAATCTCATTACAGGGCTTAGCGATGCGCAGATGGACAGCACTCCCCTCGTGGTCATAACCGGACAAGCCACATCGGCCATGCTTGGCACAGATGCGTTTCAGGAAACCGATGTAATGGGCATCACCCAGCCAATCACCAAGTGGGCCTGTCAGGTGCGCAGAGCAACCGACATACCCAGAGTCATGGCAAGGGCATTTTACATTGCCTCCACAGGACGTCCGGGGCCTGTAGTGATAGACCTGACTAAAGACGCTCAGATAGAGCAGCTTGAATGGCATTACGAGCCATGCAGATTCATACGCTCCTATGAGCCGTATCCCGAGATACCACACAGCGACATATGCCGTGTGGCAGAAATGATAAACGCATCCAAGAGACCTATGATACTTGCCGGTCAGGGCGTGACCATAGCCGAGGCCGAAAGGTCACTGCTGGCTGTGGCCGAAAAAGCCGACATACCGGTGGCAATGACACTGCTTGGTCTTTCGGCCATGCCTGAAGGTCACCGCCTTAACCGAGGTATGCTGGGGATGCACGGCAATATAGCACCCAACTACAACACCAATCAGGCTGACCTGCTTATAGCAATAGGGATGCGATTTGATGACCGTGTGACCGGGGATGTGGACCATTACGCCCCCAATGCACGGATAGTGCATATAGACATAGACGAAGCGGAGTTCAACAAAAACGTGAACGCCGATGCCACAATACTTGGTGACGCCCGACAGGTGCTGGAGCGCCTGCTGCCTATGATTGCCAAAAACAGCCATACCGAGTGGATAGACACTTTCGATGCCCACGATGAGGTGGAGAGCACCCAAGTGATCAAGCCGGTACTGGAAGGCAGCGACCCGCAGGCTCTCCCCACCATGGGCGAAGTGGCGCGCAAGGTGTCGTGCGCAGCGAAAAACTCACCGGTACTGGTGACGGATGTGGGACAGAACCAGATGTTTTCGGCCAGATATTTCCGTTATTCAGCCCCAAGGAGCATAATATCGTCGGGCGGTCTTGGCACGATGGGATTCGGACTCCCGGCCGCCATAGGCGCAAAGATGGGAGCGCCTGAGCGCGATGTGTGCCTGATGACCGGCGACGGCGGCTTTCAGATGACCATTCAGGAACTCGGCACGATAATGCAGTACGGCACTGCCGTGAAAATGGTGATACTCAACAATTCATTTCTCGGAAATGTGCGCCAATGGCAGGCACTGTTCTTCAACAACCGCTTTTCACAGACACCGATGATAAATCCGGATTTCTGCGCCATAGCTGCGGCCTACGGGATACAGTCGGAAAATGTGTGCCGCCGCGGCGATCTTGACGAAGCGATAAAGCGCATGATGGCCTATGACGGCCCGTACCTGCTGAACGTAAGCATCCGGGAAGAGGATATGGTATTTCCCATGACACCTGTGGGAAGCACGGTGGACACCATCATGCTCAATGCCAAAGAGATGTATCACCCCAAGAAACAGAAGTCATGACGCGAAATCCCGAAAATACGCTCTACACCATCTGCGTGTATTCCGAAAACCATGTGGGTCTGCTCAATAAGCTGTCAATAATATTCACACGCCGGTGCGTCAACATCGAGAGCGTGAGCGCGTGCCGATGCTCGCTGCCCGAAGTGCACAAGATTACGCTTACCTGCCATAGCAGCAAGGCCATGGTGGACAAAATCATAAAGCAGATTTCCAAATGCATAGATGTGATAAAGGCGTTTGTATATACCGATGACGAAATAGTGTATCAGGAAGTGGCCCTGTACAAAGTGCCTACCGACCGGCTTCTTGACGAGCAACAGCTTGAGCAGATAATACGCCGCCACGGGGCACGAATACTGGAGCTTACCCGCGACTACACCGTGCTGGAAAAAACAGGCCATTTCTATGAAACGGAGTCACTGTTCAACGAACTGAAAAGATACGGCATAGTGCAGTTCGTGCGCTCGGGCCGTGTGGCGGTGACAAAAAGCCCCGTGGAGCTTGTAAACGAATATCTGGAACAGCGGGCTAAACAATCATCCGAAAAATTCTAATATGATTACCGAATATAAACATACCTACTGTCTCACGGCGGCCCAATGCAACGCACAGCGCGAAGTGGCTCCGGCCACTCTGATACAACAGATTATCGATGTGGCCACCGAACATGCCGACACAATCAACATAGGATTTCAGCGCATGGGCAAGAACAGCGCTCTGTGGGTATTGAGCAGAGTGGCATATGAAATAAAGAGATACCCCGGAATTCTGGAAGAGTACACCATCACCACATGGATAGAAGGGTATAACAAACTTTTCTCAGACCGCGACTTTGCTATCAGCGATGCCTCCGGTGAAGTGATAGGTTATGCCCGCACAGTGTGGATGGCGATAGACAAGGACACGCGCCGTCCCACCGATCTGACGCATGTGGCTGACCCTGAGGTTGTGCGCACCGATTTGGTGTGCGATATGGAACGCCCCGGCAAAATCAGGTTTCCCAAAGAGCACAACGAAGCATCAGGCTACCGGTTTGGTGCGAGCGACATAGATTTCAACCGCCATGTCACCTCGCGCCGCTATGTGGAGCTGATAATTGACCAGCTGCCCCTTGAGGTGTATGACCAGTGCCTGATGACACGCTTTGAAATAGCCTACAGCCACGAAAGCCTGTGCGGAGAGTGTGTGAAAGTGATGAGCGGATGCGACCCGAGTACGGACGCTCTGATAAGCACTATTGAGAGCACTGACGAAACGCAGAAATGCATCACAAGAGCATGGTTTGTGAAACGTGAAGACGGCTCCAGCGTGCCGGCTGCTAAATTACTTGAATATTAACACCATCAAATATATCGATATGGCAAAAATGAATTTTGGCGGTATAGAAGAAACCGTCATCGAACGCTCGGAATTTCCATTGGAAAAAGCGCGCGAGATACTTAAAGATGAAACTATTGCCGTGCTTGGCTACGGCGTACAAGGCCCCGGTCAGAGCCTCAACCTACGCGACAACGGATTCAAAGTAATTGTGGGCCAGCGCGAAGGAAAAACCTATGAAAAAGCCGTGAAAGACGGCTGGATACCCGGGGAAACGCTGTTCTCGATTGAGGAAGCCTGCAAACGGGGCACTATAATAATGTGTCTGCTCAGCGATGCAGCCGTGATGTCGGTGTGGCCCGTAATCAAGAAACATCTTACCGAGGGTAAGGCACTGTATTTTTCACACGGTTTTGCCATTGCATGGAGCGACCGCACTGGGGTTGTGCCTCCAAAGGATGTGGATGTGATTATGGTGGCCCCGAAAGGTTCGGGCACATCACTGCGCACCATGTTCCTGGAAGGACGCGGGGTGAACGCCAGCTTTGCCATAGAGCAGGACTACACCGGCCATGCACTGGAGCGCACTTTGGCTCTCGGCATCGGCATCGGCTCAGGCTATCTGTTTGAAACCACCTTTGTGCGTGAGGCCGTGAGCGATCTCACCGGTGAACGCGGTTCGCTCATGGGAGCAATACAAGGACTGTTCCTTGCCCAATATGAGGTGCTTCGCGAAAACGGCCACACCCCCTCAGAAGCTTTCAACGAAACAGTGGAGGAACTCACGCAATCACTCATGCCGCTGTTTGCGCGCAAGGGTATGGACTGGATGTATGCCAACTGCTCCACTACCGCACAGCGCGGCGCACTGGACTGGATGACACCATTCCACGATGCAATAAAACCGGTGATGCGCGACCTTTACGAGAGCGTGAAGAATGGCACGGAGGCACAACGGTCAATCGACTCCAACTCCAAGGCAGACTACCGCGAGACACTCAACGCTGAGCTGAAAGCTCTTCACGACAGTGAGATGTGGCGCGCAGCGGAGGCAGTGCGCAGTCTTCGTCCCGAAGGTAACGAGTAGCCTAAAACAAAGAGCCCCCGCTATCGTGAGACGGCGGGGACGGAGAAGGTAAAATCTTTTTTGAACTTTGACTTTTTAATAACGTCAGCAAAATGCCTTCTCATACTACTAAAACATTCCGGACATAAAATGGTTCAAAAAACCATAAAAAAAGAGATTTGTCATGTGGCAAATCTCTTTTTTATGTTGATACGGATAATGTTACTTCACTGCAAGCTTGGTTGTGTAGCGTCCTACGGGAGTTTCCACGCTCAGCACATAGATGCCGCTCGGTAACCCGTCGGTGGTGAGTGCGGCAGTGTTGCCCGGCACGCTCACGTGCTTGGCCTGCATGCCAGAAACGCTGTAGAGCGAAGCATTCACCTCAGCAGCTCCGGCCACTGAGATTTCGTAGCCGCCCATCGTGGGGGTGAGTATCACGGCCTTGGCCGGGTCATCAGTCTCCACGGTGCCTATGCCGGCATTGGTGAGGATATATTTCAGTCCCTCTACAGCGTTGATTTTGCCAGCACCCCACTGCATAGCCGGGCGCATGGTAAGGGAATTGAAATCACTGCTGTTTTTAATCACCTTCATCACATCCTCATACTTGAGGTTGGGATTGGCCTGAAGCCACAGTGCGACTACGCCGCTCACAAAGGGACACGACATGCTTGTGCCTTGCATCGGTCCCCAGTAGTTGGTAACGCCGGAACGGTTTACAGACGCGGTGAGGTCACTGTTGCCGAGTTTAGAGGATGACACATAATATCGGCTGTAGCTGGAGATGATGGCTGAGCCCGGGCCTGTTACATCAGGTTTGTTCACGCCTTGGAATGTGGTGCCGTAGCTTGAGAACGGTGCGATAGTGCCCGGAGCGGTGGCCCCGTTGTAGGCATATACGCCACGGCTCAAGGTCGGGAACCATTTTGCGGAAGTGGTGGCTCCGACACTGATGATGTTTTCACCGCAGGCACCGTCGTTGATGGTACCTGCTGTTGATCCGTCGGTCCATCCTACAAGGCTGTTGGAAGTAAAGTAAATATCACTGTTGCCATACACATACACTGCCTCGCCGTTGACGGCTTTTACCACAAGAGCAAGATAGCTTGTGGTCGCTGTGGCTTTGCGCGACACGCCTGACAGTGCGCATTGCACATGGTAGCGGTTGTTGAGCGGATTGACCTCACTTACCATTCTGATTGTACCGCTGAATGCACTGGAGAACACTGCGGTTGACGATGAGATGCTCTGCGATGCTCCTGCACTGCTTATGGTGGCTATGGTTGTGAGTGCGCGTGTTCCTGTATTGTAAACTGCCCAGCTCACCGACAGCACCTTATTTGTCTTGCCCCATACATCTACGATACCGGTGGCGGATTTACCGCTGATGAGGCTGGTAGGATTAATGAGGGTTTTCAGGTCATCTGTGGCTGAGGTAAACTCTTTGTTCACGTACAGTGGAATATCTCCGTCATTACCGGCCGACATGCATATAATTGCGCGTTTGCCCAGTTCGGCAAGACCGGTATTGTAGGCTGTAGAGCCATCGTGCGGACCGGAAGTGCTGCCGAGTGACAGATTCACCACGCACGGCATTCCCTGCTGCTCTGCATAGTCCACTATTTTTCCCACTCCGTTGAGTATATTGGCATCGGTAAGAGAACCGACGCTGAATGCAAGCGAGGAGCCTGTTGCCACGCCGTAATACGGCATTGCACTTGTACCAACACTCACACCTGCTCCGGTGGACGGGTTGGTGATCTTTGCCACCTGTGCGTTTCCTTTATAGCTGCCGCCCATTATTCCGGCCACGTGTGTGGCATGTGTAGCACCTGAATCATCGGTAACGAACGATGACAATGTAGCACTGGTATATTGTGTGGAGGTGCCGTTGTTGCCACGGAACCACCACAGGCGCTGTACGCGGCTTTCATTGTTGTCGTCCTTGAAGTTGCAGTGGCTTGCGTCCATGCCGCCGTCAAACAGACCGGCGATTACGCCTGTGCCGTCATAAGAATGGGTGGTGCCGTTGAAGGTGAATCCCTCTTGTGCCTCGTCTACACCCCCGGCGGGACGCGCAAAATTCATGGCCGGTTTCTGACTTTCGCCAAACTGCAGGTAAACCACTCCGGGAAGTTCCGAAATTTCCTCCATTCTGCTAACCGGAATATTTGCCGTAACAACCTTGCCGAAATTTGATACAATCTCTATGCCGGCGTTTGTGAGTTGCTCTGCATCGGCAGTGGATTTGAGCGTTACTATTGCAGCGTATTCCGAATCTTGGCACTCCGTGTCTGCATTGAGAGTTTTCATCTCCATATAGTCGCTCACAATCATGCGGCCCATGGGGCTGAGTTTGCTCTGTGCTGCGGCTCCGGCCCATATTGATGCGCCAATAAAAAAGATTAGTAGGGTTTTCTTCATTTAGAGTATCTTTAATGTCTTAAAAAAAGAGATAAAAGGCGCACACCTATTGTGTGCGCCTTATTAGTATTAGTGTAAATTACAGAATCTTTGTAAGATTACTGTGCTTTTACTATTGACAGAGCTGTGTTGAGGAACAATGTGCCCTGGAAATGGTTGCCGTCAAACGGTCCGTTGAACACGCCGCCGCATACTATGTTACGGAATACAAACGCATCGTGGGCGGTGTTGGATGTAGCATTCACATTACCGCTCAAGGACAACGAAAGTTTTCCATCTTCTCCCTCAGTGACACCGGTAATGAATACCGAGCATACGCCAAGGCTGGTAAAGTTAAACATGCCAAGTGATGTTCCTACAGGTATCTGCAGCAAAATTTCATTAGTGACAGGGTTCAAGCGCACAGTTGCGTCACATTCAGTTGAACTAATGCCTGCCCATCCGCTGATGTTTACCTTACGCAGGTAATTCTCATCATCTTCAGGATAGGTGGTCAAGGTCATATAATACTGATTGTTGGCATCGTCGGTAGCTATCCACAACCCTCCCAGTGTAGCATAAATGGGAACGAAAAGAGTCTCGTCGTCAAGCAGAGCAATCAAGGTTGATTTTCTTTGACCTATAGTTGCACCCTGGGCGCTTGTTATGGTCATGATAAATTTACGGTCAGGATTGAGGTCCCAGTCACCGGTGGTGTGAAATTCTATATAACCTATTTTAGAACCGGCAGGAATAGTTATGGTCTTTTGGGTTATAATATAGTTCTCATTTTCTGTGGCAGGGGTGTCACCGCTGCCGGTAACTTCTACCGTAACGGATATCGGCCCGTTGGTTTCACCGGTCACTACAATAGGCACCTTGTAGTAATCATCCTCGGTAAAGTCTTCTTGCGCCTCAATGGTCGTTTCACCCATCTCGACTACGGCAGATGCGGTATTGTACTCATCGTCATCTGAGCAGGCAGTCATGGTGAGTGCGGCCAGGGCTATTGCGAATATTTTATTGAGTTTCATATTTGGAAATTCTGTTAGTTCAATTCACTTAAATAATTAATAACCGGGGTTCTGCTGGCCTGCCATTGCCGGGCAAGTTTCAAACTGGTTGCGTGGAATAGGCCATACATAGCGGTAATCGTTGGGCTGGAATATGGTCTGGAGGTCAGCATTGTTGAACAATGTTGCAACATCCACTGCACCGGCTGTGAGCTGTCCGTAGTAGGGGCTGCGCTGGAATCCGAGACCCCAACGGCGCATGTCGCTCAAATGGAATCCTTCACCCACAAGCTCTTTATTGCGCTCTTCGCGGATGGCGTCGCGCAATTCAGTGCCTGACAAATCCTGATGTCTGTAACCGGCAATGCGGCGGCTGCGGATGGCATTCAAAGCGCTATTGGCGGTGGTGGGATCATTGTTTTCATACGAAGCCTCAGCAAGGATAAGATAGATTTCCGATAGACGGAAAGGTTTCGGCTTATTCTTGTAGTTCTCGGACGAAGATGTTTTCAATTCCGGGTTGCCGGGATATTTATTGAACACGAAAGCTGCGGTTGTCTGTGCTTCAACAGTCATTATCAAGCCATTGAAGAATGAGTTGAAACGAATGTCGTTGATGTCATCATACAGACCTACGATATTCATGGTAGGCACGCAGTTTACTCGCGAGGGGTAAGCATTGATGTAATTGAATACATCAAAGTTGGAAGCTACTGAACTTGATTCACTGGCATCAACAAAAGGTACAAACATCAGCTCTGTGCCTTGGTCTGCAGTCCAAATGGCTGCATATTGATTGTAAGATGACAGAGAATATACGCCGTCGCTTATGATTTCGTTGGCTTTGGTGATAGCTGTGGACCAGTCACGGGTAAGCAATGCCATACGTGCCTGAAGTGCTTTCACTACGTAGCTTGATACATACGGAGCATTGGGAGCTACATTGCTGAGATCGTACTGCTCATATCCTGAGAGTAAGCGGTAAGCCTCGTTGAGGTCTTCATTGATGCGTGAAGCACTCTGTGCCAAGGTGCTGCGGCCGGGATATTCTGAGAACGGTACTTGGGGCTGGTACTCAGTTACAAGCTGCAAACCAAGTGCAGGTTTGTTGGCGTTCTCTGCGGTATATGCCTGGCAATAGTGGTCAAACAGATACCAATAGAAATAGGCACGCATGAAATATGTCTCGCCCAAATAACGGTTGATGTAAATCATATCCTCATCCGTCAAGGTTCCCGATGCTATAAGCTCGTTGGTTTTTTGCAGCAGGAAGTTACAGGTGGCGATAGCACCGTAGCAGCCGGAATAAGGGCTTACTATCTCCGATGTGGACGGATTGATATTAGATTGTGTCCATGTGCTTCCACGGCCGCCGTTTCCGCGAAGACCCACAAAATATTCAGTTTGCATATCGGTTCCCACAACATAGGATCCGGAGGTCAATGCGCGGATTTGTCCGTAAAGGTTGTTACGGAACTGTGCCACGTCTTCAACCGACTGAACTGATTCGCTGGCCAATGTGGTGCCGGGCTGATTCTTGTCCATGTTACAGGAGGTCAGCATCAATCCCGCAGCGAATAGTGAAAATAATATTTTTTTCATATTCAATTGTTGTGCTAAAGATAAGAATGATTAGAATGATACTTCTACACCAAACTCGTACTGACGGGTGTTAGGGTACATCATCTGTACCACGTTTGCCTGATATTCAGGGTCAACGCCTGTGAAGTCGGTGATTGTGATAAGGTTACGGCCGGTGAAGTGGAATGTGATGTCAGAGAGACGCAGGGTGTCCATCCATTTCTTGGGCAGTGAGTAGGTCACGGTGAGGTTTTTCAGACGCATGAATGAAGCGTTCTCAACGAAACGAGAGTCGGCCTGAATGGTCTGAGGCTGTCCGTAGAGATCAAAGCGGTTAGGCATGTCGGTAACATCACCCGGTTTGGTCCATACATTGAGCAGCTCTACTGCACCGTTGGTGTTGCGCTCTACAGCCACACTCGGGTCACGGATGTACCAGTTGGTAGCGTTGAAAATGTATTTCTTGGCACTCCAGTTGAAGTCAGCGCGAAGAGCTATGCCTTTCCAGCGGGCGTTGATGCCGAAACCACCGTTCCAAGGTGCGATGTATGATTTGCCAAGGGCCACTTCATCGTCTTCTGAAAAATGTTTGGTGAGGTTGCCGTCCTTGGTGTACCACATCTGCTGACCGTCGCGGGGGTCAACGCCGGCATATATCACATTGTGAAGCTCGAAAGGGTTCTTGCCCACTTCGTAGGTCACGCCTGTTCCGGGAATAGTGAATTTGTCCAGTCCGTTGAACAGCTCTTTGATCTCAATTTTGTTGTAGTTGAAGTTGACGCTTGCGCCTACATACCAGTCTTTGTTGCGGAAGATGGTTGCACCGAAGTCCACATCAACACCGGTGTTGCGCATTGAACCTACGTTGGCTGCACCGCTTGCATAACCGGTGGTGTAGCTGTAAGGTACGCTCATGAGCATATCCTTGGTGTCCTTTATGTAGTAGTCGGCCATAAGGGTGATGCGGTTGTCAAGGAATCCGAGGTCAATACCAAGGTCAAACTGTTTTACAGTTTCCCAAGTGAGTTCAGGATTACCCATGGCACCTATAGCCAAAGAAGCATCTCCGTTGTAAGCGCCGCCGCTTGTTACAGTAGCCTGATATGAGTAGTCAGAGATACCGCTGTTACCTGTTGTGCCATAGTTGCCACGGAGCTTGAGGTCAGACAGCCATTTGATGTCCTGCATGAACTTCTCGTTTTTGATGTTCCACATCAAACCAACGGCAAAGAAGTTGGCCCAACGGTGACCGGGTGCGAACTTGGAACTGCCGTCACGACGGAATGAAGCATCAAGGAAGTAACGGTTGTCAAAGCCATAGTTGAGGTTGAAGAAATAAGAGTTGATGGTTGATTCTGTCAGACCGTAAGATACGTCGCTCATAGTTACGGTTGTACCCTGATTGAGCAGCCACTGGTTGGCGTTGGGCTGACCCACTGTGCTAACGCCGAATGAGTTGTTCTTTGATATCACAGATTCCTGACCTGCAAGTACGCTGAAATCATGCTTGTCTGCAATGTTGAACTTGTACTCGATTGTGTTGGTATAAGTCCACTGATACCAGCGTTGGAAGCTTTCTGAAGCAGATGCGGGAGTGTCGGTCCAGTCGTTTACGGTATCGCCCATAGGTGTTACCCATGTGCCGTATGCCGGGCGGTGGTTGCTGCTGCGGTAGTCAAATGCTGAAAGAGCCTGTTGAGCGCGGATGGTCAAACCTTTGATGGGCTGAATCTGCTCGTAGAGGTTGAGCATTGCACTGACAGTGTTGCGATTGGTGTGAGGCCATGCCAGACGGTTGAAGTCATTGGGGTTGGACTGGCCGGAGTAATGCAGATATTCTGCGTGGTCTCCGTAGATTATATTGCCGTTTTCGTCAAAAGAATAGTAGTAAGGTGCATCAAACGGCAGCAGATTGTAGGCCGACAGGAACGGGTTGTTGGCGTAGATAGCACCATTGTCGCTATCGGAAGATGCTGCTGTGTTGCTTTCGGTTTTCTCGTAGCCGAGGTTACCGCTGAAACCGATTGAGAACCATTTGTTGATCTTAGAGTCAATGTTTGCGCGGAGAGTTTCACGGCGCATGCCTGAACTTTGAATCAGACCGTCCTGATCATAGTGGCCTACGCTCAAGTAATAGCGGAGCTTGTCGGTGCCGCCCTGTACACGGCCTTCCAACGAATACATCAGAGCTGAATTCTTGACCAGCTCGTCCATCCAGTTGGTGTTGATGTTGTAGCGGTTGACAAGGTCGCGGATTTCCTGGCTTACAGGAGCCTGCACCAGATCACGGAACTGGATGAACTGCTGTGAGTCCATGATTTTGATCTTGGAGTCGGCGCGCTGGCTGAAACCTACGCTTGCCTTTACGCTCACAGTGGCCTTGTCGCCATACTGACCTTTCTTGGTGGTGATTACGATTACACCGTTGGCAGCACGGCTACCGTAGATGGCGGTGGAGGCTGCGTCCTTAAGAACGGTTATGTTGGCAATGTCACTCGGGCTAAGGGAGGTGAATACTGCTGAGGTAACAGGAGCACCATCCAATACATAAAGAGGTGTAGTGCTTGCGCTCAGTGAGTTGACACCACGGATGCGTACTGATGAAGGAACTTCACCGGGTTCACCTGAGTTAGAGAAAATGTTAAGACCCGGAACCTGACCCTGAAGGGCGTCCACGAAGTTGCTTGAAGGAGTATCCTCAAACACTTGGTCATCAACAATGTTTACGGCACCGACCACAGATCCGATTTTTTTACCTGTACCGTAACCGGTCACGATAACATCATCAAATGTGTTGGAGGGCTTGAGCACGATGCGCATGTTGTCGCTAACGGGCAACGTGGCAGGATTCATGCCGATGTAGCTCACTTTGATTTCCTTCACAGAGGCGGCGATGCGGATTGTGAAGTTACCGTCAATGTCGGTAAGTGTGCCGTCATTGGTTCCAACGGGCTGCACTGATGCGCCCACCAGAGGCTCGTCGTCCACTGCGCTGTGTACCGTACCATGAATGGTTCGTGTCTGCGCCTGGGCAGCCACAGCCATCGATACGATTACTGCAAGTAATAGAAACAGCTTTTTCATACTTAAATTTAATTAGACATATATAGTTAATTGATTGATTTACACTGCTATACGCGCTTATATATCTATCTGTTTATTGTCTCTTGCCAAGAGATATGATTTGCAAAGTTAATTGATTTTAATATTCCCACCAACATTTCGCAATCTTTTTTCTTAGTTGTTAACATTTCAGATTAGTGAAATTCAGTGATTTATTGCATCTAACCTTTTGAGCTATGGGCGAATAGCTATCAAATGTTAAAAATCAAATTTCTACAATTTGCACTCGAAAAATTTCAAAGTTTCATCCAAACCTCAATTTTTATTATCAAAGTGTAAGTAATCGGCATATATCGGGAGAACATACCGTAAATCATCTCCATATAAGTTTCTATTCTTCGCTAATAGACATATATACAATGATTTAAGCGTGTGGTCATATCTACCATCTCTTGGCAAGAGATACTGAACAGACGGATATATAAGCACATATAGCGGTGTAAATCAATCAATTAACTATATATGTCTAATTAAATTTAAGTATGAAAAAGCTGTTTCTATTACTTGCAGTAATCGTATCGATGGCTGTGGCTGCCCAGGCGCAGACACAAACCATTCATGGTACGGTACACAGCGCAGTGGACGACGAGCCCCTCGTGGGCGCATCCGTACAGCCCTTGGGCGGCGGCAACGGTACATCCACCGACATTGACGGTAACTTCACTCTCCGTATTCCTGCTTCCGTGAAGGAAATCAAGGTTACCTATGTGGGAATGAAAGAAGTTGTGGTTCCCGTAAGCGCAAACATGCGCGTAATACTGGAATCTTCCAGCAACATGCTTGACAATGTTGTGGTAACCGGTTACGGTACAGGTAAAAAGCTCGGTACTGTGGTTGGTAGCGTTGCCGTTGTCGGCGAAAACACTTTTGCCGACTCTCCTTCAAGCAACTTCGTGGATGCCCTTCAGGGTCAGGTAGCCGGTCTTAACATCGCCTCATCTTCCGGTGAGCCTATGTCAACCCCCAGCACCGTGCAGATTCGTGGTGTCAACTCCATCAATGCATCCAATACACCTCTTTATATATTGGATGGCGCACCCGTCAACTCTGGAATCTTCAATACTCTCAGCCCTAACGACATTGAGAGTGTGTCAGTGCTCAAGGACGCTTCGGCAGTGGCCATTTACGGTAGCCGTGCCGCTAACGGTGTTATCGTGATCACTTCCAAGAAAGGTAAATTCGGTCAGGACGCCAAGGTTACTATCCGTGCCAACTACGGTTGGAGCCAGCGCGTGTCCAGCAAGCTGGATATGATGGACTCTTACCAGTACATCCAGTTCCGCGATATGATTGAGAACCCCGTGCCCCAGTCTGTCCGTGACCTCGTCAACAATTACGGCATCAACACCAACTGGCGCGAAGAAGTGTTCCGCAGCAATGCCCCCGTTTACTCTATTGAAGGTGCAGTGCAGGGCGGTAGCGAGCGTCTGAGCTACTACTTGAGTCTCAACCACTATGATCAGGAAGGTATCATCGAGCAGTCAGGCATGCGTCGTGAGTCGCTGCGTGCCAGCCTCGATGCCAAGGTCAACAACTGGTTGCGCGTAGGTTTCCAGGGCAACCTTGGTTATGCAAAATACCAGACCAACTGGATCAGCGATGCTTCTGTCAACAATGATGCGGTTTACAACAACAACCCCATGACTTTTGCTCAGATGGCTCTTCCGTACGATTCTCCTTACTATTATTCATTTGACGAGAACGGCGGCATTGTGTTCGGTGAAAAAGCCGACTATCTGCACTACGGCCAGCAGCTGACACCCAGCTACTACCTCAAGAACTCTTTCGGCTACGATGATCTTGCCACTCTCAACCTTAACCTCTACGAGCAGATCACTCCCATCAAGGGTCTTACTCTCCGCGCACAGCAGGCTATGGAGGCCCGTGATGCCACCGGCTCCTCTACCAACCTGCCCAAGAGCGAATTCGTGACACCTATGGGTGACACCGCAGGCCGTGACTCCGATGCTCAGGTGGGCCGCAACTCTTCTCGCGCTTATCAGTTCACTTATACCAACTATGCCGAGTATAAGTTTGACTTCCTTGAAAAGAACAGCGTAACCGCACTTATCGGTCAGGAATCAATCATCTACCGTTCTCGCGGATTCTACGCCAACTCTTCCGGTCAGTACCACCCCAAGAAAATGCAGCTTGCCAACGGTACCGATATCGACATGACAATGGTGGGCAACTCTTTCACAGAGTACGTGATGAACTCCTACTATGCTACTCTCTCTTACTCGTTCGACAACCGTTATTTCTTTGATGGTTCTTACCGTCGTGACGGCAGCTCACGTTTTGCTCCCGGTCACCGTTGGGCCAACTTCTATGCCGTAGGTGCCATGTGGAACATCACCGGTGAAAAATTCATGGCCAAGACTGCCGGATGGCTCTCCGACTTGCGTCTCCGCTTGAACTACGGTACTACCGGTAACGCCGGTATCGGCAACTTTGAATATATGGGTGCCATGGGCGAAACCACTCCTTACGGCGGCAATGCCGGTACCGGAGTAGCTTCCGTAACAAGCGCCAACCTCACTTGGGAAACAGTGAGCCAGCTTGATGCAGGTATCTCTTTCGGATTCTTCAACAACCGCTTGACCGGTACCGTTGACTTCTATCGCAAGAAAACATCCGACATGCTCATGTCCATACCTTACAGCTACACCACAGGTCTCAGCTCAGGCCCCGGCAATATCGGCGCTATGACCAATACCGGTGTGGATGTGGAAGTTCGCGGCGACATTTTCCGCAACAAAGACTGGTATGTAGGCGCACGCGTCAACTTCAACTACAACAAGAACAAGATCGTTGAGCTGTTTGACGGTCGTGATGAATACGCTCTTC
>HF985652.1:96271-99526 GCA_000431155.1 Bacteroides sp. CAG:927
TTCCCAACTATGGCCTTGATTACAAAGTCGGCCACTCTCCGTTTGAATTCTATCAGGTACGTTTTGTAGGCGTTGACCCCCGCGACGGTAAGCAGATCTGGCTTGACCGTGACGGCAACCAGACTAAGGTTTACTCCGAGGACAATGCCGTGCTCATCGGCCAGCAGTACGTAGCTCCTTGGCTCGGTGGTTTCGGTTTCGATGTTCGCTACAAGGGCATCCGTCTTAGCGCTGACTTCAACTGGGCTGCTAAGAAATACATGGTCAACAACGAACGCTTCTTTACCGACAATCCCACCAGCTTCGGTGACCAGATGAACCAGAGCACCAAGATGCTTGACATGTGGATGAAACCCGGCGACATCACCGATGTTCCCGCCTACGGTGAAGAAATCCAGTTTGACACTCACTTGGTTGAGGATGCTTCTTACCTGCGTATGAAGAACATCACCCTGAGCTACACTCTTCCTTCCAGCTGGCTCAAAGCCATCAGAATGAAAGATGTGACATTCCACTTCACAGGCCGTAACCTCCTTACCTTCACTGGCTTCACCGGTTACGATCCTGAACCTCAGATCAATGTTATCAAATTCGCATACCCCAACACCCGTCAGTATGAATTCGGTGTGGAAGTAACATTCTAATCTTTTTAAGCAACAGACATGAAAAAAATATTATATTCAGTTCTTGCCATCGGCTCCCTGATGCTGGCGTCCTGCTCTATGGACACAGAACCGGAAGGAGTGCTTACCGACCAGGATGGCATCAGCACTTTTGTGGACTGCGAGGCTGCCCGCATGGGTATATACAGTGGCATGCGCTCTTTCGGCACCGGCGGCTACATTTACTTGACCGAGCTGCAGATGGATATGTTCCTCGGCACTCAGGACAACGGTAACAGAAACGGTCCCATCGCTACCGGTAGCATCTATGCCAGCAATGGTGACATCACTTCTGCATGGGCAGGATGTTACAGCCGCATCGGCAACATCAACTTCTTTATTCCCAAAGTTGAGGCGCTGATCAACAGCGGCGTACTCACCGAAGCTCAGGTGGCAAAAGCCAAAGGGTATATCGGCGAAGCAAAATTTGCACGTGCCATGTACTATACCTACCTCTTTGACCACTTCTGTCAGTCATATTCCGAAGCCAAAGCCAACCGGCCCGGTCTCGGTTTGCCCCTCGTCACAGAATTCGATCCTTCTGAGAATCGTGACACTTACAAAGGCCGCAGCACTATGGCCGAGACTTTTGCCCTCATCGACAAGGACCTTAAGGAGGCTTTTGATGCGCTGGTTGAATTTGAGCAGATCGACGGCAGCGCCATAGCTCAGAACTCAGCTTACGTAAGCAGCTACACCGTTGAGGCTCTTTGGGCACGCACCTATCTTCTTCGCGGTGAAGGTTACTGGCAGGAAGCAATCAACAAGGCTGATGATGTGATATATGCAGGCACTTGGAGCCTTACTCCCTATGCCGCTTATTCTCAGCTGTGGAGCGATGACCAGGGCTCAGAGCTGATTTTCCGTCCCTACGTGGCCGATGCAGGCTACACTGAAGCCGCCGGCGTAAGCTCTACCGGCGGAGCATGGCTCAGCACCGACGGCCGTACTGCCGATTATCTCCCCACCTACGGATGCTACACAACCTATGACCAGAGTGTTGTGTCCGGCAATCCTAACGATGTTCGTCTCGCATGCTTCTTCAATGAGTGGAACCTCCAGTACCACGGCTCTACCTATCCTGCCATAGTGTTCTATAAGTACCCCGGCAACTCTGCTCTTAACCGTATGGACAATGCGCTGAAGAACATGCCTAAGCTGTTCCGTCTCAGCGAGCTTTATCTCATCAAGGCTGAGGCCGCTTATGAACTTGGCGATGTGAACACCGCAAATCAGGCTCTTATGGACCTGCGTGCACAGCGCATGCTCACTCCGCCTACCGATACTTACAGCGGCGATCTGCTCCGCGACGAAATCCGTCTCGAACGTACCCGCGAGCTTATGGGTGAAGGTTTCCGCATGAGCGACCTCCGTCGCTGGAATCTCGGTTTCCATCGTGTTACCGGCTTCCCCGGCTACAATACCGATGCCCTTATCCGCGAGCTTGACAAGAACGTGGCATATACCGTCGGCGACCACCGCTACGTATGGCCTATTCCTCAGGATGAAATCGAAACCAATCCTCAGATTGCTGGCCAGCAGAATCCCGGTTATTAATTGTTGAACTTCTTTAATAAGTTATAAAACATGAAATTAAATAAGATATTTGCCATAGCGGTTGCCCTGTTGGCGTTCACCTCTTGCTCGGATGACGATGACACGCAGTACAACACCAACGGTAATGTGACTGTGGCGATGAAAGAATCGACCATGACCGTGGACGAGTTCACCACCGACGATGTCGTTAATATACCTATTGTGGTGAACGGTACAGCCAACGGCATGATCAAGGTGAACCTCGTGGTCAATGCCACCGGTTCCACGGGCGCCGTAGAGGACAAGGATTACTACGTGACCTCTAAAACAATCTACATTCCCGACACCAAGAAAGAGGGGAATATGGAGATTGCCATTGTCAACAACCGTTTCAAGGAAGCTGACCGCACTTTCACTGTCTCTATCGTTTCTGCCGAAGGTGCTACCGTGGCTCAGAACGGCAACAGCACTCTCGTCACCATTGCCGATGATGATGCCACTCTCTATGGCCGTCTTCAGGGCAAATGGACATTCAAGGCACAGGACGGTTTCACCGATGAGGGTGACGAAGTTTCGTTCCGCTGCAACATTACCGGCCTTAGAGCCAGTGATCCCGGTTATGGCCAGTATCTGTTCCTTGAATTCCCCGGCTCTCTTGGCAGTGCCGTATGGACCAACAGCGTACGTTGCCAGATTATGGAACTCCCCGAACCTGAGGACGGTGTCATAGCTTTGCTCGCAGTTCCTCTGGGACAGAACATCGGGACCAACATACCCTATCCTGTCACAAGCACTGTCTCTTATGCTCTTGACATGCAATTGTGCGGTGTAACCAATCAGGGTCAGATTGCAACGCGAGGCAATGCTTACTTCTATGTGATGGAAGATGAGGCCGAATTGTTGTACACAAACCAGATGCTTATCCGCGCTCTTGCACTTGACCCGAGCGGAGACGGTTATCTTGGTTCTCTCGGCAACCTGTATTATTACTTCAATATCGATTTGGTTCGTGACTGACGCTCTGAATCAACGCCGATAATTCAAGAATATGCGCTCT
>HF985652.1:99569-114217 GCA_000431155.1 Bacteroides sp. CAG:927
GATCAGGTCGGAGAGCGCAATTCTTGTCTTAACATCAGTGTGATAACAAATCTGTAAGAATTTTAATTTTTATGAAACACAAACTACTTTTAGCACTGCTTTCAGCCGTTGTGGCCACCTCCGCATCCGGACAAGGCAAAATAAATTTTGCCGGCATGGAAATGCTTCATAATTACAAAGCAAAACTGATTGAGGCGCAATCGGATGCCGGCAAGCGTACTCTCGCCGCTACTGCCGACCAGGAAGTTGGCGTGCTCATGGAGCTTGCCACCGGAGCCGACGAGAGCTTCCTGTCGGAGTTCGGCCTTGAGCCTACAACGAGATTCGGCTCCATATTGCTTGTGCCAATGCCCATAAGCATGGTGGAGCGTGTGGCCGAATGCCCTGAAGTACAAACCATGGAGTTTGGCCGCATTCAGTCACCGGACATGAACTATGCCCGCACCGATGCAAATGTTGACCAGGTTCAGGACGGATTCTCCTACAAAGGCTCAACAGTGAGTTATGACGGCACCGGCATTATCACCGGCCTAATCGATACCGGTCTTGACCCCAATCACGCCAATTTCCGCGATGCCGACGGCAACCTGCGCGTGACCCGCGTATGGAACTTCAACAGCACCAACGGCACATGCCTTACCTACGACACTCCGGTGAAGATAGGAGCATTCACAACCGACACACGCAGCGCAACCCACGGCACACATGTGGCCGGCATTATGGCCGGAAGTTACACGGGCACAGGTGAATGGATGAGGCAATCCACAGCCAGCTCCATCTCTTTCACCAAGTCCACTTCTTCCATTCCGTTCAAGGGTGTGGCCACAGGCTCCGAGATAGCGATGTCGGGAACGGCCTACCTTACCGATGCCAATATTCTCAATGGCGTGAGAAAGATTGTGGAATATGCCGAAAGTGCCGGCAAGCCGTGCGTCATCAACATGTCGCTCGGTTCAAACCGCGGTCCTCACGACGGCACTGACCTTTATTCACGCACTCTTGCCTCGCTTGGGGAGCGTGCCATAATATGCATGTCGTCTGGCAACGAAGGTGACCTCAATATGTATGTCACCAAAACTTTGACCGGCACTTCCAACACCCTTAAGACATTCATTGCCGGGAACAGTGCCGAATCAGGATACATCGACATCTGGGCGTCCGACAACCAGCCCCTGACAGTGAGCTGGGTGATTTACGATACCAGCACCCGCACATCCACAGCCCTCTACACCACAAGCACCAGCTCTTCGGGTGCATTCACCTACATCGGTTCGGGTATCGGTTATGTGTCAAACAGTTTGTTCACAAACAATTTCAGCGGGTCTCTGGCTCTGGCCTCAAATCTCGTCACTACCAACAACCGCTATAATGTCAATGCAATAATAAATGCAGAGCCAAAATCCAGTAACGCCACCAAGCTTCTGGGTCTGGAAATAACCGGTGCGGCTGGTCAGGTCATAGATGTGTACGGCACCAATGTCACATTCACCAACAACCGTTATGTAACTGGCTCCGTGGCCGGTACACCCGCAGGCTCTATCAATGATGCTGCCGCAGCAAGCAATATCATATCTGTAGGTTCGTATAACACACGACTCACAGCAGGATGTCTGGACGGTGCGCACTATACCAAATATCCCTCCAACTATATCCTCGGCAGCATAAGTCCGTTCTCATCCTATGGC
Source organism: Bacteroides sp. CAG:927 (assembly GCA_000431155.1). Classification (GTDB taxonomy): domain Bacteria; phylum Bacteroidota; class Bacteroidia; order Bacteroidales; family Muribaculaceae; genus Paramuribaculum. The sequence goes on from HF985652.1 coordinate 101,255, forward strand.
AAGACTTTTCAGGGCGTTTCCAAGCCTGACCTTTGTGCCCCCGGTTGCGGTATAGTGTCAAGCATCAGCACACCCTATGTCAATGCCACTTCCGGCGCGTCCACTTACGCTGTGGGCAAGGCTACGGCTTACGGGCGTCAGAATTACTGGGACAATATGCAGGGCACATCCATGGCGTGCCCGTTCTTCGCGGGCGTTGTGGCCCTGTGGCTTGAGGCTGACAATTCGCTTGACTATTCCGACATTATGGATGTGGTTAATGCCACTTGCACTAAGGATATTCAGGTTCTCGGCGGCGGCAATGCTGAACGCTGGGGCGCAGGCAAAGTGGATGCCTTGGCCGGTATCAAGTACGTTCTTGACAACAAGGCTTCGATTGGCACCATTTCCGCTGATGAGCCGGAAAAGATGGTGTTTGTGACTCCCACAGCCGACGGCTACGAGATTTATGTGGCTGGAGCTGCTGAGGTGAATGCTTCGCTCTACAGCGTTTCTGGCATGCAGGCCAAGCACGTGAGCGTGCCGGGCAACACCGCCGCACTCACCACCGACGGGCTACCGAGCGGCATCTATGTGCTGAGCGTGGATACTCCCGTAGGACGCTACACAACCAAGCTCGCAGTGAAGTAAAGACACACATCCATATCCTATTTAGAGAGGCACGAAAAATATCGGGCCTCTTTTTTTGTAGGTTAAATGGTGTTAACTAATATTGCGGATAATTTACGGAGGGTTAACTTTGCAAGCGCACTAAGAATATTTACAATCATTATTTATCATTTATGAACAAATTCTACACAATCATAGCCGCATCGCTTATGGCAGCAAGCTTTACAATGCCTGCCGACGCACAAAGCAAGCTCAATATGCAGGGAACGGCCATGCTGGAAGAGTACCGTGCCCAAAAGGCCGAACGCATACGCACTCTCGGGCTAAAGGCTGTGGAGGCTGAAGCTGCGCCCCGCGAAGGAGCCATTGTGATGCTCAACGATGGCGAGAATGCAGACTGCCTGCGCCGCAAGGGGTTTGAGGTGCTGACCGATCTTGGCTCCATTGTCACCGTGGTAGTGTCAATGGACAGCGTGCAGACGCTGGTGGATATGCCAGAGGTGAAAAGCGTGAGCATGGGCGGCAAAAAACGGCTGCTGATGGACAATGCCCGTCAGACCTCAAAGGTCAACGAGGCTCATTCAGGCATAAATTTCGGAGGCACCACCACTAAATACGACGGCTCAGGAGTGGTGGTAGGCCTCATGGACGGAGGCATGGAGCCAAACCATGTGAATTTCATCAATGAAGACGGCACACGAAGAGTGAAGCGTCTTTGGGTATATGGCAATTATTCAGCAGTACCCTCAAGCTATACAACCGAAACATCCATATCAAGATTCACCACCGAGAACCGTACCGAGACTCACGGCACCCACGTGGCCGGCATCATGGCCGGAAGCTACAACCGCAGCGGCAAATACTACAAAAGTGCCACCGCCACCAATGGCGACATACCTTATTACGGTGTGGCTACGGGCGCCGACATAGCCATAAGCTGTGGCAATCTGAGCGACGAATGTATTATAGACGGCGTGGAGCACATAATAGACTACGCTGAAAGTCAGGGACAGCCTGCGGCAATAAACCTGTCGCTCGGAAACAACTACGGACCTCACGATGGCTCGGATGCCTTTTCTCAGGCTCTTGACGCTCTTGGCAAGAGAGCGGTGATATGTGTGGCTGCCGGCAATGAGGGTCAGGATGAGCTATCAATAGAAAAAACTTTCAGCTCCAATACTGACGAGCTGAAAACATTCGTGTATTTCAACAGTGCTTACGGCTACGACGGAATCTACGGTATATTGGACATCTGGGGTTCAGACTCCACTCCCCTCACTGTCACCCTGTCGGCCTACCGCACCTCTACCAGAACGCTCACCACTCTGGCCACATTCGCCGGATCAAGGAGCGCTACCATAAGCCGCTCCACCAATTCATCCGTAATATCATCAGGCTCAATGACGGTGAGCGCGGGCGTAGATGCCAACAACAACCGCTACAATGTGTACGCCGAATCCAACACGCTGAAACTTGCCAGCGGGTATCGTTTGGTGATCAGCGTAAAAGGTAAGGCCGGACAAAAGGTCAACATGTATGTTGAAGGCAACTCCACATTCTGCGCAAGCCCGTCAGGACCTAACGGCGCGGCATTGAGCGGATACACCAAGGGTTCGCCCGACCAGTCAATCAACAGCATGGCATGCGGCGAAAATGTGCTGGCTGTGGGAGCATACGTATCTAAAACATCATGGTACACCCCATCCGGCAGTATGGGATACAACTCCGCATCAGGTTTCACCAAAGGGGGTATTGCACCCTACTCATCCTACGGTTCACGCTTCCAAGGCGAGCAGCTTCCTCATGTGTGCGCACCCGGATCGGCTATAATATCAAGCTACAGCCGCTACTATGTGAGCTACTGCAACAGCAATTACGGATTTGACGATTACGGTACTCCATCGGCCATGACCGCTACCGCCACCAACGGTACCGCCACAGACTACTGGGGCGAAATGGACGGCACCTCTATGGCAACACCGTTCATGACCGGCGTTGCAGCGCTATGGCTACAGGCCAATCCGTCACTCACCATTGACGACATCAAGGATGTGGTGAAACGCAGCAGCATCACCGATGCCAACACCACTCCGGCCTCACGCTGGGGCGCAGGAAAAGTCAGTGCGGCAGACGGTCTGCGCGTAATTCTGGCCGACCTTGCGTCACTCGGATCGGTAGAACAGGAGCTGACAGCCGACAACCTTTCCGTTGCCGTAACCCCGGGGATGCTCAGCATCACAGCTCCGGGAGCCTCATCGCTCAATGCCACACTCTACACCGTCAATGGCGTGGCTGCCGCTCAGAATCACACTGACGGCGACATGCTCACCATCAGCACCCAAGCACTGGCTAAAGGTGTGTATGTGGTGCGCGTGGTATCACCCACCGGAAGCGTGGCAAAGAAAATTGTACTCTAAAATTCACAAAACACCTATTTATCAAATGGCAAATTGGTTTGAATGCAAAGTGCGCTATGACAAGACAATGGAAAATGGCGCCATAAAGAAAGTAACAGAACCTTATCTGGTGGACGCTCTGTCGTTTACCGAGGCTGAAGCCCGCATAATTGAGGAGCAGACACCGTTCATTTCCGGCGACTTCACTGTCAATGCAGTGAAACGCACCAAAATATCAGAAATATTTTTTGACGACAGTGCCGACAGATGGTATCTTGTAAAAGTGGCGTTCATCACTATTGACGAGAAAACAGCAGTGGAGAAGCGCTCGGTGAGCACCATACTCGTGGCTGCCTCGGATTTCAAGGGCGCTCTTGACCGCTTCAATGAGGGCATGAAAGGCACAATGGCCGACTATGAGATAGTTTCAATAGCCGAGACTCCCCTGATGGATGTGTACCGCGCCAACCTCGGCTCAAAACGCCCTGCTCAACCCGCAGCTGAACAATGACCGACATAGCTGCTAACATAAGGCATATACTCTCGACACTGCCTCAGGAGGTGACTCTCGTGGCGGTGTCGAAGTTTCATCCGGCCGAAGCTATTATGGAGGCTTATGATGCCGGACAGCGAGTGTTTGGCGAAAGCCGCGCAGCCGAACTCGCCACAAAAGCCGCATCATTGCCTGACGACATACAATGGCACTTCATAGGGCACCTTCAGACTAACAAGGTGCGCCAAGTGCTGCCGCATGTATCGCTCATACACAGCGTGGACTCGGAGCGTCTCCTCCGGGCCATAGACGCGGAGGCCGCCAAACTTGGCATAACAGCAAAAGTGCTGCTGCAGGTGCACGTGGCCGCAGAGGAAACAAAATACGGCTTTATGCCTGACGAGCTTTTGCTATGCGCCAAACAGGTGATTCCGACGCTACCCAACGTGGAAGTGGCCGGCGTGATGGGAATGGCAACGAACACTGATTGCGCCGCACGTGTGGAGCAGGATTTTGCAGCCATACACGCATGTGCCAAGGAGTTACAGAACATCATACCCAATGCAAAGATTATAAGCATGGGTATGAGCCACGACTACCCGATTGCCGTAGCCAACGGGTCCACGATGGTGCGCATCGGCACTGACATTTTCGGCGCACGCGAATACTGATTTTCAATGTTTTTCAAGCAAAGTGCCATTTTTTCAAGTATTTTATATAATTTTATAGCCGATTTTCTTACCAAGCAATCTTTAACCATCAATAAACAATCTCTTTATCATGAGCAACAAATCAAAACAATGGGGTGCAATAATAATCATGATTGCCCTCTTCGCGATGATTGCCTTTGTGACCAATCTGTGCTCACCTATGGCTGTGATCGTGAAAAACCAGTTCGGTGCTTCCAACTTCCAGGCGCAGATCGGTAACTACGGAAACTTTATCGCTTACCTGCTGATGGGTATCCCCTCGGGTATGCTTATCAAGAAATACGGCTATAAGGCCACAGCCCTCATGGCGCTGGTGCTCGGCATCCTCGGCGTGTTCGTGCAGTGGATGAGCGGCTGGGAAAGCATGGCAGACTCAGCATTCTCCATCTATCTTATCGGTGCATTCATTGCAGGTTTCTGCATGTGTATGCTCAACACGGTTGTAAACCCCATGCTCAACATTCTGGGTGGCGGCGGCAACAAAGGTAACCAGATGATTCAGATTGGCGGTGTGTTCAACAGTGCTGCTGCCGTGGCAGTATATATCCTCATGGGGGCCCTCATCGGTGATGCAGCCAAAGCACACGTAGCTGACGCCACCCCTGCCCTGTTTATTGCAGGCGGCGTGTTCATCGTGGCATTCATCGTGATCCTTTTCACCAAGATTGAAGAGCCCGACCAGCCTAAGGCAACCAAAGCAGCTGTCAAGAAAGTCAAAGACAAATACAGCGCATTCTCTTTCCGTCATTTCAACCTCGGCATACTTGCCATATTCCTTTATATGGGCGTGGAAGTGGGCACTCCTACTTACATCCTCCAGTATCTCACCAGTGAACCCACCGCTGCCACTCCCGGCTTTGGCATGGATGCCAACATCGTGGGCCAGCTCGTGGCCGTTTACTGGCTCCTTATGCTCGTAGGCCGCTTTATCGGCGGTGCCATCGGAGGCAAGGTTTCCAGCCGCGCCATGATTACCGTTACTGCCACAGCAGCAGTAGTGCTCACCGCATTCGGCATGTTTGCTCCCAGCGAATGGACAGTCAACATTCCCGGTATCGACTGGGCCAATGTAAGCATGCTTTGGGCTGAAGTACCTGTAGGCATCTTCGCATTTATCCTTATCGGTCTTTGCACCTCAGTGATGTGGGGCGGTATCTTCAATATGGCAGTGGAAGGCCTCGGCAAATACACCTCTATTGCTTCCGGCGCATTCATGACCATGGTATTCGGCTGCGCCATCATGGTGGCTCTTCAGGGCTGGATTGCCGACCTTGCAGGCGACTACCTCGTAAGCTACTGGGTAGTGCTCGGCTGCGCTGCATACATCCTGTTCTACGCCCTCATTGGCTCCAAGAACGTGAACACCGACATCCCCACTCAGGAAGAAGCTACCGAAATTCTCGATGCTATCTAATCCGGTTGTCGGACAACAAACCATACAAGGTGCGCCCCCGAGCGGGAGCGCACCTTATTTTTGTCATATCACGGCCGTGCCATACTTATATATAAGCACCAGCGACACCGCAGCACATATCACAAACACCAGAAACAATATGCGCTCCCATGCGCTGAATATCCTTGCATGCGATTCACGGCGCGCCTTTACATAGAAGAATGTGCCTGCAAGATAGAACAGCGATGTGAGCATAAGCAGTCTCAGACCCCCGGCATAAATCATCCAAAGACAAAACAGCGTACACCCGACACCAAGCAATTTATTGCGGATTCCGGTGCCGCTTTTACACATGTACAGTCCGCTGCACAAATAGGCCGGAAGAATCATCATGCCTGTAATGCTCAAAGCAGCCAGATACACATCGTCGGCAAGCACTACCAGAGCCAGAAACAAGGTCATCACCACACTTGACACCATAAGGCCGTAGGCAGGCATACCGTTGGCATTGAGCTTGCGGAACCGGCGCGGAAGCACATCCTCACATGCCGCCTCATATGGCACCTCTGCGCACACAAGCGTCCATGCCACCCATCCGCCAAGGAGCGACACAATGACCGATATGATCACAAACCAGTAAGCCCATGCTCCTATTGTGTCTTTGAGCAGATATGCCACCGAGGGGTCCTCAAGGCCAGCGAGTTCGGCCCGTGTCATAACTCCGAAGCACAACACCGATACCAACAGGTAAAGCACCCATGCGGCAATGAAACCGGTGACACCGGCTTTGCCCACATCTTTTTTATTACGTGCACGGCCCGACATCATCACGGCCCCTTCAATGCCTATGAAGCACCACAGCGTCACAAGCATGGTGCTTTTAATCTGAGTGCCTATGCTTCCTATATCACCCATTCGTCCCCAGACATCGCTGTAGAATATCCCGCTATGCCACATCAGAGCCATGAGCACTATAATCAGCAATATTGACACAATCTTAAGAACGGTAAGGAAATTGTTCATCCTTTTGGCCGTACGCAGACCCCGGGCCACAATAAAATACATCACCCATATCAACGCACCGCCGAACGCCACAGTTGACCACCCATGACGCAACAAAGACGGGAAAAATGCGCCGAAGGTGTCATTGAGCATCACCGCATACGCCACATTAGCGAATGCAGTACACAGCCAGTAGCCCCACGCCACATTAAAACCCACATAACTGCCGAATCCCTTACGGGCATATTCGTAGATGCATGCGGTGGAATGTGATGTATCGGCGAGGCTCTTGAACGTACCGACAAGCAGCAGCATACCGGCTGCGGTAATCACCCAAGACACAACCACGGCCCCAAGCCCTGCGCCTGCCGCCATATTTTGCGGAATATTGAAAATGCCGGCTCCGACCATCATGCCAAACACCAACGCACTCAATCCCCAAAAACCTAACTTATCTTTATCCATTTATAAATAAATATCTATGTTTTATGCAAGCCGCAAAGATACATCATTAGCAGCACCCTCACAAATGCTATAACAAATTTCAAATAAAAATGACATTTCGTAACCTCACAATCAAGATATTAATTGGGCAAGCAATAAAAATGCGCAAATTTTTCAGTCTAAAACTTGCATGGGACAGAAAAACAATGTAACTTTGCAACGCAAAAGCGCAAGGTGCCATAGCTCAGTTGGTAGAGCAAAGGACTGAAAATCCTTGTGTCACTGGTTCGATTCCCGTTGGCACCACTGAAAAATCAGAGAGTTACAGAAATGTAGCTCTCTTTTTTTATGTTCTTTTACCTTGAAAACGCCCTGAGATACGCAGACTGTGTAAACCAGCGTGTAAACCGTGTCAACCACAGTAACCGTAGTTTGTTACAAGTCGAAAGTACTGAGTAACAACGAATCACCTCTAATGCTGAGAGTGACAAAAGACAGGAAGCGTAAATATGTCAGTCTTGGCATATCCGTGAATCCTGAGCATTGGGACTTCTCAAAGAATCAGCCGAAAGCGGAATGTCCCAATCGAGAGTACATCGAACTGCTCATAGCCGACAAGCTCAAGGAATATTCGGCTAAGATTGTTGAGCTAAAAGCTACCAATCAAGAGTTTACATCAACTACTCTTGTTGAGAAAGTTTGTGTAAACCGTGTAAACCGAAAGACAGTAGGCAACTTATTCAGAGAACACATCAGCAGTCTGACCGCATCAGGTCGCAAGAGCTATGCCCTATCCATCAAACAGTTATACAACTCATTGATAGAATTTAACGGACATCTTGACATCCCTTTTTCAGAAATGGATATAGTTTGGCTTAGACGCTATGAAGCCTTTTTAAGAAGAAAGGGATTGGCAGAAAACACAATCGGCATAAGATTCCGTACACTCCGTTCAATATATAATGTGGGAATAGAGGAAGATGTCGTTTCTGCTGAACTTTATCCATTCAAAAAACTGAAAGTGTCGAAACTTCATCAGGAAACAGCCAAGCGAGCATTATCCAAAGAGGACATTGAGCGTGTGCTGTCTTACAAATCCACTAATCGCTATATGCGATTCCCTATTGACATCTTCGCTTTCACATACTACTGCGGAGGAATCAACTTTGTGGATATCGCACACCTGACAAAAGCCAACATTACAGACGGTCGATTGATATACAAGCGACAAAAGACCAAAAAGCTGATAAAGATTCCGCTTCAACCGCAAGCGGTAGCACTCATCGAAAAGTACAGCAACGATGAATCGCAATATCTCTTTCCGATTCTGTCTGACTTCCACAAAACGGATATTCAGCAAGCCAACCGCATCCACAAAGTAATCTCAAAAGTAAACGAGCGACTGAAACAGATTGGTAAAGCCTTGAATCTGCCTATCGCCTTGACTACCTATGTGGCACGCCACAGTCAGGCAACGGTGATGAAACGTGCCGGAGTTTCCACAGCAGTAATCCGTGAGATTATGGGACATAGTTCTGAACGTGTAACGCAGATTTACCTTGACAGCTTCGACAACGAGCAAGTTGATAACGCCCTGAAATCCCTCTAAATGCAGAAATATCCCGTCAGTCATTAAGATGGGCGGGATATTCTTTGTAATTTTGTAGTCTAAAACGCTTCAGATATGGAACTTTCAGAATTTCTAAATACACGCAAACCGTTTCCCCCACTTCCTGATGATTATAGAGAATCATCAGAATGGGAGGAAAGCCAATTTTTTAATGCGTGGATAATGAAATATCCTGAAAGCAAATATGAAGAAATTATTGAGCGACTAACATATATTCGCTCATATACATTGTTGTTTCCTGAATTTGACGGAGAACAATGGCAACCGTCACAAGACGCTACAAATTATTATGACAACCGAAAACAACGGATAGAGAAAAGCGGTCTGTCGGAAGATGAATTTAACGAATTTGAAATACTGCAAGAATCTATCTCAGACTTAGGACTATCATCTAAAGCCACTTTCGATTTCATTGTCTTTATATGGCATGAGCTATCCAAGTGGCTCTATCGTGGTACTATTGAGAGAATGGAGGATAGAATCAATAGACTTGTGGCAAGGATTGATGAACGCCCCAATGACAGCATGGAACTTGATATAAAGGTTGGTAGCAAGCATTTCAAGTTTGCTAACCAACAATTTATCAAATCTATCATAGCATCTTTTATAAATTCTCGCCTTGAATCAGACAATCAGGTTGAAACCATATATCCGGCAAAGCGAGAGATAGATTATATTCTTGTGCGTACCATTTTGCAGTTCCTCCCTATAAAACATAAAAAACAGAAAAAAGGTACGTTCACACAAGCCGAAAGAAATTTAGGTCTATGTGTTTTGTGGCTTACGGGTGAACTCAACCATAAGAAAGGCGACGACCCCACGGACTACTGCACAAAAGACAACAACGCCACCTTTGACAAACTTATGAGAGATTACAAGGATATGCCCCTCCCCATAATCTCGCCACTATTTTAGAGTAAGAAAAACGCGAAAATTCTACGCTTACACAGCTCTGCGGGTTGCTGTAATTTTGCCACCGAAATCAGGAAAGCAGACAACACGTTGTGGCTGACCTATCCCCTGATTCACAAAGCAAAATGAACTACACAATCAATGTGAAACCCGCAACAATCGAAGTGTACAACAACGTAGAAGCCCACAAAGAAGTACGGGCTATGATGGCTCGTGGAGAACGCATGGCGATGTTCTTCGCCCTCGACAAGTACGGTTGTGAAACCGTCAGAATCGAAAGCCGCACCACACAGCGGTTCACCTACCAACTTAACCAAAACAGCCTCAACTGGCTACTCGGCTATCTCACCAACGGTACAACCGAGGACTGCGATGTTGACCCCTCGGTTCCCGTCAAGACCTCGGAAACAAGCGATGACAGCTTCCGCAAGGCTATGCTCATGGCGTTTGTCAATGCCAAAGTGGGCAACTTCCAAACGCGCCCCGCATTCCTTGACAGACCGGGCAGACTGACAACTACCGCAACATTCAAGCACGGCTCTATTCAGTTCTTCACCGAGCGAGATGAGGAGATAGAGAACTTCCTCCAAGAACATAAGCTTATCGGCTAACAACTATCATTTCGAGAATGGGGAGGGATAGAACTCCTTTCCCATTCTCTAAAATTCTCCAATTCAAGAATATCTCATCTTATATAATGGAAAGAAAGGCAGTAAGCATTAGCAGAGGGCAACATCTTAGCGATGTGTACCCGACAATAGAACGGAATACAATTCTCTGTAAGAAGCTTACGGGATTGGGTGCTACATATTCAGAGATAACGGCAAAACGCAATTCCATAATAGTAGTTCCTAATCTTCCGGCTATTACGGGCAAATGCGCAGTACACAAATCTGATAATCTTTTTGGCGTAATGCAAAAGGTAACGACTGATGATGTGGTCAAATATCTTGAAGATACATTGACAAAGAAGAAGTTTATCAAACTGATTGTTACCCCTGAAAGTTTCTATAAGGTAAAAAGTGCCTTTGCAGAGGTAGATATGGATATATATGTCAACTGCTTCATGCTTCTTGATGAGTGCCACAAATTGATAAAAGATAGGGATTACCGTTCCGATATAGTTTTGCCGGTTGAGGACTTCTTCAAGTTCGACAATAAGGCTCTTGTGTCGGCTACACCCATTATTCCGAGCGACCCAAGATTTGAAGAATCCGGATTTTCGTTAGTGGAGATTGTTCCTGATTTCGATTATGTGCAGAATATTCAGTTTATTCACACGAACAATATGCTTGAAGCGTTCAGAAAGATTCTGCCACTTATGGAGGAACAACAGAATCCGAAACGGAGCATCTGTTTCTTTATAAACAGCACAGATATGATATTTCAGCTAATCACCAAACTTGGAATCGCAGAAAGATGTTCGGTTTTCTGTTCGGATAAAAGTGTGGTTAAGTTGAAAGGACTTGGCTTCAAAAAGGCTTATACTGATTGGTCTGACAAACACAAGGCACAATTAATGTTCTTCACTTGCCGATTCTATAATGCTCTTGATATAGAAATGGAGGAAAAGCCTGACGTCGTTTTTGTAAGCGAACCATATTTTGCAGAATACACCATTGTTGACCCTTGTACCGATGTCGTTCAGGCATTAGGGCGATTCCGCAACGGCATATCCTCTGCAACCCATATAGTTTCTACTAAAGACACCATACCGCAACGCACAAGAGAGGGAATCACTGAATTTATAAAAGCGAGTGAACACGCCTACACAATAATCAACACTCTATATAACAGCTCACAATCTAAAGAGGAGCGCAACGCTTTCAGAATAGCATTGGAAGCAATGCCTTACAACAATATGCTCCGATATGGGGAGAAAGACTACTTCGCCATTGATAATTACATTGATGATGAGTTGGTTAAATCCGCTTACAATAATCTTACATCTTTGTTGGCTCTATATGAACAAAGTGGATATTTCAGGATTCTCACGGTAAATAAAGCCATGTTCCGATTCGGGGAGCATGAAAGACTGTCGCTGTTCGGCACAGTAAGATGCACTAAAGACCTACGAAAGAAAATTATTGAGATTCTTGACAATATAAAGGAGGACATGGGAACAACCCTTTTCGATTCATACGTTGAAGAACTGCGAGAGAAAGATTCATTCATAGTTGACGCATATTTCTCCCTCGGCAGAGAGATAATCGAACAGAACCGATACGGTGTCAAGGCTATCCGTGAGCTGATGATTGTCAATGAATACAACAAGAGCCGAAACAGTGACGCATTTATAAAGGCACTCAAAAATTCGTTTGAAGTGGGTAAGAAATACCTACGTTCATTTGTAAAATCCGAATTGATACGCCTACATACCAAATTTGGTGTCAAACACCCCAAGGCTATAACGGCAGAAACAATTAAAGATTACTTTAACGTAATCGATACCGCCCGAATAGGAAATAATAAGGCAATCTATATCATATCTCCAAAAATTTAGAATGGCGTACTTTTTTCTGAAAATCGCTTTTTTATAGGGTGATTTCAGAAAAGGTACACGATTCATAATTTTCTGAATTGACAAGCAGTTTTTTCACTCGTTTTTCGGTTCAGGAACAAAGAAGAACTTTTACCATATGCTGAAATTTTCAATATTCCAGTCTCAATAAGTGTCCTAATAGCGCCCTGCAATTTCATTCTCCGAGTGACATTCCCGACATTATAAAATCTGTCAAGTCAAAACGTACCTTTTTGAGATATTCTATAAATAGAACTTTCAAAGCAAAAAGGTACGACCACCTTAAAACTATCCCCCCTACCATAGATAATGCACTTCTGAAAAAATTTGTAAAGTTGTCTATATCAGAGTTGACCCTCTTTTAACTCCCCCCTCTCAACCTTAAAAAGAAAAGCGAATATAAACGTAAAAACCATAGTGGAGAATTAACCTATCCAAAATAAAACCGACTATTCTTATCTGACGGTAATAGTTATCGTCCTTGCAATCAATAACACTTACTCCAATATGGAAACAACTACCGCAACCGCATTGGCTCCAACAGCCATCACTACCTCAGAACTCAACACCGTAGCAGAAGATGTACAGTTTGAGGACATCAACGTAACCACCGTTCCCTCTGTAAACTTCCTTGAAGCCAACACATCGGCTATCTCTATCGAGGAACTGACCGTTAACTGTGTCGTGCCGACATGGGCGAATCAGGAGCTTACAATCTCTCATCAGGACTTCATCAACACCGTGCATGATGCCGCTTGCAACGTGTTCAGCGGAGAACTCATCAATCAGCCGGAAATTCGTGTGTCGCACATCGTCCGTGGGCGCATACCCTCCGCACTCGGCAAACGTGCGT
>HF985652.1:114248-142478 GCA_000431155.1 Bacteroides sp. CAG:927
GTCTGAACTCCTTGAATCGGAAAAGACGCAGTTCTATCAGCGACTTGCCTTTGCGTTTACCATTCCCTCTATCCACGAAACGATAGACGGGCAACGCCTTGAACTCTGCATAGGAGGTGTGCGCAACTACAACGACTTAAATCTCTATCGCGCTAATAGAGGAGCCGAAAAATTCTCTGTCTTTATAGGCTGGAGAATGAATGTCTGCTCAAATCAGGTGCTGACAGGTCAAGGCGCAAAGATTCAGCTTGAAGTGATGTCGCTCCACGACCTCTATAAGCAGGTGCTTGACTTGTTCTATACGTTCCGTCCGGCACAAGACATTCATTTGTTGCAGACGCTTTCGCAAACTCGCCTGACAGAAACGCAGTTCGCCCAAATCATAGGGCGAATGAGGCTCTATCAGGCTCTGCCTAACCGCTATCAGCGCAACGTGCCTAAACTCCTGATAACCGACAGTCAGATTAACAATGTCTGCCGTGACTTCTACGCAGATCCGAATTTCGGTGTCAAGGACAACACGATTTCGATGTTCGACTTCCACAATCTCCTGACGGAAGCCAACAAGAGCAGTTACATCGACAGCTATCTGCAAAGAGCCGTCAACGCCACCGAAGTGTCGGTAGGCATCTGCAACGCCATTCACGGCGATTCGCAATACGCTTGGTTTCTTGGCTAAGTGCTTATTGATTCCTGAATAATCGGGCATTTCCCAGTCTTTGGGGAGTGTCCGATTTTCATTCCCAAGACACTTAATAATCAAGTAAAATCTTCAATTTTTCGGACATGACAACAGATTGCATCGTTTCAGAAATACAGCTCAAATTCCAACCTCAACCGTTGACAGAGACAATATACGGAGCAAAAGACATTCATCAGCTCCTTATAAACCGTGTCTTTGACGCTGATACCATAGGCTATAAAGAGACATTCAAAGTTCTGCTCCTGAACAACGCCAACAAGATAATCGGCTACACCACCATATCAGACGGAGGACTGACCTCTACCATTGTTGATGTGCGAGTGATTATACAGACAGCGTTAGTCTGCAATGCCACTTCAATAATAATCACACACAACCACCCGTCAGGCAATCCACGACCAAGCGGACAAGACGACAGCCTTACAAAGAAGATAAAGGCGGCTTGTGAACTGATGGATATTCGGTTGCTCGACCATATCATAGTTACACCATACGACAGTTTCTATTCTTACTGCGACGAGGGACGGCTATAATCTTATGTTGTAGAGCATAATCCTCTTAATTTCGCATCGCTCCATGCCATAATATCAACGCTTTTTTTGTAATTTTGCACTTGATTTCCGAAGGGAAGTCAGACATATTATTCAAGAGCGTTATTGAAACTTTCTTGTTCAGTCAAATTCTCGCAAAGTTTGAAATGGGACAAAGAGGGTAGCAACAACGCTCACGCTTCGGCTATATACGTTCCGCAAGTCGGACACTATATAACCTCCAAGCGTGGGCGACTGTTGCTTATCTGTCCCATAGGCAATGCGAGAAGCCTGACTGAAAGATAAGCAGAAATACAGTCCTCACGCTTTTGTCGTTTGTAACCAAGCCGTTTCAATGGAGGATGAGAGACACAACAGTATAGTATGATAAGGGTAACTCATGAGTTCCATTATATAAAAGCAGACAGCAAATTGAGACACCGTTGGGCGATTCTTATGTTCAAGGCTGCATCTGCACACGCCATGGGAGATTATGCTTCTTATAATAAGTTGTACCAAATTGTTTATTCAGAGTTCTCTCAGTGGAAAGCAACTGCGGAAAAAGAATGTAATCAAAAATCTAAAAAAAATTGGCTTGGTGGTGGAGAAACATATGTGGTTTCTGAATCAGATCCAACCGAGAACGGTAAACGATTTTTTGATGTTTTACAAGGACGGTCTGCGCAAGAGATAATGCAAACGCTTATGGAGATGGAACAAAATAATTGGATTCAACTCTATTCTCCTGTCTAAACATAATGATGATGAAACGGCTATTGGTTATTCTTATCTGCGCGTTTTCGGTGATACCGATATTTGCACAGCCTAAAAGCATTCATTATAAGAAAGAAAATGACTTCTTTATGAATGTAATCTACAATCCTGATATGAGCCTTTATAAATTTCTTGTAGTTGGTCTATCCTCTAAAAATACGGAGATGAAAGACTTAAATGTCTATGTCAACTCAAAGGTTGTTCAAGACAAGTGTCGTGAACTCAATGTGAGCATATCTGAATCATATTATAAAATAAAGGCTTCTTGGAAAGTCTTTTTAGAGATAGAAAACACCGATTTGAGTTATGACGGTTTTGGTAAATATATGATTGAGGCATCTTCCTATAACATCTTTGTACCGAAAACATGTCCAAATCCTGAGTTAAAACACAAGTTAAGCATTGTCCCTCTTAAATTGGAAGAATATTAGCATGGGAACCCCATTACGACAGTACATATACGAAATAGGCTCTATTCTTGGCAAACTTGGCTCTGACCTATGCCAACAAGCTAATAATATAAATCAGCCGATGAACATTCATGGTCAGATTAAACAGACTATGGACAACCTTACCTACTATCTTCACAATCTCAACGCAGACCTTGACGCTTACCGATATAACCTTATTAAAGACGGAGAAAGCATTCTGAATCCGATAGAGATAGAATCGTTGAAAGGAGCATTATATCATCTGCTGAATGGAGGAAGCTACACCCATAATGGAGAATCATCAAGTCCAACTGCTGAACTTTATAAGATGATGTTCCTGATTGATTCTCTCTATCGGTTAATGGCTCATGGAACGCAAGGCTCAAAAGAATACATCTTTGACAAAATAACGGATAAAGACAGATGAAGAAAGCAATCTACATATTATCGGCATTGGCAATGCTCATGGCATCTTGCTCCACACATCGCAATATGACCGTCAATAATTCCTTATTGATTGGGACTTGGGAACAGCCTAATGTTACGTTAGACCTCAAAGCAAACGGACATTACGACTATCTTTATAAAGAGGACGGTTACAGCAACAAGCAATCCGGCAGATATTTCGCTGACAAAGATTCGGTAGTGCTTTATGGCTTCTATCCACAAGCCTATACACCTGAATCTAAAAATGAGCGATGGACTATCCGCAAACTCACTTCGGATTCACTGACCGTCTATGTTCACAAAGCAACAGTAGTGCTGAATGGCAATACCCTCAACACAGCCGGAAACGAAACAGAAATATTTACTCGCAAAAACGACAATAAATGAGAAAAGAAATCAAACTGCTGATTATGGTAATCTGTGCCATAGTAACAATTCCTCTGCTGACTGCTTGCGGAGATGATGATGAACCGACTTATCTATATTCATATTGGGAAAGTCTGGAAGCAATTAGGGTGCTACCCTCACAAACATCAGTAGAGATAACACCAATGGCACAAGGAGATGGAGTGGTTCTTTCCCCAAACGAATCTGATTTGGAGGATTTTGAAAGTCTTGGTCTCGTTAAACTATGGAGTTTGGATAGTCTTGACCCTGCCACAGAATATACTATTGGCGAAGTACGTTGTAAATGGGGTTGGAATAGTTTCACTTTTGACAATCTGACACCCAATACGACCTATTACTATCGAGTAATCACAATGGCAACCTCTACAGTAGGAGATGAGATAACAGAGTACAAGATTGTTTACGGTGATATATATTCATTCAAGACAACTTCCGAAGATTGATTACATTATCGCCAATGCGTACTTTTTCTTGATTAATCCTCTTTATAAGGGTAAATCAGGGAAAAGTACGTGAATACAAGCCAATATCATACGGCTCTCTTAGCTCTATAAATTCTTCCGACAGATGAAGCACTTACCATTCTTTATAATCAGCTTACTATTGCTCTCCGCTTTTGGATGTAGCAGTAAACATCTGTCTGATGAATACGACCCATTAGAGAAATACAGAGATACTATAATCGGCAAATTTGACGGCAACAACATTGACACACTGATTGCAGAGCCTATTGATACGACTATTGACCGCAGTTTATGGGTTTGGAGAATTTACAGCAAGAGCAATACAGTTGATACGCTGATACTGTCGCAACGCTATACTGTCAGACTGATTAAGGAGGGAGATTTAGACGGGAACGGAACAGATGAATTTGGAGTAAGGAGAGAAGCCGAAGCCGGAACGTGGGATAACTACTGCCTTTATACTTATGACAAAGGCAAATGGAAATATCTCATAGAACCGATATGGACATACAGCGACCATTTCTATACTGACCTGAACAAAGGAGCAGATGCTGTTGAAAGAGCCAATCAGTCAAGCTATGTGACAGTACGATTCAGCGACATTCGCAATGATGATTTCTGCATAGTTGACACTCTAATACCCATTGCCCCACACTCTATTCCAACGCAAAAATAGTAGCGTACATTTTTCAGGAATAATCCATTTAATAAGGCTTAATCCGAAAAAGTACGTTGGCTGTCACAAGATTTATGCCTTGTTTGGCTCTAGATGTCAGGGATATTAGCTAACTTTGCATATAGTTAATCAAATCGAATATCAATATGGCAACCCTTGAACAAGAAATAAAGCGCGTTGGAAGGAGTGAACCTAAAAAGGTTTCTGAATTTTCGCAGAAATTTCGCACTCTCACCTTTTATGGTTTAGAGAAAGGAGACCAATTTACCATTCCCACTGATTATGAAATATGGGAAGAAGTACTTAATGGTACAACTCTACAATACATAAACATCACTTTAACTTCTGGCGTTGAAAAACATCTTTACCCTGCTGTGTTTTGTAAGACACGAACCATTTACAATGAAGACGGCACTTCAACCGGTAAGCGTGTTTTTACAACTGGCACTGCCGCAAAACTATTTCAGAGTTGTAAAAATTTTCAAGAGGGAATGAATGCCTTACGAGGAAAGACGTTGAGAGTTACAGATATGAAAACGGTTCGCACATTAAGATACGGAACGACCTCTTTAATGGATGCCCAAATACCTACCATTGACATCGTAGAATAATCTATCCTATATCGTTTTGTCGTACACCATATTCCTGAACTTAAAAAAGACATTGAGCGAATCATTAACGAATACGAAGAACAATACAACCGCGAAAACGACATACATTCCGATAGACAGTAACCTATCCTATATAATCTGCGACAACGCATTGAGATAGTTAAACATTTATTAACAAATACAGTTTGTGTAAACTGAGGTGTAAACCAAGCAAACAGAACATAGAAAATACATTAGAGTTAGCGACTCTTCTGATTTATAAAGTTCCATAGCTCAGTTGGTTGCTTCCAAAAGTGAGCGACAGCGAGCTTTCGGAAGCCGAAGAAGAGCAAAGGACTGAAAATCCTTGTGTCACTGGTTCGATTCCCGTTGGCACCACCTGACGACCCCGACAGTAGTCGGGGTTTCGTTGTAAATAGCAGGTTATCAGCGTATTACTCACACCCCGTCGGTAGTCCAAATCAAATGTCGGCACAGCCGGATGAGAGTATATCAAAATTCAGGTACACTCTCTTCGGATTTGTCCCTGAAGGACATCTATTTGGTTAGAAAATTGTTTATCGCTCCCAGTCCTATTCCTGTAAAGAAACCTTCTTCGGCGGCTGTCCTTAGTGTCCGGCGGCTGTCTATGTAATCTTCTCCATCATAATGATGCTCCTGGTCAAACTGCGACCATTCCGGAGCGCAAGGGTCATAATAACGGTCCCTATCTATCGTATGGAGTCCCGCCAGACATAGCCATGCGGTAAATATCCGGGGTTTTCATCATGTAGTCAATTTCGTGTTTATATCAGGCTCGGAACGCTTTATATATGTAATTTCAAATGCTTGTTCCGCCAGAATATCTGTTCGATTTCCTTCATTGAGTCAGAGAAACGAGTTGAACTGCATTATTACTCCATAATTGAAAATTCTGAGGGTTGAGGTTTTTTAGCTCCTCTTGATATGTAAAATTTGAACCCATACCGGGTAATTTTCCAAATAAGACGATTCAATAGATTCAATTTTGACTGCTTGATATGACTATTTATCTTCATATAAGCGTCCGCAAGCTTCATCAACTGCATCAGGAGCGATCTTTCCCACTCCTCGCTTGCTTCTTTTAACATTGAAGGCCTGCTGAGTGCAAACTGTATGATTTCGTTTGCAAAATTACCTGCTATGGTCTGTGTGAGATTGAGTAACTTAACAGCATTTTTCACAAATGGATATGGCAAATACGAATCAAAATCTCGAATCACGAAATCTCTCCTATACAATATCAACCTATAAAACAACTCATTATATGTAAGGAAATAATTTGAGTATGCCATACTAATTGTGTCAAAATCTGGCTGTGGGGTATGGAACAAAAGGAGATTTGCAGAAGAATTACTGTCTTTTGACAACTCAGCATACCGCTTGATATAAGCCTCTTCCGCCTCTCTGAAATCACTGAAATGCGCAAAGGTATTCAGCTTCTGATTGTCGGTTTCTACCAAAAAGAAAGCATCTGTCGTGGAGTTTATTTCATTGTACAAGGAACGCATCTCCCGGTTGTTTTTAATGAATAGTTGACCAATTCGAGCTACGTAGTCATATTTATCAGCAATTTTCAACAAACACTTTTTATCCTCAATAGTTATTTCAGATTCGCTCTTTGAAAAAAGCCTATGAAACTCCATCAAATCCGGATTGTCATGATTTTCCTTAATTTTCGTTCCCAATACTTGGTCTGTTATCTCAACTAATGTAGCCCAATTATGATGCACTCTGCTACGGAGCTGTATTTCAAGCTTCAATCGTGAATTATTGTCATCTTGAATAGTCAGGTGATACGATTTATACCCCGTGCTGGGGGTATCGGTAATATAGTCGCGCTCACGCGTAACATTAAGCCGCTTTTTAATGGCTTCTACAAGACGGGGGATAGATTGGCGCGATGATAAAATACAACGGCATCCTGCCAAATCCTCCATTGTGACAAGGCTGGTATTGGGGAATCGATGCAACTTACTGATAATTGACTCAACTCGCTTAATCCGATATGTGCATATGGACTTGGAATCAACCTTGTCAGCCTCTTCCGACAACACTCGGAACGTGGCCGACAAAAAATCACGATACTCCATTCGCAACTCATGCAATTGCTGAATATCTTCTGTCGTTGGATTATAATTTATATTCTTGAGTCGTGAACTCAGGGTTCTTACTTGACCTTTAGATAGTGCCATATGCTTTTATCATCACAACCGATTACTAAATCAACTTAAATCTGACAAGATACAGACGGCATCACACCTGAATCTTGAGGCTCTGGGCCGACAGTTTCTGATACAGGTCAAGGGCATACACATCGGTCATGCCGGATATATGGTCCACGGCGGCCTGAATCTTGCCGTAAAGAGTGGGAGCATTGACTTCATACTGCTGCGGCACCCTACTTAGGAGCAAGCGGGAATAATTGAGCTGCGGATACAAAATGGCATGTATCAGCTTGTCAAGCAGAAATGTAATGATACTGGTACCGGCAAGCTCAATGTCCACAACATCGGGAGCGCGATAAATTTTGTCCCATGACAATGCATTGCACCGCTCGTACCCTTCCCGCTCAAGTTGCGGAATATGCTCAATAAGTGAACCCCGGAACTCGCCACGCAGTATGGCCTCCTCGTGCTCTACAAAGGTTTCGGCACAACGCTGCACCAACACACCAATAACGCATGACCGCAAATATCCTATCTTTTCATTATGGTCTGCCACGTACCCCATGGCCCGCTTCATTTTCTCCACACGCTCACTGCTGAAAAAACCGAGCAGAGTGTCAATGACAGTGGCGGTGTCAATAAGCCCGAGTTTGTGCGCGTCTTCAATATCCATCACCTCATAGCATATATCGTCAGCCGCCTCCACAAGATATACAAGAGGATGGCGTGCATAGCGCACTTCACCGTTAGGTCCGGGCTGACTGAGCATTCCCAGTTCCTCAGCCACCTTTATGAAACTATCGCGTTCGGAGGTGAAGAACCCGAATTTGGGCTTGGCTACAGCCAAGATGCTTTCATACGGATATTTGACTATTGATGCCAGCATACTGTAGGTCATGGCGAACCCTCCGGGACGGCGCCCCGCAAACTGATGCGTGAGAAGACGAAAAGCGTTGGCGTTCCCCTCAAACCGCGTAAGGTCGGCCCACTGCTCCGGAGTGAGCTTGTTTTGGAGATGTGCTCCCGCTCCTTCGCTGAAAAAAGTGGCAATAGATCTTTCTCCGGAGTGTCCGAACGGCGGATTGCCGAGATCATGCGCCAGACATCCGGCCGCAACAATCTCGCCCATGGCATCAAGCTTGCCCACCCAAGGCTCGGCTCGATACTTGTCCCGAAGGCGCAAAGCCACCTCTGTGGCAAGCGAACGCCCCACACACGACACTTCTATACTGTGGGTAAGCCGGTTGTGAACGAATATGCTTCCCGGCAGGGGGAACACTTGTGTCTTGTTCTGCAATCTGCGAAAAGGGGATGAAAAAACCAACCTGTCATAATCACGCTGAAAATCGCTACGTATGCCAGGTTTATTATCGTGGAACTTTTCAAGGCCGAAACGCTTGTCGCAAATCAGCCTGTCCCATTGCATTTGAGAAGTGGCTTGTGTCATGGCGCAAATATAACAAAAAAAGAGATGTCTCCCGACATCTCTTTTCCCTTTAAACCTTTATCTTAATCTAATACTATGAAAAACACACATACAAATGTAAGCATCTTTTTTCATATCGTACGGCAAACGCACGTTCGTTTAACACATTTTTAACTAAAACCACTGAAAAACGCCCCAACTTTATCTACCAAATCCTAACCGTCATTCAATCCTCAGCAGAAATTGCCCGAAATGCCATTTAGGTCACATTAATTTACTAAATTTGCAGATTGAATCATCAGGCATTTGAAACAAGTATATGAACGGCATTGATATATTTATATATGTGATATTCGCAGCGGCCGCCATTCTTGGCTATGCCCGCGGATTTGTGCGTCAGGCCGGTTCCATAGCCGCCGTTGTAGTGGGTATTCTGGCGGCACGAATGTTTGGGCCGTGGGCTACCGAGCATCTCTTTGCCGGTGCTACCGAACCTGAAGGTTCGTCAATGACAGTTTACGGAGCCAGAACCGCCGGTTATGCAGTGGTATTTGTGGTGACATGGATTGTAGTGTGGCTTGTGTCGCGACTGCTCCACGGAGCCATAAAAGCCATAAAGCTCGGAGGACTCAACTCTATTGGCGGCACCTTATTCACTATGCTTGAATGGGCACTTGGCATAAGCCTGATGCTGAATATATGGCATCTTGTGTCACCCTCATGGACGGCCCCCACAGCATTATCGCAATATGTCATGAAGATGCTGCCGTGGCTCACCGGAGCGTTAGGAGCAAGCTAACTTTATATAGCAAACATTTGTTGTTAGTACTGTAAAGCATGAACGACATGAACAAAGATACAGACCGCAAGCCGGATACCAACGACCCCAACAGCGTGATTGACGATGTGACCGGGAGTGAGTACAAATACGGCTTCATAACCGATATAGACACCGATATTATTCCGCGCGGATTGAACGAGGATGTGATTCGTTTCATATCGGCAAAAAAAGGAGAGCCGGAATGGCTGCTTGAATTCCGGCTTAAAGCATACAGACACTGGACCACCCTCACTCCGCCAAAATGGGCGCATCTTGACATCCCCGACATAGATTTTCAGGCCATAAGCTACTATGCCGCGCCAAAAGTCAAAGAAAATCCCGCAAGCCTTAACGATGTTGACCCCGAGCTGCTTGACACGTTCAACAAACTCGGCATATCACTTGACGAGCAGAAAAAGCTTACCGGAGTGGCCGTGGATGCCGTGATGGACTCTGTGAGCGTCAAAACCACCCATCGCGACAAGCTGGCCGAAATGGGCGTGATTTTCTGCTCCATATCCGAGGCCGTCAAGGACTATCCCGAACTGGTAAGAAAATATCTGGGCAAAGTGGTGCCCTACACCGACAATTTTTATGCTGCCCTGAACTCAGCAGTATTTTCCGACGGATCGTTTGTGTATATACCCAAAGGCGTGCGCTGCCCCATGGAGCTGAGCACATATTTCCGCATCAACGCCGCCGGAACAGGACAGTTCGAGCGCACACTCATCGTGGCCGATGATGATGCCTACGTGAGCTACCTGGAGGGATGCACCGCTCCCATGCGCGATGAAAACCAACTCCATGCCGCCATTGTGGAGATAGTGGTGGAGGACCGTGCCGAAGTAAAATACTCCACGGTGCAAAACTGGTATGCCGGAGACAAACAAGGGCGCGGAGGCGTGTACAACTTCGTGACCAAGAGGGGACTGTGCCGTGGCGACTACTCCAAACTTTCCTGGACACAAGTAGAAACAGGGTCGGCCATAACATGGAAATATCCCAGCTGTGTGCTCAGTGGCGAAGGGTCGGTAGGAGAATTCTATTCCGTGGCCGTAACCAATAACTATCAGCAGGCCGACACAGGCACAAAAATGATACATTTGGGACGCAATTCCCGAAGCACCATCGTGTCCAAAGGCATATCTGCCGGACACAGCCAGAACTCTTACCGAGGACTGGTGAAGGTGGCTCCGAAAGCCGACGGATGCCGCAACTACACCCAGTGCGACAGCCTACTTCTCAGCCCCACCTGCGGCGCACACACCTTCCCCTACATAGATGTGCTCAATGACACTGCCGTGGTGGAACACGAAGCCACTACATCCAAAATATCTGAAGACCAGATATTCTACTGCAACCAGCGCGGCATACCCACCGAAGAAGCCGTTGGGCTGATAGTAAACGGATACGCCAAAGAGGTGATGAACAAGCTGCCCATGGAGTTTGCCGTAGAAGCCCAAAAACTGCTCCAGATCACCCTTGAGGGATCAGTGGGATAACCCATCAATTCATAACCGAAAAAACAGCATCAAAAGATGGACGAAATACTTCTCAATGTCACAGACCTCCGCGCCGGCATCGAAGGCAAGGAGATATTAAAAGGCATCAACCTCACTGTGCGACCTGGCGAGGTACATGCCATAATGGGACCAAACGGCTCAGGCAAAAGCACCCTGAGCGAAGTACTCGCAGGCAACCCTGCATTCACCGTCAACGGCGGCCATGTGGACTTCCACGGCAAAGACCTGCTGGCACTGTCGCCTGAAGACCGCAGCCACGAAGGGCTTTTCCTGTCGTTTCAGTACCCTGTGGAAATACCCGGCGTGTCAATGGTCAACTTCATGCGTGCCGCGCTCAATGCCAAGCGCAAATATTTCCACGAGGAACCTCTGAGTGCCACTGAATTTCTGAAATTAATGCGCCAAAAACGAGCTATAGTAGAGCTTGACAACAAACTTGCCTCCCGCGCAGTGAACGAGGGATTTTCCGGCGGCGAGAAGAAGCGCAATGAAATATTTCAGATGGCGGTGCTGGAACCGCGTCTGTCAATTCTTGACGAAACAGACTCCGGTCTGGACATTGACGCACTCCGCATTGTGGCCGGCGGTGTCAACAAACTGCGCACCGAGCGCAATGCCACTATCGTCATAACCCACTACCAGCGTTTGCTTGACTACATCAAACCCGATTTCGTACATGTGCTCTACAAGGGACGCATAGTGCGCACCAGCGGTCCGGAACTCGCACTGGAGCTTGAAGAGCGCGGTTACGACTGGATAAAAGAAGAAATTGACTGAGGAGGTGCACATGGCAAACAACAGTCTGACTCAATACATCGAGCTTTATCTGGAGCATGAAGCCCAAGTAAACTCCAACTCCGCACAGGTACTCAACGATTTGCGCCCGCGCGCGCTGGAGGAGCTTACCGGAACCTCATTGCCCCACACCGACACCGAGGGGTACGAGCGTACATCCATTTCCGACATGTTTGCCCCCGACTACGGAGTCAACATCATGCGCATGAACCTGCCGGTGGATGTGTCCGCCTCATTTCGCTGTGACGTGCCCAATATGAGCACATTGCTTGGAGTGGTGGTCAATGATTCCTTCCGTCCTGCGGCAACACTCGACCAACGGTTGCCGCAAGGTGTGATTTTCGGTTCATTATGCAAAAACGCCGTTCTTCACCCCGACATAGTCAAGCAGCATTACGGCACGCTCGCCCCGCTCACCAACCCGTCCGTGGCTCTCAACACCCTGATGTGCCAGGATGGAGTGATACTGTACGTGCCTAAAGGAGTGAAACTTGAAAAACCTCTGCAGCTTGTCAATATATTCTCCTCGCCCACAGCACTGGCTGCATTTCGCCGCCTGCTCATAGTGCTGGAGGATGACGCCGAAGCCCGGTTGCTCATTTGCGACCACGTGCAGGACAACGAGCAGCAATATCTCGCATCACAAGTCATTGAGGTGATAATGGGACGCAACTCCACATTCGACCTCTATGACATAGAGGATTCATCGCTTTCCACACGGCGTCATTCAATGCTCTTTGCCTCACAATCCGACGGAAGCAATCTGCTTGTCAACGGCATGACGCTGGAATGCGGCACCACGCGCAACGACTACAACATAATGCTGCCCGGCTCACATACCGAAACCACACTCGCAGGCATGGCCATAGCATCGGACAAGCAGCATGTTGACAACAATTCTCAGGTAACACACATAGGCAATTCGGGTCACAGCACCCAGCTGTTCAAGTATGTGATAGATGACGAAGCCTCGGGAGCATTTGAGGGCGGTATCCTTGTCACCCCCGGAGCACAGTTTACCGAAGCATACCAGAGCAACCGCAACATACTTGCCTCAACGAGCGCCAAGATGCACACCAAGCCGCAGCTTGAAATCTACAACGATGATGTCAAATGCAGCCATGGGGCCACCACAGGCCAACTTGACAGCGAAGCCCTGTTCTATATGCGTTCGCGAGGCATTCCGGAGCACGAAGCCCGCGTCATGCTCATGCAGGCATTCATGACCGATGTCATAGACACTGTGCGCATACCCGGTCTGCGTGAACGGCTCCAATATCTTGTTGACAAGCGTTTTCAGGGCGGATTGCGTCAATGTGGCACATGCGGCGCGTCCTGCCACGACAACAACACTAAAAAGCAATGACACCGATAACTGACTGCAGAGCCGACTTTCCGAGTCTTGAGCGCAAGATTCATGGCAAGGAGCTGGTGTATCTTGACAACGCCGCTTCCTCTCAAACTCCCCGACAGGTAGTGGACACCATCAGGGATATGTATTTCATGCACAAGGCCAATGTGCACCGTGGAGTACACACCATGTCAATGGAAGCCACAGGACTGCAGGAGCAGGCACGAAAAAAAGTGGCCGATTTCATCGGGGCATCCGGCACCGAACAGATCATATTCACACGCGGCACCACCGAGGCCATAAACCTTGTGGCCTACAGCTACGGCGAGCTACTCAAGGAGGGCGACGAGGTCATCCTTACCCAAATGGAGCATCATGCCAACATCGTGCCATGGCAACTGCTGCGCACCCGCAAAGGGATTGTGATAAAGGTAGTGCCCGTCACCCCCGACGGTGAACTTGATTTGGAAGCTTACAAAAGCTTGTTCACTCCCCGCACCAAAGTAGTGTCGGTGTGTCACGTGTCAAATGTGCTCGGCACAATAAACCCCGTCAAAGAGATTATCGCCACCGCCCACAGTCACGGTGCTGTGGCAATGATTGACGGAGCACAGGCCATATCGCACCTGAAAGTGAACGTAACCGATCTTGATGCCGACTTCTATGTGTTTTCCTCGCACAAAATGTACGGACCATGCGGAGTAGGCGTGCTGTACGGCCGCAAGGAACTGCTTGAGAAAATGTCTCCGTATCAGGGCGGCGGCGAAATGATAGGGCATGTAACATTCGAGCACACCACATTTGCCGAACTTCCGTTCAAATTTGAGGCAGGCACCCCGGACTACGTTGACATAGCCGCATTTGCCACTGCCATTAACTACATGGAATCACTGGGCATAGAGCGTATAGCCGCCCATGAGCACGACCTGCTCCAATACACCACCGAGCGTATGCTCCGAATTCCGGGCATGAGGATATTCGGCACCGCACCCCACAAAAGTGCCGTCATTTCATTTCTCATCGGCAACGAGCACCACTACGACATAGGCTTGCTCCTTGACAAGCTTGGCATAGCCGTGCGCACCGGCCACCACTGCGCCCAGCCTCTCATGCATGTGCTGGGGGTGGAAGGCACCGTAAGAGCATCCATGGCCGCCTACAACACGCGCGAGGAATGTGACAAATTCATAGCCGCGCTCCAACGTGTGGCCTCAATGCTGAGCTGATGCTTACAGACGAAGAAAAAGTGCGTTACGCACGCCATCTGTCGCTTCCCGGATTTGGCGAGGAAGCACAAAAGAGACTAAAAAACGGATCGGTACTCGTGATAGGGGCCGGTGGTCTCGGCAGTCCGGTGTTGCTATACCTTGCCGCCGCAGGAGTAGGACGCATCGGTGTGGCCGACGGAGACACTGTGGACACCACCAACCTCCAGCGTCAAATCATCCACTCAACAAACAGTGTGGGCACAAGCAAGGTGGCATCGGCGGCACAACGCATCTCGGCACTCAACCCCGACATAACCGTAGTGACACACGACACATTCGTGAACCAAGAAAATATCGCAAGCCTCATAAATTCCTATGATTTTGTCATAGATGCCACGGACAGTCCTGACATAAAATTCCTTGTCAATGACACATGTGTGGCTCTCGGCAAACCCTACAACCACGGAGCGATATTTCAATATGAGGGACATACCATGACCGTACTTCCCGGCACAGCCGATCTCAGGACACTGTTCCCTGACGGGCCTGTGGCAGAAACCGAGAACACTCCCGTGGGACCGCTCGGAGTGGTGCCCGGCGTTCTGGGCACACTTCAGGCCACAGAAGCCATCAAATACCTGAGCGCAACCGGCACCCTGCTTACCGACCGTCTGCTCCGATTCAACCTCCTTTCCATGCAATTCACCACCATAGCTCTAAGGTGAAATGAATGGTTAAATAGTTTGGGTATTTGAGGGGAATTTTGTAATTTCGCCACTGCGATTCATCCATGCCGCGTATGCTCGCGTAGCATGGTAATAATAAGGAAACTAACTCTAAAAATAGATTACATAAACACTATGAGCAAAGAAAAGAAATTCTTGACTTGTGACGGTAATCAGGCAGCTGCCCATATCTCGTATATGTTCTCCGAGGTAGCCGCTATTTACCCTATCACACCTTCGTCCACCATGGCGGAGTATGTTGACGAATGGGCTGCAGCCGGTCGTAAAAACATCTTCGGTGAAACAGTTCTTGTTCAGGAAATGCAGAGCGAGGGCGGTGCAGCCGGTGCCGTTCACGGTTCGTTGCAGGCCGGTGCCCTCACCACCACCTACACTGCATCGCAGGGTCTTCTGCTGATGATCCCCAACATGTACAAGATTGCCGGTGAACTGCTCCCCTGCGTATTCCATGTATCAGCCCGCACCATTGCTTCTCACGCACTCTCTATTTTCGGCGACCATCAGGACGTTATGTCAGTGCGCCAGACAGGATTTGCAATGCTGGCCGAAGGTTCCGTGCAGGAAGTTATGGATCTGGCCGGTGTTGCCCACCTCAGCACCATCAAGAGCCGCGTGCCTTTTGTGAATTTCTTTGACGGCTTCCGTACCTCTCACGAAATTCAGAAGATTGAAGTAGTGGATCAGGAAGACCTTGAGCCGCTGTTGGACCGCAAAGCTCTTGCCGAGTTCCGCGAACGCGCCCTCAACCCTGATGCTCCCGTGGCCCGCGGTATGGCTGAAAACGGTGACGTATTCTTCCAGCACCGTGAGGCAAGCAATAAATACTATGAGGCAGTGCCCGAAATAGTTGAGGATTACATGGGCCATATTTCCAAAATCACCGGCCGTGAATATCACCTGTTCAACTATTATGGCGCACCCGATGCCGAGCGTGTTATCATCGCCATGGGTTCAGTAACCCAGGCCGCTCAGGAAGCCATTGACCACCTCACAGCCAAAGGTGAAAAGGTAGGTCTCGTTGCCGTACACCTTTATCGTCCGTTCTCAGCCAAGCATTTCCTTGCAGCCGTGCCCAAAACAGCAAAGCGCATAGCCGTGCTTGACCGCACCAAGGAGCCCGGAGCCACCGGCGACCCCTTGTATCTGGATGTGGCAGAATGCTTCACCGGCGTAGCCGATGCACCCCAGATTGTAGCCGGCCGCTACGGTCTTGCATCCAAAGACACCACTCCCGCCCAGATCATTTCCGTTTACGATAACCTTGCTCTTCCCGAGCCCAAAAATCATTTCACCATCGGTATCGTGGACGATGTGACATTCACATCACTCCCCCCCATGGAAGAAATTGCGCTCAGCGGCGAGAATACTTTTGAGGCCAAATTCTACGGACTCGGAGCTGACGGTACTGTAGGTGCCAACAAGAACTCCGTGAAGATTATCGGTGACAACACCTCCAAATATTGTCAGGCATACTTCGCTTACGACTCCAAGAAATCAGGCGGCTTCACCTGCTCACACCTGCGCTTCGGTGACGACCCCATCCGCTCCACATATCTGGTAACCACTCCTAACTTCGTGGCATGCCATGTTCAGGCTTACCTGCACATGTATGATGTGACACGCGGCCTGCGCGATGGCGGCACATTCCTGCTCAACACCATTTGGGACGGCGAGGAATTGGTCAAGAACCTGCCCAACAATGTCAAAAAGTATTTTGCTGACCACAACATCACAGTTTACTACATCAACGCTACCAAGATAGCACAGGAAATCGGTCTCGGAAACCGCACCAACACCATTCTCCAGAGCGCATTCTTCCGCATCACCGAGGTAATCCCTGTTGACCTTGCAGTAGAGCAGATGAAGAAATTCATCGTCAAGAGCTACGGCAAGAAAGGTGAAGATGTGGTTAACAAGAACTATGCAGCCGTTGACCGTGGCGGTGAATACAAGCAGCTCACCGTTGACAAGGCATGGAGCAATCTTCCCGCCGATGAGCCTGCAACCAACAACGACCCCGCGTTCATCAACGAAGTGGTTCGTCCCATCAACGCTCAGAACGGCGACCTCCTCAAGGTTTCCGCTTTCAAGGGCATAGAAGACGGCACATGGGCACAGGGCACTGCCGCTTACGAAAAACGCGGTGTGGCAGCCTTTGTTCCCGAATGGAATGAACAGAACTGTATCCAGTGCAACAAGTGTGCATATGTATGTCCTCACGCTGCAATCCGCCCGTTCGTGCTTGACGCCAACGAAATGAGCAAGGCTCCTTTCGGCGAAAACGACACTCTGCCCGCTATCGGCAAAACATTCACCGGCATGCGCTTTATCCAGAGCATAGATGTGCTTGACTGTCTCGGTTGCGGCAACTGCGTAGATGTATGCCCCGGCAAGAAGAACAAAGAAACCGGCGAAATTGAAAAGGCTCTCGTTATGAAGCCTCTTGAAACACAGCTCGACGCACAGAAAGAATGGGATTACTGCGTGGCAAACGTGGCTTCAAAACAGCATCTCGTAGATGTGAAAGCCAACGTGAAGAACAGCCAGTTTGCAACTCCTCTCTTTGAATTCTCCGGCGCTTGCTCAGGTTGCGGTGAAACTCCTTATGTGAAACTCATCAGTCAGCTCTATGGCGACCACGAGATAGTAGCCAACGCTACCGGTTGCTCATCAATCTACTCCGGTTCCGTTCCCTCTACCCCCTACACCACCAACGCCAAGGGTCATGGTCCCGCTTGGGGCAACTCACTGTTTGAGGACTTCTGCGAATTTGGTCTCGGTATGTTCATAGCCAATGAAAAACTCCGTGCACGTCTCGAAGAGGCCATGAAAGCCGCTACCACCTGCCCCGATTGCAGCAACGAAATCCACGAACTGGCCCAGAAGTGGCTTGACAACAAGGAAGATGCCGTAATCACCCGCGAAATCGCTGACACCATCGTACCTCTCTGCGAAGCCTGCAACTGCGACACATGCAAGACTATCCTTGACATGAAGCACTACATTGTGAAACGCTCACAGTGGATTATCGGCGGTGACGGCGCAAGCTACGACATAGGCTTCGGCGGTCTTGACCACGTGCTTGCTTCCGGCAAGAATGTCAACCTCCTTGTTCTTGACACTGAGGTTTACTCCAACACCGGCGGTCAGGCATCCAAGGCTACTCCTCTCGGTGCTATCGCCAAATTTGCCGCTTCCGGCAAACGTATCCGCAAAAAAGACCTCGGCCTTATCGCCAGCACCTATGGCTACGTTTATGCAGCACAGGTGGCTATGGGCGCAGACCAGGCTCAGACCCTCAAAGCTATCCGCGAAGCAGAAGCTTATGACGGCCCGTCTATCATCATAGCTTACGCTCCCTGTATCAACCACGGCATCAAAGCCGGCATGGGTAAATCCCAGCACGAGGAGGAGAACGCTGTGAAGTGCGGTTACTGGCATCTGTGGCGTTACAACCCCGCACTGGAAGCTGAAGGCAAGAACCCCTTCACCCTTGACAGCAAAGAACCCGATTGGGACAAATTTGAGGACTTCCTCAAAGGCGAAGTTCGCTACGCTTCCGTACTCAAGCAGTACCCCAACGAAGCATCCGAACTGTTTGCTGCTGCCAAAGCCAATGCACAGTGGCGTTACAACAACTATCGCCGCCTTGCCCAGCAGCAGTGGGGCGTAGATCCCGAAATCGGCAACCTGCCCAAATAATCAACACCCTATATCACAAAAAGCGGAGGCTCCACGGTCTCCGCTTTTTATATCCCCATGTTGACAAAAAACAAAATGCCCGGAATAAATCCGGGCATTTTGATGTTTATAAAGATTCTGTTTATCAATAATTTCTGGCCTCAATCTCAAAGAAGCTCTGCGGATGTGCGCAAACGGGACATGCAGCAGGTGCTTTCTTGCCAATAACCACATGACCGCAGTTACGGCAAATCCAGATTGTGTCACCCTCGCGTGAGAATACCAATCCTTCCTCAATGTTGGCCAGCAGACGACGATAGCGTTCCTCGTGATGGCGTTCAATAGCGGCAACACCTCTGAAACGGGCAGCGATAGCAGTGAACCCTTCTTCTTCAGCCTCCACAGCCATACGCTCGTACATATCGGTCCATTCATAATTCTCGCCGGCTGCGGCATCGCGGAGATTGGTCATGGTGTCGGGCACCTCACCGTTGTGAAGAAGCTTGAACCACAATTTGGCGTGCTCTTTTTCATTGGAAGCAGTTTCCTCAAAGATAGCGGCAATCTGCTCGTAGCCGTCTTTGCGAGCCTTAGATGCATAGAAAGTGTATTTGTTGCGGGCCTGTGATTCACCTGCAAACGCTTCCATAAGATTACGTTCTGTCTTTGTTCCTTTAAGTTCTTTCATTGTAGTTTAGTTTTTTAGAATGTTTACTTTTTTATTTTTGCATTTAGGAGATACTCCTTAATAATATATATCCGTCTATTTCAATCGGCATACATGTGTAAATATTATAAACGATTGTATCGGGCAGAATATTCAGTAACGTTTATATGATGTAAAACATATAATTGTACTCATATCTATATTGCAATCATTACAAAGTTACGGATTAATCCAACATCTGCAAATTTTTTTTGCTGTTTTTACATCTTCTGTCAATATTATTTTTTTGTAAGGCAAAAAACTCCCGCCTGACAACAGACGGGAGCTATGAATTGATACGTTACCTGACGGTGCGTCAGGTGTTATCAGTTAACAGGAACATCACCGAAACGGTTGGGCTGCGGCTGTGATTGACCTATACACAATATAATAAAAATAATAGTGCCGACAACAGGAATTAGATTGATGAACCACCATCCTCCGGCGCGACCTGTGTCATGAAGGCGGCGCCAGCTTACCGCAAGAGTCGGCACAAGCACTGCGATACTGAAATTCCAGCTGATCCATTCAATAAAATTCACATAATATCCCAAAGTGCCAAGGACAATATTCACTACCCAGACAGCAAGCATCCACCACCAGAATTCGGCACGTGATGCACGCCCGCTAAAGTCAGAATATTTGTTGAGTACACGTTTTACCGCATCTTCTAAACTGAGCGGTGCAGATTGATGGAATTCAGCCATAATTAATGAGTTTTATATTATTTGATTTGATTCACTGGATATGATAACTTCGCTACCATCCGATTACAAAAGTATATAAATATTCCAATATTCCCAACAAACTGCATGAAGCCTACGCAAAATTGACTGAATGTCAGAAAAAATTAAATAATTTTGTGTCAATGGAAAAAGGTATATAAATCAAAAGTCGCCAAATGGTATGTGTGGACTTGCTTCGGAGTTGTAGCCGCCTTTATAGGTACTTTGTTTCTATGCTATCAATCCTCATGGATACTCCTGATTGATGTAGTATTTATGGGCATAACCGTTGCGCTAATGTTTGATATGCTGTTTCACACAGATTATACTATCAAGGGAGATAAATTATATATCAGATGCGGGGTTTTGTTTCATATGACATTGCCGATAGACAGAATAACGGAAATAGCACATAAATCAACAATATTGTCATCGCCGGCCTTGTCAGCAAAGCGAATAGGCATAAGATACGGCCTTAAGAATTGGGTATATATTTCTCCAAAGAATCAGGAGGATTTTATATCGGACATAAAATCAATAAACCCACAAATCACCATAAGCTGAAAGCCTGCCGCAAAACAGCCTACTTGGAGATTCATGAATCTTCGCATCCAACTCACTGACGGTGCCGGGGTCGGCGCGTTCAAACAGGCATAAAAAAAGAATGAGTAGCGAAAGCCGAAGCTTAACGATACTCATTCTCCTCTCTCCTCAGCGGTGCGGACGGGACTCGAACCCGCGACCCCCTGCGTGACAGGCAGGTATTCTAACCAGCTGAACTACCGCACCAAGTTTTGAGGCGCAGCGGCTATTGCCGTTTTGCGAGTGCAAAGATATGGTGGTTTTTTGGATTGTGCAAGCATTTTTCAAAAAAAATGCGTTTGAGAGGCGAATTTTTCCCATTTAAGATTGTTTATACGGTTGAAGCAGGATGTAAAGTTGTGGATTTCGCACAATATGGCTACCTTTACGATGCAATATGAAAGGTACAATTTTAAGCATAATATCAATATTAGGCGCATCCATTGTGTGCGGCTGTTCGTCACATGAGGCAAGCGAGCATGACAATGACCCTCTCGCATGGCTGGAAGTGGATTCATCCGCGCCATACAACAATCCTCTGCCGGAGATGCCTGAGCCTACGGAGAAAATAACCATACACAGTGTGGGACCATTGGCTCAAGTATTCAACGACAGCAATTATATCCATTGGAACGATGCCGAAAAGATAGGAATAATGCCGCTGAGCGACACACATTCACATTTTAATCCTGGCAAAGAACTGGTAAAAGTGACTTCGTGTGAGGACTTTTATGTGGAGCCGCTCACGCACTCCAGCCCATATCTCGTGCCCGAAGCCGCAGCGTTGCTGCATGAAGTGGGACGCAGGTTTCGCGACTCTCTGCAGGCACGCGGGGGCGGAGACTACCGCATAAAAGTGACGAGCGTGCTCCGCACACCTGCGGGAGTGCGCCGCTTGCGCCGATCCAACCGCAATGCCATTGATTCGTCTGTACATCAGATGGGCACTACCGTGGATATAAGCTATTCCCGCTTCATGGCCTATTCCCCCACTCCGGCACGAAGCGCAGAAGACCTCAAAAACTTACTTGGCGAAGTACTATTTGCCATGCGCGCCGAAGGGAAATGCTGGGTCAAATATGAGCGCAAACAACCTTGTTACCACATCACAGTGCGTCCCAAAAACAATATACAATGACAAAAACCAAGCACATATCTGCATTGCCACCCCTCAAGGGACGACCATGGTGGATAAAACTAATTGTCTGGATAGTGGCGTTATGTGGCGCAGCTGCGATACTGCTGGTGGGTATTGCCACACTTGCGGTATGGATTCTCACCCCTCCGAGGCTCACTCCTCTGGTGGAGCAAACCGCCTCATCCTATCTCAACGCCGATGTTCATGCCAAACGCGTGGAACTGACATACTGGAGCACATGGCCCCGGCTGAGCCTGAAAGTTGATTCACTTACAATCGTAAGCAAATCGCTGCATGGCATCACCGCCGCCGAGCGCAGCCGCCTGCCTGAGAATGCCGACACCCTGCTCACAATGGAGCATTTTGAAGGTGGAATACACATGCTCAATCTGCTCAAAAATAAACTCTCGCTTTATGATGTGCAGCTCAAGCGGCCAAACATCAATCTCGTGGCTCTTGATTCTGCTCGCGTCAACTACGACATAGTGCCGACCGAGCCGGAAGAAAAGCCCAAAGAATCCAATCTGCCCATGCCGGCCATTTCAATCAACAAATTTGAAATACTTGGCAACTTCCCCATAAGATATTTTTCGGCTGCCGACTCTCTGGATATGACGCTGACTCTCCACGACTCTAAAATCACCGGCGAGGCAGAACCCACCTACGCCGTCAGCATCAGCAGCCACGGCAGTAACCGCTCGCCCAAACTGCCCATTGACAGCCTGTATCTGGGCATGAACGGAAAAGTTACATGGGACCCGTTTGTCAATCCCTTGGCAGTGGAGATGACCGACTTCAATGTGCAGGCAGGCAAACTCGCCATGCAATTCTCTGCAAAGATAGATGCAAGCGACTCTCTTAAAATCCACACCTTGGACATCAACGCCCCGCATCTGCGCATAGCAGACGCCATTGACATTGTTCCATCCACAATGCGCGGAGAGCTGGCCAAACTCACCACCGACCTTGAAGTGGGGCTGAAGCTGCAGCTGCTCCGCCCATACACCGTAGGCACCGACAAACTTCCATGGATAAAAGCCCGACTTGTGATTCCCGACGGCACACTGCGCTACGAGCAACTGTATCTGCAACGCATCAACGCCGACATCGAGGCCCTGATAAACGGCGACAACCTTGACAAATCAACCGTGGATGTGAAGAAATTCACCGCCATAGCCCGGGCCATGGGCTTTTCAATCAGCGGCAAAGTGAGCACGCCCATCTCCAACCCGACCGTCAGCGGAACTTTCCGTGGCGGGGTGTCACTCACACGCCTTCCGAGCGTGCTGTGGCGCAAGCTCGGTATGGAGATGAAGGGCCTGCTTACGGGCGATGCCGACTTCAAACTGCGCCAAAGCTGGCTAACGCCCAAAAAGTTTCATAAAATCAACATCAACGGCCACCTCAATCTCACCGATTTCGTACTCGTTGACACCCTCAACGACCTTCACGCCACCATGCACAAGGCATCATTTGATCTCGGTTCACGCTCGCACGTGGAGATAAAAGGACATAAGGTGGATTCACTTCTCACCGCCTCTCTGCAAATCGACACAGTGTGGATGCAAACCCAAGGTATAGAGTTAGCCGGACGAGGTCTGAAAGCCGGTATCGGGGCGCGAAATGTAGCATCATCCACCGACACTACGCAAATCAATCCAATAGGAGGCAACATACGAGCCGAACTGCTTACTCTGCGCAGCGACTCCGACACCATATCCATGCGCATTCGCAATGCCACCGTCAAAACCGCTCTCCGACGATACAATCAGGACTCGCGCGCTCCACTCCTTGGCATCTCCATAGGTGCCGACAGAATAAGATATGCCGATGCGCTCAATCGTGTGACACTGCGCAATGCCTTCGCCGCCTTGCAGCTTCATCCGCGCAAAAAACGCGCTCTCAGCCCGCGCATGCAGGCACGATTTGACTCTGTAGCCGCCCTGCATCCCGAACTGAGCACCGACAGCATACTTGCCTTGGCTCGGCCTAAACGCAACCGTGTGCATAAAGCCGACTCCACACGCGAGAACATGGACTTTGGTGTGGACGGCAAATTGCGCAAGGCATTGAGACTATGGCAAGTCGAAGGCACCCTGAAAGCCGAACGCGGACGGTTGCTCACTCCTTTCTTCCCGCTGCGCAACCGCCTGCGCAACCTCAACATGGAGTTCAACACCGACAGCATCACCCTCACCGACACCCGTATAACCAGCGGAAGAAGTGATTTCACGCTCAACGGCAAGCTCAACCATATATCACGCGCACTGACATCGCGCCGCGGCTCACCACTCACGCTTGAATTCAGCGTAAGCAGCGACACTGTGGATATAAACCAAGTTACAGACGCACTGATGGCCGGAGCCGCATTTGCCGACAAGCTGAGCAAAGGAGCCGTGACAATATCCAACAGCGACAACGATGAGGCCGTGCAGCAATCAATAAGCAATGCGGCATCACCGGAAGAAAGAGCCGCCCTGATAGTGCCCGCCAACCTTCAGGCCAACCTGAACATAAGAGCCAAAAACGTAATATACGGTGACTTGTGGTTCAAACGGTTCAGAGGTAATGTTGATGTATATGACGGAGCTGTCAGCCTGTCGCCGCTGAGTGCCCACACCGCTATAGGGTCCGTCACCATGTCGGCCTTGTATTCGGCCCCCAATCCCGACAGCCTGAGTTTTGCCACCGGCATCAACATACGCAAGCTGCATCTCGGCGATGTGCTTGACATGGTGGGCGGCATTGACACCATTATGCCGCTGCTGAAATCCGTGGACGGCATTGTGGATGCCGACCTTGCGATGAGTACACGCCTTGATTCTATGCTCAATTTTGATCTTTCCTCAGTGGACATGGCCCTCAAGCTATCGGGCGACAGCCTTGTGCTCATGGACAGCGAAACATTCCGCACGCTCAGCAAATGGCTAATGTTCAAGGACAAAAAGCACAATATGATTAATCATATGGCAGTGGAAATGGTAGTGAAAGACTCCCGGCTGAGCCTGTTCCCGTTCATCTTTGACCTTGACCGCTACAAACTCGGAGTTATGGGCGGCAATGACATGGGTCTGAATCTGGACTATCATGTTGCCGTGCTCAAATCACCGCTGCCGTTCAAATTCGGCATAAACATCAAGGGTACGCCCGAAAAAATGAAGATACGAGTCGGCAAAGCTCGCCTCAATGAAAAATCAATAGCCACAACACGCCAAGTATCCGATACACTGCGCATAAACCTTGTCAACGAAATTTCGCGTGCATTCAAGGCCGGCATCCGTCGCCGTGGCACATCCAAACTGCGGTTCGGCAACACTTCCGCATCACAGATGCTCCCCGAAACTGAGGACACCATGAGCCACGCCGATTCAGTGGCATTTATCAAGCAAGGGCTTATTGAGGCTCCGGAAGGGTTTATGATGCCCGACTCCACCAGTGTGACCAAGAAAAAGAAGCAATCCAAGAAAAAGAAATAACAATGTTCACCGACGAGATACAAGCATTTCTACAACGGCATGACTACATGCAGGTGGAACCCAAGGCCGCTCTTATTGATATGGACGGTACCCTCTACGACAGCATGCCGTTTCACGCCAAAGCGTGGCATATGATGTGCGATGAAGCCGGGATTCCCAACACCGAGGATGAATTTTTCTTATACGAAGGACGCACCGGGGCTTCCACCATCAATCTGCTCTACGACCGCACATACTCCCACAACGCCACCGATGACGAGATAGAACGCCTCTACCACCGCAAGACCGAGATATTCCGGGATATAGCGCATGTAAATAAAATGCCCGGTGCCGAGCAACTACTGC
Organism: Bacteroides sp. CAG:927; assembly: GCA_000431155.1. GTDB lineage: Bacteria > Bacteroidota > Bacteroidia > Bacteroidales > Muribaculaceae > Paramuribaculum. The sequence continues at coordinate 140,001 of HF985652.1, forward strand.
TGTTCATGCAGCAAATAGAGATGCAGCGCATACTTGTCACCGGGTCAGGTCAGCGGTCGCTTATCGACCGCCTTGAGCGCGATTTTCCCGGCAGCTTCACCCCCGAAACCATGATTACAGCCAAAGATGTGACCCATGGCAAGCCACATCCCGAACCTTATCTCATGGCAATGAAACTTGCCAAAGTACAGCCTTGGCAAAGCGTTGTGATAGAAAACGCCCCTCTGGGAGTGGAAGCCGGCGATGCAGCCGGAGCTTTCACCATAGGTGTGACCACAGGACCCATACCAAGAGCGGAGCTTGAAAAAGCCGGAGCTGCAATTGTGTTTGACTCCATGCAGGAGCTTGCCGACAAATTTCCGGTACTCGTGTACTCTCTTATCACCACCTCGCGTAATTTCAACTGATGCAATCACTCATATTCACACTCACACCCGCAGACAATCTGCAGGCCGAAACAGAACGCATGTCTCCGCGTGGAGGCATTTTTGTGCTGTGCGATGAAAACACTGCCCGACTTGCATACCCCCGGCTTGCAAAAGGGTGTCCCGCGCTGGAGCACGCGCATCTTATAGTCGTGCCGACAGGAGACAGCAACAAGAACCTGACCAACCTGAGCCGTGTGTGGGAACAGCTGCAGCAGCACGGAGCCACACGCCACTCTCTCCTTATAAACTTAGGGGGAGGCATGGTCACAGACATGGGGGGATTTGCCGCTGCAACTTTCAAGCGCGGTATGCGGTGGATAAATGTGCCCACCACACTTCTCGGAGCCGTAGATGCCGCTGTAGGAGGCAAAACCGGTATCAATTTCCATGGCCTGAAAAACGAGATAGGAGTGTTTGCCGAAGCTGCATCGGTCATAATATCGCCGATATTCTTTGACACCCTTCCGCACAAAGAGCTGCTATCGGGATATGCCGAGATGCTCAAGCACGCGCTGCTGCAAAGCAAATCCGACACCGATATGCTTCTTGAGCATGATGTCACATCCATTGACCCCATACAGATGCTGGAGCTTTTGCGCCGTAGTGTGGCGGTCAAGCAGCGAATAGTTGAAATTGACCCGCACGAAAAAGGGCTGAGAAAATCACTGAATCTCGGCCACACATTCGGTCATGCATTTGAGTCATTCTACATGAACTCCGACACTCCCGTGCCACACGGATATGCCGTGGCGTGGGGACTTGTATGCGCATTGGTCATGAGCCACCTGCATCTGCAGTTTGATGCCTCTTTGCTGCGCAAATTTGCCCAATATGTAGAGTGCAATTACGGTGTGCCGCAAATACGATGCTCCCATTACGACAGCCTGCTGGACCTGATGAGACATGACAAGAAAAACACCGACTCCACCCATATACAGTTCACACTGCTCAATGCCCCCGGCTCACCCGAGATAGCTCAGGAAGCAAGTGAGGATGACATAAAGACCACCCTCGACCTCATGCGCGACCTGCTGCATATCTGACTACAGATTGTCAAATATGATGGTATAGGATGCCGAAAAAGTTTGTCCGGGAGCGAGGTGATTCACCCACTCGCGATTGGCGAACTCGCCTTCGTATCCTACGGCATCGGTTCTTCCCCACCACGGTTCAATGCACACAAACGGAGCATCCGGCTTCGGCGACCACAGTCCTACAAGCGGAGCATTAAAGAGTAGCGTGATGTAAGGCGTGCGCTGCTTTGTGAGCATTGACACACGGTGCACCTGACTGTCGGCCAATATAATGGCATCGTGCTCAAATGTAGAGGCTGTAACCGGAAGCATTGACTCGCTGTCTGTTGCAACAGGCACACTTTCAGCGCCGACACACCCGTTGCGCTCTATAACCTGCGCTCTCAACGGCGAAAAGCCCATTTGAAAATAGGCATGAACAGGATCATTGACAGAGAATTCGGGATAATTGAATGCAGGATGTGCCCCGATCTGAAAATCCATAGGGCGGCTGTCAGTATTTTTGACACGCCACATCACCTCCAGACGGGCTTCTTGCAGGCGATAGCCTATTTCAAGGCGAAAATTGCGCGGATATTTCGCAAGAGTGTCAGCATTGCTCTCCAGAACGAACCATGCCTCATCCTCGGGCGCATTCTCCAACGGCAGGAAGTCGCAATCGCGTGCAAACCCGTGCTGCCCCATGGCATATTCCTTGCCGTCCATCAGGAACTTGCCCTGCCACAAGGCACCTACAATGGGGAAAAGCACCGGCGAACGGCGTCCCCAGAAAGTTTTGTCACCATGCCATAAATACTGGTAATGAGAGCGGTTTTGCTCTATGCTCTGCAATTCGGCACCGTGATCTGAAATAGTCACGGTCAACAAATCGTTGTGTAATGTCTGTATCATGACGCAAATTTACGCAAAATCTCTCAAATCATGAATACGGGTCAAAAAACCGTGTATCAGGCACACAAAAAGCATTAAATTCACACGGCTATTTCATTTAAACTAAAATAAAGAGCACATCTTTC
>HF985653.1 GCA_000431155.1 Bacteroides sp. CAG:927
TGGGTCGGCGAGCAGAGCCTTGAAAAGTCGGACGGGTGATAATCCATAGAAATCGCCCTTGAAGCCGTTGCGTTTGAGTTGGGGTATTACCGACATTCTTGGATAGACCTCACTCCATGCGACAACATCATCATACAGTGGGTTGTGCGGGCGTATCTCCATATCGCTCCAATAAGACCAGCAGTCGCAGTAATGGAAGGTAAATCCACGGAGCAGAGCCATGTCGGTAACTTTGCCTTCCGGAGAAATCCACCTTTGCACGACCTCCTGACAATAGAGTTGTCTGACCTCTCCCTTACGGCTTTCGCTCGTTATATGCGACACACGGATTACTTGAAAACCCTTGTGTGCTGTTATTACGCTGAAATATGCGGTTTCCTTATGGGTGCGTTTGCGGGTGTCCTTCACTTTCAGTTCAGTTCCGCAGTGAGGGCATTTGCAACCTGCGACAGTGTCGCAAAGATTGCCTTTCTCGCCTTTCCAAACGTGTCCGCAGTCGGAGCAGGTCATTGTTCCGCTATTGGTGCGATAGGC
>HF985654.1:0-57311 GCA_000431155.1 Bacteroides sp. CAG:927
TAGCGGCTGTTGGCTTCGGAGGGTGGGAGTTCGGCGAAGCGGGGGAGGGTTGTTCCGAGGCGGGTGATGCGCTCAAAGAACATTTTTTGCGGGCGTACCCAATAACCGCGCTCGCCATACAGGGCCTGATATACGACCATGCGATTGAGGGTTTCTGAATCTTTGGCAATATGCGCCAAACGATATAGGCCGCCTTTGAAGTGACGGAAGTACCGCTCTCTTGGCGGCTTGATTTCATCAAGGATATTGCGTATGGCGGGGATAAGGTCATGGTGTACGTTATCGACTGTCATGGTGTGAGGTCCATCGTAGTCAATGGCGGATGAATAATATTTCAGGAATTCGTCACGGAAATGGGCGATGGTGTCGCGTGCTCCGAACATGCCCCAGACTCTGTGGCGGTTGTACTCATCGTAGCAATCAAACTGATGCTGCTGCATGCGGGCAAACTCGGCAATGAGTTCCGGCGTAATCTCAAACTGCTGATTATTGTCGGCTCGCGGTGTCTTGTATTGGTGTGTGCCGATTCGCGGTGTGAGAAATTCTGTCATCCTGAAGAATGGGCTGACAAGGATAGCGGGTGCTCCTGTGAGCCTCACAAGCTGCTGGCCATAGAACGAACCGCAGCTTGAACCGACTATCAAATCAAATTGCCGGCTACTGCACAGGTCCTGAAGCATGTCCATCGCTTTGTAAGGGTGCAACGGTATGTCGGGGGCCACGATGTCGGCTAAATCAGCCAAACCGGTGCTGAGTGTGAGGGCTATCTCGCAGGAGCCACCGGATGTGAATCCGTGTAGAAACAGTATTTTTTTAATCATAAGTTTCTGTTTTGTGTGGATGAGGGGGAGAGGACACTGAGGACGATGGAAGAGATGTCGGCTATTATTTTGGCGGTGGCCTGCGTGCTGTAGGGTGAATCGGCGATGAAAACGGCTATTGAATAGTGTCTGCCATCGGGCAGATTGACATAGCCGCAGTCGTTGAGCGCGGTTATGCCTCCTAACGGTGTGGTGAATCCTGTGCCGGTTTTGTGTCCGATGACGGCTTTGGCGGGTAGCAATGGCACCGCCAACCTGTCGGCTCCGGTGCGGCACTGCTCAAGCATTGTGGCGATTTCGGCAAAGGATGAGGAGCGGTGCCGGATTTCGGTATTGAAGCGGTGGAAGAGCGCGGCCATGGCGATGGGGGTGGCTTTGTTGAGGAGGATGAGGTCGGGCCGAGAGTGGAGGTCGTTTTCGGAAGCGCCAATGGTGATTGCTTCGGGACAACCGGCTTGCTTCATGAGGTTGGTGGCCGCTTCGGGTCCACCGATGAGGTGGAGGATGATGTCGGCAGCGTTGTTGTCGCTCTCCATCAATGACCATTTGAGGAGCTCCTGTATGGAGAGGGACTGCAACGATGGCCCGTACTTATCGAGCATGGGGCTATAGGTGTCGCGGCGCAAAGCATCGGGGCCGAAAGATATGGAATCGCTCAATACCACGCCGTTGGTTTCGGCCCACTGTGCGACTGCGAGCGCAAGCGGGAATTTGAAGACGCTCATCATGGGGAATTCGTCATAACCATTGACAGAGACGGTGTCTTGGTCGTAGATTACGGCGACGCCGATACGCGCATTCTTGCCGGAGATATATTCCTGCAACCGCGATTGAAGAGCGCAAGAGGTGGAGGCGCGGGCAGAGCAAGCGTAAAGGGGCGCATGAAGTGCAAAGGTGAGGAGGATGAGGATGTGCGGAAGGTATTTGCGGGTTGCAGTCATTGGCGGGGATGAATCAGGGAATGGTATCGCGATGCAAAGTTAATGATTTTTTTGAGTGGGGAAGAATGGTCGGCAACCGGATGGCAACTTTATGTCGATGACGGCGTTATGCTTATATACTACTGATTTGATACATGACGACATATGAATCTGCGAAAAAATTTATCGGGAAGAATGAGCTACCAATCGTTTATCCCGCCCAAAATAAGTGAATATGTATATATAGGGGACGATGCGGTGCTGTCGGAGCTTGCCGGGCTGTTTGCCGAGCTGAAAACGATGGTGGGCGAACTGCCGGAAAGCGAAGTACGGGAACTGGTGAGCATGGAGGCTTATGACTCATGGCGACTATCGGAGGAGAAAGCCGAAAATTCTTTTTCGTTGGTTTCTGCAAAAGGGAACGAGAATGCGGAGAACATAGTCAAGGCAACGCTGTACGGTGCCGGGGCACTTGACGAGCTGCCTATAAGCACAAGGCTGATACGCAATATTCATTACCTGATATGCGAAGGAGAGGATTATGACAGGAAATACCGAGGGGAATACCGGTCCTCACCGGTGTGGATAGGAAATGCGGGAGCCTCGATAGCCAACGCTGCTTTTATGCCTCCCGTTGGGGAAGATATGGTGGCGGCGATAAGTGACCTTGACAATTATATCAATTATGGGGAGGCGAACGTGTTTATCAAATCCGCAATCATACATTATCAATTTGAGATGATTCATCCGTTTATAGACGGTAACGGACGGACGGGAAGGGTGCTCAACAGTTTGTTTCTGCTGGAGAACGGGGCTATGGCGGCTCCGGTGCTTCTTTTATCGCACATCCTCTCCAGAAACTACAACCGATACTGCAACGAGCTGCAACGCGTGAACGAGACAGGCTATATTGCGGGGTGGATAAGGTATTGGCTTGCCACGCTTATGGAGAGTGCCAAATACACGCTACGTGTGGTTAAATTCAGCGACCTGGGATGAAGTGGGAAGAATGGAGATGAGGATTTGGGGCCGATGACGGATGACAGCAAACGACAGAATGCAGTCACCGGAACGGAACCGGATGACCACATCCTGCGGAGTGTTGCTGAAAAGCAGATCAAGGGCCTGCGAATAACGCAGGATTTTGTCGCGGCGGGTGTTATTTACCACTTTACCGGCTCATTGAGTATATTGCCGTCGGCGGCATCTTCGGCGGTGAAAGTGTTGCCACGATACTGCACGCAGAGCATGACAAGAGGCTGTGTGCCGTTGTTGCGGACGCTGCGGCGACCGTCGGGAGCAACGCGAACTACAGAGCCTTCCTCAACGGGAAAAACATCGCCGTCAACCTGAAACTCGCCTTTGCCGGAGAGGAATAAGTAAAGTTCTTCATGGTTTTTGTGGGTGTGGAGGAAACCTGTTTCCTGCCCGGGAGCAAAAACCTGAAATGAGAATTCACCTCCTGTAGTGCCCACAGCATTGCCGCCGAATACTTTTCCGGGGATTTTGATTTCGGGACCGAGTTCAAGAACATAATCCTTGAGGTCGGCGAGGTGGCCAATGTTTGCGGCAGTGAAGTTAGTGCCTTTTTTGATGGTTTGAATCTGTTTCATAACGGGGATTAATTTGTTTGACGATGCAAAGTTATAATGTAAATATATAATTGTCAAGAGGTTACTTTTGCGCCTATAGTTACTTTTTTATCAGTATTGCAGAATTGCAAGAAGTTAGGGGTGTAAAATTTTTTGAAAAAATTCCGGGGTATTGTGTATGTGCAGTTTTGTGAGTAGCTTTGCAAAATAAAGCGTAAACGTAATGAAAGCTAAAGAGGAGACAAATTCAATAATAGAGATATGCCCCATAAGAAATGTTGTGGCGAGGTTCGGTGACAAATGGTCGCTGCTGGTGCTGCTGGTAATAGACGGGGAAGGCGTGGTGAGATTCAATGAGCTTGGGAGGATGATACCGGACATTTCCACGCGAGTGCTCTCCACTACCCTCAAAACACTTGAAGCAGACGGGCTGATAGACCGCAAGGTGTATGCGCAAGTACCGCCTAAGGTGGAATACACGCTGACGGAGACAGGCAAATCGCTTATACCGCTGATTATGCAGCTGACGGAATGGGCCATGAACAACATGAAAAATGTGATGACACACCGCAAGCGATATGAGCTGGCGATGAGGAAATGAACTGTTGACCTAAAACAGGAACGGTATGGTAAAAGAATGGCAAGAAAAGCTTAGAGCGGCATCGTCGGAAGAGAAGGCAAAGGTGTTGAGACGATTTTTCAAGACCGGCCCGGGCGAGTATGGCGAAGGGGACAAGTTTATCGGCGTAACGGTGCCGGTGGTGCGTGAGATTTCAGCGCCCTACTCTACCCTGCCGCTGGAAGAGATAGGCAAGATGACACAAAGCGAGATTCATGAATTTCGCTTAGCGGGTCTTTTGGCTCTGGTTCAGCGGTACAAGAAAACAAAAGACGATGAAGAGAAAGAGGCGGTGGTGATGTTTTACCTGAGCCAGACAGATCATATCAACAACTGGGACCTCGTGGACCTGAGTGCGCCCAAAATCATAGGGGAACATGTGGCGCGTCATCCCAATTGGGCGCACATTTTATATGAGCTGGCGGAGAGCGGGGATTTATGGTGCGAGAGGATAGCGATGGTGAGCAACTGGACTATTATGCGGCACGGGGTGTATGAGCACACGATAGCTCTTGCCGACCGCTTCATGGAGCATAAACATCAGCTGATGCACAAGGCGACGGGATGGATGCTGAGAGAGATGGGGAAAAGGAATCGCGAGCTGCTGATAAGATACCTTGACGAGAATGCCGCCATAATGCCGAGGACGGCCCTGAGATATGCGATAGAGAAGCTGGAGAGGGATGAGCGGGTACACTATATGAGATTGTGAGGAATAAATTTTGATATTGAGGGACGGTGTTGTATTTTTGCGAAAAATCTGCTGATTATGTCAAAAATCTCCGCTACCATTCTAACATACAATGAGGAAAACCGCATTGAGGCCTGCCTGCAGTCACTGGAAGGGATAGCAGACGAGATTGTGGTGGTGGATTCCGGCTCAACGGACCGTACAGTGGAGATATGCTCGAAACACGGATGCCGGGTGACGGTGCGTGAATTTCGCGGCTACGGGGCCCAACGGCAATATGCTACATCGCTGACAACGCATGCGTATGTACTGTCGGTGGATGCAGACGAGGTGGTGTCGCCGGCACTGCGCCATTCGCTGCTGAAACTGAAAAAGGATGGGTTTTCGCACAGGGGCTACAGCATGTCGCGACTGAATTTTTACTGCGGGCTGCCGGTAAAGCACTGCGGATGGTACCCGGATGTGCAGGTAAGATTGTTTGACAAGCGGTATGCGAACTGGAACATGCGGGATGTGGCCGAAAAGGTGATTTTCCGCGACAACATAAGCCCGGTGCTATTGGACGGAGACATACTCCACTACCGCTGTGAAACGCCGGGAGAGTATGCGGAAAAGGAGCGTAACCATGCGTACATACTGGCGCACGACATAGCGGCGCAGAAAGGTGAAATCACACCCATGACACCTATGGCGGCGGCCGTGAAGGCTTTTTTCAAATGCTATATATTGCAGGGTGGTGTGCTTGACGGCCTTGCAGGACGCCGTATCAGCGTGGCCAAATACCACAGCACGCTTTTGGCGCACACGGCAGCCCGAAAGGTGAGAGCAAAATCATAAATTGCGCAAGACAAACCAAACTAAGACAGCAATGGCCGTAAGGGTTATTGCGGTGGTGCTATTGAGTGTGTTGTAAAGGCGCGGCCAGCGGTTTTTGTGCCACGAGGCGAAGAATAGAAGGATGATGAAGGGGATGGCAAGAATCAAAAGGGCATTGAAGTGCCATGCCTGAGAGAAATGGCCGGTGAGAAGTGCGTGAATGGCTCTCTGCGAGCCGCAACCGGGACACTGCAGGCCGGTGAGGGAGAGAAAGACGCAACGCGGATAGAGATGCGATGACGGGTCAACAAAGGCATACAAAAGGGCAAGAGCCACCAATGTGACGGCTCCGAGAGACAAAGCAATCTTGCGAGAGAGGTGCATCACAAAAGCGTGAGCATGAAGAACGGAGTGGTGATCAGACCAAGAACAAAGCTGAGAATAATCCAAAGCTGTGCGCGGTCGGATGCCTGCAAAGCTCCTTTGATGTCGCCGGACTCATAGCGTGAGGATACCTGCGCTGAAAAATAGATGGCTACAATGCCGCAGGGTATGCAGCAAAGGATTGTGACAATGATGCTCCAAGCAAGATATGTGGGAGGCATAGGCTCCTGATTGCGTGGATCAGACTGCGGGGCCGGGGCACCGGGCACCTGAGAGCCGTAAAGGATGCGGGAACGCGGAACCGGAGGAACGGGAGCGACCGGCGGCGGCGATGCGTGCGATAGAATGGATTGCAGCTCGGGAAGCTCTGAAGCGCGGCACCAGTCGGCAAGACCGGGACGCCACACCGGGGTGTCGGGGCAGATTTTGGCCTGCTCCAACTCCCCGATGGTAAGCGGTCCGAGCTTACTGTCGTTTATTATAACCCAGTATTTGTACATGAGAATGAGTTAGAAAAATTTTTCTTCGTGGCCGAGAATGTCAGCAAGAAGATTGTTAGCGAGGCGTGATGCACCAAGGCGGAAGTAGCGGTTGTTGAGCCACTTGTCGCCAAGGATATGCTTGACAATTGTATAGTAAGCAAGAGCATCATCGGTAGTGGACACACCACCGGCGGGTTTGAATCCTATCATGGTGCCGGTGGCATCATAATATTCTTTTATGCAATGGCACATGACATAAGCGGCCTCAAGAGAAGCACCGGGATAGCCTTTGCCGGTAGATGTTTTGATGAAATCGGCACCGGAATACATGGCGAGTATGGCAGCGGCACGGATGTTTTCGGCTGTTTTGAGAGCGCCAGTTTCCAGAATAACTTTCATGTGAGCGTGGCGGCACGAATGCTTGAGTTCCTGAATCTCATCGCACACTTCTTCCCAATCACCATCAAGGAAATTGCCTACGTTGAGGACGATATCGATTTCGTCGGCACCGCCTTCCACAGCAAGAGCCGTTTCGGCCACTTTAACTTCGGGGAATGTCTGGGATGAGGGGAAACCGCCGGATACACAAGCTATCTTGACGCTGCTTACATCAAGGACAGTGCGCACGACCTGAGAGAAATTGGGGTAAACGCAAATTGCAGCCACATTGGGGAGATCGCCATGCTCGGATTCAAAATCGTTGACCCTTTCGGTGAAACGGGCAACGGACACGGGAGAATCGGTGGCATTGAGAGTTGTGAGATCAATACAGTTGAAGAGGAGTTTGAGCACCTCGGGAGTGCGATTCTGCTCCATTTCATCGGACAGGATTTTCGCCACATCGGCAGCGACCTGCTCGTCGCTTGTAGTAACGTGGCTTTTAGCCACGGCTTCATGATATTTGTCAGCCATAATGATGTATGTATATTGGTTATGATTGTTTGAGTTTGGGGTTGTTGAGATGACGGTTTACATCTCTAATGTTTTTCTTGTTGAGATTGTTCAGGATAGCCTGCTGGAGGTCGATACCTTCCTGATTGGCTATGGCAGAAACAACCCAAAGGATGTCGGCCAACTCGTCGGCGAGGTCGGGATTCTCACCGGGCTTAAAAGACTGGTCGCCGTGCTTGCGAGCCATGATACGTGCCACCTCGCCGGTTTCCTCAGCGAGAATAGCCATGTTGGTAAGAGGAGAGAAATAGCGGACACCGACGGTTGTGATCCATTGGTCAACAATCTGCTGAAGGGCCGGTATGGTGATGGGTTGTTGTGTCATGACGGCGTTATTCGCGTAGTTTTGAATCAATGATAATGGTGACAGGGCCATCGTTAACGAGCTGTACCTGCATGTCGGCACCAAAAACGCCCTGAGCTACGGGCTTGCCGAGGCGTTGGGCAACGCGGGAGCAGTAGGCTTCATATAGCGGGACGGCAAGATCGTGACCGGCGGCGCGGATATAGGAGGGGCGGTTGCCCTTGCGAGTAGATGCAGTGAGTGTGAACTGGCTGACAGCGAGCAGGCTGCCATCAATATCCAGAAGGCTGCGGTTCATTACACCATTGTCGTCGGGGAAAATGCGGAGAGCAGCAGTTTTATCGGCAAGCCAAGCGGCATCGTCAAGAGAGTCGCCATGCTCCACACCCACGAGCACCAACAGACCGGGACCGATAGAGGAGTGCACGGAACCGGCGATGCTGACGGAGGCACTGGTGACACGCTGAATAACTATTCTCATTGTGGAAAATTCGTTTACGCAAAAATACAATTTTTTTGCCTTATAATTCCGCAGGGGGCCTAAAATATCAATAATGACGAGTCAAATTAAAGCCAAGTATGATGTGCAATAAAGAGTTATTATGACTATATTTGCAAAAAATTATACAGCAATACCAATCATGAAGTTATATAACGAGCTATTGACCCTTGCCGCTGTAGCCGCCATGAGCATGAGCACAGAGGCAGCCTATGCGTACAACGAACCTTCGGACACCGCCACCACAGCCGACATCGCGGCATGGGAAACAACCCACTGGCGCGGGACGACCGCCCTGACATGGGCATCAAAAGACTCAGTTTACCGCTTTACCGCCCCGGTGGTACAAAGTCAGGTGAGCGATACGACTGTGTATGCATGGAGGGGAGAGAGAATAGGGCTTGAGGCTCTGGTAGTGGCACCGGAAGCCACAGAACCGCTTAAGGTGGAGCTTGGCGACTGGACCGGTCCTGACGGAAAGAAAGTGAAGATGCCTGAGAGCTATGCGGCATGGATGCGCTCGCAGATAGCCACGCACCATCAGGCATGCGGGTATCCGGATCCCAATCTCCCCACCTACACCATAGCCGACATGATAGACCTGCCCGGCAGCGAAGTGGCTTTTGAGGCCAAGCATGTGCGCCCCGTATGGTGCAGCATAGAGGTGCCGTCATCGCTAAAACCGGGTGTATATACCTCGTGGCTGAAGCTTATGCAAGGCAAGAAAGAGCTGCAAAAGATAAAGCTTAATGTGGAGGTAAGCGCGAGACAGCTTCCGGAACCGGAAGATTACAAGTTTTATCTGGATTTGTGGCAACAGCCATACGCCATTTCGCGCTATTACAATGTGGAACCGTGGAGCAAAGAGCATCTTAAATATTACGAGCCATATGCCAAGATGCTGGCGCGTGCAGGGCAGAAGGCCACAAGCGTGATACTGTTCTACGAGCCGTGGGGTGAACAGAGCAATGACAAATTCCAGCCCATGGTGGAGACGACCCGTCATGCGGACGGAAGCTACAGCTATGACTATACCATACTGGACCGCTATGTGGAGTATATGGACTCACTGGGCGTGAAGGGCGACATAGAGTGCTTTACCATGATACCGTGGGAGATGAATTTCCGCTACAAAAATGCAGATACCGGGGAGTATGAGTTTCTGAAAACCACTACTGATGCACCGGAGTATGCGGCTTTGTGGACTCCATTTCTAAAAAATCTTGCACAGCATTTCAAAGAAAAAGGGTGGTATGACAGGCTGCTTATAGTGATGGACGAAAGACCGCTGAATGATATGCTGCGCGCCTATGAGGTGGCACAGAATGCCGTGCCGGGAATACGCATGTCGCTTGCCGGAAATTATCATAAGGAGCTGATAAACGACCTTGATCTGTACACGATAATCAAAACGGAGTTCTTTCCTCTGGAGGACCTGAAACAACGCAGGGAAAAAGGGAAGCTGTCGCTGATGTACACATGCTGCGCTACACCGGCACCGAGCCAGTTCATAAACAGTGCGCCGGCTGACGGGGCATATTTGCCGGTCTATTCCACGGCTACAGGGTTTGACGGTTATCTGCACTGGTCGTTCACCAACTGGACCAACAACCCGATGGAGGACGCAAGATTTCATATGTTCGCCCCGGGTGACACTTATTTCGTATATCCCGACGGACGCAGCTCAGTACGATATGAACGGATGCTTGAGGGGATTCAGATGAGCGAAAAGGTGCGTCTGCTTCGCGAAGAGATGGACCGCAATCAGGATTATGCCGGACTTGCGGCACTGGAGGCCGCTCTGCTGCCAATACGCACAGGTGCTATGCGCGACTACTATACTACCGCTACTGTGGTGAATGATCTACAGAAGGATCTCAAGGCTCTGAGCGAAAGATAAGTTTGACGGAGGGTGGGGGCCTTGGCTCGCGCCGGGCCGTGACTGCGCACACTCCGCGGCTTGTCACGGGTTCCTTTTGGGTGCCTGTGGCCGCCAACTCCGCGCCGTTGGCGCTCCGCAGGCGGTTGTAAAGAAATCGCACGCTCCGCGGCTCTCTTTGTGGATAACGGCTTCGTGAGGTGGGTGTCCGGAGATCGCGCATCCTGCGCTTGCTTTGTGGAGGGCGGATTCGTAAGAGGAGGTGTCCGGAGATCGCGCATCCTGCGCTATCCCATGGTGTCCCGCAGCTGCGTACGAGAGAAGAGCGAATCGCGCATCTTGCGCTCGCTTTGTGAAGGGGCGGGTGCGCAGGGGTGTTGGGGAGGTGCGGGGTCTGCACTTGCCGGTGGGTGAGGGGATTTAAAAATGAAAGTGCACTTCTTCCCAGAAGCGCACCTCCCTCATAACCAAAATTCAAGTATATATATATATTGTCTAACAAAACATCGCAGATACAATATCAGACGACAAAACACTCCAAAACGGATAGGGGTGTGGGAAACCAATTGTAGATAGGGAATAATAATTGCTTTGTTCCATAGCCCGAAATGGGCATCCCTGTGTGCATTGTGTCTTTTCGAATACAAAATTACAACATTATGAAGCATTTGTCAAGATTTCAGGTGCAAACAAAATATAAAATACCTAAATTGTGATTTTAACAAATGGGATTTTGCTATTTTTGTATTCATAATGGAAAGACTCAAACCACTAATAGGACTGACGCTGCCACAGCTACAGGTTGTGGCCCAGGAATGCGGGATGCCCCGCTATGCCGGGGCACAGATGGCCAAATGGCTATATGACAAACGAGTGACGAGTATCAGCGAGATGACCAACCTGAGCAAGGCTTCGCGCGAAAGGCTCGCCCAGGAGTACACTATAGGGCGCACGGAGCCAAAGACAAGGGTTGTGAGCAGCGACGGCACAGCGAAATATTTGTTTGAAGGTGCGGGAGGCCGCGATGTGGAAGCTGTGATGATTCCGGACAAAGAGAGGGCCACACTGTGCATAAGCTCCCAGGCGGGGTGCAAGATGAACTGCTATTTCTGCATGACCGGCAGACAAGGGTGGCACGGGAATCTGAGCGCGGCACAAATAATCAATCAGGTGCTGTCGGTGCCAGAGAGCGGGTCCCTGACCAATATAGTGTTCATGGGTATGGGCGAGCCGATGGACAATCTTGAAGCTGTGCTCAATGTGATAGATATTCTCACCTCATCGTGGGGGATGGCATGGAGCCCAAAGAGAATCACGGTGTCATCAATAGGGAAACTCAAAGAGCTTAAAGAGCTGCTTGACACCACGAAAGTGCATATAGCCATAAGCGTCCACTCGCCTTACAGCGAGGAACGCGCAGGCCTGATGCCTGTGGAGAAGGCATATCCGATAACGGAAGTGATGGGACTGCTGCGCCAGTATGACTTCGCACACCAGCGGAGACTGAGCGTGGAGTACATAATGTGGCAGGGTGTGAACAGCGACATTCGCCACGCCAATGCGTTGGCCCGTCTGCTCAAGGGCACGGACTGCAGAGTGAACCTGATAAGGTTTCATGCGATACCGGGTGTGGAACTGCGGCCGTGCAGCGAGCAGGTGATGACCGAGTTTCGCGACAGGCTGAACGCACTGGGTATCACGGCAACCATACGAGCCTCGCGCGGCGAAGACATAATGGCCGCCTGCGGAATGCTTGCCGGCAAAGCCAAAGAGAAGAAGGAGCCGGAAGCATGAAAATCCGCGTGACACATAGCCCGGACAGCCCGAACATACTTACCGACGCGGCAAGTGTGATGGAGATGTGCGCACATCCGGAATCGTTTGAGGGAACCAAGGTGATACATGACGGACGGAACAGGGTGGTGCTGTACACGGACAAGGCAAACGGGCGGAAATATGTGATAAAAAGCTTCAAACAGCCCAATACGGCCCAGAGAATAGCGTACACATGGTTCACTCCAAGCAAGGCAAAGCGGGCGTACAATTATGCCGCAGAACTCAGGGCGCGGGGAATTGACACGCCAAAGGAAACGGCCTACATAGAAACATACATGCACGGGCTACTGAGCCATTGCTATTTTATATGCGAATACATCCCGTGGCCATCGCTCGCGAGCCTGTGGCTCCCCAATTTGCCGTTTACGGATGTACAGATAGGGCTGCTTGCCGGAACGCTGGTGAAGATGCATGAGGCGGGAGTGCTTCACGGCGACACCAACATAGGCAATTTTCTGTATGACGCGGAGACCAATAAGCTAACCACTGTGGATGTGAACAGGACGAAGTTTCTTGAGCGTGAACCGAGCCACAAGGAGTGCCTTGACAACATGGTGAGGCTGACCCACCGAACTGACGTGCTCGGCAAAACCGGCGAACAATATGCAAGACTGCGTGGTTGGAACGAAAAAGAAGTGACGGAATATCTGCTTGAATCGCTGCATGAGTTTGAGCAGAAGCGAAACCGCCGCCAAAGAATGAAAAAGTTATTTTTACACCGATAAAAAACCATATCCATGAGCAATTCACTCAAAGTATATTGCAAAAACACGGGCCGTTATCTGACCATAAACGGCGGCGACACGCTGCAACAGATTTATGAGGGGGTGAAAGATGAAATACCGTTTGTGCCAATCTGCGCGAGGGTGAACAACCGAAACGAGGACATGCTGTTTCCGGTATATTCGCCCAAGATGTTGGAGTTTTTGCCACTGAGCAGCGACTCGGCGCAGCGCACCTACACGCGGTCGCTGAGCATGATGCTTTACAAGGCTGTGAACGAATTGCTGCCGGGGTACAGACTGAGGATAGAACATTCGGTGAGCAGGGGATACTATTGCCGCATAACCGGAAAGGACAAACCGGATATGAACGAATGGGTGCCCAAGCTGAAAGAAAAAATGAAAGAGCTTGTGGAGCAAGACCTGACATTTGAACGCAAAGAGAGGCTGACTGAAGACGCAATAGAGATATTCGAGGGCCAGGGACTTGACGACAAGGTGAAGCTGCTGCGCACGTTGCAGGAACTTTACACGGTTTACTACAAGCTTGACGGCCTGTGCGACAGCTATTATGGAGCACTTGCGCCGTCAACGGGAGTGCTGAGGGTGTTTGACCTTCAACCTTACAAAGAAGGGATGCTACTGCTAGGGCCTAACCGTGAGAACCCGTCGGAAGCGAACGTGCCCATCCAGCAAGAGAAGATGTTTGCGGCGTTTACCGATTACGTGAATTTCAACCATATAGTAGGGGTCAGCAATGTGGGAGAGCTGAACAAGGCCGTCATGGAGGGTCAGGACGCGATGCTCATAAACGTGTCGGAGGCCCTGCACAACAACCGCATAGCCTCCATAGCAGATGACATAAAGCGCAAATTTATGGCCGGGGGGGCAAGAATAGTGATGATAGCCGGTCCATCCTCATCAGGCAAAACCACATTCACAAAGCGTCTGGGCATACAGCTTATGACAAATTTGCTTGAGCCCCAGATGATATCGCTTGACAACTATTTCGTGGACAGGCAACACACGCCTCTGGACGAGAACGGGGAGCTGGATTATGAATCGCTGTACGCGCTTGACCTTGAACGGTTCAACGCGGACCTCAACGCCCTACTGCGCTACGAAGAGGTGGAACTGCCCTACTACAACTTCGCCACAGGCGCGCGTGAGTACTGGGGAGAGAAAATGCGGCTTCATCCCAACTCGATACTGCTGATAGAGGGGATACACGGACTGAATCCGAAGCTTACGGAGAATGTGCCGGACAAGCATAAATACAGAGTGTATGTGTCGGCCCTGACCACCATATCAATTGACGACCACAACTGGGTTCCCACCACCGACAACCGCCTTCTGCGGCGGATAATACGCGACAACAAGTATCGCGGCACATCGGCAGTGGACACCATAAAGAGATGGCCGAGCGTGAGAAGGGGTGAGGAGAAGTGGATATTCCCCTATCAGGAGAATGCGGACGCCACGTTCAATTCGTCGCTGCTGTTTGAGTTAGGCGTGCTAAAGGACCGGGGCGAGGAGGTGCTGAGACATGTGCCGCACAATATACCGGAGTTTGCGGAGGCAGCCCGTCTGCGCACTTTCTTAGGGTATTTCAAACCGATAAGCGAACAATATGTGCCGTCAACATCACTGCTGCGAGAATTTTTGGGCGGATCATCGTTCAAATACTGAAATTATTAGTTACTTTTGTGTATGATCAAAGCACACCAGATAGTTAAAAGCTTCGACCATCTCACAGTGCTGAAAGGGATAGACCTTGAGGTACACAAGGGCGAGATAGTGTCGATAGTGGGACCGAGCGGAGCGGGGAAAAGCACCCTGCTACAGATACTCGGGTCGCTTAGCCGTCCCGACAGCGGGAGTGTAAGCTTTGACGGGACGGACATATTTGCGATGAACGACAACCGGCTGGCACGGTTCAGGAACAAGCACATAGGGTTTGTGTTTCAGTTTCATCAGCTATTGCCGGAGTTCAGCATGGAGGAAAATGTGGCAATGCCGGCAATGATAGGAGGAGCCAGCCGCAGCGAATCACTGGAAAAAGCGAGAAAACTGATAGAATACATGGGACTGAGCGACCGCGCGAAACATAGGCCGTCAGAACTATCGGGCGGCGAAAGACAGCGTGCCGCCGTAGCGAGAGCGCTCGTGTGCAATCCGGGAGTGGTGCTTGCCGACGAGCCGTCAGGGAGCCTTGACAGCCACAACCGTCAGGAACTCCACCGGTTGTTTTTTGACTTGCGCCGTGACATGGGCCACACATTCGTGATAGTGACCCACGATGAACAGTTGGCAGCCGATACAGACCGCATAATCAAGATGCGCGACGGTATGATAACCGAAATACTCACCAAAGAGACCACAACAGCCGAAATATGCATACAGGACTGACGAAAGACAAGATATTGCGCAGGGCTACTCCCCTGCTTTGCCTGCTCACCGTGTGGCTGCTGAGCGCATGCCGCGACGAGCCGGAAGATCCCGACGGCGGAATAGCCATGTACCAGAACATAGCCACCTATGTCGGCGACAACAATTCAGGACGCTCAATGCTGGAATACCGCGAGATAAACGATTCCCCTATTGTCACGCTTACCCTTCAAGGACGGCTGAACCAAGAGCAAGTGCCTATAGGGACACGACTTCTGGTAACCTACACATTGCCTGAGGGGACTGCCTACGGCACAAGTACGGGCATAGAAGCGCGGTCGCTAAACGTGATATACAACGGCACGGTGAAAACCGATGCTACCGCCCTACCCTCTATGGAAGAGTCAGAAGGGATATATGTGATGACATTTTACCGGTCGGGAGAGTATCTGAACCTTATGGCACAGCTGCCAGCCAGCTCGGGCAAAAGAGAGTTTGACCTTGTGGCCGACGCCACGACCCTCAATGACGAGATACCGCAACTGTATCTGACCACTCATGCCGAAAATGAGGAGGGGTACAACCGCAAGACCATAGCATCGCTGAATATGGGCGCAGTATGGAATATGCCTTCATGCAAGGGCGTAGAGGTGCATTTGAAAAACACCAACAATATCTATCAGCAGAGAGTGGTGTTTTTGAAGAGTGAATAAACGACAAAAAAATTATAAAAGATATGGAACAGAAAAAAGGACAAGAAATCAAGATTGAACTGACACCGGAAGTGGCGGGCGGCCATTACTCAAACTTTGCCGTCATAACCCACGGGCCGTCGGAATTTTACTTTGACTTTATAGCCCTCGCTCCGAATATGCCTCAGGCAAAGGTGCAGAGCCGCGTAATCATGACCCCAGAGAATGCCAAAAACCTGATGAACGCGCTGATGGAAAATGTGCAGCGTTATGAAGCAATGTTCGGCGAAATCAAACCGAAGACACCGCGCAACAACCCGGCCAACGGGGGCAACAATCAGGGAGAGATACCCAATCCATTCATGTTCGGCGGCAACGCATAAAAAAGAATAGGCAATGGCAATCAAAGAGAATAATCTGCAAATATATAATTCGCTGTCGCGAATGAAGAAGCTGTTCAAGCCACTGAATCCCGACAGAGTGGGAATGTATGTGTGCGGACCCACAGTGTATGGCGACGGCCATTTAGGACATGCCCGTCCGGCAATAACATTTGATGTGCTGTTCCGCTATCTGCGCCATCTCGGGTACAAGGTGCGCTATGTGCGCAATATCACCGATGTGGGGCATCTGGAGCACGATGCCGACGAGGGAGAGGACAAGATAGCCAAGAAAGCGCGTCTGGAGCAACTGGAACCGATGGAAGTGGTGCAATACTATCTTACGCGGTATCACAAGGCAATGGACGAGCTGAATGTGCTACCGCCGTCGATAGAACCGCATGCATCGGGGCATATCATAGAGCAGATAGAGTACATAAAGAAGATACTTGAGAGCGGATATGCGTATGAGAGCAACGGCTCAGTGTATTTTGACGTGCCCAAGTACAACCGCGACCATAATTACGGAAAGCTGTCGGGGAGAAACATAGATGAGTTACTAAGCGCCACACGCGCACTCGACGGTCAGGAAGAGAAACATAATCCGGCGGATTTCGCGTTGTGGAAGAAGGCTTCGCCCGAACACATAATGCACTGGCCATCGCCATGGAGCGAGGGATTCCCGGGGTGGCATCTAGAATGCTCTACTATGGGAGAAAAGTATCTTGGCGAGCAGTTTGACATACATGGAGGCGGCATGGACCTGAAGTTTCCGCACCATGAATGCGAGATAGCACAGTCGGTGGCCCACAACGGACATGACACCGTGCGGTACTGGATGCACAACAACATGATAACCATCAACGGCCAAAAGATGGGAAAATCATTGGGGAACTTCATAACCCTACAGGAGTTTTTCACCGGCAACCACAAGCTGCTGTCACAGGCATACTCGCCGATGACCATACGTTTCTTCATACTGCAGGCACATTACCGCGGGACGGTGGATTTCAGCAACGAGGCACTGCAGGCATCGGAAAAAGCCCTGCAACGCATGCTGGAAGGTTACAAAAGAACCGGCGACCTCAAGGCGAGCGACACCTCAACGGTGAATGTGCAGCAGATAGCCGAGAAATGCTATGAAGCCCTTGACGACGATCTGAACACGCCGATGGTGATAGCAGCCCTGTTTGAAGCCGTGGCAATGGTCAACCGCATAAACGACGGCACCGACAAAGCCACTGCCGAGGATATAGAGGCACTGAAAAATGTGTTCCGCACATTCCTTGGCGACATACTCGGCGTGCGTCTTGACGGAGCGGCCGCAACCTCGGGAGCCGAAGAGGGAGCGCTGAAACCGTTTGAAGATGCAGTGGACCTGCTGCTGGGCATACGCGCCGAGGCAAAGGCCAAGAAGGACTGGGCGACGAGTGACCTTATACGCAACCGCATGTCAGAGATAGGATTTGATGTGAAAGACACCAAATCGGGCTGGGAGTGGAAGCTTAAATAGGATTAATATATTACCGCACAATAGGCCACTCATGGTGCTTCAAGGCAGCTATGAGTGGCTTTTCTTTGCCCTGAAGATAAGAGTTGCAGAGAGCGTGGAAACGAGGGGAATGATTCATTTCGGTGAGATGAGCAAGCTCGTGACAGATTATGTATTCGCGAAGCTCCAAAGGGAGGAAAACAAGGGCGCAACTGAGAGTTATGACGCGGGAGCGGGAGCATGTGCCGAGTGTGCGCAAACCGCGGCCAATGCGCCATGAATCGGGTGAGACCCCTACCCTTGCGGCGACCTGCACGGCATACGGAATCAGCAACCGTGGCGCAAGCCTGTAAGCAAGACGGCAAAGGACGGAACTGACAAACTGCTCGGTAGCAGCATCCTCAAGAGAGAGTTCCGAGCCAATGCCGAGCCGCGAACGGGGTATGCCCTCCCCTATTATCACCTGCCTCGGACTGACCGACTGGGAGTAAAGCTCAATGTCAACACCGTGGCAAGAGATGACCTGACCGATATAGTAAAGCTGTGCGGACTGCTGCGGAAAGCGGGCATCAAATCGGGCCACAAGCTCGGAAATCCTGTCGGCAAGATTGTCGGCCGGATAACCGTATGGAACCGTGAGACGAAATTCGTTGTTTTTGCGGCGCAGGATAAGCGTGCGGGCCTGCCGGCGTGGAGTAACCATAATCACGCGGCCATCGGGAAGAAGACCACGCACAGGTGCATAAAGCGGCTTCATGAGCAACTTATAGGTAAGTTTACACTCCCCAAAGGAGTTTGGAACGCAGAGTGAGCGGGAAATCCATGTCAGCGAGGTGAACCACGTGAACCTGCCACGGTGCACGCTCAATGTGAAGACGGACACCTTCGTGAAGCACCTGACTCTTGCCATCAATACTGAGCAGGAAAGAGCCGGAGCGCGAGCGGACATCAGTGTCAACGGTTTCGGAATCGCTCACTACAAGCGGACGCATGGCAAGCGAATGTGCCGCAATGGGGG
Organism: Bacteroides sp. CAG:927; assembly: GCA_000431155.1. Taxonomy (GTDB): domain Bacteria; phylum Bacteroidota; class Bacteroidia; order Bacteroidales; family Muribaculaceae; genus Paramuribaculum. The sequence continues at coordinate 18,487 of HF985654.1, forward strand.
AAATGACCCACACCGGAGCGGCAGGCGAAACAATGGGACCGCCCACACTGAGATTGTAGCCCGTGCTGCCTGTGGGAGTGGAGACTATGAGGCCATCGGCGCGGTATTCGGCAAGGACGGAACCTCCAAGGCGGGTGGATACCGTGATCATGGAAGCGGTGTCCTGCTTGAGTATGGCGACCTCATTGAGAGCGAAAGCAAAACCTTTGAGGCGGACATCGGGAGACGAAACGGCGAGTACGGAACGAGGCTCGACAGTGCATTTGCCGGAAAGAATCTGCTCCATGACATGAGGCATGTCGTCAATCTGAGCGGCGGCGAGGTAGCCGAGATGCCCGGAATTTATGCCGATAATGGGAGTCTGGAGAGCACCGACAGAGTTGGCGGTGCGCAGAAAAGTGCCATCGCCGCCAATGCTCATCACAAGGTCGGCCACGGGAGGTTTTTCGGACTCAAACACGGGGTATGATGCAGCAACATCGGTGTATTGCACAAGATAGTCGCTGTAGCGTTTCTCAAGCATGAATTTCACGCCCGAACCGGCATAAGTAGCCAAAAGGGTCATAACCCCAATCACCTCGGCCCGACGCTGAGGGTCACGCGGCTTGTTGCCGTAAATAGCAATAGTCATACTCATGGGCTACATATTGATATGGAGAAGCAATTCACCAACCCTTTCGCTAAGAGAATCGGAAATCGGCTCGTCGGCATCATGAATATCCACCACCCGGTAACCATATCGCTCAAGAGAGCGTGCGACAGAAGCGGCACTGCGCCTGTTGACACGCAAATCAACTACGACCTCGCCATGGTCAGTGACGAGAGAGGTGACATTGAGGTTGAGCAGGTGTGCATCCACATCCTCAACGGCATGTGCGATGCGCGAAGCGGAATAGTCGGTTCTGTAGCAAGCCACACTAAGTTCGGAAGATTCCTCGACAGGAGGGAACAGCCGCTCCTCGCGATGCAATGCGGCAGTGGGTGATAAGGGTAATATGTTATCTTTTGCGGTCAATCGCTTTTAATTATGATTAATTCTATCTAATTTTGCCGTTAAGTTTCGGTGGATGCAAAATTAGGCATTTTTATGCATATATCCTTGCTATTTAAACGACCGGAACAAAGATTCAGTTTTTTTATATGACAAACCTGAGTGTAAATATCAACAAAGTAGCCACACTACGCAACGCCCGAGGTGAAAATGTGCCGGATTTGCTGCGTTTTGCGGCAGAATGCGAACGGCTTGGAGCCGTCGGGATTACAGTTCACCCTCGCCCCGATGAACGACATATCAAACGCGAAGATGTGTTCAAACTGCGGCCACTGATAAAAACCGAATTCAATATAGAGGGTTATCCATCGCCGGAATTCATGGAGCTTGTGCTTCAAGTAAAGCCAGCACAAGTAACGCTGGTACCCGATGCCCCGGGCGACCTGACATCGCACGAAGGATGGGATGTGGAGGCCAATATGGAGTTCCTTACATCAATAGTTGACCGTCTTCGCGAAGCCGGGATACGCTCGTCAATATTCGTGGGAACCGATGTGGAGAACATACGCGCCGCCGCACGTGCCGGAGCAGACAGAGTGGAGCTTTATACCAAGCCGTATGCCGACAATTACAACAACGACAGAGCGAAAGCAGTGGAACCGTTTGTGACGGCAGCACGTGCAGCCCGCAGTGCGGGAATGGGCATCAATGCCGGACATGACCTGAATCTGGAGAACCTGAAGTATTTTCACGCCCAAGTGCCGCACCTGAACGAGGTGTCGATAGGTCATGCACTGATCAGCGATGCGCTGTATCTGGGTCTTGCCGAAACTATAAAACAATATAAAGAATGCCTGATATGATAGAGAATGTAGCAGGGCAGGAGCTGTCGGTATGGGAATTGTGCCTTGAAGGCGGATTCATAATGATACCACTGGCACTGCTGGCAGTGATATCAATATACGTGTTCATAGAACGCGCAATCGTGATAAGGAAAGCCTCAAAAGAAGATTCATCGTTTATGCAGCGGATACGCGGCTATATACATGAAGGAGAGATAGATACGGCCCAAAATCTGTGCGCCCGGACAGACACACCTTATGCCCGACTGATTTCAAAGGGAATAAGCCGCATAGGGCGACCGATGAACGATGTGCTCGTGGCGATAGAGAACACGGGCAACCTTGAAGTGGCGAACTTAGGAAAAGGGTTGCCATGGCTGGCAACCACAGCAGCCGGGGCGCCGATGTTAGGTTTTCTCGGAACTGTGATAGGTATGGTGCAGGCGTTTTACAATCTGGCAAGCGCCGGTTCAAGCGCGAATATAGATGTGCTTGCGGGCGGTATCTACGAAGCATTGGTGACCACCGTTGCCGGACTGATAGTGGGCGTTATAGCACTGTTTGCCTACAATTATCTCGTTGCGCGTATCAACGGAGTGATGACACGCCTTGAGGGTAACACCATGGAGTTCATGGACCTGCTAAACGAACCGGCTTGATATGGCACTGAAGCGTCAATTTGAAATGACATCGCTGTTTTCGATGGCGTCGATGACGGATGTGATATTTCTGTTGCTGATATTTTTTATGGTGACAAGCACGTTTGTGTTTCCCACGGCATTGGAAATCAATCTGCCTCAAAGTTCGGAACAAACGGCCATAAAACCGGGCACCAGAGTGTATATTGACAAGGATATGGCGATGTATGCCTCGTTTGATGATGAGGAGCCACGCAAAATGGAGAGCAGAGAAGAGCTGTTGGCATTTCTGCAACTCACTCAGCAGCAGGACAGCACGCGTCAGTTCATAGCCGTTTATGCCGATGAAGAGGTGCCATACGGAAAAGTGATAGAGGTGCTTGATTTAGGAGCGACCTCAAATCTGAAAATGGTGCTTGCCACCAAACCGGCCCCCTCAAAACTTAAAGAAGCCGCACAGTGACACAGGAGCGGAAAGTCAAATCAATAGCCTTGGGAATTACACTGCTGCTATGCGCACTTGTAATAGCCCTAATGCTCGTGCTGACACTCAAAAGAGCGGAGCATGAGGATCGCGTATGGCCACCAGTGGACAGCAGCGAGCTATTGTTTGACGGGGAATATGTGAAATTTGGTGACATACCGGAACCGGCACATAATGACAACAAGGCTTCAAGCACCGCACAATCGCCTGACATTTCGGGCATAGACCGCACTGACGGCGGCACTCCAGAAAAGGCTCCGGCTCCTGTAATTACGAGCGAACAGGAATCGCCTGCAAAGGTTACGAAAAAACCGCAGCCGGAAAAAGCCGGACCCACCAAAGAGGAACTTGAAAAAAGAGAGAAAGAGAAACGCCAACAAGAACAAAAAAAGGAGATAGCGAACCGAGTGAAATTCGGCGGCACAGGATCGGGACGCGGTGAATCGGGCAAAAGCGGATCGCCAAACGGCAATGCCGACCACGGCGCTTTGAGCGGCACACCCGGAACCTCGCTAAAAGGGCGTACTCTGGAGTCGTGGGCACGCCCAACAGGTCGCGCGACGGGTACAATAGTGGTGAGTGTGCGCGTGAATCGCCAAGGACATGTGATTGCGGCCTCGTACAGCCGCGGAACAGGTGCGGTGGCAGCGAACACTGCGGCACGGCAAAGCTGCGTACAGGCGGCAAAAAACAGCCGTTTTTCGGTGTCAACGGATGCACCGGCCGAGCAGACCGGCACAATTACCTATAAATTTGATTAAAGGAAAGACTAAAACATAGTAGAAAATGCAATGCGCCGGTTGCTGAGAATGATGCAACCGGCGCATTGAGTTATAATGAATGTGTATAAGACCTGTTATTTACGGGAAGACGGACGCTGTTTTCTGAAAGAGATGTGCTTTTTAGCTTTAGATGGTGCAACAGCGGGACGGTTCTGAGCGGCAGACTCATCAGAGTATGTGTATGTGACAGAAGAAGAATAAGAGTAACCGCCACCATAATGGCTTGTGCCAATTTCAGACTTCACGAGACCCTGTGCATTGAGGGAATATTGCACATCGCTATACTCCTGACTGTCGTTATCAATAATTTTTGTGGGATATTTATTGGGGCCTATGCCAAGAACGCCAACGAACATGAACGGCTCAATGCCTCCATCAAGATCAATGGCGCTTATCACTTCATCGGTGTACTGACAGAAAGCATTGGGATAGGCATTGTCGTACTCAAAGGTGATATTGTTGGTCCAGCTATCGCTCTCGCCCTCATATACCTCAGAATATGTGCCGTATGCAGACAGCAACAATCCATTGCTCCAAGTGAGGGTAGTGCTACCCTTCATCCAATCGGAGTTACCTCTGCCGCGCTCTTCATATACAGCCTCAATGAGATGACCGGAGGAATCGTAGCTGAAGTTCCATGTGACATCAGTAATAACAACCCCGGATTCCTCGTGTTCGGTGAGCGTGGAACTGACGCTTGTAATCAATCCGGAGTCGGTGTTGGTAATGTGCCAAATTTCTTCTTCGTTATATTCGCGATAGGTTACAGTGCCTGTAGCGAAGTCCACGATGTAGGTCTCGTTGCTATCATCAGTAACGGTTTTAATAAGGCCTGCGGCATCGTAAGTGAAACGAGAGCCATAGCCATATTCATCATCCAATACGGACATCAGGCGTACGCCGCCGAAATTGGAAGGAGACTGAGAGGGTACCACCGGCCCTGCGGAAGGGCCACCATTGCCACCGTCGGGGCCATTGGGGTCGTCGTCATCGCTGCCGCAAGAGACACTAATGCCGCATAATGCAGCAGCAACGGCAAAAGCAAAAATTTTTTTCATGTTGGAATGTTGAAGTAATTGATAATTTGCGCAAATATAATGAATTGAAACAATCCAATCCAAAATTTTGCGGGACATAAAAATAGTATCAGACAAAAAAGCCCGCCAAAAGGCGAGCTTTTCTACTTATGAATTTTGAAAAAAGGGAGGTCGAATGATGCTTAGTCGATCAATTCGTCGGCTTCGTATCCGCCCATTTCACGGATAGCGTTTTTGAGCATCACATACTGCTGGAAGAGGTGGTTAACGGGAACCTCACCAGTTGTGTAGTCGTGCATCGGGCTCTTGAGGAAGAAGCTCAGGAAGCGCTGTATGCCGTAACGGCCGGCACGAGCAGCGAGGTCGCTGAGAAGAACGAGGTCAAGACAGAGGGGAGCAGCGAGGATAGAGTCGCGGCAGAGGAAGTTGATCTTGATCTGCATGGGATAACCCATCCAACCGAAGATGTCGATGTTGTCCCATCCTTCCTTGTTATCGTTGCGGGGAGGATAGTAGTTGATACGTACTTTGTGGTAGTAGTCGGTGTAGAGGTCGGGCTGCTTTTCGGGAACGAGGATGGACTCGAGAGTAGAGAGCTTGGAAACCTCTTTGGTACGGAAGTTAGCGGGTTCGTCAAGAACGAGACCGTCACGGTTGCCGAGGATGTTTGTAGAGAACCAACCGCTCAAGCCGAGGCAACGAGTGCCGATGATGGGAGCGAAACCGGATTTAACAAGAGTCTGACCGGTTTTGAAGTCCTTACCGGCGATAGGCATGTGAGTTTTGGTTGAGAGTTCCCACATAGCGGGGATGTCAACGGTTGTGTTAGGAGCCCCCATGATGAAGGGAGCACCCTCGCTAAGTGCAGCGTAAGCGTAGCACATAGAGGGAGCGATGTGCTCTTTGTCGTCAGCTTTCATTGCAGCTTCGAGAGCAGCAAGAGTGCCGTGAACTTTTTCGTCAACGGGAACGTAAACTTCGGTAGAAGCAGCCCAAAGAACAACGATACGGTCGCAACCATTTTCGGCCTTGAATTTGCGGATGTCTTCGCGAATCTGGTTGGTCATGTCCCAACGGTCGGTGCAGGTCTTCACGTTTTCGCCATCAAGACGCTTAGCGTAATTGTGGTCGAAAGCGGCCTTCATAGGAACGATCTTTTCAAGTTCGTCCTTAACGGGGTTGATGTCTTTTTCCTTGAGGACTTCGCAGTTGATAGCGCTTTCGTAAGCGTTAGCAGGATAAACATCCCAAGCGCCGAAAACGATGTCGTTGAGGTCAGCGATAGGAACTATTTCGTTGTATTTGAGATATTTCTTTTCAGCGCCCTGTCCAACACGGATTTTGTCATACTGAGTCATTGAGCCTACGGGTTTAGCGAGGCCTTTGCGGGTCATGAGCACACCGGTCATAAAAGTAGAAGATACAGCGCCGAGGCCTACTACGAGTACGCCGAGCTTACCTTCTGCGGGCTTTACGTTAGTTTTTTTCATAAGTGAATTAAAAATAATGTTTTGGTTTTATTGATTTCAAAGTTAAAAAGCCAAATGCCCCGGAGCAGAAAGAAGCCTATGGGGCAAACAGCGCGTAAAAGTACTTCTAATTTTTGAATTGCAAAATAAAATTTATTCTAAAGTTATACCTCTTTTGGTTAATTTTTGAGAAAATAAGGCATATATAGTGAATATAGGTTAATTTTAGTGCAAAAACAAGTATTATTTGTAATCAAATGTAAATTGCGCTATTGGCGTGAAGAGTGGTCAAAATGTCGCATATATGGGGTCAGTCTACCATTTGAAGGACCTGAGACAGAGTGGAAATGATGGCAGGGTGCATCTGAGCATCCTCTTCGGGAGTCCATCCTTTACCTTTAAGCCACGCGACACGGCAACCGATGCTTTCGGCCGGTACAATATCCTTTTTATAACTGTCGCCAACCACGAGCACTTGCTGAGGAGGAAGCCCGAGGGCCTCCACACCGAGGCTGAAAATGCGAGGATCAGGCTTGCGGATACCGACGACAGCACTTTCGATAATAGAACGAAAATAGCGACGGAGGTCAAAATCCTCAAGAACGGCCTCAACATTGCCATAGAAGTTGGAGACAAGCACCATAGGGAAGCGGGAATAAAGCTCATCAAGCACGGGGCGCGCATCGGCGATAGAGTTGCGTGCCGCATCGTAGCAATAGTCGGCAACCGGCTTGGCCCAACGCTCTACGGCATCGGCAGGCAGATGCTGCTGATCAACGAGCCATTGCAGCTCAATGCGCATTTTGATGAGCAGGAGATCGGCAAAGGTGTGGTGGGGAAGTATATGGCGAGTGCGGGCAAGCTCGCGCTCAGCAAACACATAAGCATCGCGGAAGGTGGATTTGTCAACGGGAACGGCATTGGCCTGATATCCGGCCCAAATCACTTCGCTCCAGTGGACACCACGGCTGTCGATAGTGCCGCCATAGTCGAATATTATACCTTTAATATTTTCCATCTTTGAGCTGAGAGGTGAAGAAACGACAAATTTTTTCGTGACGGAGCACCATCATGACGAGCAGGAAGTTGAGGACAGTAAGCTCAAAGGCGAAATATAGCCACGGCATCTGCAGGAACAGAGATGTGAATAGGGCAATGGTGCGCCAGTTGAAGGAGAGGATGTTGGTGTATTTCATCAGCGGGAGACTACGCTGACGAAATGCCTCACGGAAACTCATGGGGATGACACCATCGGGGAAACGCTTTTTAAGCTCGCGGCGAAGACGCTGCATGGCGGGAGCTGTGGCTTCCTGCTGAACGGTGTAGTTGGTGTAGGTGGTAAGGGTGAGTTTTTGCCAGAAATGTCCTTTCCAAGGGATGGAGTGAAGTTTCTGCTTAAGTTCGGCAGCATTTTCAAGCTCGCTTCCATCCTCGCCTTTGAGGAAATAGAGGTGGAACTGCCTGTAGTAGTCGGCCATGGCGGCCTGCTTGGCATGACAGAGCCCGGTAACTACAGCAATAACCCATATAAGCCACGGATGCTGCATGAAGAAAGGACTGGTGACATTTTCACGGAGACATATAGCCACATAGATGGTGGCAAACCAGAAGTCGCCGCTGAGTCCGTCAAGTATTCGACCGAGCCGCGAGTACTGGTGAGTCATTCGCGCAAGCTGTCCGTCGGCGCTGTCAAAAGAGTTGGCCCATACGAGCAGTAACATGCCGAGGATGTTGATCCAAAGATTATTGAAATAGAATGCAACACCGGCACCTATGCCGAGAAAAATGGATGCTATAGTTATGGCATTGGGGGTGACACCGAGCTTTTTGGCAAGTATAGCCCATGCGTAGCCAATAGGACGATAGAAAGCAAGATCAATGTGCTCCTCGGTGTCCATGGATTTGAGCGAAGCACGGTATCCGCTCTGCTGCTGTTGAGACGCTTCGTTGTTATTAGTGATCATTTACGAGCCTTGATAGTGTTTAGAATACATTTGGCGATGTGAGGAGCGGCCTCGTTGCGGCACGGGGCAAAGCTGGGCCAGTCGTTGAAGTCAATGATGCGGATAGAACCGTCGGGATCGACGATGCAGTCGCCGCCATATATTTTGACATCAAGCACCTCACTTGCGCTCTGGCAGATAGACTGGAGATGCTGCTTGTCGAACTCAATGCCACGGCTCTTGCCGTTTATGGCTTCAAGGCCGTATTTGCTGTGTCCCTCATCGTAAGGATAGAACCACCAGAAGAATGGAGTGCCCTGCACGCCGTAGAATTTGATGAGGTCACCGACAAGGTGACGGTTGATAACGGCGCGTTTGATGCCACGGAGGAAGTATTCCTGAAGGACTTCCTGCGCTTCCTCGGGATGGCGCACATAGCTCACATCCTCCTTGTGCATGGCATGGAAATCGCCGCGCTTGATCCAAGCACCGGTGAACTTGGCTTTAACGAGAGCGTCGCGAACGCCTTCGTCGGTGTTGACAATCAGGCTCTCGGGGTAGGGGATGTTGGAGCCGAGAAGGATACGAGTCATGCGCTCGCGAGTGCAATTTTCAATGCCATATCCCGAGTTGATGACAATCTTGCCCTGATCCTCGGCCTGCTGCAGCAACTGGATGGAGCGCTGCTCACGGCACATGTTGACAATAATGTTTTCGGAAACGGAGCCGGCCATCCACTGCTCCTCGCTATATACGTTGACTTCGCATCCGCGCTTGCGGAGATGCTCAGCAACGAGATTGAAAATAGCCGCATCATTGCCGATGTGATTCGGGGAATATGCCCCGGCACGCATGATGCCTGCAATCTTGATTTCTGACATTTTGGTTAGGTTTAACTGTTAAATCTGCTTGATGAACTGCTCGGCGGTGGCAATGTCGCCTGCATGGTCCACATCAATAATCTTATCAAATGGGTATGCCTTAAGGACAAGGCCACTGTCAACGAGGGCTCGCTGATAGTTGCGCATGCGTGAAACGCCCTGCTCCATGCAACGCTCAAGCACGGCCAATGCAGGCGCAGTGAGGCCGTAAATGCCGCCGGAGATGAACTCTACACCATCCCACGGCTGATCGCGAAAAGCAGTGATGCGCATGTCGGGACGCTGCACATCAATATATAGGGGTTTTTCATCGTCAATGAAATTGGTTACAGCCATGTAACCGTCAACAGAGTTGTCGGCCTCAAAAGCCTGAATGTAGCCACGGAACTCATCTTCGCGGAATATTGTGTCAACGGTGGTGAGACAGAATTTGCCGAACTTGAAATTGCGGCTCACCTCGTAGAAGCTGTGCATGCTGCTGGGGGTGGACTTGACAATGAGATGAAACGGCACGGGAAGCTTGAGGCTCTGCAGGTATTCACGAACCTGCACCATCTGTTCATTTACAATAACAGAGATGGACTCGGCATTGCAACGCAGAAAAATATCGATGAGCCGCTTGATCATGGGGGTACCGTCAAGGCGCACAAGAGGCTTGGGAAGCTGAACACCTTCCTGTACAAGACGACTGCCTTCGCCGGCGGCAATAATAGCGTAGTTCATAAAGTGATGTGGTATTAGAGAGATTTATTCATCTTTTGTAAGGTCAAGGACGACATTGTCGGCTTTGTTTTTTTCGTAGTACTGCTTACGGAGAGGGTTGCGGTGGGCACGTGCATGTCCGCGACGGTTGCGCCACACATCAATGGCAGTGTAAATGGCCTGACGCATGCTTTCGGCATCGGCGAGACCGTGTCCGGCGATGTCGAAACCGGTGCCGTGGTCGGGGGAAGTGCGCACAAAATCCAGTCCGGCGGTGAAGTTTACGCCGGCTTCCATGGCAAGAGTTTTGAAGGGCGCGAGGCCCTGATCGTGGTACATGGCCAGAATACCGTCAAATTTGGTGTAAGCACCGCTACCCCAGAATCCGTCGGCGGCATAAGGGCCATAGCAGTGGATTTTCTGTGCCTGAGCCTCTTCAATGGCAGGGGCTATCTGCTCCTGCTCTTCCTTACCGAGCAAGCCTTGCTCACCGGCATGCGGATTGAGTGCGAGGACGGCTATGCGGGGGTGTCCGAGGCCAAAATCTTTTTCAAGGCTCGCATTGAGGGCCAGAATTTTTTCAAGCACGGCATCCTTGGTGATTGCGTCGCTGAGTTGTGAGACGGGTGTGTGGGTGGTGACGAGAGCCACGCGAATGCGATCGGTACACAGAATCATGAGTGCATGTGCGCCATCGCCGAGTGAGGATTCAAGATACTCGGTGTGTCCCGGGAAAGTGAACTGCTCACTCTGAATGGCATTCTTGCTTATAGGGGCTGTGACGAGTACATCGATGTTTCCGGCACGGAGGTCGGCCACGGCTCTTTCAAGTGCGATGAAAGCGGCCTGACCAGCAGCTTTGGATTCTACTCCCGGCTCAACTTTAGTGTCTTCGGGTATGACATTGATAATGTTGTAATCACCGTCAATCGTGTCATCCACGTTGTCAATCTGATGCCACTGAATAGGAGCGAGATTGAGAGCTTTGCGGTAGAAAGCTGCGATTTTACCGCTGCCATAGAGCACTGGGGTGCAAAGCTCAAGGATCCTATTATCCTCCAAAGCTTTGAGAATCACCTCATAGCCTATGCCGTTAATATCGCCCTGGGTTATTCCTACGCGAATTTTTTTATCTGCCATAATAATTGGTCCAAAATTAAGGAGCATGGCCCTATTGAGCCATGATAGTAAATAATGCGCTAAATTACGCATTTTTCACAAAACCGCAAAAGGGAATTTGAGGGGAGGGAGGGTGAGGAGAGTGGAGGCCTTGGCTGTCGCCGTGCCGTGACTGCGCACGCTCCGCGGCTCGTCACGGGGTTCTTTTTGGGGGCTGCGTCCGCCAACTCCACGCTTTCGCGCTCCGCAAGCGGTTGTAAAAAAATCGCACGCTCCGCGGCTCACTTTGCATCTGCCGACTTCGCAGGAGGATATCCGGAAATCGCGCTCCGCAACTTATTTCGCATCTGCCGACTTCGCAAGAGGGTGTCCTGAAATCGCGCATCCTGCGCTCTCTTTGCGAGGGGACGGGGGATGGGTGAATACAATTGTATGTTGACATGATGTTATATTGAATACTAAGGTATGCCATACAATAGTATTCAACACGATGAAAAATCAAGAGTATCTGAAAAATTTTGCCAATAAGGTGAAGTGTATGAGAGAGAGGCAAGGGATTTCGCAGGAAAAGCTTGCGGAAAAGGCGGGTCTTCACCGCACTTATATAGGTATGGTGGAGAGGGTGGAACGCAATCCTTCTCTAATAAGCATTTACAAGATAGCAGAAGGTCTTGGAACTGATGTGAAAGAATTATTATAAAGATGCAAAAGACTAACAACAAAAGGCTTCAAATGCAGATAGATGCCGGCGTGGCCGGGCGGCAAAAAGGACACAAATATGAAAATGACTTAGCCGATGCCCTCAACGGATTGAAAATGCCATATATCAGAACTCTTAAAAAAGTTCCGATTCTAAACATGGCTGCTCCTCACATCATATTGCTTGAAAAAGTACTTGAAACAATAGGATGGGAAAAGGTGGAGAAAGTGGAGGCATACGCAACCGGAGTATTGGCTACGGCTCAAAACGGTCAAAAGATGATGAGCATAGACGGCAAATCAATAAAGTCGTCAAAGAGCGATATTATAATCAAACTCCAAAAAGGTGATAAGACGGAAATCAAGGGTGTGTCGGTGAAACAATGCAACAACAAGCGTCCGACTAATGCACAGGTGTATTTTACTACTGCTACGGCATTTTACAAGCTACTTGTTGACAACAATATAAATCTGAGTAAGGATGCACTGAAGGCAATGCAACAATTTTGCGGAGATGCCGGATTTCGTCCTATGGATGATTTTGACTGCAAAAACAGGAAATCCACTCCTGAAAGATATTTTTGGGAAGAGACGGATAAAAAAGGGAGGGAAGAATGGGAAGATGCATTTAAGACGCACCAGAAACTGATTACGAAACTTCTGCTCCAGAAAGGTTATGCTAACGATCCGTTTCCTCCTGAGATAATACTGCATAAGACTAAACAGGCTCAAAACCAAAACCAACAGGAGACGGCAATATTCAGCATGAGTGAGTTTCTTGAGTTGTCGGAACGGTTTGGGGGATTCAGCTGTGATGAATACACCGTGAGAAAAGGCAGGTATAAAGAACCGCCGGAGATAAAACATAAAGCGCCTAAATTTGGTGTAGTACAGATGCAACGAGGTGGACAAAAGCAACATCCGACACAGCTGCAATTTAATTTGAAGGCCGGATATTTTTATGCGTTAGCCAAATTGTAGTGCTCAATCAGTTGCCTTGCTATGTGATATGCCAGCAATGGGGGTACGGCATTGCCAATAACGGTGCGAATGGTTTCAGAGGATCCGGTGAATCTGAAAGAATCAGGGAACGACTGCAAACGCAATGCTTCTCTAACAGTGATTGCACGTGTGGCAATCGGATGAACATTGTTGCACCCTGAAATCATAGTGAAATTGGTGGTCACAGTGCAGCCCGGTCGTGACCACACCTGACGCTTATATGTGGTATTGTAGCCGGAAGGAGGCCGCATGTCGGATTCGGCATTGTCGTGGGCGCTGCGGCCCTGAGGCACATCGTAGAGCCAACGGATGACATGCTCGGGATGACGGGTGGCTTTATGCAATGAATCATCAGCGCTACATTCTCCGGATTCCAGAAACTCAAGATCGGAAACGGCATCGCCAAAAGTAAAACAGGGTGGCAGGGAGGCAAAAAGACCGGAGCTGTCACTACATGTCGGGGTCAGCGAGACGGGGGGTACATCCAAGTCGTTGCGTACGCCGATGAAGAAAACGCGCTCTCGGTTCTGTGGCACAGAGTAGTCGGCGGCGTTAACAATATGGAAAGTGCCTGTGTAACCTATGGACTGAAATGTGGAAATAATTTTATCTTTGACAAGAGTACCGTCGGGAGCCTTCATGGATGTCAGAAGTCTCACATTTTCCATCAGTATAATCTTGGGGCGAATTTTTGAAGCAATCTGCAAATAATACTCAAAGAGAGTGTTTCGCTTATCAGAGATGTCTCTTTTGCCTGCGAGACTGAATCCCTGACATGGGGGTCCTCCGGCCATAATATCAATTTCGCCATATTGATCCATCAGTTGCCTTATTTCCTCATCGGTTACATCGCAAATGTTATTGGAAAGAAAGGGGATGTCACCAAAATTCAAACGGTAAATATCTTTGTACGCCTCAACAAGCTCGTTTGCTGCGACTATATTGAAGCCAGCGGCTTTCAATCCGTAACACATTCCACCGCATCCGGTAAAAAAGGATACTGCGACCGGAGCCTGTGGACGGGGAGCACGAAAATGCTGTTCCAACGCTGAAAGGGTGCGTAGGTATTGGGCATTGCGGGGCGTAATGTCATAACTTCTTCGGGGATGCGTCTGGATGATGGATGATTCAAAGGATTTCTTAGAGATTCGCTTGCCCTTTCTCACCTTAATGGAGCCATTTAATACGGCTGCTGCGGTGTTGGAGATTCTGCTGAGTTCATCGGGGGTGGGTGAAGCCTTAAATAACTCAATCTCAGAAAGTCGATATTGGGATATGCCCGTGATTTCTGCGAATCGGGCTTGGCTCAGGGATGCGTCCTGACGTATTTTCCTAATATCAACCATTGCGTCTAATGACAATTTTTTTCAAAAATACCAAATTATAATATAATACACAAACTGGGGAGAAAGAGGGGGCCTGAGGGGGTGGGGATGTTGAGGAGTTTGGGTGTGGGCCGTGACTGCGCGCGCTCCGCGGCTCTCTTTGCGTCTGCCGACTTTGCAAGGGGTGTTGGGAAATCGCGCGGCTTGCGCTTGGCGCGCTGAGCGGAGTGTGTATTGGGGAACTTTATAGCTTGCTTGGGGAGTCAGGGGAGGTGGCGAGCGTTGCGGAGGAGGCCGGCGAGCTTGGTGCGCTTGATGGCACTGCGGCTGAAAAGGGTGGAGAATTGTTCCTGCGTCATTTGGCGGCAAGCGGCGGGAGTGAGGGAGAGCAATTCGGGGCGTGGACGCAGAGATTCAATGACGGGTTGTGAGGAGGCGTTGGCGTTGTGGGGACATACGGCCGCACATGTGTCGCAACCGTAAAGGCATCCATGGAGATCGGTGCCGGGCGGGAAATCGCCACGATGCTCAATGGTGAGGTAGGAGAGACACCGACGGGCATCCACGGAACCGTCGGACCGCAAGGCTCCGGTGGGACATGCGCGAACGCACCGTCCGCATTGTCCGCAATCGGCGTGGAGAGGTGTGTCGGGCGTGAGGGGCAGGGTGGTGAGTATTTCGCCCAAAAAGATATAGCTGCCTACATCAGGAATTATCAGATGATTGTTAAGCCCGATGAAACCGAGGCCGGCACGCATGGCCCAATAACGCTCACGAAGCGGGGCGGTGTCAACGCATACGCGTGTGGCTGCGCCATAAAGGGATTGAATGCGAGCGGCGACTTCCTCCAGACGCTGCCTGATGACGATGTGATAGTCGGTGCCGAGGGCATAGGCGGCTATACGCGCACCCATGCCGGAAGGGGCTGGAGAAAATGCGAAAGCGCAGCATATTATGCTTTTAGCTCCGGGAAGGAGAAGAGCCGGGTCGGCCCGGAGGTCGGGATAGTTTTCAAGATAGTGCATGGAAGCATGCATGCCACGCTCAATCCAACGGTCATAGAGACGCTGCGCCCAATCCTCAACAGGGCACACAGAAGCGACGGCGACACGGCAAGCGCCTTGCCGTAGCAAAAGGTCTTTTATGCTGTCAGAGCATACTGAGGGGACAGAACTCATAGCCCTGCTCTTTTAACCATATTATGGCAGGCTCAAGTGTGGCGCGGAGATTTTTTTGCGCCTTAAGCGAATCGTGAAATACTATGATGGAGCCGTTGCGCGCATATTTCTTCACGTTGCGGAGCACTTTTTCGGGTGTCTGGCGGCGTGAGTAATCACGGGTGACAAGGTCATACATGATGATGTTGTAGTGATCCTTGATGGCGGCAGCCTGACTCCATCGCATCAATCCGTGTGGAGGGCGAAAGAGCGAGCTGCCAATCAAAGCATCGGCCATGGTTATGTCGCGCATGTACTGCCTGCGTCCGGTGTGCATGCCCTGAAGATGGTGCATTGTATGGTTGCCGTAGCTGTGTCCGCGCCGCTTGATTTCCTCCAGCAGCTCGGGATGACGCCTGACATTGTCACCAACCATGAAAAAGGTGGCTTTGATATTATGCTTGTCAAGAATATCCAACACCCATGGAGTGACCTCGGGGACGGGGCCATCATCAAAGGTGAGATACACCACCTTGCGGTTGCGCCGCTTGATGCGCCAGTTTGCTTCGGGGAACAAGAGGCGATATAGCAAAGGGGGCTGCTCTATAAACATGCTATCACTCAGTTATTCAATTTCCTGAGGCAACTCGGCACTCTGACGATACTGCTCCTGCTGCTGTAGGAAAGCCTGCTGGCGGGCAAGGTTGACACCACGGTTGCCGAGCCACTTCATAATTTCATCGTAGTCACCGCCGAAGCTCATGTAGCTCTGCAGAAGCTCCATAAGATGGTAGCGATCTATGTAAAGGTCGGTACGCGGAAGAGAAGCATACTGCCATGAATTGAGGCTCTGGTAATAAACGATATTGCCGGCAAACCGCTCGATTTCATCACGGATGATTTTCAGACCGGTCTCTGTGTCGGCCTTGTTGCCGGTGAGGACACCCAAAGTGGCATACTGCTCACCTATCTGCTGGCCCACCTGAACGGCGTAAGGCATAGCCTCCACGGGGAGCTTGGTGCGGATGAGGTCAAGGATATTGCGCGCCTTATTGTAGCGGTCGTCGCGATAAGCCGAGAGCTGCTTGAGTTCCTGCTCGGAGTGAGCAAGAGAATCAATCTGAACCTGAGTGCCGTATCCTTCCTGTACAAGAGCAATGGCCAAATCAAGCATGGTGGAACGGTGGGTCGTAACCATTCGGCGGACTGTCTCGTCCAGATAAACCTGACCGGGCTTCGTGACTTTGTCAAGACCGCCCCAAGCAAAACGCTCGGTGATGTTACGATACATCTTGTCGGTGTTGATAGCCGTGGCCTGAGCGGGATTGTAGAGAGGAGTAACCTCGTAAGCAAGGCCGGTGTTGCGAAGATAGGGTGAAAGGCCCAGATAATACTGATCGGGAACAGTCATGGCGAAATAAACGGGACGCTTCCATCCATCAGCCAAAGAGGTTGAAATCATGTCAAGGCCAATAATCTGACTGAGACGGAGACCGCGCTCAGGCTGCTGAGTCATGTCAATGAAAATGGCGGGCTGTATGCGAGCGGAATCAGCTGCGCTGACACGTCCACTTGCGATAGCCGCACGCTCGTCAACAGGGATATACATGACGGGGTGTTTCATGACAGGCACACCCCACGAATTCTGACGCGACTGCGGAGCGTAAAGCTCGCGAAGACTCATGCGGGCATCGGTGGGCGTGGTGTCGGGCTGAATGAAGTAAGCAAACTGCATACGGTCGTAGGCATAATCCTGAGACTTGGCCTGCATGTCGATACCGGGGGCATCATAGCTCGGACGACGAATCTGGTCAACATACCAATCGGTGGTGAGGTATGACAGGTTGACCACCTTGACATCGGTGCGCCGGCCCTCAACCTCCTGTGCGTACCAAAGCGGGAAGGTATCGTTGTCGCCGTTGGTGAATATAATGGCGTTCTCATCCAGAGACTCAAGATAATTGTTGCCGAAATCGCGAGTTGTGAATCGGCCGGAACGATCGTGATCGTCCCAAGTCTGAGAAACGACCTGCAACGGAACGGCCACTCCGATAACGGCGGCGACTACGGCACAAATCATGGATGTGCGCTTGCATTCACCCTCGGGTTCGTTAAAGGCTTCTTTGTCGCTGGCCGAGCAAGCGAGCTTCTTGTTGCGGAGAGCCATAACGCCAAGGCGCCACAATCCGGCAACACCCATGCCAACCCATATAGCGAAAGCGTAGAACGAGCCAGCATAAGCATAGTCACGCTCACGAGGCTGAGTGGGAGTCTGGTTAAGATACAGCACGATGGCAATACCGGTCATGAAGAAGAGGAAGAATACCACCCAGAACTGCTCAATACCGCGCTTGGATGTGAACGCCTGCCAGCCAAGACCGATTATACCAAGGAGCAGGGGGATCATATAGAACACATTGTGTCCGGCATTTCCTTCGCCCTGATCATCCGGGAGGAGACTCTGATCACCAAGACGGGGATTGTCTATGAAGGGGATACCGCTAATCCAGTTGCCCTGATTAACGGCACCGTTGCCCTGAATATCGTTCTGACGGCCGGCAAAGTTCCACATGAAATATCTCCAATACATGTGATTGAGCTGATAGCCGAGGAGGAACTGCATGTTTTCACTGAAAGTGGGTCGGATTTTTGTGGATTTCTGCAAGGGATTGCCTTCAGTATCAATATATTCGGTAGCAGAAACCGGCGCACCGGTCACCCTGCCGCCACTTTCACCGAGCCAGTCGGCATAAGCAGTCTGGTGCTCGGCACTGTATATGCGAGGAAGAACCATGTTAAGCTCAGGGGTCATGACATATTTCTTTTTGCGTCCAGTCATGACATATTTATCCTTTTCACCGGGAACAGTTTTAACCTGCTTGGCGTAAAGCTCCTTACCCTCAGTGGCCAAGGGAGTAGTAGTGTCATCGCCCGCCACCTCATAAACGATGCCGGAGTTGAGAGTCTCGCCATAAAAAAGAGGCCGCTCGCCGTACTGCTCGCGGTTAAGGTAGGACGAGAGCGCGAACACATTGTCCGGAGCATTCTGATTCATAGGAGGATGAGCGGATGAGCGAATGAGAAGAAGCGCATAGGAAGAGTAGCCGGCAAATATAACAAGAATGCTTATGGCAGCAAGGTTGAGTATCCGAACCGGGAGCTTCTTGGCAATCCAGAGATATGCACCGAGGCCCAAGATTATGAGACAGGGCACCCAAGAGCTGTCGCCGATAAACGGTATGCCGGAAAGGATGACGCTCAGGAGGAAAGATATGCGAATGGCATTGGGATTGCTCTGCTTGTAGAGGCAACGGATGCACCATATAAGCGATGCCACCAACAGAATAGAGTAGATGAGCACACCCATGTTGAAACTCATGCCGAGAGTGTTGACACAGAAAAGCTCAAATCCCTGCGACACCTCAATGAATCCGGGGACAAGGCCGTAGAGGATGAGACCCACAATGACAAATGAGATGCAGAGGGCAATAAGAGAGCCGACAGCGGTGGTATTGGCCCACTTGCGGTAATAAACCACAAGCACAATGGCCGGAATGCAGAGAAGATTGAGGAGGTGGACACCGATGCTTATGCCGATGACATAAGCTATGAGAATGAGGTATTTATCGCTATGCGGCTGATCGGCGCGGTTTTCCCACTTCAGGATGAGCCAGAACACGAGAGCGGTGCAGAAAGATGAGAAAGCATAAACCTCACCTTCCACGGCCGAGAACCAGAAAGTGTCGCTCCATGCATACATCATGGCACCGCAAAAACCACTTGCGAAAATCACAATCATCTTGAGCGGTGAAATGTCGGAGGCATTATCCCTGACAACGAGTTTGCGCACCAAGTGTGTTATGGTCCAGAAGAGTAGAAGGATAGTGCCGGCACTGAGAAGAGCCGACATAGAGTTGACCATCAAAGCAATCTTGGAAATATCGCCACCAGCAAAGTTGACGAAAAATCTTGCAGCAAGCATGAAAATGGGGTTGCCCGGCGGGTGGCCGACTTCAAGTTTAAAAGCCTGCAAAATGAACTCAGGACAGTCCCAGAAGCTTGCCGTAGGCTCAAGAGTGAGTAGGTAGCTCACAGCAGCCACCACGAAGCAAAACCAACCAAGACAATTGTTGATGAGGTTGTATCTTTTCATATAGTAACCGGTTGACAAATTAAGGGTGCTTTGCATCCAAGCTGCAAAGGTATGGCTTTTTCAGCAAACAGGCTTATAAAATATGTGAATTTTTGGTGTTGAGGGTATTTGTCATCCGTATGGATAGCGGTGCGAAGTATTTTTGCAGATAAAACCAACAACTGATTATGAAGATAGATGAGCTGAGCATGGAAGAGCTCCTGAAAGAGAACGCACGCAGAGTGGCCGACCGGAACATGACATTGAAATATGACCCCATAACGGGGGTGGGATGCGTTAGTCCGCGCACAATAGTGAGGCATCCGGTGAGCAAAAACATAGTGCTGGTGCCTGTAAGCATGAAGGAGGATGCGGATTATAATGCCGAAATGGATGAGACGAGCTGGGTGAAACTCAGACACAGACATGATTTTGAATACTGGGCGGCAACATGTGTACACATACGCCATAAGATAACAGGGGCCACGGTAAGACTCGTGCTCAATACGGCACAGCGCAAACTGTTGGCGGAGATGGAGCGTCAGCGCCATGCCGGAGAGCCGGTGAGAATAATTGTGCTGAAGGCGCGTCAATGGGGCGGCAGCACACTTGTGCAGGCCTATTTTGCATGGATTCAATGCTGCAGAAAACATCAGTGGCACTCAATGATAGTGGCAAACGTGTGTGACATATCGGCCACAATCAGAGGTATGTATTCCACCCTGCTCAATGACTATCCGCGAGAATGGTGGCAGGGAGAAGGGGAGCCCAAGCTAAAGATTTATGAGGGGAGCACGAGCATACGGTTCATACCGGACCGCAATTGCCGCATAGCCACCGCATCGGCGTGGCGTCCCGACAGCACAAGAGGTATGGACTGCTCAATGGCGCATCTGAGCGAGGTGGCTTACTGGCCGGAGTCAACCACTATGCAGCCTGAGACAGTGGTGCAAAGCGTGTGCGGAGGAATACCGATGGTGCCGGAAACCGTGGTGGTGATGGAGAGTACCGCCAACGGTGTGGGCAACTATTTTCACAGCGTATGGCTAAAGGCGAAAGAGGGGAGTGTGGCATTCAAACCGGTGTTTGTGGCATGGTATGAGATAGAGATGAACTATATGGAGGTGAAGAATCCCGAATATCTTGTGAAGCATCTCACCAAATATGAGAAAAAGCTATGGGAAAAGGGGTTGACGCTGGAACAGATACTATGGTACAGGCGCAAAAGACTTGAGATGACCTCGGACCTGAAAATGAATGCCGAATATCCCACGACCGACATAGAAGCATTCAACTCGTCAATCAACACGGTATTTGACACCGACAGCATAGAAAGGCTGCGGGGAGAATGCTGCGCCGCAAAAGAACGTGGCGAGGTGACGGGCAGTGCGCCCAAAGGAGTGGCCGCACTGAGGAAAGTGAGATTTCAGGCGGCAGAGAACGGGGAGATGCGAGTATGGGAAAGACCCATACACAGCAACAAGAGACACAAATATGTGGTGGCAGTGGATGTGGGCGGACGAAGCGAGAGTGCAGACTGGAGCGTGATAGCGGTGTTTGACCGCCTTGGGGATGACGGGAGCCCGCTTGTGCGTCCGAAAGTCGTGGCACAATGGCGCGGGCATACATTTCATGACCTGCTGGCATGGAAGGCAGCGGCGATAGCCAAATGGTATGACAACGCATTGCTTGTGGTGGAGAGCAACACACTTGAAACAGAGGAATCGGACGCGGGAATGATACTTGAACTTTTGGCCCAGCACTACCGTGACACGTATGTGCGCCGGTCGCTGGACACGCTGACGCAACATGAAACATCGCGTGTGGGGTTTCATACCAACCGAAGCACCAAGGCACTCATAATAGACAATCTGCTCGGAATGGTGAGAGACGCCGGATATGTGGAGCGAGACGAAATGGCACTTAACGAACTGGCATCGTATGAGAAAAAGAGGAGCGGAGCCTACGGGGCAAGGCAAGGATGCCATGACGATATACTGATGACACGTGCGATAGGACTTTATGTAATCAGCACATTGCCCAAAGCCTCATTAGAGCCGGTGGATTTGCCGGCATTTGTACCGAGGCTGTAATATTAACTATTTTTAACTAATGGTGGGGGTAATTTTTATGTTTTTTGGTAATTTTGCCAGCAAGTGAAAACTTTTTTTAAATTAAAAGACATGAAAAAAACTTATTTTAGCATTTATCCTGCTTTTCAGCGGAGTAACAGCCTGTTTTGCAGACGCAGCCGAAGAATCTGCACAGCGTATAGCAAATCTTGAAAAGATGCTTAAGAAAGTTCCGGGCGCAACCGGTGTTGCAGACCTTGACGCATACGTAAACGCCTCAGCCAAAGCCGGAACATTGGCAGTGGCTAACAGCGTGCTGCTGAAAGGAGTGACCGAGGGCAATGTAACCCCCGAAACAATCAAAGCACTGACCGAAGGTCTGAAGGGAGAAAAAGAAGCACTTGAAGAGTCAACCAAGCTTGCCCCCAAAGCAGTAGAAGGACTTAAGGGACTCAATCCCTTGAAGATAGGAAAAGCCAAGAAAGCCCTTGACTTCGGAAACACCTGCACAAAAATAGTGACAGAAGAGACAGTTTATCAGACTCAAGTAATCACTAATCTGGTGAAATAACAACTTTACATTAAAAAATGCGGGGATAGGTTATGATACTATCCCCGTATTTTTTTAGGTAGCAGCCATTTGGTTAACACTATTTAACCAAATGGGCAGTATGACTTTAGGTCTTTTAGGTATATTTGCGTTTTAATTAATATTTGTTCATCATATTCTGCCATGAAATAAACATAAGCAAGGGAACAATAAACCAATCAATATACATCAATGAAGAAACTACTGACATTAGTGCTGGCAGCAGCAATACTAAGCCCTATGGCGGTATTGGCCAAGAAAAACGATGAGGGACTGGCTCCCCAGTATCAACTTGAGGGCGCAGGTGTAACTTCACAGAACGCGCAACAAGTATTGGTAACCATTGTCACCAAGAAGAAAGACAAAGTAAAGGAGGATGATCTGGAACGCGCAGCAGTACACGGAATACTGTTCAGAGACTATGACGATGCCACAAATTCGGGATTCGGCTCTGTAGCATCGCACAAATCCATCATGGGTTCACCGACCGCAGAAGCAGAGTACGTGGACTTTTTCGAGCCATTTTTCAAGAACGGTGATTACCGGAAATATGTGCAGCTCGTTGACAACAGCCGCCGCGTGGTGAAATGTGGCAAAGAGTGGAAGGTCAGCGCAGTAGTGCGCGTGAACACAGCAGCACTGCGCAAAGACCTGAAAAAACAAGGAATGATTAAGGATTTAGGATCAGGATGGTAATGAAAAAGATGATAATACTGGCCATGGCAACAATGAGTGTCATGGTATGTGCGGCACAAGAAAACCAAATCAAAAGACTGCCGGAAATAAACACAAACTCAGAACAGAAAGAGTACACAGAGAACAATACCGGCTTCTGGGCAGCCGTGGAAGCAAGCGGGGCATATTCATGCCGCCTGTTTCACAGCAATTTTTCACTTGCAGAAGTTGATGCGGTGTTCGGCTACAGATTCAGCGACTTTGTGCGCATAGGTATAGGAGTGGGCGGCCGCTATTATTTTGACAATGACAAGGTGCGCTACACCAAGAGCGAATGGGCATTTCCACTATATGCCAACGTGCGAGGCAATTTCATACCGATGCAGTACAGAAACGTAGTGCCTTACTATTCGTTTGACATTGGCGGCACGATAAGAGACGGAATGCTTGTGCGCCCGACATTGGGACTGCGTTTCGGAAAAGACCGCTCGGCATTTCTGCTCGGGTTGGGTTATCTGGGACAAGACCTCAAGACCTTTGCGTGCAACGAAAAGGGAGAACTCAAAAGCAAAAGAAAATTCGTGTCGTTCGTGACACTTAAACTCGGATATGAATTCTGATATGAAAACAAGAAACATACTGTGGGCAGCATTATGCGGCGTGATGCTGATACTCGGATCGTGCCGAGGGAACCAAAATGTGAGCGAATCGGTGTCGTATTATGATTTCGGCACATCCTATGTCAACGCCTCCCCATCGGGTATAGTGACCATTCGCTCATGGGGCAGCGGGCCGGACAAATCGCAAGCAATAGAGGAAGCGAAGAAAAATGCGGTGTATGACATGATATTCAAAGGGATAAAAGGTGCGCCGAAAGGGTACATGAGCACAGCCTTAGTAAACGAAGTGAATGCACGCGAAAGATATGCCGAGTATTTTGACCGCTTTTTTGCCAAAGGGGGAGAGTACAAGAAGTTTGTGAAAGAGACCTCCGGCAGCGACAACTCAAGAGTCAAGTCCAAGAGCAACGGCAGAGAGAATTTCGGTGTGACAGTGAATGTGGACCGCCCAGCATTGCAAAAGCAGCTCCGCGAGGACGGCATAATAAAATAAACAACAATAGAAAAATTTATTATGAAACTCAGCAAAATAGTATTAAGTACGGCAGTAGCAGCAGTAAGCGTGCTGACACTGAATGCAGGCGCACCCCCGACAGTGATGTTTATGCCTGACAAAACATGGTGCAATGCCAACAATTATGTGGAACGGAGCGAACGCAACGGCAAAACCCGCATAACAGAAAAATATGACGAGGCATTTTTGAACAGCGACCTGAAAAATGTGGTAGTACAGCTCAACGGCCTGATGAAAGACAACGGCCTTCCGGTGAAGGACTACGGCGCAACCTCCGAAATAGATGACGAGGAGGAGATGGAAGAAGAGGCTTACAACGACGACACCCAGTCGGGTGGAACGATGGATATGACCAACTATGAGGCCCTGATGAACAAACTGCGCCCGGACATAATAATAAAAATAGGATGGGATGTGAACAAAGTAGGGTTCAATTACACCATGTCATACCGTCTTGAGGCCATAGACTCATATTCGGGCAAGAGCATAGCACAAGTGACAGCAGAAACCCCGACAATGAAAACCACAGTGCCCGTAGCAGCGGCCCTCAAAAACGCAGCCACCGAGCATATGGGTGCCTTCATAGGACGCCTCCAAGAGCATTTTGACGACCTGCAAACGAATGGCCGTGAAATCACAGTTGCGTGCCGCATAGGAAACAACGGCAGCGGCATCAACTTCAACAGCGAGTATGATGGTAAAGAGCTGTCCACCATAATCAGCGACTGGATGAACGACAATACCGTGAACCATGTATATAGCACACGCAACTCAAGCCGCAACCGCATCAGTTTTGAACAGGTGCGCATACCGTTCAAAGACAGCGCGGGCAGAGTCATGCAGGCCAAAGAATTTGTGGACCAGCTGAAAAGATATTTGCGAAGCAACTATAACCTGAAAAGTGAAAATACCACCAAGGGTTTAGGCGCAGGAAGACTGTATGACATTTGCGAATAAACTAACAATCACACAATCATGAAGATACAGAAATCAATCATAGCAATAGCCTCACTGTGTGCATCGCTCTGCTCCTACGGACAGGGAGAATGCAACATAGATGTGTCAATAGCTTCCATTACCAAGGGTGATGTGGTGCCAGAGGCCATAAACTCAAAACTTGAAGGGAAACTCACACAGGCATTAGGAAAAGCCGGAATGATCTCGGCCCCGTATGACAGCCGCTTTTTCGTGGCCGGAAGGTTTGACGATGCGTTCAACGATGTGACAGGCGGCCCGTCGCAAAAAGTGTATGTGAAGACTACGCTCACATTATATATAGGTGATGCCGACGAGCAGAAAATATTTGCATCAGAATCGTTTGAACTGAACGGCGTGGGCGGCAGCGACCAGCAGGCCTACACCCGTGCGCTGAACAAACTGAATGCAGGCAACAAGCAGCTCGTGGATTTCCTGCGCACAGGCCAGCAGAAAATAATAGATTATTTTGATGCCAACTATCAGAAATACATCAACGATGCAAGGAAGGCTATGGCAGCCCGCAATTATGACGAGGCACTGTATTATGCCACCGCCATACCGTCGTGCTGCAAAGGGTATGCCCAAGCCAATGAGCTGGCAATGCAGATCTACAAGCAGAGCATGAACCATACAGCACAGCAACTGCTTGCCAAAGCACGCGGTGCATGGGCAGCCAATCCCAACGCAGAGGGAGCAGCAGAGGCACATATGTATCTGTCGCAGATAGATCCGGAGGCATCGTGCGCAGCAGAAGCGCAGGCACTGAGCAAGCAGATAAGCCAGACTACCCAGAAGCAATGGGAATTTGAGAACGTAACAAAATACAAGGATGCCGTGGCTCTGGAAAAACACCGCATCACCGCAGCCAAAGAGGTGGCAGTGGCATGGGCACAGAGCCGACCGAAGCAGGTGAACCGCTACGTGTTTATCACTCCGGGAGCAAGATACTGATTATTAAACCTATAAATTAAACCAAAACCAATGAGAAAACTTACAATTGCATGTGGAGCCTTGGCAGCACTGATATTTGCTCCCACACTGAGTGCAGAGACACAAGCAACAGATTCACTTGTGCAGAAATACATGCGCAGCTCACTGTACACAATTATCCTTAACTCCGAATCAATGAACAACTACTATGAGGAGGAGACAAAGAAGGGTGAGAATGCGGATGCCCTGATGTCAATAGCAAAGGGATTTGCAAAAACCGATGCCAAGAAGGCAAGCAACGATGCTGACTCTACAGCCACATCAATATTCTCGCTGCCGGCCGTAGTATTTTCCACAATAGAAATACCCAACCAGTTCAACGACCACAACTTGGCGTGGCGTGTGGTTGACTTTGACTCCATCAAAGCCACTGTAACCGAAGATGAGCTCAAACAGTTCACACCCAAAAAGAAGAAGAGCGGATTTGGCAGTTTTGCAAAAAGCATGGCAGGAATGTCAACTAAGGGCGACGAGAATAATAATGAGTTTGACAACTACGCTCCCGCAGTAATCAACAAATTCTTCAACGCCAATCATGTGGCACCAACGCTTCTGGCAAAATGGTATGACTATAATCCCAACGGCGAACAGCACTGGGGCGTGGGTACGCTGACTGAACGCGGCAACTACAATTTCAGTGCAGAGGATATAGCCAATGCAGCCAACGACATGAATCTGCAGGCCAAAATAAGCCAGACCGCATTTGATATGATAAGCAACACCTATGTACTGGCAGTAAACCTCCGTTTCCGCTCATATCAGGCAGTGGTGGCCGAAACAGCAGCCATGGCCAAGGCAGTAGGCTCGCAGTTCGGCGGCCTCGGCTCACTGATAGCCAGCGGCGCAAGTGCAGCAGCCAGTGCGGCAGCAGGCGACGGTTATACCGTACAGGCCGTAAGCAACCTTTACCGTCTGAAATGGAACGATGACATCAACCAGAAGTTTGCGGTGGATATCTTTGAGAAAAACGCCACATTAGAGGACCTTATCAACGCCGGTCTCTGCGAACTTGAGTTTGTGGGTCGTGAGAAATCATCATCAAACATCCGCCAAAGCCTGTTCAGCGACAAGCCTATAAGCTCACTTGTGAAACGCGCAACCGCCCGTGCCATAGACGAAGCCATCATCAAGCTTCAGAACAGCCATGAGGAGTTCCGCACCGTTCTGCCTATAATCGGTGGCGACGGAGAACATATCTATGCAGCAATCGGCACCAAGGAAGGTCTGAACGAGAAGGACGAGTACGAAATTCTTGAGCCTAATGAGGATGCCAAAGGCCACAGAACCTACAAATCAGTGGGTACAGTGAAGGCTGTGAAAGGCAAAATAATGAACAATGCCTATGGCGCTGAAGAAGACCTTACCGACCCCAATATCTCGGAAGCCGACAAAGAGGCCATCAACCGCCGCTACAGCGAGTTCAAGGGTAAGAAGGGTGATTACAGCGGTTACTTCCTTCGCCTGAAGAAGAAAAAATAAAAACACACAACTCTTATATAAGGGTCCTTGCCGAGGGGTTAGGACCCTTTTTTATGACCTAAGGTGAATCAAAATAGGGTGAGCTGCCTGTCAAGAAGACGGAACGAAAGGCGATGATGGGGTGTGACACCATAGGCGGCAATGGCGGCGCGATGATCGGCAGTGGGATAACCTTTGTTCCCGGCCCAATTGTAGGCAGGATATTGGTCATGCAGGCGTGTCATGAACTCGTCGCGATGCGTTTTAGCGAGTATCGAAGCGGCGGCAATGTTGCCGAAACGACCGTCTCCCTTGACAAATGTGGTGAACGGCACCTGACGCCACGGGCGGAACTTATTGCCGTCAACTATTACCGCACCGGGAGTAACGGCAAGAAGATCAAGAGCACGGTGCATGGCGGTGATGGAAGCCTGAAGAATGTTGATACGGTCAATTTCAGCAGGCTCAACCATTGCGACAGCCCAAGCTATGGCGTTCTCCTCAATGACAGGGCGCAGAGCGTTTCTGCGAGCCTCTGAGAGCTGCTTGCTGTCGTTAAGCCAAGGATGAGAGAAATCATCGGGGAGTATGACGGCTGCGGCGCATACGGGTCCTGCAAGGCATCCACGGCCGGCCTCATCGCATCCCGCCTCAAGTATGTCCGGAGTGAAACAAGGGGGGAGAGGATTGTGTAATTTTTTAGCCATCAATCACTCAATAAAACCGTAACCAAAACCCTGACGGTTGATTACATGACGACCATAATCGCCGATTTTTTTGCGGAGACGCGATATGACGGTGTCCACAGTACGCTCGGAGGTTGAGGACTCGTCTTCCCAAGCTTCTTTGAGAATCTCATGACGCTCAAAGAACTGGTTGCGATGCCTGAGAAGCATAGCGAGTATAAGAAATTCGGTGCGCGAGAGGGAAATCTGCTCACCATCAATTTTGGCAGTGCCGGCACCGAGGTCAACTTCCAGTGATTTAAAGCGCATGACGGGACTCATGCGACGACCGGATGTGGTTCGGTGACGCCGGATTACAGAACGGACACGAGCCACAAGCTCACGCGAGGAAAAAGGCTTCGTAAGATAATCATCGGCACCTGAGTCAAGTCCGTTGACAATATCGTCTTCGGAAGCCCGTGCGCTTAATATGATAATAGGTACATGATATGTTTCGGTATTGGACTTGACGGCCCGGGTGAACTGAATGCCGGTAAAGGCACAGTCCATCAAGTCAACAATTATCAGACTATAAGCTGAAAGGTTGCGCTGCAGTGCGGTGTAACCATCGTGTGCGACATCAACAATATAACCCTCGCTTTCAAAACGATATTGAAGAAGTTCGCACATCATCTGCTCACGGTCAACTATAAAATACTGTCGCACGGAACATCCGTTTTTGAATCAACAGCACTCATAAATTAAAATATATAGCAATGTAATTTTGTGCTGAACAATTGTTCATATGCAAATATACACTAATAACAGGCATAAACAACCGACAACATGGATTTGTAGCCATTTTGTGACACAATATTAACTTGACAAAACAAGCTAACCAGACAATTTTTTGTTGCAAAATGGTGTCAGGCGGCTGCGCGTCGCAATTGTTCACGGATGGTATCAACTACATTAATAATATAGTCACCGGTCTTTTCAAGGTCGGAAATGAGGTCCATGTAGTAGATACCGGCCTGATATTCGTAGTGCTTGTTGTTGATGTTCTCAATGTTGGCTGTACGGAGCTGATTGCGGTAGTTGTTGATTTCGCGCTCAAGGTTGTAGCTCTTTATAACCTCCGGCTCACGAGCATGCTCCATGTCACTCAAGAGAGATACCATATTTTTCATGGCTTTAGACACATGCGAGAACATTATGTCGATATTATCATATATTTCCTGATTGAAATGCACTGCACCCTGCTGCTTGCGAATGAGTATCTTACCGGCACCGAGACAGCAGTCGGCAATACTCTCTATTTCGCCCACGATACGAAGCATAGCTGCGATTTTGAGTTTACCTTCGTTAGAGAGACGCCCTTCGGAGCATCGGTTGAGGTAATGGGCGATTTCAATTTCCATGCGGTCGGAAATGTCCTCGTATTTTTCAAGCCTTGAATAGAGCTGGCTCCATTCGTCACTATCGGCCTTGGTGTGCATGAGAGTCTTGGCCATATCAATCATACGCTCAACGCGCTCGGCAAAGACATAAATTTCTTTTTCTGCCTGAGCAATGTTAAGCTCGGAAGCGTTCATGAGACCGCCGGATATGAACTTGAGCTGGAATTCCTCGTCTTCCTTGTTCTTGGCCGGAACAAGACGCTCCACAATTTTCACATAAAGATTAGTGAACCATATCATTATGCTGAGATTGATAAGATTGAAGACGGTGTGGAACACGGACAAACCTATAGAAACGCTCTGCTGGAGGGAAGCGATTTTCAAAGCCACATCATGTCCTGCAGGGAGGGAATCGTCAAAGAGATGATTGTAGAGTTCGGGCTGCGTAAGCTCAATATGCTGAACATAACCTGAGAGACTTTCGGGGTCACCCTGACCGAGCGCTTCAGTAAGCCATACGTTCAAATCCACAAAGGGGTAGAAGATGCACATGACCCATACGGTGCCCAATAGGTTGAAAAGGAGATGGCATATTGCGGCGCGTTTCGCTGCCACATTACCGCTCATAGAAGCGAGGAGCGGGGTAATGGTGGTACCTATATTGGAACCGAGCACGAGAGCGCATGCGAGGGGGAAATCAATCCATCCCTTGCTACACATGATCAAAGTAATGGCAAATGTGGCTGCCGAAGACTGAATGACCATTGTGAGCAGTATGCCGACAGCAAGGAAAATGAGAACGCTCACGTATCCCATAGAAGCATAACGCTCAAGGAAAGCAAACATTTCGGGGTTGCTCTGCAAATCGGGCACATACTGGCTGATGAGGTCAAGACCCATGAAGAGGAAAGCGAAACCGACAAGGAATTCACCCATGCTCTTGGTGCGGCTCTTGTGGCTGAAAAGCAACGGTACGCTAAGACCGATAAGCGGAAGCACGAAAGCAGAAATGTTGACCTTGAATCCAAACAAGGCAATAACCCAAGCGGTGAACGTGGTGCCGACATTGGCACCCATAATAACAGCAATGGACTGAGCCAAGGTCATCAGACCGGCATTAACAAAACTCACCACCATGACAGTAGAAGCAGAGGAGCTTTGAATCAAGGCGGTGATAAGAAAACCGGTGAGAGTGCCGGTGAAACGATTGCGAGTCATGGCAGAAAGGATGTTGCGCAGCCTGTCGCCAGCGGCTTTTTGCAAGCCTTCACTCATCACTTTCATACCGTAGAGGAACAAACCTACGGCACCTAAGAGACCTAAGAAATCCAGAAAACTGTAGTTCATGTTTTGTGGGTTAAGATATTTAGCGCAAAGATATAATAATTAATTCATAAAAATTTCACTTAAAGTACATATTTTTACATATTGTATTCCAAAAAGGTAAAGGTTGGGGGGATGGAAAATAGTTAGTAAATTTGTGGCCCGAAACTTTAATAATATTAGAGTATGTCAACCTACAACGAACAAGCAAAACCGAAAGTAACAACCGCTCTGCTCCGTAAAATGAAGGAGAACGGGGAAAAAATAGCATGTATCACATCGTATGACTACACCATGGCGAGCATAGTTGATGCAGCGGGTGCAGATTTCATACTTGTGGGCGACAGCGCGAGCAATGTGATGCTCGGAAACGAGACTACGCTACCTATCACCGTTGACGAGATGATCACTTATGCCAAAGGAACTGTGAGAGGCGCAAAACGTGCTCTTGTGGTTGTGGATATGCCATTCGGCACATATCAGGGTGATCCGATGGGAGCGTTGCACAATGCCGTGCGCGTAATGCGTGAAACCGGAGCCGGCGCGGTAAAGATGGAAGGTGGCCAAGAAATACGTGAAAGCATAGAGAAGGTGCTGTGCGCAGGTATTCCTGTATGCGGCCATTTAGGTCTGACCCCTCAGAGCGTGAACAAATTCGGAGGATACGGTGTGCGCGCCAAAGAGGATGCCGAGGCTGAAAGACTACTCAACGATGCCAAAATGCTGGAGGAGTTGGGATGTTTTGCAATAGTGCTTGAAAAGATACCCGCACAGCTTGCCGCCCGTGTGACACGTGAGGTGAACATACCTATAATAGGAATAGGCGCCGGCAGCGAAGTTGACGGCCAAATAATAGTGGTACAGGATATGCTTGGGATGAACAAGGGATTCAAGCCTAAATTCCTGAGAGTATATGCCGACATGTTCAATGCCATAGAGAATGCCGTGGGGCAGTATGTGAAAGATGTGAAAGATGTGAGCTTTCCGAATGCCAACGAGCAATATTGATGACAGAAAACCGCTATTCATATTCGAAGATACTAAAACTCGGTTTTCCGATACTGATAGGACAGTTGGGAAACATCATGGTGGGGTTTGCCGACACCAATATGGTGGGGCAATACTCCACCGAAGCTCTTGCGAGCGCATCGTTTGTCAACAATCTTTTTAATGTGAGCATATTTGCATGTGTGGGATTCACATACGGTCTCACACCACTGATAGGCGCACTATTTTCACAGAAACGCGACAAAGATATAGGGTCGCTGCTGAGAACAGGACTATGGGTGAACGGGCTTTTTGCGCTGCTCATAACCGCCATAATGGGAGCGGTGTATGTGAACATAGAAAAGTTTGACCTTCCGGATGAACTGCTGCCCATCATACGCCCCTATTTTCTAATATACCTTGCGGGAGTATTGCCGATAGCATTTTTCAATGTATTGGCCCAATGGGCATACGCCATACAACGCACCGTGATGCCGATGGTGATAATACTGATAGCCAACTGCGTGAACATAGCAGGAAACTGGCTGCTGATACGCGGCAACATGGGATGTCCCGAGCTTGGACTTACCGGAGCGGGACTTGCATCACTGGCCGCACGCTGGCTATGCGTGCTGATGATAGGAGGAGTGTTTCTGAGCAGAAATATTTTTGCCGGATACCGGCAGGGATTTTTTCACGCCCCACGCCGCAAAGGGGATGTGAAACTACTGAATGTAACATCGTGGCCGGTGGCGATGCAGATGGCATTTGAAAGCGGTTCTTTCACTGCCGCCGCTATTATGGCGGGATGGCTTGGAAAGATACCGTTGGCAGCATTTCAGGTGATAGTGATTGTGGGAACCCTTGGTTTCTGCATATATTACAGCATGGCGGCGGCAGTGAGTGTGCTGGTGTCGAATGCGGCAGGCAAGGGAGACCGCAGGCTGATGAGAAGCGTGGCGGGCAAAGGTTATGTGATAATGCTGATATTGGCCACATGCTCATCGCTACTGTTTATATTTGCAGGCTCGGATGTGATACGCTTTTTCAGTCATGACAGCGAAGTGATAAGCGTAGCCGTCTCTCTGATAGTACCTTTGGTACTGTATCAGTATGGCGATGCAACCCAAATAAATTATGCTAACGCCCTGCGCGGCACAGCCAATGTGATGCCGATGCTATGGATAGCATTTGTGAGCTATGTGGTGGTTGGTGTACCGGCAACCTATCTGCTTGCTTTTCCGGCAGGACTCGGGATATATGGGATAATACTGAGCTTTTCTATCAGCCTATTTCTTGCAGCAGGACTATTCTTATGGTTCTTTATGCGCAGCACACGCTCTTAGTTTTTGGAATTGGAGGAACGGGCTGCAATAAAGCCTATGACAAGTCCAACTACGATAATCAATGCCATAGTGGAAAGAATATCACCTGCACCGAGCCTTACGGGATATTCGGTGACTGCAAGCTGATCGGGATTGGCAGATAATTTGATGAATCCTCCCCACTGCTGGGCAAGTACAAGTATAATGCCAAGCAAGATGCCGATGATGCCTCCGACCAAAGATATGAGCCATCCCTCACAGAAGAATATACCCGAGATTTGACGAGGAGCAGCCCCGAGAGCACGCAGGGTGGCCATGTTGTCGCGTTTCTCAATAATAAGCATGGAAAGAGTAGATACGACATTGAACGAAGCTATAATCAGAATAAAAGCAAGCATGAGAAAAGAAATCCATTTTTCTATTTTAATCATGCGGAAAGAGTTTTGCTGCTGCTCAATGCGATTGGCCACCTTATAATCGGGACCCAAAAGAGAGTAAAGAGAATTTTTTAATTGCTCTATGCTGTAAGTGGAATCAACTTTGATTTCTATAGCCGATGCCTGAGTGGTATAATCAAGAAGCATGCGGGCATGAGACAGGGGAACAAACACGAGTGAGTTGTCGTAATCGCCCTGAGTTACCTCAAACACACCCGAAACCCAAAGAGAATCACTGCGGAAAGAAGCCATAGGGTTGGCCTGCGATATGCGCCCAACACGGCGCGGCACATAAAGGGCCAACAAGGCATCATAACCGGGACGCGCCCCAAGCGTTATGGCTGTGCCCACGCTCATGACAGTGCAACCGGTAAAAGAGAGGGAGTCCTGAAGAGTCCATTGCCCATCAATAATAGAGTTGCGCACATTGACCATCTCGGAAAACCGAGGCGGTACGCCTTTAATCATTACAGGTGTCTGCCTGTCGCCATAAATGGCAAGAGCCTGCTCGGTGAGAGTGGGGAGTGCCATTGCCACCCCGGGTATTTTTGCGATGGAATCAGACAATGAGTCGGCATGCTCAATGACTTTGCCTCTAACGGAAGTGATTTTCAACTCAGGATCTATGAGTGAAAGATTCTTATAGGCAAGATCACTGAAACCATTGAATACGGACAGCACACATATAATGGCCGCAGTTGCTACAGCAACTCCTGCCATAGAGATGACAGAAATCACGTTGACCGCGTTATTGCTTTTTTTTGAAAAAAGATAACGCACCGCTATGCGCAACGACACCATTCAATAAGTGTGTGGAATGTGATGAATCAAAAAAGAGGAAAAAGAGGATTAATCCTGACCGGTATGGTCATCAGCAGCCAAAAGATTATCAATTTTCTCTATATAATCAAGAGAGTCGTCAAGATAGAAAGAGAGTTCGGGTGTTTTGCGCAGCTGATAGCGTACACGCTGAGCCAGTTCATAACGAATGGTACGAACATTTTTATTGATGCTATCAATCATTTCCTGGGCCTTGGCACTTGGAAAAACAGAAAGATAAGCACGTGCCATGCTAAGATCGGGAGTAACACGCACGCTGCTAACTGATACCAGAGTGCCATGAGTTTTGGCAGTCTGCGCACGAAATATTTCACTAAGTTCTTTCTGAATAAGACGAGCTATTTTGGCTTGACGAGTAGATTCCATATAAAAAAGTAGTTAAGTTAGACGTATGAATATATAACGCGTGTGAAGGGATAAAGGCTCACAAAGATAAGCAATTTTGTATATGTTCACAAAGTGTTGATAACCGTTGAAAAATAAAAAGCAAGTTTTAATTAGTTTCTCTTGCATTTAACAAAAGCATGATTGTATAATGATGGAGAAGCAAGAATACAAATAAGTTAGCATAAAAGAATAGAGGTGTTATATACGGTTATTTTGAGAGTTATTGACTATGAATATTGTATTTTATTATTAACTTTGCACGTTATAAACACGATGTTAATAACTATGCTAAGTTGCTTATTAGCAATGAATGCACGTGTTGACAAAGTGAAAGAAAACGATAGTTGAAGTTCAATAACCCAATATAGCAAGAAAACCTGATAAAAGTTATGACGGTTATCAACGATTCTTATTATTCTTTTTTAAATTTTAAATTTTTGATTTTTCTAAAATTCTAAATATAAAGAAATGAGTGTGGATAACAATCATGGAGGCTCCAAGAGCAAGGAAGAGTTGATTGAAGAAATCAACAGACTTAAGAAAGAAAGGGAAGCCGTGATCATGGCCCACTACTATCAGCAGGGGGATATACAGGATATAGCAGATTATATAGGAGACTCGCTTGCGCTGGCTCAAATAGCAGCCAAAACGGATGCCAAGGTAATAGTGATGTGCGGTGTACACTTCATGGGTGAGACCGCCAAGATACTTTGTCCGGACAAGACGGTGCTTGTGCCGGATATGGAAGCCGGATGCTCTCTTGCCGACAGCTGCGATGCCAAGGAGTTTGAAGAGTTTATAAAAGAACATCCCAACCATACTGTTATAAGCTATGTGAATACCACCGCAGCTGTGAAAGCACTTACAGATATAGTGGTTACTTCCGGCAATGCCCGCAAGATTGTGGAGTCGCTGGACAAGGATGAGAAGATAATATTCGGTCCGGACAAGAATCTTGGAGGATATATAAATTCCGTAAGCGGAAGAAACATGGTGTTGTGGAATGGCGCGTGTCATGTGCATGAACAGTTCTCGCTGGAAAAAATAAAAGAATTGAAGAAAGAACATCCAGAGGCGCTTGTGCTTGTGCATCCGGAATGTAAGAAACCGCTGCAGCTCATAGCCGACAAGATAGGCAGTACGGCAGTGCTGCTGGATTTTGCAGGCAAAAGCGACGCCAAGGAGTTTATAGTGGCTACCGAGAGCGGCATACTTCATGAGATGCAGAAGAAGTATCCTGACAAATTGTTTATCCCCGCTCCGCCCAATGACAGCAGCTGTGCCTGCAACGAATGCAGCTATATGAAGCTCAATACGCTGCAAAAAGTTCGTGACGCGCTCGCAAACATGAGTCCGGCTATAGAGGTGGATGCCGCCGTGGCCGAACGAGCACGCAAGCCCATAGAAAGGATGCTTGAGATAACCGCCAAATAAAAAGTAATCACACATTAATAAATAAAGAATGGAATATAACCACAAAGATATAGAGAGCCGCTGGCAAAACTATTGGAGAGAGAACAAGACTTATGAAGTGGATATAAACAATGACAAGCCTAAATATTATGTGCTTGACATGTTTCCTTATCCGTCAGGAGCCGGACTCCATGTTGGTCATCCTCTCGGATATATAGCATCGGATATTTATGCACGCTATAAAAGACAGCAGGGATTTAATGTGCTTCATCCCATGGGGTATGACGCGTACGGTCTTCCGGCTGAACAATATGCCATACAGACAGGCCAGCATCCGGAAATTACAACCACACAGAATATATCGCGTTATCGCAGCCAATTGGACAAGATAGGGTTCTGTTATGACTGGAGCCGTGAGATACGCACATGTGATCCTAAATATTATAAGTGGACTCAATGGGCATTCATGCAGATGTTCAACTCCTATTATGATACCAAGCTACAGAAGGCACGGCCAATAGCAGATCTGGTAAAGGAGTTTGAAACATCAGGCACACTCAATGTGTATGCTGCGCAGGGCGAGGAACTTACCTTTACAGCCGATGAGTGGAAAAAGATGAGTGTAAAGGAGAAGAGCGATGTGCTGATGAATTACCGCATAGCTTATCTTGGCAATACTATGGTGAACTGGTGCCCCAAACTCGGTACGGTGCTTGCAAATGATGAGGTGAGCGAGGGTGTGAGCATTCGCGGCGGTTATCCCGTGGAACAAAAAGTGATGTGTCAATGGTGTCTGCGTGTGAGTGCCTATGCACAGCGTTTGCTTGAAGGTCTTGATAGACTTGACTGGACCGATTCACTTAAGGAAACACAGCGCAACTGGATAGGAAGATCGGAAGGTGCAGAAATGATATTTCCGATAGCCGACAGCGATGTTAAACTCACCATATTCACAACAAGAGCCGATACGGTGTTTGGAGTAACATTTATGGTGCTTGCTCCGGAAAGCGAATATGTGTGGCAGGTAACGACTCCCGAACATAAAGCTGAAGTAGAGGAGTACATAGCTGCCATAAAGCACAAAACCGAGCGCGAGCGCATGATAGACAAAAAGGTGAGCGGAGTGTTCACCGGCGCATATGCAGTGAATCCTTTGAGCGGGAAAAAGATACCGGTGTATGTGAGTGACTATGTGCTTGCCGGATACGGCACAGGTGCCATTATGGCCGTGCCTGCACATGATAGCCGTGACTATGCTTTTGCGCGTCATTTTGATTTGCCCATAATACCGCTGATAGAAGGGGCCGATGTAAGCGAGGAGTCATTTGATGCCAAAGAGGGCAAGATGATAAACAGCTGCGGACCCACTCTGGATCTTAACGGCATGGATGTGAAAGATGCTATAAAAGCAGCAAAACAGCATGTGGAGAAAGCAGGCATAGGAAAAGTGAAGGTAAATTACCGTTTGCGTGACGCCATATTCAGCCGTCAGAGATATTGGGGCGAGCCGTTCCCGGTATATTATAAAGACGGAGTGCCTTATATGTTGCCGGAAAGCGAACTGCCATTGCAGCTGCCTGAGGTGGACAAATATTTGCCTACCGAGACAGGTGAACCTCCTCTGGGACGCGCTAAAAACTGGGTTACATCCGAGGGTGATGCACTTGAACTCTGCACAATGCCCGGATTTGCCGGATCAAGCGCATATTATCTTCGTTATATGGATCCGCATAACAATGAAGCACTGGTAAGCAAGGAGGCAAATGACTACTGGCAGAATGTGGATTTGTATGTGGGTGGTACTGAGCATGCTACCGGTCACTTGATATACAGCCGATTCTGGAACAAATTTTTATATGATTTGGGCTTGGTATGCAAGGATGAGCCTTTTCAGAAGCTGATAAACCAAGGTATGATACAGGGACGAAGCAATTTCGTTTACCGAATCAAGGATACCAATACATTTGTGAGTTACAATCTGCGAAAGGATTATGATGTGACACCGATACATGTGGATGTGAACATAGTGAGCAATGATATACTTGACACAGAAAAATTCCGTGCATGGCGTCCGGAGTTCAAGGATGCGGAGTTTATACTTGAAGATGGCAAATATGTGTGCGGCTATGCTGTGGAGAAGATGTCAAAATCAATGTTCAATGTGGTAAATCCGGATGATATAGTTGACCGCTACGGTGCCGACACATTGCGACTGTATGAGATGTTCCTTGGTCCTGTGGAACAGAGCAAGCCATGGGATACCAACGGTATAGACGGAGTAAACAGATTTATAAAGCGTTTGTGGAATCTTTTCTACAAAGGTGATGAAAACATTGTGTCTGCCGGTGAGCCTACTAAGGAGGCTCTGAAAAGTATTCACAAGCTTATAAAAAAGGTGACTCAGGATATAGAGAATTTTTCATACAACACATCAATATCCGCATTCATGATATGTGTGAATGAGCTTACCCAACAGAAATGTCACAATGCTCTTATACTGGAGCAGCTTGTGATATTGCTGGCTCCGTTTGCTCCTCATGTGGCTGAAGAATTATGGCATGCTTTGGGTCATGACACAACTGTGTGTGATGCTGCATGGCCCAAGTACAATGAGGAGTATTTGAAAGAGGACAGTGTGAAATATACTGTGTCGGTTAACGGTAAGCCACGTTTCAATATTGAAGTTGCTGCAGGAACACCGAGTGATGAAGTGGAAAAGACGGCTCTCAGCAATGAGGCTGCCGGCAAATGGATAGAAGGGAAAACTATAAGAAAGGTAATAGTGGTGCCCAACAAGATAGTGAATATAGTAGTCTGAAAAAGTTTTTTTATAAATGGAAATGCTCGGATTTGTTCCGGGCATTTTCTTTATGGTAAATAGTGGTGAGTTTTTAGTTAAGGTAGTGGAGGGGATGTTAGTGTGGGCCTTGGCTGTCGCCGATCCGTGCC
>HF985654.1:57368-82272 GCA_000431155.1 Bacteroides sp. CAG:927
GGGGATCTATTTGGTTTGGTATCCTCCAACTCCGCGCCATAGGCGCTCCGCAGGAGGTTGTAGATAAACCGCACGCTTCGCGGCTTTTTTTAAAAAGTGGAGGGCTGAGAGGGAGCTTGTCGGAATGGCTTTTTAGCTTGGGTAGCTAAGATAGCTAATATAGTTAAGGTAGTGGGGAGGGTGTTTTTTTGTTTTTGGGTGGTATTGCCCAATAAAAATGTAGTCAGATGACAATTATTACCCCATAAAAGTGTATCTAAATGACATTTATTCCCTCATAAAAATGTAAATTTGCAAAAAATAAAATTAAGTAAGATGAAAAGAGCTATATATAAGAGCTTGGTAGAGTGGAAAAAAAGTGACCACAGGAAACCTTTGATGATGTATGGTGCTCGTCAAGTAGGGAAAACATATATACTTAAAGAGTTTGGACACAACGAATATAGCAATATGGTATATGTAAATTGCTATATGAACAATGCTATAAAAACACTTTTTTCGGAAGATAAAAATGTTGAAAGAATATTATTGGGATTGTCGGCAATATCCTCAGAAGAGATAGTGCCAGGTGAAACTTTGATATTTCTTGATGAGGTTCAAGATGTGCCCGAAGTGGTGGCTTCATTAAAATATTTCTGCGAAGATGCTCCTGATATACACATAGTAGTAGCCGGATCATTGCTTGGTGTATTGAATATGCACGGATGCTCATTTCCAACAGGAAAAATAGATGTGATGCATCTTTATCCAATGTCATTCATAGAATTTTTAGATGCACTTTCACAAAATGAAAAGGCAGATTTGCTGATGGATGCAGATAATGAGGCAGTGGTTAATGATTTATTGCCGGATTATATAGATTTGCTTCGTCAATATTATTTTGTAGGAGGAATGCCGGAAGCGGTAACAGTATTTAATGAGACACGAAATCCGGATAAAGTGAGGACGGTACAAAATAATATCATATCGGCATACGAAGCCGATATAGCCAAGCATGCAGGTGATGACACTCAGCGGGCGCGCATGGTGTTTCAGTCAATACCTTCGCAATTGGCAAAGGAAAATAAAAAGTTTGTGTTCGGAGCGATAAAAAAGGGTGCAAGAGCATCAAATTTTGAAAAAAGTATTCAGTGGCTTGTAGATGCGGGATTGGTTTATAAGGTATGCAGAGTAAGCAAGGTGTCGATGCCACTTCAGTTTTATAAGCAGAATGATGTATTCAAGCTGTATTTGCTTGATGTAGGTTTACTTGGAGCGATGTCACAGGTTCCACCTGCGCTGATGCTTGTGGGAAGTGATATTTTTTCAGAATATAAGGGTGCTTTTACCGAGAATTATGTGCTTACTCAAATGATGGCAGCAGGAAATGTGGTTGTGAATTATTATTCAAAAGAAAATTCAAGTATGGAGATAGATTTTGTGGTGCAGGCGGGTACCCAAATCTTGCCAATAGAGGTAAAGGCAGAAGAAAATGTTAAATCAAAATCATTGAGGCAGTTTGTGACGGTAGATAATGCAAATAGCGATATGCACGGATACAGGTTCTCAATGAGAGGATACATGCATCAGGATTGGATTAGCAATGTGCCGCTGGTAGGTGTATATTCGTTTATAAAAAGGATGACGATGTCGGGGAACAAGAATAGTATATAATCCTTTTTTTGCGCAAAGAGGCGAGATATAATATAGAGGGTAAAAATGCGTTATAAATGTATGGATAAGACTGTTACTTCACTTGTTTTTGCAACAAACAATGCGCATAAGCTCTCGGAGTTGCGTGCCATTGTAGGTGATAAATACAATATATTGTCGCTCAATGACATAAATTGTCATGATGACATACCTGAAACATGTGCCACATTGCAAGGAAATGCGGAGCAGAAGGCTCGTTACATAAAGGAACATTACGGGTATGACTGTTTTGCAGATGATACGGGCTTGATGGTGTATGCACTCAACGGTGAGCCGGGAGTGTATTCGGCCCGTTATGCCGGTCCGGGTCATGATTCTGAGGCAAATATGAGGCTTCTGCTTAGTAATATGGATCACGAGGATAACCGCAAAGCGCATTTCAGTACTGTGATAGCACTGATAGAGGGTGATGAAATGCGGTTGTTTGAAGGCCGTGTGGATGGAGTTATATCGCGTGAGCCTCACGGAGATGAGGGATTTGGATATGATCCCATATTTGAGCCTGAGGGACGCGGCATGAGCTTTGCGCAAATGAGCGCGGATGAAAAAAATGCCATTTCGCACAGAGGACGCGCGGTGGCCAAGCTGATGGATTATTTACTTAATAAATAAAGGATTAACAAGTATCTATGATTCGTACTATTATATTATGCATGCTGTGTGTGCTGACAGGTGTGTCGGCGAGCGCGCAGCAGTTTACCGAAATAGGCACATGGGAAGTGTTTCCGGTGTTTGCGCCCCCATCGCAAAAGGTAATAGACACCGGGAGCAAGGTGTATTACCAAAGTGGTGGAAATTTATTTGAATATGATCCGAAAAGCGACGAATCGTATTGTTATACGCGTGACAACAAGTTAAGCGGATTTGAAATATCAAATATATTTTACAATTACGATGAAAAGTATCTGCTGATAGTTTATGAAGACGGGAATATGGATGTGCTGTATTCCACCGGCAAACTTGTGAATATAAGTGATATAAGCGACAGTGAGGTAGCTCGTCCTCTAAAGGTCAATGATGTGGCTTTTGGAGAGAAGAAGATGTATCTTGCTACTTCGTTTGGTGTGGTGGAGTATAACATGGACCGTCATGAAGTGGTGCAGAGCGGCGTATGGAATACCAACGTAAGCGGAATAGAGGTGACGGACAATCATCTTGTGATGCTGGTTGACGGTGAGGGTCTGATGACAGTGGCACTTGGTGAAAATTTTGCCACACTCAATACACTGACATTTCTTGTAGAGGCTAATCCTGTACTTGAACTTAAAGCAGCAGGTCCCGGCGTATTATTGTGCCGCAGGACTCGCATAATAAACAAAAACCTTGATAAAGTGACGATAGATTTTGAGAATCTGCAGTGTCTTGAGGTAAAACCATACGGTGGTTTTTACACTACGCATCCACTTATGAGAGGTATAAACAAGAGTTTGTATTTTCGCGGAGACGGATTTTTTTACAGCATAGATTCAGAAGGTAACATAAAATCCTTAGGCGCAGTACCTGAGCCTATTCTAAATGATATAGTGAGCATATACAGTGGGAGAGAAAAAATATGGGCACTGAATACCGAAGGCCTTGCCTGTTATGGTATAGGGGCTGACGGGAGTGTGAATATGTATCACACACGTATCCGTCCCGCAACCCGTAGTGTGAAACTTGCACATTATATACAACCGGCAGCAGACGGCCGACATTTGTATGTGTACAATGTGGGAGGATCGCGCTTTAAGTTCGGTGTGGGTGGCGCATCGGGTTACCGTACACCGTTGTCACTGGATATGATAAGTATGGATGACGGAAGCGTTACGCCCATGACTCCGTTTCCGATAGAAAGTCAGGGGCCATCATTTCCCAATTATCAGACATCGGCAGGCAAATATATATTGTCGCCCATGTCGGTTTGCGGTGATCCTGATGATATAAATGTGCAGTATGTGGGCACTAACGGAGATGGCCTGTACAAGGTGCGCAACGGTAAAATGATAGGGTATTACGGGGCTGACAATTCTCCGCTTGAACTAATCGACAACCGCTGGATAGTGTATGGAGTGAGCATAGACCGGGGTGGCAACCTGTGGATGGTGACAAACAATAACGGGGGCCAAAGCAAGAATATATGGATATTGCCGGCAGACAAACGGGCACTGCCTACCGAAGAGGTAAGACCTGAGGACTGGTATGCTCCCAATATACCAAATACCGTTGGTCATATGGATTTTCGCATGCTGCATTGCAAACAAAGCAACATGATATTTTTGCTTGACGCATCGCCCAGCAATATGGTGCTTGCTTATGACACTCGCGGAACATTCAATGATTTCAGTGATGATCAGATACATGTGTGGAATTCGTTTACAGACCAAGACGGACGCACGTATGATGCAAGTGACCAATATGCAATTATTGAGGACCATACCGGAAAGGTATGGCTGGGCACAAACGAAGGTATCGTTGAGATTTCAAATCCTTCGCAAGCCACCAATCCCAATATGAGGATAAATCATCTTAAGGTGCCGCGCAATGACGGCACAAATGATGCCGATTATCTTCTCGGTAGCTCTACGGTGACTGACATAGCGGTGGATGCAGCCAACCGCAAATGGGTATCCACGGCTGAATCCGGGTTATATTGCGTGTCAGCTCAGGGAAACGAGATACTGGAGCATTATGGAAAGGACAACTCAATGCTTCCATCGGATTATGTCAATTCGGTGTATGCTGATCCCAACAGTAATTATCTGTATGTAGGAACCGACAACGGGGTGATGCGTCTGAGTACGAATGCATCGCCTGCAATGGATAACTATGATGATATCTACGCGTATCCCAATCCGGTGCGTCCCGAACATCGCGGACCGGTGTATGTGAAGGGGCTGATGGAAAATTCGCTCGTAAAGATAACTGATGCCACCGGTAACATAGTGCATCAGGGAATGAGCGAGGGCGGACTGTTCAAATGGGATGCGGCGGACCGCACCGGGCGCAGAGTGCGCACAGGAGTGTACTATGTATATGTGTCGCAGAGCGGTGAGGGTTCTTCAGCCGGTGCAGTGACAAAAATACTGGTAGTAAACTGATGTGATGCGCCAACGCACCGACAGCCGATTTGATACACTCAAAGTGGTTATGGCACTGTTTATAGTGGTGCTTCATACCAAGCTGTGGCCGAGTGTGTTCATACCGTTGGTTAGGATTGCCGTACCGGTATTTTTCATCATGTCGGGATATTTCTTTTTTCGAAAAATATATGCAACAGACTCCATGCGCCAAGTGGTTGGTGCGTGGAGTAATTTTTTAAAGCGGAGTATATGGCTTTATCTGTTCTGGTTTGTTGCGATGCTTCCGTTTACGATTGACATACGCCATCGTCTGCATTTGAGCTGCGATG
The DNA here is from genome assembly GCA_000431155.1 of Bacteroides sp. CAG:927. Lineage (GTDB taxonomy): Bacteria > Bacteroidota > Bacteroidia > Bacteroidales > Muribaculaceae > Paramuribaculum. Next base: position 62,449 of record HF985654.1, read on the forward strand.
TGTGGAGCATGATTTATTCGGCACTTACCGGAAGCACATTTGTGGCGTCATGGTTCATAATGGCCTGCATTATAGGTATCACCATCATATTTTTGCTAAGGAAACATCTTGTATTCGCGACAGTGGTGTCGCTGGCTGCGTTCCTGCTATGCTGTGAGCAATCAAGTTATTATGGTGCTTTCAACGGGTTCAATGTATGGTTTGCCTCGGTGTTTCCCAAGTATTCGCCTGTAACGAGTTTTCCAGCATCGCTGATATGGATATGCGTTGGAGCATGGTGTGCACGGCAGCGTGAGGCACAAAGTGAAAAACGGGTGCTTTGGGGTGTGATAAGTGTGTTGGGTTTAGTGATGCTTTTTGCCGAGCATTACTGGGTAACGGAGATGCACTGGCAGCGGCTGAATGACTGCTACGTGAGTCTTATAGTGGTGTGTCCGGCACTATTTATGTGGGTCAAGGAGTTACCGCCGGTATATTACAAGGCATCGTTATGGTTGCGTCATGCAACAGTAATCACATATTGCATGCACGGGTCAATAGCGTTCGGATTATTGCCTGTTATGGCAAAGCATCACATAACGCAGCCGTTGCAGGGTGTTGTGGTGTTTCTGATAACGATGGCAGCCGTGAGCGCAGCATCGTGGCTGATTCTGAGCCTGAGCAGAGTAAAGGGGTTCAAATGGCTTAAAATAAGCTATTGAGAGATAATAAGTTTGTGTAAATACAAAGGAGCTTCGGGACCGAGATTGAAGATAAGGTCAAGGATGCTCATAGATGGGAGGAACCCGAGTTTGTCGGCACGTACCTGATAGTATGGAGGCTGATTGTTGATCACAGGTAGAGAACGGCGGTAGTCGTGGACAACCAGACCGGAGTCAAGTTCAGTTTCCGGAATTATTGTGGTATCGATGCCGAGAATGGAACGGATGACGCTGTCAAGCGCGGCATTGAGATCGGTAATGGGGCGATTGACAGCATTCTCACCCAAGAGAGGGAGAATACTGTCGGCGTAATACTCAAAGAAAGGAGTGCGTCCGTAGGCACTTTCCAGCGCGGTGGTATGTATGTGCCACCATTCGCCGTGGGAAGACACGAGAATCTGATTCCACAGAGCACCGTGGGTAATGTCAGGTTTTTGTATCGGTACGGTCAGGGTGAGAGGTCCATGCGTGGACGCTATGGTGGTGCGGTGAGTGTGCTTGGCGCGTTTGTCAAAACGCACCGAAGAGTCAATCACGGCCACAGGATGAGATGCCAAGGCAGCATAATAGGCCACATCGGCACAGAAAGATGAAGGAAGCACGGCCACAGAGCCGTGCTGCGTGACAAGCGGCGATGGCATTACTTATCGGGATTGGCTGAAGAAAAGATGCGGTTCCAGCGAATCTTGCCGTTAAAGAGGGATTTGTCCTTGTCAAACGATACGAGCACTCTCATCGGTTTTCCGACAACGTGATCTTCGGGAACGAAACCCCAGTAACGCGAATCAAGAGAATTGTCGCGGTTGTCACCCATCATGAAGTAATAATCCATGGCAAAGGTATAGTATTCGGTTTCTTTACCATCAATAAATACTTTGCCGTTGCTTACATAAGAGTTGGGATGATTTTCATAATTTCTGATCACGCGCTCATACATAGGCCAATTGGCGGGTGTGATATGGAGAGTAGTACCTTTTTTAGGAATCCAAACGGGACCATAATCGGAGCGTGTCCAGTTGGCGCTAATACTGTCGGGGAAGAGGTATTCGCCAATCGGAGCCGGCATTTTCATTATCTGGCTCATGATGCCGGACTGCTGCATGTCGGTGAGCATCTGTTCGGTAAGCGGAGATACGAAAATGGGTGGTACTGAACCATCCTCATTGACGGCAAAACCGAGAGTACGCAGGCTCTCAATATCCTCCGGGGTAACATTGACACGGTTGCGGTCGTCGGGCACAATGCCTAATTTATCCCACATCTGCTCTGTGAGCATTGTTTTTGGCTGATAATAGAAATTGAATTGGGCGAATTTGGGCATGGGCTGCATGGAGTCGTTGATGAACACGCGGCCATTGTGAATGGAGAGCCATTCACCAGGCAATCCGACGGCACGTTTCACATAGTTTTCCCTTCGGTCAACGGGGCGATAGATTACTTCGCCAAACTTGTCGGGATTGGCGAGAATGGTTTCGCGGCCGAAGTATTTGACGAGGGTATAGTAATCGGGATTCTGCATGTTCACTGCCACAGTGTCGCCGGCAGGGAAGTTGAACACCACAATGTCGCCAGTTTTTATTTTGCCGAATCCGGCGAGACGGCGATATTTCCACTGCGGATTGTCAAGATAGCTTTTGGTGTTGATTATCGGGAAAGTGTTCTGAACGAGAGGAAAATGCACGGGCGTCATGGGCACACGGGGGCCATAGGCCATTTTGTTGACCCAAAGGTAGTCGCCCACGAGGAGTGATTTTTCAAGCGAGGATGAGGGGATTTCGTAATTCTGACCGACAAAGGAGAATACGAAATAAACCAGGATAAGGGCGTAAACAATGGCATCCACCCAGCTCATTACGGTGCGAACCACGGCACTTTTGCTTTTTTTCCACCATGTGAAAGGTATATAGCCGGTGATGTATATGTCAAAGAGCAGCGGGAGGAAGATGAGAACCCACCAACTGCCGAGCCAAGCAACCCAAGCAATAAAGAGAATGGCTACAACGGCAAAACGAATCCAACGGGTGACGCGGACTGCGCGGACGCGTTGGGAGAAGGATTTATTAGGTTCGGAGGATGTCATTTTTTGTCAGTTACTGGTGAAAGAATATCGTGCATCATCATGTCCATGGTCAAAAAACCTTTTCGGTTGCTGACCCATTCGGCTGCCATTACGGCACCGAGGGCAAAACCTTGACGGCTTTTGGCACAGTGCTCAATTGTAATAGTGTCAACGGGGGAATCCCAAGTGATGATGTGAGTGCCCGGGACCTCACCCTCGCGACGGTGCGCAATGGGAATCTCTCCGGAGGCCGGAGCAGGATTTTCGGTCCATGATGTAAAAGCAGGATTGTTGTTGATAATACCTTCGGCAAGTGTAATGGCTGTGCCGCTGGGATGGTCAAGCTTGTGGATATGGTGAATTTCGGTGATGGACGGAGAGTATTGCGGCTCGGCGGCCATTATAGCTGCGAGATATTTGTTAAGCGCAAAAAAGATGTTGACTCCGATACTGAAATTGGATGTCCAGAAAAACGTGGCATCGCCGTTGTCACACAAATCTTTGACCTGAGACATGTTTTCAGTCCATCCCGTAGTGCCGGATACTACAGGCACCCCAGCCTTGAAAGCCCGCAGATAATTGCCTAAGGCTGTTGCCGGAGTGGTGAATTCAATGGCCACATCTGCGGATGCAAATTGCGGTGAGTCAAAATCCTCAGGATTGTTTATGTCAATTTTAGCCACAATGTTGTGGCCTCGGCTGAGGGCTATCTGCTCAATAACATGCCCCATTTTGCCATATCCTATTAATGCTATTTTCAAGAGAGTAAGATGTTAGATTAGTTTTCGGAAGTGTAATGTCGTACCCAGTCTATTTCCATTTTCACCGGGAGGGTGGCGGGGTCGGCTTTGCCTACCCATCCGCCCTGAATCTGCATGTCAATGAGCAGGTACATGGGGAGGAAATAAGGGTATTGGCCCGGGATGGAGTCAACACGCGGATAACGGAAAGTTTCGGTGCCGTTGATGTGAAACACCAAAGCATCGGGTGTAATATCAACGCCATATACATTCCAATCGTTCAGCTTTATGGGGTGAGTGGCAAAATGAGGGGGATTGTCTGCACCTCCCTGATATAAAGTGTAATTGGAATGTACTGTTTGATAAGCGATTGAATCGTAGTTGAGGTGCTCCATCATGTCAATTTCGCCACCATTTGGCCACGCATAATTGACGGTGTCAAACGGGAGGAGCCATATTGCGGGCCACGCACCCTGTGCATTGCCAAATCGAGCCTTGACTTCAATGCGTCCGGGAGAGAAGGATTTTTTGCCGAGAGTCCAAACACCGCCGGTGAGGAATCGTGCAGTGTCGGCATCAAGGTTGTGATTGTTGACTCCATGAAGAGTGAGGATGCCATTGGAAACCTCATATAGAGAGTCATAAGGGGCCATGTGACGGTTCCAGTCAGCATTTCCGCGAGGAATTTTGGACCAAACGGAATCGTTGATATACGGGGCATCAAAATCCTCGCACCACACCAGATTCCATCGTTGCTGAGAATCGGAAGCTACGGCAACGGAGCCAGAAATAAAAGCTGCAATTAAAAATAAAGGTAAAAACCGTATCATAGCGCAAAGATAGTGAATAAAAAATATAAGTAAAGGTGAAGGGAAGGGTAAATGTGGGTGGCAACAATGAAAATTTAACTAAAAAGCAAATAAAAAATAATTGGATAAGGGCGTATGGAATGGATAAAATGTATTAATTTTGGAAAAATCTTTAATATAAGCAAATAAAGCTTGACCACTCTCCACGCCGCAGGGATGCGCCGTATGGCCGTTCTTGCAGAAGGGACGAACGAAATATTAACCAAAAATAACTAATTACCAAACATTTATGAGATTTAAATTATCTTTGCTATTGTTGCTGGCATCAATAGTTCCTGCGCTTGCCCAAAATACAGGGGTGAGTGGCGTGGTGCTGGATGCCTCGGGCAATCCTGTGTCCGGGGCAGCGGTGATGCTCAACGACCAAGGAATTGTGGTAACCACGGGTCCGGCAGGAGAATTCCGCATCAGCAATGCCGTTCCGGGCACGGATGTGATAACCGTTGCCGCGTACGGGTACAATGACCTCACTCAGCCGGTGCAGATGGTAGTTAATACTATCTCGGATCTAGGTCAAATCAAGCTTAAAAATTCTCAGTCGCAAAACATGATACTGGAGGAGCAGCAGGAGTTGCTGTTTGACCAAAGTGCGCTTGAGGATGACGAGGGCACATCACAGAGCGTTGGAGTGCTGACGGGAGCTTCGGATAATATTTATTATAATACGGCCAACTACAGGTTCAGTCTGTTGAGATTCCGTAACAGAGGTTACGACTCATATTTCACGACTACCTATGTCAACGGGTTGCCGTTTAATGACCTTGGTCGCGGCCGCTTCAATTTCTCCACTCTTGGAGGTATGACAAGCACAGCGTTCCGCAACCGCACCAACACTGTGGGTATGGATGCATCGCGTTACGGATTCGGTGGAGTAGGCGGTTCAACCAACTTCAACACCATTACCTCGACTTACTCACCCGGTTTTCGCGGAAGTGTGGCCTATACCAACAGCGCATATATGCTGCGTGCCTCATTGCTCTACTCAACCGGCATCAATGCCAAGGGTTGGGGCGTGACCATAGGGGCCATAGGCCGTTATGCCAACGAAGGTGTGATAGACGGTACGTTCTACAATTCTGGCGGTTTGTTCCTGTCGCTGGAAAAAGTGCTAAACGACAAGCACAATATTACCCTTACCGCTTTTGGCGCACCGACACAGCGTGCCACCGCGAGTGCCACATATCTTGAGGCATACGAGATGGCGGGAAGCAATCTCTATAACCCGAACTGGGGCTATCAGGACGGCAAAAAACGTGCATCGCGCATAGTAGAGTCGTTTGACCCGACAGTGATGCTGAACTGGCAGTACAAAATCAATGAAAAAACACATCTCAACACCGGTGTTGCCACCCGCTGGACACACTACAGCACAACGGCACTGAACTGGTACAATGCAGCAGATCCCCGTCCTGACTACTACCGTAATCTGCCGTCATATTTCAGCGATTATCCCGGAGAATACGAGTATTACGCAGATTTGTGGCGCAACAATGTGAATTTCCGTCAGATAGACTGGGACGGTCTGTATCAGGCAAACTATCTCAACAACAGATACAATGCCGAGAACCCGACAGCCGACCCCAAAGGAAGCACATATATCCAAGAGAAGCGTCACAGCAACCAGTTCAATTTCATATTCGCTACAGTACTTAACCACAAGTTCAATGAGCACAATTCGCTTCAGGCCGGTTTGACTGCCAATGTGACCCGCGCTCATTACTACAAGACCATCAAGGATCTGCTTGGCGGTGAGTTCTGGCTGGATGTGGATCAGTTTGCAGAGCGCGATTTCCCCAATAATCCCGATCTGCTCCAGAACAACCTTAATGATCCCAACCGCAAAGTGAAAGAGGGAGACATATTCGGTTACAACTACTATGTGAATGCCGTTCAAGCAAGCGCATGGATTCAGGATATGATACAGCTGGACCACTGGAACATCAACTACGGTATGGAGATGAGCTACACTCAGTTCTTCCGTGACGGCAAGATGCGCAATGGCCGCGCTCCTGAGAATTCTTACGGCAAGGGTGAGAACCACAGATTTGACAACGGAGCAATCAAAGCCGGTATCACATACAAGCTGGACGGTCGCAATGCATTCAGCCTTCATGGAGAATATGCCACCAAGGCACCGCTGTTTGAGTATGCTTACGTATCGCCCCGCACCAAGGACACCGCGATAGACGGTCTTCAAAACATGCGAATACTCAGCGCTGACTTTACCTATGCATGGAACTATCGTCGTTTCCGCGGTGCCATAAGCGCATTCTATACTGACATGTATGATCTGACAGAGAAGAGCGGATTCTATGATGACAACTACTCAACTTACATGAACTATGTGATATTCGGTGTCCGCCAAAATTATAAGGGCATAGAGTTGGGTCTGGAATACAGCATCCTGCCTTCATTGAAACTTCAGGCTGCGGGAACCATTGCAAGCTACCGCTACAAGAACAATCCTATGGGTGTGCGCAGCTACGAGAACGGAGCCGAGGCAGATGTATATGCCCGCTCGTATCTCAAGAACTACCATATCGGCGGCACTCCCCAAAAGGCGGTGAACGTGGGTCTGGATTATGCCGCACCCAAGAGCTGGTTCTTCAATGTCAACGCCACATGGATGGGTGACACTTACGTGAACCTTGCCCCCGTGCGTCACGAGGTTATACCCGACCTGTGGGCACAGCCCAATGCAGAGGAGCTTAACCATCAACTTTGCGGCGAAGAGAAGCTGCACAACGCATTTACATTGAATGCATCGATAGGCAAGCTCATATATCTCAAACGCAAATATTCACTGAACATCAATGTGAATATCGACAATATACTCAACAACCGCAACATCATGACCTACGGTTATCAGCAGGGCCGTTTCGACTACAACAACTTTACAGAGAAAGTTGCCAACCGTTACAGCTATGCTCAGGGCATAAAGGTGTTTGTGAATGTGGGTCTGCGTTTCTAATGGCAAGCTATTAATCACACCTTATAATATAAAGACTATATGAACTTCAAGAAATATATACATTCATTGTTGGCTGTGGCGATAGCACTTGCCGGAAGTTCGGCACTCAGCAGCTGCAGCGAGGATTTGGATTACCCGCCACTCGGGTATCCGACATCCGACCTCAAGGCCAACATGACAATCCTTGAACTCAAGGATAAATACTGGCAGCCGAACACCGACAACTACTGTACCCTTGTGGAGCAGAATGAACTGGGCGAGGATATTGTGATAAGCGGTCGTGTGATAGGCAACGACATAACCGGCAATATCTATCAGCAGCTCATAATTCAGGATGAAACCGCAGCTGTGACAATATCAGTGACCAAAAGCGATATCTACAAGAGCTTCCCTGTTGGTGAAGAAGTGTTCGTGAAAATGACCGGACTTTATGTGGGCAAGTATGCCAACCTGTTTCAGATAGGCGCGGCAGGAACCCGCACAGACGGCAGTCCCACAACCAACCGCATGGACGAGAAGACATTTGACGCACATGTGGAGCGCAACGGCGCACCGGAGCCTGACAAGATACATACCTTTGAGTTCTCTATTGCCCAGATACAGGGTATGAAGAACAATGTATCGGACCAGCAGAAGTATCAGAGCCAGCTGGTTGAAATCAAAGATGTGTCGTTTGTGGGCGGAGGTTCCGAGACATGGGCTACCCAGGGTTCATCAGGTGACAACCGCTATCTGCAGAGTGCGAGCGGCCAGCAACTGCTTGTGCGCAACAGCGGAAAGTCAAATTTCTGCACAGAAAAACTTCCGGCAGGCACCGGCACAGTGGTGGGCGTGCTGCAGTGGTTCAGCAATGACTGGCAGTTTGTGTTCCGCACCAATGCCGACTGCTACGGATTCAGTGCAGCACCGACGGAGCCCGAAGCACCGTCAGACGGTCTTAACGAGACATTTACCGGCGGCATACCTACATCATGGACCAATGAGGCAGTGAGCGGTAACGCCAAATGGTTCTACCGCGACCGTGACAACAATGGTTCAGCCGAAGTTACCGGTTACAATAAGACTCCGGGTGCAAACGGCTTTGAGAGCTGGTTGATATCACCGGCTGTGGATCTGGACAAGGTGAGCAAGAAGCAGCTGTCGTTTGACTCCATGGTAGGTTATTCCGGATCGGGTACGTTGGAGGCTTATATCCTTACCGATGTTGATCCCACCAAGGGCACAGCAACCAAACTTAACGCAAACAACATACCGCAGGCCAACAACAGCTGGAGCGACTGGAAAAACAGCACAGTTGACTTGAGCAGTTTCAGCGGCGTGGTATATGTGGGATTTGTGTACCGCGCAGAAACAGCGGCCAACTATACCACCTATCGCGTGGACAATGTGGTGGTTGGTGAGGCATCATCCACTCCCGATGTTCCTGACCAGCCAACCGGAGAGGCCAAATTCCGTCTGGCAACCTCAGTGACCTCCGGCAACCAGTATGTGCTGGTGGTTGACGGTCAGGTAGGAAGCTGCATAAGTGAAAGTCTCAGCTATGGCCGTCTGGCAATGGAGTCAGTAGCAATTACCGACAACGAGTTTACAACAGATATGGCCAATGCCATCACCATCACAGCAGTGACCGGAGGATATACCTTGGTTGACAGCTTTGGCCGCTATCTGTCAATGGATTCCAACCCCTCTCATGCCAGCACATTCCAGCTTTACACCTCGGCGGAACAAGGAAGCATGTGGAGCATAAGCGTGGATGCACAGGGAATAGTTACCATAGTGAACAATCTCAATTCCAACTGTAACGTGGTGCGCTCCGGCACATTTACCAACATTGCACCCAGCGATATTGAGAAGTACACTACGTTTGACCGGCCTGTTCTTTATGAACTGGTGAAATAATCACACAAAAAGATCAGAACAATGAATAAATTGAAATCCATATTTGGCTTGATGCTGGCTGCGGTTCTTGCCTGCGGAGCACTCACATCGTGTCAGGATGACATGGACGCTCCCGAGATGAAGGTGCCTGTTGCCACGCTCAAACCCAACACCACCATAGCCGAAGTGAAAGAAGCTTTCTGGCAGGATGGTGACAATTATATCGCCTCAATCGGAGCAAAGGATAACGGCGAGCATTACATAATATCGGGTCGCGTGATTTCATCGGACCGCTCAGGCAATATCTACAAGAACCTCGTGATCCAAGATGAAACAGCCGCTCTCGCCATCTCCATCAACCAGAGCAATCTGTACAATGAGTACCGCGTGGGTCAGGAGATCGTGATGGACCTTACCGGAATGTACATAGGCAAGTATGCAAGTCTGCAGCAGCTCGGCTATCCGAGTTATGATGTGAAGTACGGCGACCAAGCCACATTTATGGCATTTGCCATATTCAGGGAGCATGCACAGCTCAACGGTCTGCCCGAGCCTAACAAGGTGAAAGTGCTTGACATCAATATTTCAGACCTCGGCAACTCAAAGGACGCGCTGATCAAATATCAGAGCCAGCTTGTGCGTCTGCACAATGTGACTTTTGAAGAGGGTGGCAAAGCAACCTTCTGCACAGCGCACAAGGAGAATACCAACCGCACAATCAAGGATGCCAACAATGTAAGCCTGACGGTGCGTACCAGCGGCTATGCAACATTCTGGGCAACCAAACTGCCGGAAGGACCTGTTGACCTTGTGGGTATAATCTCAACCTACAACGGCACATGGCAGCTTGTGCTCCGCTCACTTGACGATATATTGGGTGTTGACACCAAGGGTACTAAAGATAATCCATACGACATTATCGAAGCCATTGAGCAGATAGCAACCGACACCAATGTGGGCAAGAAATGGTATACCGGATTTATTGTGGGCACAGTGAAACCTGAAGTCACCACAGTAAGCAGCACGGATGACCTGCAATTTGAAGCACCGTTTATTATCAACAATACTCTCGTGATAGGCCAGAGTGCTGAATCACGTTCACTTGATGACTGCGTGATAGTGCGCCTGCCTCAGGAATCAGCCCTGCGCGAGTATGGAAACCTGCGCGAACATCCCACCAACCTCGGCAAGCAGATATGGCTGCAGGGTGTGGCCGGTACTGAAATGGGTACAAACGCCATCACTCAGAACGAGGGTACTGTGGACGAGTTCCGCATAGAAGGCGTGGAAACCGGCGGCGGCTCAGTAGATGCCGGCAACGGAACAGAAGCGAGTCCTTACAATGTGAGCCAAGTAGTGGCTATGGGCACCAGCGCCAACGAATCAGACAAATGGATGGCCGGTTATATTGTGGGCTGGGTTGACAACAGCAAGAACAACGGCCAGTATGCCGATGAAACCAACTGCATGTTCACCACTCCCGCAACAAGCCCCACCAACGTGCTTGTGGCCGATGTGGCTACCGAAACAGACTGGACCAAATGCGTGGTGGTTAATCTGCCCAATACAGACAATATCCGTGCATCAGTGAATCTTGTGGACAATCCTACCAACCTCGGCCGCAAGATAGCCTTCCACGGCACAGTACGCAAATACTTCGCTATGCCCGGCTTCCGTGACCTCGTTGGTTACAAGTGGCTTGACGGTGGCAGCGACAAACCCGATGAACCGGACCAGCCCGGCACTCCCGTGACCTCTCTTGACGAGACATTCCCTACAGCCACAATCCCGACAGGGTGGAAGGTCGTGACCACTTCTGGCAACCGCAACTGGCAGGCAAGCACATTCTCAGGCAACAGCTTCGTGTCGTGCACCGGTTATAACGGCACACCCGGAACCGACGGATTCGAATCATGGTTCATTTCTCCTGCCGTGGATATGAACGGCGTTACCAACAAAGTACTGACATTTACCACAGCCGCCGGCTATGCCGGATCAGGAACAGTGGAAGTGTATGTTCTCAGTTCCAATGACCCGACAACAGCACAGCGCACCAAACTTCAGGCAAAAGTGGCCACACCTCCCGGCTCAGGGTTCACAGCATTTGAGCCGAGCGGCGATGTGTCGCTGAGTAGCTTCAGCGGAGTGGTATATATAGGATTCCGCTTCTATGCGCCCACATCATCATCGTATGCTACCATGCAGCTTGACGACATAAAGCTCGGTGCAGGCGGCTCCACTCCCGATCAGCCTACTGATCCTACCAATACCACATCAGCCGATTTCGGCACATTCAATAACGGTGCAGCCACAAACTCCTACGGCAGCTATACATCAGCCGACGGCTGGACCGCCACATGGTGTGCAATAGCCCAAGGCGGCGGAGACAATGTGAACTCGATGATATTCCCGTTCCTTGGCGGTGCAGATGTGTTTGGCGTGGTAATAGACGGCACAACACAGCGTCCCGGAAGTCTGGTGTCACCCACGTTGGCCAACGGCTGCAAGACTTTGATGTTCAAGTACGGATTTGCATTCAACGAGTCAAAAGGTATTCAGTTCGATGTAAATGTGAAGCAGAACGGTGCTGTCAAGGCCACCAAGCGCGTGACAATTCCGGCGGGAAGTGTCAAGAAGGGCGAGGCCTATGAATTCAGCATGGACGCCAACGTGAGCGGTAGTTTCACAATAGAGATAGTCAATGACGTGACCTATGTGAACAATACCGGCAAAAACGGTTGTCGCGTGTGCGTATGGGACCTCAAATGGACCCGCTAACAGCGATAAGCTGAACATATAAAAGCAAAGCCTTCCCCGAGCGGGAGGGCTTTGCTGCTCTATAGCTGTTTTGGAAAAAATATTGTATTTTTGCAGAGTGAAAAACGCTCTCTCCGGAATCAAAAAAAACGTGTGATATGCTAAGCTATAAAAACGACAAAGATAAAATATACGGGGCTACCGGCATGGCCGTGAGCCTTGTGGTGATGGATGGCGATGAGTATCTTGACGGAGTGAATGTGGACGCTGAGCCGCATGCCATAATATCGCTTACCGATGACTATTATTTTCCGGGCAACCCGGATGTGTCGGCACGCTCGGCATGGAATGTGATTCTGAAACATTTCAATCTCGCTGCATCAATGGCCATAGCCAATGTGGTATGTCGCAGTCTGCTGCTGGACCGGATGGAACCAACGGCAGAGACGCGCAAGTGCCTGAGAGATTATGTGGTGGAGGATGCCGCCGAATCATGCTCTCTGGAGCAGGATGAGGCAGAGGCTTTGTTTGCCAAGCGTTACAATTATTTTACCCGTGTGTTTGCCCATCCGGGCGTGCAACAGGTTGCAAACGAGTTTGCGCACACGCTTGAGGCACACCGCAGCCTTAGCAGGCTTGAGGTGCTTGAGGCCCTCAGGGCACTGGCGATGCTATAGGTATTTGTCATCGAAGTGCTGGCGCACATCGTTGACCATCTGCTTGATTTTCTGCTCTTCGCTTTTTGGACAGATGAGAAGCACATCACCAGAATCGGCCACGATGTAGTCGTGAAGGCCGGACACTACGGCGAGTTTGTCGCCGGGCATGAGGAAAATGTTTCCGGAGCTTCCGTATGCAAGGACATTGCAGTTCTGGGTCACGTTGTTGTCGCGGTTTTTAGGCGAATTGTCGTAAAGTGAGCTCCAAGTGCCGAGGTCATTCCAGCCGAAATTCACACATTCCACAAACACATTGTCGGCTTTTTCCATGATGGCGTAGTCAACAGACACGCTCGGACAATCGGTGAAATGAGCCTTGATGTATTCGTTTTCATGAGGAGTGCCAAAGAGGTCGGCTCCGCGCTCAAATGTGGCGCTGAGATCGGGGGCGAAGCGGTGTACGGCCTCAAGGATGGATGATGCTTTCCAAAGGAAAATGCCGGCATTCCAGAAAAATTCGCCGGAATCCACGAATACTTCGGCCAGGTCGCGGTCGGGTTTTTCGGTGAATGTTTTCACTTTGAGGATGCCTTGCTCTACCTGTTCGCCTATCTGAATGTATCCGTAGCCGGTTTCAGGGCGGGTGGGAGTGATGCCGAGCGTGAGAAGGGCATTATGCTGCTCTACGAACTCAAATCCATGCTCCACACAGTGCTCAAAAACGCTTTCGCGGGTAATGAGATGGTCGCTGGGCGAGACAATCATGGAAGCCTGTGGGTCTCTGGCCGCGATATGGTAAGCGGCCCAAGTGACGCAAGGTGCCGTGTTGCGGCGGTCAGGCTCCAGAAGCAGCTGGTTTTCATTAAGCTCAGGGAGCTGCTTGCGCACGAGGTCGGCGTAGGTGGCGTTGGTTACCACGATAATATTTTCGGGAGGAACGATAGGAAGAATACGGTCGTATGTCATTTGCAGCAGGGATCTGCCTGTGCCGAAAAAGTCAATGAACTGCTTGGGCATGTCAGTGCGGCTATAGGGCCAAAAACGGCTTCCGATGCCGCCACACATAATCACACAGTAGCGATGATTGTCTATACTCATAATTATAAAAATTAGTTAGGCACCGCTAATATAGCAATTAATTCATAATTCCTAACCCTTGAATCGGAAAAATTCAAGGTCCCTAATAAAAACTTTTGGGATGAAACCGCTCACCACACAAAACCTTGTCGGGAGAAATAAGCCGAGATACCGGTGATTTTATGGGTGAGTTGGTTGAGCGTCATGAGTTCGCCTTGATGCCACATAAGCTCGGCCAAAGCAAAAATACGCGGAAAAATACGATTGTCAATCATGTCATCGGTCAGTCCGTAATCGGTCCATAATGCAGCGGTGATGCCCATCAGGAGCGGATTGTCGCGCGAAATCTCAGTATGGGCAGGATTGCGGAGATATGCGTCCGCAAGATCAAAAGTGCGGTCATTTTCATAGCCTCGCCAAGGAGTTTCGGGGAAATTGAGGTAGCAGTAGTAGTTCGGACTAAGCACAACCGGAAGGCCGAGCGACTTAGCTTTGTGTACTGCATCATTGCCGTGACCGCGATAATTCCACCATTGAATCACAGCGTTGTCTGGAAGCCTCGGGCCGGTATTATGAACTACATCTTCCCAAAAAACGGCCTTGCGACCTTTGGATGCGAGATGTGCCGCCATTCGGGTCGACAGCCACAGTTGCAGCTCATGAGAGTCAGCCAAACCCTCATGCTCCACACGGGCGCGACAACGGGGACAATTGTTCCAATTTTCTTTCGGCGCTTCATCGCCTCCGAGGTGAATATATTCACCGGGAAATAGAGCGCATATCTCATCGAGTATGGTGAAAAGGGCATTGAGTGTAGAATCGTTTCCGGCACAGAATATGTCGGAGGTAAATCCGGTGCGCGGAATCTCCGGACGCACGCCTCTGCACCCAAGCTCGGGATAGGCATAAAGTGCGGCTTCGCTGTGGCCCGGAATATCTATTTCAGGTACAATCTCAATGCCCCATCGCCCGGCATAGTCCACAATCTCGCGCATGTCGCTCTGCGAGAAATATCCCTGCTGTCCTTCGCCGTCAGCCACATATCCTCCGACAGAGGAGAGCAACGGCAAAGCTTTTATTTCAGGGCGCCAACCGAGTCCCTCGGTAAGATGCCAGTGAAAACGGTTCATTTTGAGCATGGATGCCATGCGTATATATTTCTTGACCACATCTACAGAATGCATCTGCCGTCCGGAATCGAGCATAAATGCACGCCAACCGCATCGCGGGGAGTCGCTCACTGTTATATTAGCGGCAATGCTATCGCTCTGCAACAACTGCGCAAGAGTGTGCAGCGCATATATGTACCCTCTGTAGTCGGCAGCTTCAATTACGGCATTATCGCCAGTCAAGTCAAGCCTGTAACTTTCAGGCTTCAGGTGCGAAGGGTGTGGTGAACAGAATATCCGAGATAGGGGAACGCCTGCGATTTCACGAACCATTTCATCGGAAGGGGCATTCGCATCGCCTTTAAGCGTTACAGACACTTGCCCCGGAGCCGGTAGTACAGCACCCTGAGTGCTGACGGACAGAGGTGTGGGGAGGAGATTTTGAGCGTTGACAACAACTGCCATTGCCACACTGAGTATCGGCAGTAAATAATGTTGCATTTAATTTTTGAGGTTTATTATGGTCATTCCGTCGCGAATAGGTAGAATAGAAACCTCCACGCGCGGGTCTTTAGCCACAAAATCGTTGAACTCCAATATGCCCTGAGTCTGCGCGTCGGCAGGGGTCGGCGTGGCGGTCACTTTGCCGTCCCAAAGAGTATTGTCGGCGATGATATAGCCGGAGGGGTTGAGCAGCGGCAGGAGCATGTGGTAATAGTCTAGATAATGACGCTTGTTGGCATCAATGAACACGAGGTCCCATTTCTCGTCAATCTGCGGCACTATGTCAATGGCATCGCCAATGTGAAGGTGCATGCGGTCGCCCCATGGCGATGCGAGGAACAGGGAGCGGATTTCGTCTTCCCACTCGTCTTCAATCTCAATGGTATGGATATGGGCGGACTCAGGCATTCCCTCGGCCATGCACAGGGCAGAATAGCCAGTGAATGTGCCCAGCTCAAGTATGCGTTGTGGAGCAATCATGCGAGTTAGCATCTTGAGCATGCGTCCCTGCACATGGCCGGAGCACATGCGGGGATAGAGTCTGTGGAGATATGTGTGGCGATAGAGCTGCGCGAGCATGTCCGGCTCGGGAGAGATGTGTGCGGCTATGTATTGTTCAAGTTCGTTGTTCATGACTCAGAGCAGCATATTGTGTCGGCGGTGACTTTGACGCACTCAACGGGGAATGAGCCGCGTGCCGTTTCTCCGCAAAGGAGCATGTAGTCGGCGCCCTGCCAAGTGCCGAGGGCAATGTCGCTGAGTTCGGCGCGGGTAGGCTCGGGAGAGTGCATCATGCTTTGCAGAATCTGGGTGGCAATGATGAAGGATTTGGATGCGTTGCGGCATAATTCGGCACAGCGACGCTGAACCGCAGGTATGGCGAATGGTGAGATTTGTGTGCCGAGATCGCCACGCGCCATCAGGAGGCCGTCGCATGCGTCAAGAATGGAGTCCATGTGCTGCACGGCGAGTCTTGTTTCTATCTTGGCGAGCAGACGCACGGGCGCTTCTGCCAGATGGGCGCGCACCTGAATAATGTCGTCGGCCGACCGTACAAACGAGTGGGCTACCATGTCGATGCCGAGTTGTGCGGCGGCATGAAGATTGATGCTGTCGCGCTGAGAGACGGCGGGAAGAGGGGGCATTTCACATCCTACAAGGTTGACGGACTTGCGCTCGCCAAGGAGTCCGGGTTTGGTGACAATGGCGCGGTCGCTTGCCGTAAGGCGCAAATGAATCTCGCCATCGTCCAGAATCAGCTCAATTCCCTCACGGAGGGCCGGGCGAATGCCGGGGATGCTGATGCATGCCGGGGATGACGGGGCATCGGAGTCGCGGATGATTACGGACTGGTTGAGCGAAAGCGGAATATCGGCATTGTGCTCATGGACCGTGGTGCGCAATTCGGGGCCTTTGGTATCCATGAGGATGGCTACCCCGGGAGCATGCAGGCGCAGGGAGTGTACCATGGCCTCAAGCTGCTGCGGAGTGACATGCGCGGAATTGATGCGCACTCCTTTCATTCCGGCGGCGCATAGCGAGGCAAGAAGCCGCGCATCGGCACACTGCTCAGAGGTGAGAGTGGCCATTACTTTGGTGCGGTGTGTCATAATGTCAACGCTTCAATGGCAAGGCGGTAGGAATCCATGCCGAATCCGGCAATCACGCCGCGACAGGCGGGCGAAATCAGGGATGTGTGGCGCACGGGTTCACGTGTCCAGATGTTACTGATATGCACCTCCACCACGGGAGTTTCAATGGCGTAGATAGCATCGGCAATGGCGAGAGATGTGTGGGTGTAGGCACCGGCGTTGAGCACCACTCCGGTGTAGGCGGGGTCAAAACCCACTTCGTGGAGGCGGTCAATAATGTCGCCTTCGTGGTTGCTGTGGGCGTACTCAATGTCGAGCTGCGGGAAACGCACACGCAGGTTGTCAAGCAGCTGCTGCATGGACTGAGAGCCGTATATGTCAGGCTCACGTTTGCCCAAAAGGTTTAGATTGGGTCCGTTGAGAATAAGTATTTTGCCTGTTTTCATAATCAAATACCGTTAATAGCGAGAGTCCAGATGGCTGCATGGCTGAGGGCCATCAATACGAGGAGCACCCAAGCCAGAGCATGCCGCGCGGGATAGGATTGCCAAGCGAGCCAAGCGGCAGAGAGCAGATAGACCGGGTAAAGCCAAATCCATACCTTGACACCGCTCTGCCCGGCGCAGGGAGCTGCGAGCAGCCACGGCATGAGTAAGAGCGGGAGGCACAGAATGACGGCAATGGCCGTGAACCAGCGCGGGGTGGGAGGTAATGTTGGCATCATGATGATTTGCGTGCCTCCTCCTCAGGCTGATGCTTGCGCCGCAGATATTCCTGAACGGTGACATGAATGCCCTGCTCAAGAGAGAAACGTGGGCTGAAACCGAAATCGCGCTGTGCGGGGGTGGTGTCGCAGTTCCAGTTGCGCTGGCGCATGATTTTGAATTTATCTCTGTTAAGAGTGCTGGGCTGCATTTTTGCGACGCCCCATTTCTCGGCCACTACGCTTGCGGCATAAACGGCCCACATGGGCAGTTTTACGGGTATTACCCACTTGCCGCCCAGTTCGCGTGCCACGATGGTGCGGAACTCCTTTTGGGTGTAGGCACGCGGCTCGGAGATGATGTATTTTTTGCGCAAAGTGTCCGGTGACTCAATGGCCTGAAACATGGCGGTGACGAGGTCTTCCACATAAATGAAAGTGAGCATCTGCTTGCGGAATCCCACGCCGAAATCCCAATGAGAGTCAATGCTCTTGATCATCATGAGATAGTCCTGCTCGTGAGGGCCATAAACGCCGGTTGGGCGGAAGATGGTCCAAGGCACATCGGCACTCATGTCAAGGAGAGTCTCAGCCTTGATTTTGGAAACGCCGTAGCGGGTGTCGGGCATGGGTATCATGTCTCCGGTCAAAGGAGCGTAATGTTTTTCATCGCCTTTGCCGAGAGCACTAAGGCTGCTCATGAAGAGTAACCGTTGCGGCATTTTGTCACTTTGGCGCAGGGCATACAGAAAATTGCGGAGATACTCGTAGTTTATGCGGTTGAAATCGGCAAAATTCATGCATTTGGTGGCACCGAGATTGTAGATGATGTAATCCCACCGCTCACCTTCGGGGAGGGCCTGCTGCAGCTCCGAGACCATGGCTTCGGGCGAATCGTAGGTCAGGGTGACGAAATGGAGACGCTCGTCGGTCAGCCAACGGCGGGATGTGGACTGCCGTACGGCGGCCCATGTGTCATATCCGCGCCTGATGGCTTCGGAGCAAATAAACCCGCCGATGAACCCACCGGCACCTACCACCAGCACTCGCTTGGTGGCATCGTTAGCAGCCAATGTGCTCATTCCTTAATGCCGTAGGCCAGATCGCCGGCATCGCCCAGTCCAGGAACAATGTAGGAGTGGGAGTTGATGGTATCGTCAATGGCACCTACCCAAACAGTGGTGTTGTCGGGGAAAGTCTCTTTAACGTAGTCAATGGCGACCTGTGAGGCGATGACGGAGGCCACGTGCACCTTGGCGGGTGTGCCCTTGGTGAGGAGTGCGCGGTAGCTCAGTTCCATGGATGAGCCTGTGGCAAGCATGGGGTCGGCAAGAATCAGGGTTTTGCCCTCAAGGGAAGGGGATGCGAGGTATTCAATGAATACATCAAAGATTTCTTTTTCCTTGTACTTGCGGTAGGCAGACACGAAAGCATTTTGAGCGCGGTCAAAATAATTGAGGAACCCCTGATGAAACGGTACGCCGGCGCGGAAAATTGTGCCGAGCACGATGGGTTCGTCAATAACGTGGCAGTGAGCAGTGCCGAGCGGGGTGGTGATGTCCTCTACCTTATAATTGAGTGTTTTGCTGATTTCATAAGCCATGATTCCGCCAATGCGCTCAAGATTGCGGCGGAAACGGAGCATGTCGGCCTGAACCTTAATATCTCTCAGCTCGGCCATGTACTGGCTCACGAGCGATGGCTGATTATCGAAATTGATTATTTGCATGTTGGTTTGGATTTTATTGCCACAAATATAACAAAAAATAAGCGCACGATGCGCTTATTTTTGTGGAGATTGGAAAGAAGCAACGAGTCTCGGCGGGGATGAGGATGTGTGCCTTGGCTGTCGCCCTGCCGTGACTGCGCATGCTCCGCAGCTTGTCACGGGGTTTGTTTGAGGGTCCGCGTCCGACAGCTCCGCGCCACAGGCGCTCCGCAATCGGTTATAGAAAAATCGCGCGCTCCGCGGCTCTTTGCGTCTGCCGACTTTGCAGGAGTGTGTCCTGAAATGGCGCATCCTGCGCTTGCTTCCGCGGCTCTCTTTGCGTCTTCCGACTTCGCAAGGTGTGCTGGGATATCGCGCGTCTTGCGCTTGATTCCGCGGCTCTCTTTGCATCTGCCGACTTCGCAAGTGGATGTCCTGAAATGGCGCATCCTGCGCTTATTTTGATGGGTAGGGGTGAGAGGATAACAAAAAAAGGC
>HF985654.1:82311-89264 GCA_000431155.1 Bacteroides sp. CAG:927
CCCCGAGGAGGGGCCGCCTGATTATAGAGAGATTAAGTTATCAGAGTTTGATGAACTTGAGAGTGTAAGCCTTGCCATTGACAGTAGCCTTGGCGAAGTAAACACCCTTAACGAGGTCGCTAACGGTGATTTCGTTGGCAGCAACACTGCGGAGAGTGCGACCGTTGAGATCGAAGATGTCGATCTGAGCGTTGTCGGCAGCTACGCGGATAGTGTAGTCAGCGAAAGAAATCATGCCTTCAGCATCGGCAACAACACCGATTATACCATCATAGAGCTGCTGGTCAATAACGAAGGTGTGGTCGGCCTGGATATTGCTCATAGGATAGATGTAGCAATTTTCGCCACCGGGGAAGAGGTTGGTGCGCGGAACTTCAACACCATTGTCGGTGAGTTTGGTGAACTCATAATAAGAGTCAGCAACACCATGGTTCTCAGCAAAAGAGATCAAGAGGTAAACAGTGGCGCCCGGAGTAACATCGAGACCATCAGCATCCTCATATTCCAGACGGTTCATCTGGTTGTCAACGAATTCACCATAGACATTGTTCTCAGGAGTAGGATCATCGGAAGGATTGATGATAGTGAGCTTGTAGGTGAACAGGTCGTAGATGGCAGCGAGAGTGTAGTCAGCATCAATAGCATCGATGGTGTAAGTGCCATCAGTGAGCTGAGCGTCTTCACCATTAACGGTAAGAGACTTGAATACGGCACCCTCATTGCCGGTGAAGGTGAGGACAACCTTGCTGCCGTTAGCAACTTCAGTGCCTTCGGCGGCAACAGCAGTAGCTTCGCCATCGTTGACAGAGATGGTAACGGTGCCGTTTTCAGCGGTAGCGATTACCTTGAAGAGGTCGTTGAGACGGAGACTGATAGTCATGTCGCCTGTAGCGCGGATGGGGAACTGGTCAAGAGTATAGGTTGTTTTAACACCATCGGCTTCCACGATAACGCCAAGCACTTCAACACCTTCGGCAAGAGCGGGAACAACATTGAGTTTCTCGAAGAGAGTTACTTCAGCAGCTATTTCCTTACCCTTGGCATCGGTAACCTTGAACGAGTTTCCTTCGGTAGTGGGCTGAACGAGAGTGATAGCGGCAGTTCCGAGAACACGGTCTTCGTCAATCAGCTCAATGTCCTGAGGTGTACCGTTGTAAACGTAAGTCCACTGGCTAGAGTCGTAGGAACTGGTTCCCATAAGGAGCTGGCCGGGAACATCGGTGCCTACGGTGCCGAGGTTGCGGAGGTCGGTAGTTGAACCTTCTACAAGTTCAGCGGGCTTGTAGTAGGCGGCGAGGTTTTCGGGAGTTTCGGTGAACTTGAGATTATAGGAATCCATAAGCTCATCGGGAGTGAGTGCCTTGTTCCAGAGCTGAACTTCGGTGAATTCAACAGAGGTGCCATTGCCACCGATGAAGAAGCTGGACTTATCGGGGAGAAGACCAATCTTGTTGGTTACATCGTAATGAGAGATGGCCTTACAGTTCTTGTAAAGAGTAACAGTCTTGGCCTCTCTGTCAGCAACTACAGAAACGAATACCCATTCGTCATTAGCAGTACCGGGGTCGGTAGTTTCAGTGGCCCTGGGCTGTTCGTTTGCATATCCGGAGTCGGAAGTGTTGCCACGACCGCTGAGGTTGAGTTTGCCGTCTTTGAGAGAAACAACGAATGCGCCGGTGGCATCAATGAACTGCGACTGTATGTTACCCATTATAGGACCAGAAGTAGTGTTCTTGATGTTGATCCACGCAGAATAGGTGAAGTTGTGGCTGCGGAGGTCGTTTGCATCGCAAGAACCGTTGGTGTGGCTGCCGAGAACGGCGTCGTCAATGCGGAATGTGTAGATGTTTCTGCCATTGGCGGAGGGCACGAGGAGAGCCTTACCGGGCTGCGGGATGTCTTCAAGGGTAACAGAGAGAGTTCCGTCGGCGTTAACGGTGATGGTGTATGTGCCGTCTTCGTTAGCGGAGATGGTCTCATCATTGTAGGTTACAGAAGCAATCTGCTTGCCTTCGGGAGCAGTGATGGTGAATGTAACTTCAGTGCCTTCTTCCACTGCTGTAAGATCCTCTACGTTAGCTTCAACAGTAGCCTCGGTTTCGGCGATGGTCACAGCGTAAGTTGGAACGGGAGCTGCAACAGCGTTGACAACGATGTCGTAAGCTACACCGCCATTGATATACTGTGAATTGGGGTCTGCGGCCTCCATACCCTGATTCTGATTGCTGCTGTTAGTACCGGGAACGGACCAAGCGCTGGCGTATATAACGCGGATGCGGCTTTCTGTGCCAACGGGTACGTCGGCAGGCATTGTGAGAGCCTGAGCGATGTTGAGAACATCGTAGTTGCCACCTATGTTGTCGGAAGGAGGAACGGTGCCGTGGAACTCTACTTTTTCCCATTCAGACAAACCGTACCAGTCAGCCCAAATGTATGCGCAGGTGTAACGGATGTCCTGACGAACGGTAGAAGTGCTGTATTCGCCAAGGCTCTTAGCGATGAGATTGAGAGTGAAAGATTCACCGGGAACAACCTCTGCTTTGTCCTCAATGAGGGCGTAGATATTATCATCAGTGGGCTGTTCAGTGAAAGCGGCAGTCATGTCTTTTGCTGCACCGGTGGTGTTGATAGTTTCAACATATGTGTTGGTGCCATTGGTTTCAACATGACCGGCAGGAGCAGTATAGGAAGCAACCTTATCAACGAAGGTACCACCGATTTCCACATCTTCGTTTACTTCGTAGGTGAAGCCTTCGATAGGAGTACCGTTGACGGTAGCTGTGCCAAGCATGTAGCCACGTTCAGCATCACCGGCAATTGTGATAACGGTACCTTCGTTGACCTGTGAACCGGAAGCTATTTCTTCAGAACCGGCAAGAACCTTGATGGTGCCGTGCTCAGCGGGAGCGATTGTAACGTTGTATTTGGTGGGAACAGCGATGCGGATTGTGAAGTCAGCAACCATACCACCGTTTGCTTCCAAAGTGTTGTCGCTGCGATTGGGCTGCGGAACAGGGTCTATGGCATTGTAGTCAACAATGTAGCGAGCGCGGTATTCACCAGCAGGGAGATCCTCGGGAACAACAAATGAGAATCCGGCATTGGGTGTACCGCCACCACCGCCAGAGGTGGTATTGCCGTTACTGTTGTGCCATGTGCCACTATTGTTAGGATTGGTGCTGTAGTTGGAGAAACCAACGAGTTCAGAAGAAGCGGTTGGGAGGTTGTTGCTGTCGAGTTCGTAAGTGAACTGGTAATCTTTGTTGTAGTCAATCCAAAGGTAACCGTGCATCCAAGAACCTACATAGTTGGCAGTAACCTTTACAGTAGAACCGGGAGCAAATTCAGCTACCTGAGCGGTAGCGTCACGGTAAATGTGTGTTTCGCTTTCTGACTGGAGGTCGGAGATGGTTTGCTCTTTTCCATCGGAAGTCAGAACAATGTTGGAAGTGTATCGTGTGTCAGTACGATTTATAACATTGTCGGCAGGATAGGTTTCGTATTCGCCGGCGGGAATTTCAACTTCGGTAACATTGATGATGTTGATCTGAATGTTTCCGTTGTGGTAACTCATGAAGCCTTCCACATTGTAGGTCTTGCCGTCGGTAGCTTCGGGAAGGGTGAGGCCGAACTGGTTGTAGTAAACAAGTTCGTTGCCGTCCTGAGTCAGCTTGGTGTTGGTGAGGTCGATAGCCACGCCTTCAAGCTTAACGAAGTAGTTCATCAGAGCTGTGCCGTAAGTATTTACTTCGGCGATGGTGGTAGTGGCAGCTTCAACGGGAGTGCCATCAGGGGTAACATTGCCGAGTGTTACGTTTGTCATTTCGGGAATTACATCCTTGTAGAGGGTGTAAGAACCTGTGACAGCGTCGAGCTGGGCACCGTTGGTGTAAGTATCGTCGCTTGAAACGCCATAGAGGAGCAGGAAGATGTTGTCCTGAGCGACATACATGTAACGACCATTGTGGTAAACGATAGTCATGGGAGCCTGCACGGTGAGAGAGTGAGTCAAATCACCGAGGTCAATAAGCTCCTCAAGAGAAGACAGGGTGTTGAGGTAAGCGTTGAAAGTAGCAACGGAGCTGCTCTTGCCGTCCACAACAGCGATAGCTTTAACTACAGTGGCGTTGGAGATGGTGAAAGCGCCGGTGTAGAGAGTGCCGGTTTCGGCGGTGGGATCGTCACCATTGGTGGTGTAGTAGATCTGAGCACCGTCGGCAGCAGAGATTTCTACAGTGTTGTTGGCACCCATCTTAACGACGGGAGAAGCGGGACCGGAAACTTCACCACCATCGTAAGTGACAACGAGTTTGGTAAGATACATGCGCTTGGTAGCATCAATCTTGAGGGTAGTTGTGTTTTCAGTAGGCGCAAATGTAAAAGTGTAGTAAGCAAAGTCGGTGGTGAGATCCTGAGCGTCAGCACCATTGATGCTGATTTTGGATGCGTCACTGCCGTAAGCACAAGCTGTGGCTACAATTTTAGTGATTTTCTTAGCACCGTCAGTGCTGAGAGCAAAAGTCAGAGAGCCGTTTTTGCTCCCGGATGAAAATTTGAGACCATAACCTTGTTTTGCAGAGTAAACATTGTTTACTGCAGAGATTTTGGTCACGTAGTTGGATTCCTCCACTACCAGGGTGATGTCTTTCGATGAGGTGAACGCGGTGGTGTTGTCGCTTGTACCGTCGTTGTCCTTAAATGTGAGTGTGTATTCACCCGCAAAAGCAGATGAGGTCACAAACAACATCGAAAGAACAAACAGTAAGAGTTTTTTCATGTGTTTGTAAATTGGTTAATAAAAAGTGTATATTTTGGGCAAAGGTAAAATAATATTAGATTCGGTTACAAATTTTTAACAGTGAAAAATGGGTTTTTATGGTGGGAATGATATATATGTGATGTTTTTTAATTAAAATATTGAAATTATGGAAGAAAAAAAGAGATTCAATGAGTTAATGAACCTGATTATGGGCGCTGACTGGAAGCCGGTGGCGGAAACCGGTAAAGGGAACAATGTGTTGGGGGCACTGGCACATGCAACTGAATTCACAGATTTCAAGGCGCATTTTGATAGGATGGCGAGTGGGTTGTATGGCATCTATCGGCACAATGTCAAAGAGTTGGATAAGCTCGTGAAAACATTTCGGGAGCTTGCAGACGAAAGAAACTGGCAGGGGGCATACGCCGAGCTTTGCGCGCTGCATGTGCTTAACTTAGATGGGTATCCGGCAATAGAAACGGATGTGACGCTACCTGCAAGCGAGTCGTGTGCGGCCCAATTAGGCCATAAAGCAGACACGAATATGGACGGCTATGTGAGCGTGGCAGGGCTTTGTTTTGACACGAAAGCTTTCAGAGACACTGTGACTCCGATACTGAAGAGCGTGACGAACACGGCTATCATAGAATTGAAAAAAGAGGGGCGATGGACGGAGAGGAAAGAGCCGTATGTGATGTATGAGCATGATTTGACGGATACTGAATCGGAGTATCAAAGCCGGTTCAGAGAGCTTGTGGATGAGTTCAAGGGCAAGTATAGTGAAAAGGTGCGCGGCATAAGCAGCGATGTGGTCAGAGGGTTGGTTTACAGGATACAACGCGATAGTCTCTGCTCAACTATCAGTAGCTATTCTCCATACAGGCGTGCGAAAGAGCTTGTAGGGTCGGTGCTGTGCAGATATGCCGACAAGTTTTTGCTTAGAAAGAGCTTTATGCTGGTGCTTGTGAATCATCCGTGGTTCAATCAAGCGGATACCGGGACGCTGATAGGCAATGAGGTTTTGTATAGGTCGCTGGCCCGTAGGTTGTTTATGCAGTATCGTTATATGTCGGCTCCGATGTACACGTTGAATCGCAAATTTACTGGGAGAGAGACGATAGATGAGGTGACGCGAAAAATAAGTGCGGTGATGTTTATAGATGTGCACTCGGCGAAGAAGGAGAAGAGCGATTACAGTTGGTATTTTTACAAGAATCCGCGAGCCGACAACAAGATGCGGTCAAGTGAGTTTTATTTCCGCGAGCTTGAGCAAGTGAAGAGGGATATGTGCAGGGAGTGGGATGATTTTGAGGATGATAATTACTGACAAAAGCGGCGGGGTGCTTCGCAGCGTCCCGCCGTATTCCAATTAACCATGAAAAAACCTAAATAGTAATTATTGTACCAATTATTAACCTTATGTAAAAATATCTTATGTTGACCTTAAGAGAGGGTCTGTTGTCTTACCAATTGAATCACAAATCAGTTTAATGCGGCTTTAGTCCAAGAGACCGACTTTGAGTAATGTGAACAGAAGTTATGAGGGAGGTGTCAACGGTAGTCGGCGAAACGCTGCTGAAGCTCCTGACGGGCGAAGAAAATGCGGCTCTTGACGGTACCAAGCGGGAGGTTCATTTTTTCGGCGATTTCGTTGTACTTGTATCCGGCAACGTGCATTGAGAAGGGTACGCGGTATTTTTCGGGGAACGCCTCGATGGCCTCGGCGATTTCGTTGGCGGAGAAAGAGCCTTCGGGGGTCTCGAAGCCTGAGTCCTGGCTGATGTTGAGGTGGTAGTAGTCCTCGGTGTGGTCAATGACGGTTGCGCTGCGGGCCACGCGGCGATAGTTGTTGATGAAGATGTTGCGCATTATGGTGAAGACCCACCCCTTGAAGTTGGTGTTGTCGGTATATTTGTCGGCGTTGGCGAGTACCTTGAGGGTTGTGTCCTGCAGGAGGTCGTAAGCGTCGTCGCGGTTGGAGGTGAGCATGTAGGCGAAGTTGAGCATATTGTCCTGAAGCCCCATGAGTCGGTTTTGGAAAGAGGTTGAAGCGTTCATAATATGATGTTTTGTTAGTTTGTCGTGAATGTTTGTTTGTCGTTTGACGATACAAAGTTACTACAAAAAAGTGAAATGCGGAAAGAAATAGTGATAGAATTGAGTTACAAGGGTTTCAGTCGTGCTTCCGATTATT
>HF985655.1 GCA_000431155.1 Bacteroides sp. CAG:927
TGCTCTTTATTTTAGTTTAAATGAAAGAGCCGTGTAAGGACCATGTGTGAAGCGGATACACATTATTATATAAGGAATGTATTGGGAAAAGAGGATAGAAGATATATGTTAAAGAACATATTGATGTACGAAAAAATGCCGTGAATGCTGTAAAATAATTAAATTTATAAGCAAAATTTTGCTGGATTAAAACAATTCAATAATTTTGCAATAATCTTTGGATGCATTCCGGTTACCTGCCGGAGCCATGAGTAAACTAACCCTTATATTAAGCCAAATAATTATTAAAAACAATCAATAACCAATTGCAAAAAACTTTTTAATTCACATTTTAAATTATGGAAGCTCAAAAGCCCACTCAGCCCGCTGCCAAGAAACAAAGCAGCAATGTAGGCGGTATCAAAAACGCCTTCTTGGTAATCATCGCTTGCTTTATCGTAGCAGTTTGCCTTTTCATCTTCTGGTTCGGTCACGAATCACACTTTGAGGAAGGTCATCCTATTGATCTTTGGGGAACAATTTACAAAGGCGGTTTCATCGTGCCTGTACTTCAGACCCTTTTCCTCACAGTTATCGTACTTTCAGTAGAGCGTTTCATCGCTATGCGTACTGCCAAAGGTAAAGGTAACATCACCAAGTTCGTTGCCGGCATCAAATCATGCCTTTCCAAAAACGACCTTGCCGGTGCCCAGGCTCTCTGCTCCAAACAGAAAGGTTCTGTAGCCGCTGTTGTAAGCGCAGCTCTGATCCGCTACGAGGAGATGGATAAAAACACCGTACTTTCCAAAGAGCAGAAAATCGCTACTCTTCAGAAAGAAGTAGAAGAAGCAACCGCACTTGAGATGCCCGCTCTTCAGCAGAACCTCCCTATCGTTGCTACCATGACCACCCTCGGTACTCTCGTCGGTCTTCTCGGTACTGTAATGGGTATGATCAAATCATTCCAGGCATTGGCACAATCCGGTGCTCCTGACTCCACCGAACTTTCTACCGGTATTTCCGAGGCCCTTATCAACACCGCCTTCGGTATCGCAACCGGTGCATTCGCTGTAATCTCCTACAACTTCTACACCAACAAGATCGATAACCTCACCTACGCTATCGACGAAATCGGTTTCTCTATTGTACAGACATTCGCAGCTACTCACTAATCCCTGTTACAACATTAATTTAACCAATAATTTATTGAAGTAATATGGGAAAAGTAAAAATTAAAAGAAAGAGTACCCTCATCGACATGACCGCGATGAGTGACGTGACTGTTCTTTTGCTTACTTTCTTCATGTTGACCTCAACCTTCCTTCAGAAAGAACCAGTAACCGTGCTGACACCATCGTCAGTATCAGAAATCAAGGTTCCTACTGCCAACGTGGCTCAAGTACTCGTTAGCCCCGAAGGAAAGGTGTTCCTCTCCATAGCCGGTGAAGCCGATCCCAATGTGGCCGGCGGCGAATGGGGCAGTGAACAAATCCGCAAGGAAATTCTTCGCAAAGCTGTGTCGAAGTACAATGAGCTTCATCCCAGTAAGAAAGTAAGCCTCACCGAGAAGGATGTGGAAGTGTTCTCCAAGATCGGTAGCTTCGGCGTACCGTTCCAGGCTCTTCCCAAATTCCTGAGAATGTCACAAACCGAGCAGGACAAGATTATCTCTGATATGAGCCGCAGCGATGTTGGTATTCCTATCAATGATAACAAGGACCTGAGCACCCTCAACGAGTTTCAAATCTGGATGCGCGCCATCTATGATAGCGGAAACGAAAATCTTACCGCAGCTATGAAGAAAGGTGAAGGTATTGCCGTTAAAGCTGACAAGGACACTCCTTACAGCACTGTACAGCATGTACTTGACAATCTTCAGACTCTTAAGATGAACCGTTTCAGCCTGATGACCGCACTTAAAACAGAGAATGACTAATTATGGCACAGATAGAACAATCAGATAAGGGCAAAAAGAAGAAAGGCGCCCAGAAAAAGATGCCCATCCATGTGGACTTTACTCCTATGGTGGATATGAACATGCTTCTGATTACATTCTTCATGCTTTGTACCACAATGATCAAGAGTCAGACTCTGCAAATCACCCTCCCTACCAATGAGAAGGTGGACCAGACTGAAATGAACAAGGCAAAAGAATCAGAAGCCATTACCCTGATCGTTACTACTGAACGTGATGCCGAAGGCAACATCAAGAAGGACGATGAAGGTAAACCTAAAAACACTGTATATTTCTACGCAGGTAAACCCCAGGTTGTTGGCGATGCTTCTACCGGAGCTATCGAAGATTCAAACCTGGAAGAGGCCCAGTTCCTCGGCAACGAGGATGGCGCTGCGCGTGGAATCCGCAAAATCCTCCACAACCGCAACAAGCAGGTGCTTGAGAAGATTGACAAGCTCAAAGCCCAGTGGCGTAATAAGGAGTTCTCATCCAACAAGGATATCAACGACTCCATTTATCAGGCCAAGGCTAAGGAGATTCGTAACGACTCAACCCTTACCCGTCCTGTTGTAGTTATCAAGGCTACACCCGAGGCATCTTGGGAAAGCCTGATCGGAGCTCTTGACGAAATGCAAATCAATCAGATCTCACGTTATCAGATTGATAACATGAATCACATGGATACCCTTATGATTGAGGCATATAAGCGCAAATATAACCGCTAATTGATGTTAGATATATATTAATCGTTAAAACCTGAAGAAAATGGCAAAAGATGTAGATCTTTCATCAAAAGAATGGCGCGATATAGTATTCGAAGGCAAAAACAAAGAATACGGCGCATATGAGATGCGTGCAAAATCGGTTTCCCGTCACAATAAGGCAATGATTGTTATTGTCATCGTGATTATAGCCGTGTTTGCTCTTGCATTCCTTGTAAACACTGTGATCAAATCCGTTGAAGCTCGCCCCACCGACGAGGCCGAACAGGCTCTCGTGGAGATGGCTACAGAAGAAGCGGAAGAAGAAACTCCCGAGGAGGAACCCCAGCGCGTTGAAGAGCAGCAGCCCGAAGTGGTGAAAGAAGAGCTGCTTAACACCGTGAAGCTCACCGAAATCGCTATCGTTGATGACAACGAAGTGAAGGAGGAAATCAAGAGCCAGGATGAACTCCGCGAAACTGAGACCGCTGTAGGTAAGCAAAATGAAGACCGTGGTGTGGATGATATCATCAACGCCCAGGAACACAAAGATGTGGTTGTGGTAGAGGAAAAGAAACCCGAACCCGTTGACGACAACAAAGTGTTTGAGTCTGTTGAGCAGAACCCGCAGTTCCCCGGTGGTGATGCCGCTCTGCTGAAATATGTGAGCGATCATATCCGTTACCCGAGCGTTGCTCAGGAAAACAATATCCAGGGTCGTGTTGTGGTACAGTTTGTTGTAACCAAGACCGGCAGCATCGGTCAGGTTAAGGTGGTTCGTTCCAAGGACCCCGACCTTGATAAGGAGGCTGTTCGCGTGGTTAAGACTCTTCCGAAGTTTGTACCGGGTAAAATGAATGGTCACGCTGTGAACGTATGGTACACACTGCCTATCACATTCCGCTTGCAGGGTGTGTAATCAGTAAGTCATATAACCATCCCATTTTGAGGGGGCGCATAAGCGTCCCCTCATTTTATTATGTTGACTTGTAAGCCGGAAGCAATGGGAGTTGATAAGCAAATTGGCGCGGTTAACGGGCTTGTGGGCTTATGGTGAGTAGGAGGCTAAGAGTAATGGTGCCCGTGGCTAAAACACGGCGTATGCGTGCTTATTAATGTAGGGCGAGATAAGGCGGATTGGAGACTTGCAATTTGAGCCACAAAACGTCTTTTCAGCATGCTGAAAGGCTTTCAAATGCTGTTAGCGATTGAATAACAATAACAAGTACCACTTTTCAGCCTACTTTTTTGCAATTGGTCTCTTGCAATTAGTTCGGCTTGCTTATGGTTAAAAACAAATAAAGGTGCACCGGATAAGTGCACCTTTATATTCTATAAAGTAGAGATGTATGGTTTATTCTGAAACTACTTCAAAAGGAACAGTTACAGTGACATCTTTGTGGAGACGGATGGTGGCGTTGTATTTGCCTACTTCCTTTACAGGCTCAACAGAGATGAGCTTGCGGTCGATGTTGTGACCGAGTTTCTCAAGTGCTTCAGCAATCTGGATGCTGTTGACAGAGCCAAAGATAGTGCCGGTGGCGCTTGTCTTGGCGCCAATGGTGAGTTCTACGCCCTGCAGAGCTGCGGCAGCAGCTTCGGCATCAGCTTTGATTTTGGCGAGCTTGTGAGCGCGCTGACGCTGGTTCTCAGCAAGAACCTTGAGTGCTGATTCGGTTGCGATTACGGCTTTGCCGAAGGGGATGAGATAGTTGCGGCCATAGCCCGACTTAACTTCAACCACGTCGTCTTTGTAGCCGAGGTTGGCTATATCTTCTTTAAGAATGATTTTCATAATTACTTGGATAGTTAAGAGTGTGGGTGAATTTATTTCATCAAGTCGGTTACGTAGGGGAGCAGGGCGAGGTGACGTGCACGTTTCACGGCCTGAGCCACACGGCGCTGGAACTTGAGCGAAGTACCGGTGATGCGACGGGGCAGGATTTTGCCTTGCTCGTTAAGGAATTTTTTGAGGAATTCGGGATCCTTGTAATCAATGTACTTGATACCGCTTCTTTTGAAACGGCAATATTTTTTCTTTTTAACGTCAACCGACAGGGGGGTGAGATAGCGGATTTCAGATTGAGTTGTTGCCATGGCTTAGTTCTCCTTTACTTCTACTTCAACTTCTTCTTTTGCAGTGGCTTTTGCGCCTTTGAGGCTGCGACGCTTGGCGGCGTATTCGGCAGCGTACTTGTCCAGACGGAATGTGAGGAAGCGGAGCACGCGCTCGTCACGACGGAAAGCTGTTTCGAGCTTTTTGACAATGGTGGGTTCGCCATCAAACTCTACGAGAGTGTAGAAGCCTGTGGTTTTTTTCTGGATGGGGTAAGCGAGCTTGCGCAGGCCCCAGTTTTCTTCGTTCACGATTGTGGCGCCGTTGTCGGTGAGCGTCTTGGTGAACTTTTCTACCGCTTCCTTCATCTGATCGTCAGACAAAACGGGAGTTAAAATGAAAACGGTTTCGTACTTCATGACGGTTTGTAAATGTTGTTAATTAAAATATATCGTTAATTGCTTGGGCCATGTGGCCAAAAAGCGTTGCAAAGGTAATGATTTTCTTTTAATTGGGCAAATATTGACGGAATTTTGGTTTGGATTTAATTGCTTAATGGGCTTTGGTGAGGGTGGCAGCGATAAAAAAGTGGCGGGATGCTTCTCAGCGATTTTGAGGATGATAATTACTGACAAAAGCGGCGGGGTGCTTCGCAGCGTCCCGCCGTATTCCAATTAACCATGAAAAAACCTAAATAGTAATTATTGTACCAATTATTAATCTTATATGTCTTATGTGAGTTTTACCTTAAGTTCAGACTCTTAATAGGGTGTGTTGTCTTACCAATTGAATCACAAATCAATTTATGCGGCTTTAGTTCAAGAGGCCGGCTCTGAGTTATGTATAGTAATGTGAATAATAGTTATGAGGGAGGTGTCAACGGTAGTCGGCGAAACGCTGCTGAAGCTCCTGACGAGCGAAGAATATGCGGCTCTTGACGGTGCCGAGGGGGAGGTTCATTTTGTCAGCGATTTCATTGTATTTGTAACCGGCAACGTGCATTGAGAAGGGTACGCGGTATTTTTCGGGGAAGGCCTCGATGGCATCGGTGATCTCGTTGGCTGAGAAAGAGCCTTCGGGGGTCTCGAAGCCTGAGTCCTGACTGATGTTTAGGTGGTAGTAGTTCTCGGTCTGGTCGATGACAGTTGCGCTGCGGGCAACACGGCGGTAGTTGTTGATGAAGATGTTGCGCATGATTGTGAACACCCATCCTTTGAAGTTGGTGTTGTCGGTATATTTGTCGGAGTTGGCGAGAACCTTGAGGGTCGTGTCCTGCAGGAGGTCATAAGCGTCGTCGCGGTTGGAGGTGAGCATGTATGCGAAGTTGAGCATGTTGTCCTGGAGGCCCATGAGGCGGTTTTGGAAAGAGGTTGAAGCGTTCATAATATGATGTTTTGTTAGGTTGACGAACATGTTTGTTTGTCGTTTGACGATACAAAGATACGCAATATTGAATTAACCAAATAATTGTTGCGTTAATGTGTGTTAAAACTATTACACAGTTGTTACAAGATAATGTAATACGCAGAAATACAGGGGAATAAAATATTTAAATAAAAGTTACAAAAATGTGACGAAGTGTGAATATTTGTGTGACACGAGGCTGAAAACAGTTATGGGAATGGCAAAAAAAATCAGCAGACGGCCTTAAGGGTCGTCTGCTGTTAAGTGAAAACATGTCTTCTGTTAATTGGCAATAAAGCTGGCAAGATTAGGCCGGGAGGAGGGGAGGTAAGTGTAAGCTCTGGCAAACTGTTTCAGAAATGCGAGGGTCTTGGCACTTGGGCCATTGCTTTTTGCTGCATCATGCGAAGACGCAATAGGAGTGGGTTGTGGGGTAGAGGTGTTGTGCATAGGCAGGTGCTTTACGATGACAAATATTTGGTTTGGACATTGTTAAAACGCCCGATAGATGATGATTATTGTATATGAGAGTCAAAAAATTAGGCTAATGGCTTGTGAACGAGATTTGTGAATATTATTGTGCTGACAAATGCTAAAAATGATAAAAATAAGCTTTGGCGCTTGCAAAATGACAAGTAATGCCTTATCTTTGTAAAACATTTGCGTTTGTTGCATACGTTGATGGAATTACACAATACAATAAAGTACATACAGCTAATTAGATTTTTAACTTAACCTACAATTTGCCTATAGATATACTGCTACTCTAATAATAATAGGAAAAATAGTAATGCAGGACAAAATCAAGCTGACCGACGACAAGTTGGTTTCGGCTTACATTAAAGGCGACAATCAAGCTTTTGACATACTTTTGAAGCGTCATCAGACACGCGTATTCAACTATATACTTTCGGTTGTGAAGAACCGTGATGTAGCTGATGACATTTTTCAGGAAACCTTCGTGAAGGCTATTATGACTCTCAAGCAGGGCCGTTATGCGGAAACGGGAAAGTTTTCAGCGTGGATTACGCGCATAGCGCACAATCTTATCATTGACTATTATCGTCAGGAAAAGAGTGAGAATCTGGTGTCAACCACTACGGATGAAGACTCGGCAGATGTGCTCAACCGCAAGGATCTTTGCGAGGGCAATATTGAGGATTTTCTGATAGATGAGCAGATACAGTGCGATGTGCGCCGCATAATCGAGGCTTTGCCTGACAATCAGCGCGAGGTGCTTGAGATGCGTTATTACAAGGATATGTCGTTCAAGGAGATTGCAGAAGCTACAAATGTGAGCATTAACACAGCGCTTGGGCGTATGCGGTATGCCATAATAAATATGCGCCGTATAGCCAATGAACATAATATTGCCCTGACCCGATAAATCCGACATCGTTTCACTCAAACTGGCAAAAGGTTTTATCTTCGGGCAAGCACTGATATACGGGGTGTGTCGTGATGACGACGCACCCCTAATTTGTTAAATCGCCCCCAAATTTGTACTTTTGCTGCAAAATAAGTATGTATGAGCAATAAAATTATGCATATAGCCAGCTTGCTGGTTGTATTTTTGATAGTGGTCTCACTCAGTTTGGTGCGCGACCGTAAATTGCTTGGACAGGAGATTGCTCCTGACAAGGAGGAGAATAGCTTTGTGAAAAAGTTGCCTGACGGCTCGGTAATGGTGAATACCTCTGAGCTGTGTAAGGATGTGGCGGGATATGCAGGTCCGGTGCCATTGGAGATAACGGTGACCGACGGTGTGATAGACAGTGTTCACGCGCTTGAAAACAGTGAGACACCCGGTTTCTTTCATCGTGTGACTGAATCCGGCTTTTTGCAGCGATGGAACGGAATGAGTCTTGACAGTGCGCAGACCATGGAGGTAGATGGCGTGACAGGTGCAACCTATTCTTCACGTGCGGTGATAGAAAATGTGAGAACTGGAGCTGCCTATTTGTCACAACATGAGGTAATGACGGCATCTGAGCCAATGAAATGGAGTGTGGCATGGGTGGCGGCTCTGATTGTTGCACTCATGGCTGCTATAGTGCCACTTAAGGTGAAAAATAAACATTACCGTACTATCCAAGAATTGCTGAATGTGGGTGTACTCGGATTCTGGACCGGCACGTTTGTGAACTATACCATGATGCTGAATTTCATGAGCAATGGCATTCACTCATTGGCTGCGTTGACAGCCGTAATCATGCTTGTGACGGCATTCATATATCCTCTGTTCGGACGAAACGGCTATTATTGCGCATGGGTTTGCCCTCTGGGATCATTGCAAGACCTTGCAGGGAGGGTGCCTACCCAAAAATGGCATATGGGTGCTGGTGTGGTAAAAGCGTTTACATGGTTGCGCCGTGCATTATGGTGCGTTCTGCTCATTTGGATGTGGACCGGAGTGTGGGTGAGCTGGATAGATTATGAGCTGTTCAGTGCTTTTGTGGTCAAGAATGCTCCCGCAGGAATGCTTATTGCCGGAGGTGTGGTAGTGTTGCTGTCGGTGTTTGTGCCCCGACCTTACTGCCGGTTTGTATGCCCCACCGGAACGCTTTTGCGCATGAGCCAGAATGTAGAATCTCCTAATGTGTGATGTTATGAACAAATCAATATGGCTTACGCTGCTGCTTGCGGCAGCCTTAGTAACAGTGAGTGCGCGGCTTGCGTGTGTGCAAAACCGTTGTGATTACGGGCATTCTGCCAATGAGGATGACGGCGGGGCAAAAGCTATCGACAATATTATGACGAGAGCGAGTGTGCGCCATTATACGGATGAAGCGCCCACCGACTCAATTGTACAGATATTGCTTCATGCGGGAATGGCGGCACATAGCTCAGGCAACAAGCAGCCATGGCGTATGGTTGTGCTTGTGGATGATGAGCTTAAAGACAGTATAGGCGCAGTGTTTCATAACATGAAGGCCACGGCCGAGGCTCCGTTGGCCATAGCCGTGTGCGGTGTGCCGGGAGAAACATTCAAGGGCGAGGGCGACGGCTACTGGGTGGCCGATTGTTCGGCAATGGCGCAGAACATAAACCTCGCCGCCCATGCAATGGGGCTCGGCGCAGTGACATGTGCTGTTTATCCACGTAAAGAGCGTGTGGCTAAAATCAGGGAGTTGCTTGAACTGCCTGACAGTATAGTGCCGTTTGCAATAATACCTGTCGGTTATCCCAAAGCCGCTACTACGGCCAAGGACAAATGGGATGAGGACAAGGTGAGCTATATGTAAGTGAATTGACAGTCAGTCGTCGTAACGACCACGGATTTTGTCCCATAGCGACTGCTTTTGGGTGCGTATATGTATATGCACCTTGGAGTCGTTTTTGTCAAGGAATATGATGGAAGAGTGAAGTACCAGAGCTACTTTATTTTCAAAATCCACGATTTTGTGTATATGGGTAAGTGGTATGGTATGGAATGGCGAAGATGGAGCAATGCTGTTTATTATGAGATTGCCATCATCGTCAATATAGAAATCGTGATTGTCCATAAGGTGCATGAACATAAGATCTATGTCAAGCTCGTCGGGAGAGGCGGGTCGTTTTGGAAATTTATGATATAATTCCTGTATTACCTGGTTATTGATCATGACTAAGGTTCGCGATAGATGTCGTGTAGTGTTTAAAAGTTCTTTTTGGCTTCGTGTGACAGGGAATTGAAATACACAATGCTGTATATTTAACGCCGCCGGCCAAGTAATGGTTCTTTGAGTTATCCCTATTTTAGTGTGTTGATGTATTTGTTTTTTATGATATTACCGTATTTATACGGGTTAAATCAACATATCCCTTAATGAAAAAAAAGAAGCGCGGCGACAAGATTGAGGTTTGTCGCCGCGCTATGTTTAGTTGCGATTAGGCGAGGAAGCCGAGGAGCACACCGGCAGCAACAGCCGAGCCAATTACGCCGGCCACATTGGGTCCCATGGCGTGCATCAGCAGGTAGTTGGAGGGGTCGTACTCCAGACCAAGGTTATTGGAAATTCGTGCGGACATCGGCACGGCAGAAACGCCTGCGTTACCGATGAGCGGATTGATTTTCTTGGACTTGGGCAAGAAGAGGTTGAAGAGTTTCACAAACAGCACGCCCGAAGTGGAGGCGATGATGAATGCCATGAAACCAAGGGCAAAAATACCGATTGTTTCAGTGGTAAGGAACTCTGAAGCCTGAGTTGATGCACCCACTGTCATGCCAAGAAGTATGGTGACAATATCGGTGAGGGCATTGGATGCGGTTTTTGCCAGACGGGTAGTCACGCCGCATTCACGAAGCAGGTTGCCAAAGAAGAGCATGCCGAGCAGAGGAATGCCGGAGGGCACCACAAAGCAAGTGAGCAAGAGTCCAACGATAGGGAATATGATTTTCTCGTTCTGAGTCACCGCACGTGCTGGTTTCATCTTGATAAGACGCTCTTTCTTTGTTGTGAACAGGCGCATGATAGGCGGCTGAATCACCGGAACGAGAGCCATATAGGAGTATGCCGATACAGCAATCGCACCCATGAGGTTCGGAGCGAGCTTGGATGAAAGGAATATGGCGGTTGGGCCGTCAGCACCACCGATAATGGCAATGGCACCGGCCTGATCGGGAGCAAACCCGAGCAGCAAAGCCACCATGTAGGCACCGAAGATACCGAACTGGGCGGCTGCGCCAATAAGCATGAGCTTGGGATTGGCAATGAGGGCCGAGAAGTCGGTCATGGCACCGATGCCGAGGAAAATCAGCGGGGGATACCAGCCGGCACTTACGCCATTGTAAAGAATATTGAGCACGGAGCCTTGCTCATAGATGCCTATTTCAAGTCCGGCTTCAGTGTTGAAGGGTATATTGCCTATAAGAATACCGAATCCTATTGGCACAAGTAGCATCGGCTCAAAGTCTTTCTTGATGGCGAGCCATATGAAGAAAAGACCCACCGCCAGCATCACGAAATGCTGCCAGGTAGCATTATAGAAACCTGTGAGATGCCAGAACTCACTAAGGTTGGATATTAAAAAATCGCCAAATGACATAGAATTAACTGATGTAAAGTGAAACAACTAATGGACTATGCCACGTGATTAGCCCTCAATTGAAAGGATTACAGCACCTTCAAGCACAGCGTCACCGGGATTTACGGAAATGGCTGTTACCTTGCCGTCACGACCGGCGTGGATGGCATTTTCCATTTTCATGGCTTCAAGCACGGCTACGGTGTCGGCAGCTTTCACGGTGTCACCAACTTTCACGGCTATAGACAGGATGGTGCCGGGAAGGGGAGCTTTGACCTGATAGCCGGAGCCGGTGGTAACGGGTTTGGAAATTATCTTTGCGCCGCTTTCAGTGCGGGGAGCAGCTGAAGGACGAGGAGCGTTGACAACTGTTACGGGCTTTTTGGTGGCATCGAGTTCCACTTTATAAGGAATTCCGTTTACTTCCACCTGCGCCACATTGTTGTCTATGTCGCCAATGGCTACTTTATAGGAGTTGCCGTTGATTTTATATTTATATTCTTTCATTGGGATAGTAGATTTATGAGAGTGAAACAATTAGTGGCGAGGCATTTCGCGCATGTTGTAGATTTTTGAGTTCCAAGGCGAGTAAGCGCGTTTCACTTTGTTGATAGTGAGCACGGTGTTCTCGCGGTCATGTGTGTCGAGATGCTCGTGGAGAGCCATGGCGATAGCAGCGATTTCTTCGCCGGTGTCATGGTCAGGGCGTTCGGTTTTCTCAACCTCCTTGAGATTGATGCCTTGTGAAGCTGCCTTGTTGCGGCGTGTAATCTTGGCACCTATCTTGCTGATGATGTAGAAGCATACGCTGAGAAGCAGGAGCGCACTGAACACGATGCACATGGCTATGATAGCCATTCCGAAGCCGTTCTCGTCCTGTTCGGCAAACATTTCCACTTTCTTGTTGGTCTCGCGGAGCACATTGGCGCTGGACGGAGTAACGGTGTTACCGAGTTCACCGGTGCGCACTTCCCAAGCATCCGGATTGCCAATGCCGCCTTCACCGTCCACTTTGCGGGCGTAAGACTGTCCGGGCAGAAGAGATGCCGGTATGGTGATCTCGTCAATGAGAGAACCGTCGGCATCATATATGCCTATCCAGTTTTCCTGGCCGGGAGTGAAGGTGATGTTGGTGTGGAATGTGCCTCGGGAGGGTTCGCCGTCGGCCCAGAATATCACGTGCTGGCGTTTTGCGATTCGTGTCAGGACATCGCCAAGCGGCACGGGATATTTTTTTACATTGTTGGAATCATTGCTGATGAAGATGCTTGAAATCTCCACCGGGGCAAAGTTGGAGTTGAACAGCTCGATCCATGCCGAGTAGCGACCGTAGTCATCCACATATCCTGAGTCGTTCTGC
Organism: Bacteroides sp. CAG:927; assembly: GCA_000431155.1. Classification (GTDB taxonomy): domain Bacteria; phylum Bacteroidota; class Bacteroidia; order Bacteroidales; family Muribaculaceae; genus Paramuribaculum. The sequence continues at coordinate 12,465 of HF985655.1, forward strand.
ACCATTACCTCGTTGATGCGCAGCGATTTTCGGCCTTGAGCCTGAGCATTTGCCGCAGCCATCACAAGCACCAGGAGCAATATGATATATTTTTTCATGTAGTAACTCTTTAGTGAAGTCAATGGATGATTACAGAGGTATGTTGCCATGTTTTTTGGCAGGGTTGGTGAGTTTCTTTGTGGCGAGCTGCTGAAGAGCGCGGATCACGCGGAAACGGGTGTTGCGAGGCTCGATGACATCATCAATGTAGCCGTAGCGTGCAGCGTTGTAGGGGTTGCAGAACAGTTTGTTGTACTCTTCCTCTTTTTCCTTAAGTACTTTTTGAGGATCTTCGGATGCTTTAGCTTCCTTGGCATAGAGTACCTCAACAGCACCTGCGCCACCCATAACGGCTATTTCGGCAGTAGGCCAAGCATAGTTCATGTCGCCGCGCAGCTGCTTGCAGCTCATCACTATATGGCTTCCGCCGTAGCTCTTGCGGAGTGTGACAGTGACTTTGGGCACTGTGGCTTCACCGTAGGCATAAAGCAGCTTGGCACCGTGAAGTATCACACCGTTGTATTCTTGACCTGTGCCGGGAAGGAATCCGGGAACATCAACGAGCGTTACCAAAGGAATGTTGAACGCATCGCAGAAACGAACGAAGCGTGCGCCCTTGCGTGAGGCATTGCTGTCAAGCACACCGGCGAGGTATTTTGGCTGGTTGGCAACGATACCTACGGCCTGGCCGTTAAAGCGTGCGAAACCAACAATGATGTTCTTGGCATAGTTGCGCTGGATTTCAAGGAATTCGCCATTGTCAACTATGGCGCCGATAACCTCGTACATGTCATAGGGGCGTGTAGCTGAGTCGGGGATGATGTCATTGAGAGAATCCTCAAGACGGTCAATGGGGTCGGAACAAGGAACCAACGGGGGCTCTTCAAGATTGTTCTGAGGAATATAGCTGAAGAGCTTGCGGATGATCTTGAGGCAGTCTTCGCCGTCTTCGGCAGCAAAGTGAGCCACACCGCTCTTGGATGAGTGAACTTCGGCACCGCCAAGAGCATCCTGAGTCACATCTTCGCCGGTAACAGTCTTCACTACTTTAGGACCTGTGAGGAACATGTAGGATATTCCTTTGGTCATGATGGTGAAGTCGGTGAGTGCGGGTGAATATACGGCACCGCCGGCGCAGGGGCCGAGGATGGCACTGATTTGCGGAATAACGCCTGATGCAAGGATGTTGCGCTGGAAAATTTCGGCATATCCAGCCAGAGCATTGATGCCTTCCTGGATACGTGCACCACCTGAGTCGTTAAGACCGATAACGGGTGCGCCCATCTTCATGGCCATATCCATGATTTTGCATATCTTCTGAGCCATTGTTTCGCTCAGAGAGCCGCCAAACACAGTGAAGTCCTGTGCGAATACATACACAAGACGTCCTTCAATTGTGCCGTAGCCGGTTACAACGCCGTCACCAAGGAAGCTTTTCTTTTCCTGGCCAAAGTTGTAGCAGCGGTGGCGTACAAACATGTCAATTTCTTCAAACGATCCTTCGTCCAGAAGCTGTGCAATACGTTCACGGGCAGTGTATTTGCCGCGTTCGTGCTGTTTCTGGATGGCTTTTTCGCCGCCTCCCAGGCGGGCTTCGGCGCGCAGGGCTATGAGTTCCTGCACTTTTTCAAGCTGATTGCTCATTCTATAGTGAATTGTTTTTTATATGATAGATGGGAATAGCAATTATTTCTTATTTGGATCCTCGCAAAGCTCAATCAATGTGCCGCAAGTGCTCTTGGGGTGCAGGAAAGCGATGTTGAGACCTTCAGCACCTTTGCGGGGAGCTTTGTCGATGAGGCGGCCACCTTTTTCTTCTACTTCTGCCAGAGCATTTGCCACACCGTCTTCAATAGCGAAGGCAATGTGCTGAATGCCACCGCGGCCACCGTTGTTGGCTATGAATTTGGCTATGGCGCTATCGTCAGCGGTAGGCTCAAGAAGCTCAATTTTGGTTTGACCTACTTTGAAAAATGCGGTGCGCACTTTCTGGTCAGCAACTTCCTCAATGGCAAAGCATTTGAGTCCAAGCATGTTTTCGTAGAAAGGGATAGCCTCCTCGAGCGAGGGAACGGCGATACCCACGTGTTCAATGTGAGAAATGTCCATAACTGAAATGTATGTTAATTAGTTAATAATCGGTATGTTATCGTGATGTAATAAAGGCATGGCGCACTCCTGCCCATGTTAACAGTGCAAAATTAGCAAAATTTATCAGCCCATAGCAAAAAAACATCAAAAAAAGCAGCCGCGGCATGGCGGCTGCAATAGTGAGATAAGAACCGGTTCTTAGTCGGTAATGGGGTATTTGTGGCGGATGGGATCGTCGTACTGTTCCTGTGCCTGACGCAGAATGTGGCGCATTTGCTTTGTGATTTGTTCTGTGCCCGGCTGACCGTAGATGTTGTGCATCTCTGTGGGGTCGTTCTGCAGGTCATATAGCTCCCAAGTGTCAATGTCGTTATAAAAATGGATGAGCTTGTAGCGGTCGTTGCGCACTCCGTAATGGCGTTTCACCATGTGCTCGGCGGGGTATTCATAGAAATGATAGTAGATCCAGTCGCGCCAATCATCAGGGTGCTCACCCTTGAGCAGCGGCAGTATGGACACTCCGTGCATGTCTTTGGGTGTCGCTACACCGGCTATGTCAAGGAATGTGGGTCCATAATCGATGTTCTGCACCATTTCAGATATGTCTCCGCGCGCGTCAAGCCCCTTGGGAAGGTGCATAATAAGCGGAGTATTGAGCGATTCTTCATACATAAAGCGTTTGTCAAACCATCCGTGCTCACCCATGTAAAAACCTTGGTCGGAGGTATAAACCACCAGCGTGCTGTCGAGCATGTTGTTTGCCTCCAGATAGTCAAGCACACGGCCCACATTGCGGTCAAGGGAAGCAACAGTTTTGGCGTAGTCGCGCATGTAGCGCTGATATTTCCACTCGGTGAGGTCGTTTCCACTAAGCGAGTCGGCATAGAATTTTTCTATTATGGGGTTGTAATGCGCATCCCAGCGTGCGCGCTGTGCGGAGTCCATTCGGCCAAGGAAATATTCGTAGTTATGGCGCAGGCGGGTGTCCACTCCGGGATATATCATCTTGCAGTCATACACTATGTCCATGTCGTGTGGCGAGGCGATGGCCATTTCCTGCTCCTTGGCAGCCTGTCGGCCCGAGTAGTCATCATAGAAGTTTGCAGGCTTTTCAAACAGTTTGTCCTCGTAAAGGTCAAGGTCGCAGGTGTCGGCCATCCAGTTGCGGTGTATAGCTTTATGATGTATCAGGATGCAGAACGGTTTTGATTTGTCGCGTCCGTTCTCCATCCAGTCTATAGCCTTGTCGGTAATTATGTTGGTCAGATAACCGTGTTCGGTTATTGTGTCCCCGGACTGCAGTATGAAGTCGGGGTTGTAGTAGTCGCCTTGGCCCGGAAGTATCTCCCACCTGTCAAACCCGGTGGGAAGAGTATGGAGATGCCATTTGCCGAACAATGCCGTTTGATAGCCGGCCTTTTGCAGGTATTTGGGGAATGTTGGCTGCGACCCGTCAAAAGGTTTGTCGCTGTTGTCGGGAAATCCGTTGGCATGGCTGTGCTTTCCGGTCAACATGCATGCGCGTGACGGTCCACTGAGTGAATTTGCCACAAAGCTGTTGACAAATTTCACCCCGTCGTTGGCAATGCGGTCAAGATTGGGGGTGGATATATGGCGCTTGTCATAGCAGCTCATCATCTGGGCTGTATGGTCATCGGTCATGATATACACTATGTTGTAGGGCTTGTGCTCTGCATTGTTTTGCCGAGGAGTGCCTGCAGTGGCTTCGGCGACCATAGCGGTGGCAGCTATAGGGATAATAATGTGGGCTGTGGATGGGTTCATGGCATATAGTTTTGAGAATGCAAATATAATCAAAAATATGATGCCATGGAGTATGTGGGTGCAAATTAATGTGCAGCAGTGATGGCAGAAGCGATGTCTGACACATTCTCTCCGGCAGGACTGCAGAACAGTTGCAGTCCAAATTTCGGAGCTATGGCCACAAGGTGTTCAAAGATCTCGCTTTGCACGGCTTCGTATGCCGTCCATGCCGTGGTAGTGTAGCAGTAGATCTGCAGGGGGATTCCGTTTGGCCCGGGATCCATGATTCTTACTAAAATCTGCTGGTCGGTGCCGATAAGGGGGTGATGGAGCAGATAATGGCACATATAGGCCCTAAGCAAGCCAAGGTTGGTGTCGATGCTTCCGTTCACGCATGCCACAGCAGGGTTGTAGAACATGCCTTTGGTCTGTACACGGGTGATGAACTCATTCATGCCGGGAAGTGTTTTTACGCTTTTTATCTGCTCAGGCGTGGCGGGTTTCACGCTTTCCACATCTACCAGCATGGAGCGCGATATGAGCCTGTAACCGCTGTCGCTCATGCCGCGCCAGTTCTGAAATGATGTTGACACCAATGTGTAGGGCGGCAACGTGACTATGGTGTTGTCCCAGTTTTGTACTTTGACGGCGGTAAGTGACACATCAATGCATATGCCGTTGGCTATAGTGGAGGGCACAACGATCCAGTCTCCGACATGAAGCATGTCGTTTTGCGACAGCTGTATGCCGGCTACGAATCCTAGTATGCTGTCGCGGAACACCAGCATCAGAGCCGTTGCGAATACTCCTACGCCGGCAAGGAGAGCTGCGGGAGATTTGTCAAAAATGATGCATAGTCCTATAATCGTGACAATGATCCACACCACTCCTTTAGCCACATTGAGAATCCCCTTAAGCGGCAGATTGCGGGTATTTTCCTTGCGGTCAAAACGCGTCCAGATGAATGTAAGCACTGCGTTGATGGCAAGGGCAGTGACTATGACGGTGTAGAGCGTGGCCAGAACTTCCAGTACGTGCAGGATAAGCGATTTGGGCTGGAACGCAAACGGGAGCAGCCCGAGAAACACCAGCGGAGGTATTATATGGCTGCATTTGGAGAACACACGCTGATGTATCAGATCGTCACCCATGTCGGTGTGACGCCACCTTACAAGCTGTTGGGTGCCGATAAGTATCAGCTTGCCAAGGAGCCATGATATCAAGAAGGCTACTGCTATTATTATGGCCACGTAGAGAATTTCCTCGGTGGTATGATTGCGGCCCAGTCCGATTTTGTCAAGGAATGAGTCGATGTTGCTGAGCAGCCATACGGCAACATCATGAGTGGGAATTATATCGGCAAGCATAATGAGTGATGAATTATAGTTTACATTTTAACATCATGTCCGCTCTCTTTGTTCCATAAAAAAAACAGCCCGGTGTGAAGCCGGGCTGCTGGACTGTGGATGATATATGTTTATTTCTTAGGACCCATTTCCATGATGAGTTCGCCACCCTGCATTATGTCGGAATGCATGATGTAGGGCTTGTCGTAGGGTTTGCCGTTGAGTTTCACGGAACGTATGTACATGTTTTCAGGCGAATTGTTGACGGTTTTGATTACAAATTTGCCGCCGGGAACAGCGAATTCCGCTTCATCCCACATGGGAGAACCAAACCAGTAACGGCCTGAAGCCGGCTCAACCTGATAGAATCCAAGAGACGAGAGTATGTACCATGCTGACATCTGTCCGGCATCCTCGTTACCTGACATTCCGTCGGGTGCTGCTTTGTAAAGATTGCGGCATACATAGCGCACTTTTTCAGCGGTTTTGTCAGGCTGACCGAGCATGGAGTAGATGTAGAGAGTATGGTGGCTCGGTTCATTGCCGTGGGCATACTGACCGATAAGGCCTGAAATGTCGGGTGACGCATCGGCGCCTTCCAGCTGCGAGCTTGCAGTGAAAAGGGAATCAAGTTTGGCAAGCATGTTTTCGCGAGAGCCGAAACATTGTTCCAGACCATCAATATCGTGTGGCACAAGCCATGTGTATTGCCAAGCATTGCCTTCGCAATAATCATCGGCGCGGTGTTCGGTCTTGAACGGCGAGAACGGTGTGCGCCATGAACCATCGGCCATGCGTCCACGAATGAAGTGTGTTTCGGGGTCAAAGTAATGACGGTAGGAATGGCTGCGCTCAGTGAATTTGCGCATGGTGGCAGTGTCGCCCATGGCTTCGGCGGCACGTGCTATTGCAGCATCGGCAATGGCAAACTCCATGTCAAAGGCAATAGCCTCAGTCATTTTGTCGCAAGGGATGTAGCCATATTCCACATGCATACCGTAGCCACGCGCGGTGTCGGTAGCGGTTTTGAGCAATGCGGCATAGGCTTTGTCGCGGTCAAGGCCCGGAGCTTGCTTCACAATGGCATCAGCCACAGCAATTATCCCCGGGTTGCCTACCATACAGTCGGTTTCATTGCCCCAAAGGTGCCAAACCGGGAGGCGTCCCTGCTCATCGGCTATGCGCACCATGGTAGATGCGAATTTTCCTGAAAGTTCGGGATTGATGATGGATGTCAGAGGAAGAGCCGCACGATATGTGTCCCAAAGAGAGAATATAGTGTAGTTGGGAGCATTTTTGTCGCCTTTGTGCACCTTGAGGTCAGCACCGTAATATGATCCGTCAACATCGTTGAATGTGGCAGGCACTATCATTGTGCGATATAGTGCTGAGTAGAATTTTGTGCGCTCTATCGAGTCGTTGGTAGTGATTTTGATGCGGCTGAGTTCATCATTCCATGCTTTGTCGGCAGCCTTGCGGGTGGCATCAAAGTCCCATCCCGGAAGTTCTGCGGCCATATTGGCTTTGGCACCTTCAATGGATGTGGGCGATATGGCAACCTTCATAAGCACTTGTTCGGCAGAATCGGTGGCAAACGAGGCGCGGCCATACATGTTGTTTTCACCCTTTAGCTCCCATGAAGTCATAGGCTTGGAAAGCTCGGCATAGAAATATACTTTTTGGTCTTTTGCCCAGCCGGTGGAGTAGCGGTAGCCCTGCACATGTGTGGAATCGACAGCCTCAATGTGGGTTTCGGTAGGTTTGTCCCAACATCCGCCGTTCTCAAGGTCAAATACTATGGCCGCGGAGTCGGTGGCAGGGAAAGTATAGCGGTGCATGCCCACACGGTTGGTGGCGGTAAGCTCTGCAAGCACGTTGTAACGGCTCAACGGCACGCTATAATAGCCGGGTACGGAGATTTCTTTTGACCGGTCAGCGTAGCTCCAAAGGCCGCTTCCGGGTATGGAGTCATTGCCTCGGGAATAGGTTACATCTCCTACCACGGGCATTACGGTGACATCAAACAAATCGCCTATGCCCGTGCCTTCAAGATGGGTGTGGGAGAAACCGATTACGGTGGAATCGCTTTCATGGTAGCCTGAGCACCAGTCCCATGTCTCCGGCACGCTTGTCGGGCCTAACTGTACCATGCCGTAAGGCACGTTCGCGCCCATGAACACATGCCCATGACCTCCGGTGCCTATGTGGGTGTCCACGTAGGCGGTGTAGTTTGATGCTTGGTTGTCGGCTTTTTGCGAGCATGCTGCCAACAGTAGAGGAGCGGCCCACAATAAATGCTTTGCTTTCATATTGATTGGTTTACTTTTTTGGTTTGTCTGTCAATTTGAATTTGAGAGTGCCACCCTGCATGAGCCTGTCATGGCTTATGCGGAAATCTTTGAGGGGTTTGCCGCCGAGGGTCATTTCACTGATATAGACAGATTCCGGTGACTCTTTTTCCACTTCTATTTGCAGTTTTGTACCGGATGGATCGGTTATGGTAACGGAATCAAATACCGGAGATGTAAGTGTGTACATCGGCTCTCCTGGGCAGTCGGGGTAGAATCCCATCATAGAGAATATGGCCCATGCTGACATTGTGCCTGTGTCATCATTGCCGGGGATACCGTCGGGTTTGGTGGTGAAATGCTTGGCAAGTAACTCGCGTACCTGTTTCTGTGTACGCCATTCCTCGCCTTTTACGCGGCTGAAAAGGTAGGGGTAGGCTATGTCGGGTTCGTTGGCCGGGTCGTAGAGACCTTCGTCAAACACCATTTGCAGTTTATCAACAAATTTCTTGTTGCCTCCCATTAATTTTATCAGTCCGGGCACATCGTGAGGCACGAAGAATGTGTAGTTCCATGCACTTCCTTCATGGAATCCCGGTACCGGCTCAAAGTTTTCTCCCTGACGGGGATTGAACGGGGTGAGGAACGAGCCATCCTGCATGAGAGGACGCAACGTGCCGCTCTCTTTGGAGTAGTAGTGCCTGTATCCCTTGGCGCGCTCCGCAAGCTGGCGGGCAAACTCTTTGTCTCCTTTTTGTGCGGCAAGCCATGCCAGAGCATTGTCGGCCACATAGTATTCAAGTGCGTGTGACACGGAATTGTCGCCGCTGAGATCGGCAGCATGTGTGCCCATGGGAACATAGTGCCGGGTAAGATACGGATCAATGTCGGGGCGCATAAGGTTGCTGTCGCCGGGAAGGGTGGCAGAGCGTTTCATGGCCTCATAAGCTGCGTCCAAGTCAAAATCCTGAAGCCCCTTGCGCCATGTGTCAACAATTACCGGTATGGCGGGGTCGCCTTCCATAGTGAATGTTTCACGGCCATAAAGTTCCCATTTGGGGAGCCAGCCCCATTCCTTGCTCATGTCAACCATGGAGCGTACCATGTCAATCTGCCGTTCGGGATATGCGAGGGTCATGAGCTGATGCACATTGCGGTATGTGTCCCAGAGCGAGAATACTGTGTAGCGCTGATGTCCTTCGGGAACGGTAAGATTTTCAAATCCTTCCATCTGAGGGTATTGGCCGTTGACATCTGTCAGAATGTTGGGGTGGATGAGCGCGTGATATAGGGCTGTGTAAAATACCTGTTTCTGCTCATCGGTGCCACCGGTCACGGCAATGCGTCCCAAATCATTACGCCATTGTGTGCGCGCTTCGGCCAGTATTTTGTCAAAATCCTTGCCTTTCTGCTCTTTTTCAAGATTTTCGCGGGCATTGGCTATAGAGACATATGAAATACCCAGTGACACTTCAATTTGTTCACCCGGCTTGAGGTCGCGGTAGCTCCACCAGTAACCTATATCATCGCCGCTGAGGTCGCGGCCATACTGTGTATAGAGCTTGTATGTGCCGTCGTCGGGAGTCCATTCGGCTTCCACGCCGGTCATTTCGGGTTGCATTTTCCAGTAGCCGCTTGTGGAGGGTTTCTTGCTTACACGTGCCACGAAATATACAGGAAAAACTTTTTGAGGGTTGTAGCAGAAAGTGCCGAGAAGTTTTGAACCTTCAATTTCAGTATCGCTCACGCGACGCACTGTGGCTCCGCTTTCGTTGGTCAGTCCCTGGCCGAGATTTATCAGAATGTTGCCGTCGCCGCCCGGGAAAGTGTAACGCTCTACCGCTGAGCGGGCAGTAGCGGTGGCTTCGGTGATAATGTCGTATTTGGAAAGTTTGTTGGTATAATATCCGGGAGAAGCTTTCTCCTCGGTATAGGCCGAGCCGTATTCCTTGTAGTTGACATTCAGAGGCCCTGTAGTGGCCATGGTGAGCAGGGAACCCATGTCTGGACATCCCACGCCGCTCAGTGAGCCATGGGCGTAGCCGGTAAAGAATTTGTTTTTGAATTCATAGGGAGTGGACCACCAGCGGGCATCTTTGTCAAAGACATTTGTGTCGGATCCCATCACATTGAACGGTACCACCGACATCATGCCGTTTGGTACAATGGCTCCGGGATTGGTGGTGCCGAAATTGGATGTGCCTACAAAAGGATTGACCCATAAGGTAGGGTCATCGTGGGTTTCAGCAGCGGATGCGCCGAGCCATAATGTGGCAGCAACCGCAGTGGCTAAATAGCGGAAATTCATAGGGGGCTATATAGTTATGGTATTAGTAATCTTTTAGCTGCAAAGATAGGTAACTGTCATGATATTTGCAAATTCAATACTGTCATGGTGGCTTGGGCAGGCATGTAAACAAGTATATCCGCTGCTTGCTGATTTAGCGGCGGATATACAGAATATGGATGAGTGTGTTATTGCTGTCAGTCTTTTACCAGATCCATACCACGGTTTATGGCCTCGCGGTTGAGGGGCAGCAGATGATGGTGACGCTCCGGAAGTGCTTTTTTCAGCCCGGCCATTACGGAGTCAACCGACACTATCGGACGAATTTTAAGCAGTGCTCCAAGTACAATCATGTTGTAGGTCTTGGCATTCTTCATCTCAAAAGTGGCATCCATGGCATCAACGCGATAAACATTGATATCGGTGCGTTGCGGCATACGGTGAATACCGTAGGAATCGTAGATGAGTGTGCCCCTGGGCTTCACTTTGCTTTCAAATTTGTCAAGGCTCTGCTGATTGAGGATTACGGCTGTATCGTAGGTGTCAAGTACCGGTGATGAAATTTTGGCATCGCTTAATATCACGGTTACATTTGCAGTACCTCCACGTTGCTCGGGACCGTATGAGGGCATCCATGTGATTTCAAGGTTGTCCATAAGTCCGGCATAAGCCAGAATTTTGCCCATAGAGAGCACGCCTTGTCCACCGAAACCGGCTATAATTATCTCTTCTTTCATTTGGCAGTGTTTTTGAGGTCGCCCAGCGGGTATGCCGGGAACATGTTTTCTTCCATCCATTTGTTGGCCTTGGCGGGGGTGAGTTTCCATCCGCTGTTGCATGTGCTCACTATCTCCACCACAGATGTGCCACGGCCTGCAAGTGAGTTCTCAAACGCAGCTTTGATTGCGGCTTTGGCCTTGCGCACTGCTGCCGGCGTGTGCACAGCCTGGCGTGTTACAAGGCATGTGCCCGGCAACTCGGCCAAAAGGTTGGATATTTTCAGCGGATAACCATTGAGGTCCACACGGCGTCCGTAGGGCGTGGTGGCGGTGACCATTCCTTCAAGGGTGGTTGGGGCCATCTGACCACCGGTCATGCCGTAAATGGCGTTGTTGATGAATATTATGGCTATGTTTTCACCACGATTGGCAGCGTGGATGGTTTCGGCGGTGCCTATGGCAGCCAAATCGCCGTCGCCCTGATAGGTGAATACCAGTTTGTCGGGATTTAGTCGATGTGCGGCGGTAGCCACTGCAGGAGCACGGCCATGAGCTGCCTCTATCCAGTCAATGTCGATATAGTTGTAGGCAAAAACGGCACACCCCACAGGAGCGATGCCTATGGCTATGTGTTCAGCGCCCATTTCTTCTATTACTTCAGCTACCAGTTTGTGCACTACGCCATGAGAGCATCCGGGGCAATAGTGCATATGGTTGTCGTTGAGCAACCGTGGTTTTGCATAAACGCGGTTCTCTTCTTTAATGATGTCTTCGCGGTTCATGATGCTCATTTGTTAGGGTTAGCGTCGGGAAAATGTTTCAGCATCTGGTCAAGCACTTCCTGAGGATTGGGCACGTTGCCACCCATGCGTCCGTAATGGAATATGGGTACACGGCTTTCGGCGGCGAGACGCACATCCTCAATCATTTGGCCGGCATTGAGCTCCACTACGAGAATACCTTTGACGCGGTGGCTAAGCTCAGAAATGATTTTTTCAGGGAACGGCCAGAGGGTTATGGGCCGGAGCAAACCGACTTTAATGCCTTTGGCTCGTGCCTCTTCAATGGCTTTCAGACAGATACGGGCAATGGATCCGAATGCCACAAACAGATACTCGGCATCGTCAGTGAAATATTCTTCATAACGAACCTCAGCATCACGAATGGCTGCATAGGTGCGCTGATAACGCTCGTTGTTTTGCTCCATTTTGTCGTCGTCAAGCTCCAGAGTGGTAAGCACGTTGGGCTTGCGTGTCGCGGGACGTCCTGTGACAGCCCATGGGCATTGTTCGGCAATTTCACGCTCGGTGCGGCGCGGACGCACGGGAGGTAGCACTACTTTCTCCATCATCTGGCCTACAATGCCGTCGGCCAGAATCATGGCAGGTGTACGGTATTTGAATGCGAGGTCAAATCCCAATCCCACAAAATCGGCCATTTCCTGAACTGTGGCAGGGGCAAGGACTATCAGATGGTAGTCGCCATGACCACCGCCTTTGGTTGCCTGGAAATAGTCGCTCTGTGATGGGTGAATGGTGCCCAATCCGGGACCTCCGCGCATAACATTGATGATCAGCGCGGGCAATTCGCCTGCGGCTATATAACTTATGCCTTCCTGCATAAGGCTTACGCCGGGGCTGCTGGATGATGTCATTACGGCTTTGCCGGTAGATGCTCCGCCATACACCATGTTTATGGCAGCCACTTCGCTTTCGGCTTGAAGCACAACCATGCCGGTGGTTTCCCACGGCATCAGAGCTTCCAAAGTTTCAAGCACTTCGCTCTGCGGAGTGATGGGGTAACCGAAGTAACCGTCGCAACCGTAGCGTATGGCTGCGTGGGCTATGGCTTCGTTGCCCTTCATCAGTTTTATCTCCTCTTCCATATGTGATATTTTGTTTTTTAACTGATTATTTTTGCACTACGCGAAACACTTCAATGCATCCGTCGGGGCACACGGTGGCGCATGCGGCGCATCCTATACATTTTTCCGGATCCTTGGGATAAGCGTAATGATAACCGCGATTGTTCACCTCTTTGGGCTGAAGTGAGAGCACATCCACAGGACATGCCACCACGCAAAGGTCGCATCCTTTGCATCGCTCTTCATTGATGATAACGGCTCCTGATATTTTAGGCATAATGTAACTGAGTTAGATATGTTGTGTTTCTAATACACAATACAAAAATAGTCAAAGTTTCGTAGAATCACGTTTTTTAACATTTACTTAACCTATGGCACATTTGTTGCAAAAATGTGCCATAATGGGAGGCTTTAGTGCAATATGCTGATTCTTATACGTTTCCCCTTTAATTTTTGAGGTGAACACAATTCTACAATCTTTTCGGCGTAATCTTTGGGCACTGCAACGAGCGCGTTATGGTCGCGCAAAGTTATGGTTCCGATGTGTGATGCAGTGAGGTCGGTATGTGCCAGCAGGTATCCTACAATGTCACCTTTGGATATTTTTTCTTTTTTGCCAGCATTTATGTGCAGGGTGGTCATGGAAGCCGTAATCGGGTCGGGGTTATTGCCGTCAGGCACCCATGAGCGGTCGGTTACAACATATTCGGGTATGTTTTCTCCTTCGGATGTGATCACGTACACTGTGCCCTGAGCGTTCATGCGGGCAGTGCGGCCGTTGCGATGTGTCCAGCTTTCAGCACTCGGAGGCATGTGGTAGTGGATAACGCTTGACACCCCTTCCACATCTATGCCTCTTGAGCCGAGGTCGGTGCTGACAAGTATTGGTGTGGTGCCGTTGTGAAGCAGAGTCAGAGCATTGTCTCGGTCCATTTGTTCAAGACCGCCGTGGTACAATCCTACAGGAAATCCTTCCTTGCGAAGAATAGAGTGTATGCGTTCGGCACTTTCTCTATGGTTTACGAATACTATCACTTTTCCATTGGGCAGAGAGTGCAGGAGCCGGATGAGTGTGGACGCTTTGTCGCGTTCGGGACTTGGTATCTCCACTATCTGAGTGCGTTTGGCCGGGTGCGCGTTCTGCTGCGCTTTTATGACTACCGGGTCGTTTACCGGCATGTAAGGGGGCAATTCTGCAAGTTCGGTGGCACTGGTGAGTATCACTCTCTCGGGTCGGTGTATGCGGCGTACGATGCGGCTCATCTCGTCGGCAAACCCCATTTCCAGGCTTTTGTCATATTCGTCCAGCACGAGTATCCGTGTCTGTTCTATGTTCAGTGTTTTCCGTTGAAGATGGTCGAGAATGCGCCCCGGAGTGGCGATAATTATGTCAGGTGATGGCGTCAGGGAGGAAACTTCATCCAGCATCCTGTGTCCACCGTATAGTACGGTTGTTTTGAATCCTGAGGCAATGGGGCGTATGACATCATAAATCTGGAGTACAAGCTCTCGGGAAGGTGCAAGCACTACGGCCTGTACTTTCCCGTTGGGGGAGTGCATGGCAGAGAGCAGATTGGCTGCAAATGCCAGTGTTTTTCCCGATCCTGTGGGTGCTATAAGCACTGCTGCGGGGTGACGGAGATTAAGCATTTGCTGTTGCATGGCATTGAGTTGCCCGATGCCATGGCGCAGCTCGATATTTTTGGTTATGAGTTTTGAGTCCATGTATGATATTTTTTACAAATATACGTAAAATAATAACAAAGCAGGAAATAATAACAAAGCAGGGCGGCCCGATGGGACCGCCCTGCAATTATTCGGGAATGTGAATTGTTATTCAGCTTTTTTTGTTGCCTTTTTTGCCGGGGCTTTTTTTGCAGCCGGTTTCTTGGCAGCCTTTTTTGCAGGCTGCTCTTCAGGCTTATCCTCTGCCGGAGCTTCCGTTGCAGGCTTGCGGAGAAGGTGCTCCTCGTTGAAGTGCTCGATGTTCTTGCGCATTGAGTTTACTTCTTTGTTGAGGGTCTCGATTTCGCGTGCCTGATTGCGGATAGTTGTGAGCAGTGCGTTGAGTTCCTCGTTCTCAATTGACAACGGGTACTGCTCCTCTACGCGCACAATGAAGTCTGCCAGTACATTCATGTAGTTGGTGAAAGCCTGGAACGGGGTTTCATAGGGGCTGAAATGTGAGTGTACGGCACCATCGGCAAAATGCTTGGTTGCCATGTAGAAGAGGTGGTCGGAAGCTTGGAGATAGTACCAGTCCTGTTTCAAACGGCGGTCGTCGCAAAGGCGTACGCGTTCGGCTACTGAATACAGCTTGTCAAATGCTTCTCTCTGGAGTTTGTTGCCCAACCATGCTGATGTGTCGCGAGCTTCATCGGCCCATGAAATCGGGTGAAGGATAGAAAGTTCGCCTATGGGTTTGAGCTTGGTTATGGCATCGGTGGGAGTGAAGAATTCCACGCCACGTTCGCGAGCAAAGTTGGGAAGAGCCTCAAGGAACTGGAATATGCCGGTTTCTCTGGGCTGCATTTCGCCGAATGTCTCAAGGTTCATGAACAGGTTGATAATCTGCTCTTCCTGAGGAGTGGAAGCAATCCAGTCAATATATTTGTCAGCAGTGAGGGGATAAGCATCCCATTCGGGGTTGGAGAAGCGGAATGAAATATCATCGCTGAGTTTTGAATTCTTGAGCAGGAGCTTGAGCTTGGGAGCACTTGCTGCGCTGTACACATAGTTAGGCGATTTCCATCCAAGAATGTGCTTTGCGCCTTCGGTGATGCATCCTTTATAGCCCATGGCAAGAATCTGCGGAGCAAGCTCGTCGCAGTATATAAGCTCGGTGTTGCGAAGCACTTTGGGGCGCTGTCCAAAAAGTTCATGGATTTTTTCGTCATGAACCTTCACCTGATTTGCAAATTCATCGGGGTCAATGAGCGATGACAGGGAGTGTGCATAAGTTTCAGCGAGGAACTCTACGCGGCCGGTGTCGGCAAGTTTCTTTAACAGGTCGATGAATTCGGGTACATACTGTTCAAACTGCTCCAGTGCTGTACCGGTTACTGACAGTGCGCAACGGAAGCCGGGGTAGCGGTCAAGCATGCGCAGAAGGGTTTCCGCAGCGGGTATGTAGCTGTGGTGTGCTATGCGGGTCACGATGTCGTCGTTGGCGAAATCGTCGTAATAGTAATGGTCGTTGCCTATATCAAAGAAGCGGTATCTTTTGAGCCTGAAAGGCTGGTGGATTTGGAAATAAAAACAGATTGCTTTCATGATTGTGTTATATATAATATAGGTGTTGCTTAATTATGATTTTAATATAGGCAGCTTACTGCCAGTTGAGTACTTTTTTATAAATGTCAATTACTTTGGCACCGGCTTTGTCCCAAGTGATGCGGTTTACCTCGTCCAGACCGTCCTCGCGCAATTGGTTGTACATGGCGGGGTAGGTGATGATGGCGTTGATAGCATCGGCCATTGCGTCAATGTCCCAGTAGTCGGTTTTGATGACATTGGTGAGGATTTCGGCGCATCCGCTCTGCTTGGATATGATAGACGGCACACCCATCTGCATTGCCTCAAGAGGCGAAATGCCGAAAGGCTCGGATACTGAAGGCATCACATACACATCGCTGGCCTTGAGCATTTCATATACCTGCTTGCCTTTCTGGAAGCCGGGGAAATGGAAGCGGTCGGCAATGTCGCGTTCAGCCGCAAGCTGTATCATCTTGTTCATCATGTCACCGGAACCTGCCATCACAAAGCGCACATTGTGGTTGTTCTTGAGCACCTTGGCGGCGGCTTCAACGAAATATTCCGGTCCTTTCTGCATTGTGATACGGCCAAGGAATGTCACTACTTTTTCTTTGGGCTTGGGCGGATTTACGTTCAGAAGCTCTTCGCTGAGAGGTGTCACAGCGTTGTGTACTGTGGTGACTTTGGCGGGATCAATGCCGTATTTCTCAATCACGGTGCGGCGTGTGAGATTGCTGACGGTGATGATGTGGTCAGCATTGTTCATGCCGTCTTTTTCGATGCCGAACACTGTGGGGTTCACATTGCCTCGGCTGCGGTCAAAGTCGGTGGCATGCACATGGATTACGAGAGGCTTGCCGGTAACCTGCTTGGCATGGATGCCGGCAGGGTAAGTGAGCCAGTCGTGGGAGTGTATTATGTCGAAATCAAGTGTGCGGGCAATTACGCCGGCGCAAATAGAGTAGTTGTTGATTTCTTCAAGCAGATTGTCGGGGTAACGGCCGGAAAATTCAAGGCATCCAAGATCGTTGGTGCGCATGTAATTGAAATCGGCGTAGATGTGGGAACGAAGGTCAAAATAAAGATCGGGATTCATGTATTTGCCTATACGCTGCTCCACATATTCACGGTTGACTTCGCGCCATGCTATAGGGATCTGCGAGGCTCCTATGATATGGGCAAAGCTTTTGTCTTCATCGCCCCAAGGCTTCGGGATTACAAACGATATATCCATATCGCCACATTCCCACATGCCTTTGGTGAGACCGTAGCTGGCAGTGCCGAGACCGCCGAGGATGTGAGGTGGAAATTCCCACCCAAACATTAAAGCTTTCATTATTTATGGATTGCGCAAGGGGGGTTATACATTGAATTTCTTAAGAGTAGTGATGGTGCGCAGGATTCCTGCCACATTTGTGGCGTGGCTTATGGCACCGCGACCGCTGAACGGCGGGTTGGCATCATAAAGCTGGCTGAGCGCACCGACACATGCCTGTGTCATCTCGTCTTCGTAGCCTATGAGCATGCGGTCAAGATAGCTGACGCCGCTAAGACCGAACACACGCAGATAGGCTTCGGCATAGAAACCAAACAGCCATGGACGTGCGGGTCCGTTGTGCAGAGCCATTTCGCGCTCTTCGGGGCTGCCAAGATAGAAGGGACGGTAACCGAAGCTGTTTGGTGACAGTGTGCGGAGTCCCTTAGGAGTGAGAAGCTCACGGGTTACAACATCAAGCACGCGTTTGCGCTGGCGGCGGTCAAGCGGTGAGAAATCAAGACCTATGGCTACTGCCATGTTGGGTCTAACCGACGGATCGGCGTAGTTCTCGCTCACATAGTCAAACAGATAGCCGTAGTCGTTGAGGAACATGTCCACAAATGCAGGCTTCAAAGTTTCTGCTATGGCTGTCCAGCGTTCGCGCTCGGATGTGGATGTGATTTCTTCACCGAGAAGGCTGATGCCGAACATCAGAGCATTGTACCACAATGCGTTGAATTCTACCAGATAACCTGTGCGCGGCACAACCGGGCGACCGTTGAGTGAGGCGTTCATCCACGATACCGGAGTTTCGGTGCCTATAGTATAGAGCAGACCGTTTGACTCCATGCGGAGGTTGGGATGACGGTTGTCGGCCACATAGTTGATGATTTCGGTTATGAGGTCTTTATAGCGTTCACGGCATGCCTCGGGTCCGTAAGCTTTGGCATACTGCTGGAGGGCCCAAATGCACCACAGTGGTATGTCGGGGAGGTCAATGCCGATTATGCGTTTGTCAAGTTCGCCGGTGGTCATGAAATGGCGCAGTGCCTTGGATGCGGTTTCCATGATGGCTTCATAATCGGCGCGGTGGTCAATGCTTATGGTATTGCCCGGAAGAGCCATGAATGTGTTTCGGGCAAGTATTTTACCCCATGGATAACCTGACAGCATGTACATGTTGTCGTCTTCCTTGAGATAAAATTGCTTGGCGCAGTTCTTAAGACAGTTGAAGAAACTGCTGCGCGGGGTACGTGATGCAATCTCCTGAGTCCAAATTTTGGCCATGGAGCGTGGCTGCATTTCGCTTACGCCTGCTGAGAAGATGATTGATTCACCTTTTTTAATGGGTATTTCAAAATATCCGGGCACCCAGAGGTCTTCGGTATATGGTACTCCACGTTCCATATCCTTGAGATATTCAAAGCCGTTGTACCAGTTAGGCTCGTAATGCCATTCGGGTTTGTGGTTGAACTGCATGTAGAGCTGCGGATATCCGGGATAGAGGCAAGTGGATACGCCGTTATTGCATGGCGGACATTCGGGGTTGAGGGCGTCATTGGCCACACAGAGCTGGTTTACCTCGCGGAATGCCAGAATGGGACGGAACCGCAGAGTGGTGGCGGAGTGTGCCTCTACCAGAGTGTAGCGGATGAGGATACGGTTTTCATGCGCGATAAACATTTTCTCTTTGGTGAGAATCACGCCGCCTACGCGATAGGTGGTGCGTGGCACGCTCTCGCAATCAAACTCTCTAATGTACTTGTGGCCATTGGGGCTGTAAACTCCGCCACGGTAACGGTGAAGGCCGAGATTGAACGATGCACCGTGCTGTATCACAGTTTCATCAAGTGATGACAGCAGCACATGCCAGGAATTGTCCATTTCCGGCATCGGTATCACCAGGAGTCCGTGCTGCTTGCGTGTGTTGCAATCCACCACGGAAGTGCAATGATAAGCGCCTGACTGATTGGTACGGAGCATCTCTTTCATCAAAGACTGCTCCAAGTTGATCATCAAGTTCTTATCGAATTTCAGATAACTCATGATTGATATTTAAATGATTGGTTATTCAGAGGGTATTAGAGCTTGCAGGTAATGGCAAGTTCTTTGATACGCGAAAATAAGCACATTTTCCCGACTGTGCAATTTTTTTGTCTAAAATAGCATAAAAAACTGATGTGTTTAAGAGCATAAAAACGAAAAGGGGCCGATACATGGTATCAGCCCCTCTATAAGAGCCACATCAAAGGATGCGATGAAACTCCGGAAGACAGGATTTGAGTGCTCGCCTACCTTTGTAATCCGCCTGGGCTAATTAAGCCTCCCCGAAAGGATGGGGCCCGCCATTGGTCGGCTAAGCTTGTCTCGGTATTTCGATTGTCATTGATGAGTTTCCCAATCTACTTTGATGTGGTAGAAGTTATGTCAATGTTCGTGAGATGCGCTTGGCTTCCCGTTTGTTTTTATAACGCAAAGATAGAGCACAGGGTTCGTATGAACAAATTTTTTTCAATGTTTTTTGACATCGTTTTTGCCTGTGGGCTGGCATAGCAAAGATTCATAGGCGGTTAGTGACTTGCTAAAAATTTTTATTGAAAAAAGTTTTGGGGGAGTGTAACTTTTGGCATGGTATTTCCGTCATATATACTGAACAAATTGGTATGCCACTCATCATAGGGCATGCTGTTAGTGCGAATCATGGCAAATATTATAAAGCTTCAAGATGTAAACAAAACCTATTTTGGTGCAGTGCCTCTGCATGTGCTCAAGGATATCAACCTTGACATAGAGCGTGGCGAACTGGTGTCGATAATGGGTGCCTCAGGATCAGGAAAATCCACATTGCTGAATATACTGGGAATTTTGGACAATTATGATTCAGGATCGTATATTCTGGATGGTGTGCTTATAAAGAATCTCAGTGAGAACAGAGCCGCCGAGTTGCGAAACAAAATGATCGGGTTTGTATTTCAGTCATTCAATCTTATCAATTACAAGAATGCCATAGAAAATGTGGCACTCCCTTTGTTTTATCAGGGTGTGAGCCGCAAAAAACGCAATCTTATGGCAATGGAGCAGCTTGACCGCATGGGTCTCGCGGACCGTGCCCACCATCTTCCTACCGAGATGTCAGGCGGACAAAAACAGCGAGTGGCCATAGCGCGTGCTCTGATTACAAATCCGTCCCTTATTCTCGCCGACGAACCTACAGGTGCTCTTGATTCACATACATCAAAAGATGTAATGGAGGTGTTTCGCCAGTTGAATTCCGATGGCATGACAGTGGTAATTGTGACGCATGATCCCGGGGTGGGTGAACAGACCAACAGGATTATCAGAATTTCTGACGGTATGATTGTGTGAGGCCATGTGGGAACTTTTTCATGAAATAGCACAGACGCTCAAGCATAACAAACTGCGCACAGCATTAACCGGATTTGCTGTGGCGTGGGGCATTTTTATGCTTATAGTGCTGTTGGGTATGAGTCGGGGCGTGGTGAATTCGTTTGATTCCAACTCTGACGCGGAACGCTCCAATTCCATGAGCGTATGGGGCGGCATGACATCCAAGCCCTATAAGGGTTATAAGGAATGGCGATGGATTCGCCTGAAGGGCTCGGATTTAGGCCCTATACGGCAATACAATTCGGCGCAAGTGCGTAACGTGAGTGCAAATGCTTCGCTTGACAGTGCCAAAGTGTCCACTGCCAAAGACTATCTTACTGACGGAGTGAACGGGGTGTATCCTTCGGCACAAGCCCGTTATCGTGTCAAGATTCGTCACGGTCGGTTCATCAACGACCGTGACCTTGAACTGGCACGAAAAGTAATGGTTCTGCATGCAGACAATGCCACGCTTTTGTTTGGCAGTCCGGAGGCTGCTGTCGGCAAAAGGGTGGATGCAATGGGGCTTTCTTGGCTTATTGTGGGCGTGTTTGATCAGGAATGGGACAAGAGTTGCTATGTGCCGTTCACCACGGCCATGAATCTTAAGGGATTTACTGACTACGTGGATGAAATCGTGGTGGAGGCCAAGGGTCTTAAGACCGAAGAAGACGGTAAAAGGCTTGAGGAAGGTATAAGAAATGTAATGGCCCAAACACATGATTTTGACCCCGAAGATGAGGGGGCTGTGCATATATGGAACCGTTTTGAAGGGTATCTCCAGCAAAAAACAGCTACGAGCATTCTTAATCTTTCGGTTTGGCTCATAGGCATATTCACATTGTTGAGCGGAATTGTCGGAGTCAGCAATATCATGTTTGTGTCGGTGCGCGAGCGCACTCACGAAATTGGTATTCGTCGTGCTATAGGGGCTAAGCCCCGCATTATTCTGGCTCAGATAGTGCTTGAGAGTGTGGCAATAACCACTCTTTTCGGTTACATCGGCGTATTTCTCGGCATGGTGGTCATGCAGATAGTTGATTCGCTTTTCGGCAATACCGATTTTCTGAAAAATCCTACCGTGGATCTTGCCATGGCTCTTGAGGTGACGCTGGTGCTAATTATTGCCGGCGCTTTTGCCGGACTGTTTCCTGCTGTCAAGGCTACCAAGGTCAAACCGGTAGAGGCTCTAAGAGATGAATAGTTATGAAAAATCCGATATTTGACATAGATAACTGGCGTGAAATCGGTGCAACCCTTGCCCGAAACAAAACACGTACTTTCCTGACAGCTTTCGGTATCTTCTGGGGTACCGCCATGCTTGCCATGCTGCTTGGTGGCGCAAGCGGTTTGGAAGGGCTGCTCAAACGCAACTTTCAGGGCTTTTCCACCAACATGGCTTTTGCCGGTGCAAGTCGCACTTCATTGAGCTACAAGGGGTTCAACAAAGGCATGTCGTGGGATATCACAGACCGCGACATTGAGGATATACTTCGTGTGACCCCACATATCGATGCTTTTTCGCGTCTTACACAAACGGGTGTGACCGTGGTCAATGGCTCGCAGACCAAATCTTGCGGTGCCATGGGCGTAGAGGCGGATTTTTCAAAAATTCAGATTCCCGTAATATATTCCGGACGATTCATAAACAGTCGTGATGTGAAGCACAGCCTGAAAGTGGCGGTGCTGGGTAAAAATGTGGCCGGAGAGTTGTTTGGAGCATCCTCACCTGTGGGTAAAAGTGTTAATATCAATGGTATTTATTTTACCGTGATAGGTGTTGCCGGTCAAAAAGGTGAGGCTTCAATAGGCGGCCGCATGGACGATTCAGTCATATTGCCTTTCACTACTCTGCGCCGGGCATTTTATCCCGGTACAAATGTGGGCTACTTTGTTTTCAATGCCGCTCAGGGATATACCCCCACGGAGCTGAAACCTTATATTGACCGTGTATTCAAGGCTAATCATCCCATAAATCCGCAGGATGACAACTATTTGTGGTTCGGTGATGTGTCCGAACAATTCAAAATGGTGGATAACCTGTTTCTCGGAGTGAGCCTGCTGGCCTTTTTCGTGGGAATAGGAACATTGCTGGCCGGTATAATCGGTGTGGGCAATATAATGTGGATCATAGTTAAGGAGCGTACCCAGGAAATCGGCATACGCCGTGCTATCGGAGCAAAACCCCGCGACATTATAGTGCAGATTCTTTCGGAAGGAGTAATGCTGACGGCTGTGGCCGGAACTGCCGGGATATCGTTTGCCACTCTGGTGCTGTTTATAGTCAATAAGGTCACTACCGATCCTGTGCTTGGCAGCGCTCATTTTGAACTCTCATTTTCTACAGCGTTGGGCATAATGATTGTGTTTCTTGTGCTTGGCACCGCAGCCGGTCTTATACCGTCAATCAAAGCCATGCGAATAAAACCTGTAGAGGCTATTAATGAAAAATAAAAAAATCTGATATAACGATGAAAAAATTCTTCAAAATTCTGCTATGGGTAGTTGTTGCCCTGCTGTTTGTGGGCACGTTTGTGTTCTTGTATCTCAATTCCCGTCCTAAAGAGGAGAAATATGTTATAGTGCAGCCCAAGATTGATTCGGTGGAGCGTTCCACAGTGCTTACCGGTAAGATTGAACCGCGAGACGAAATTCAGATAAAACCCCAGATTTCCGGTATCATCACTGAAATATGTGTGGACCCGGGTGACATGGTCAAGGAGGGTGATATTATAGCCAAAATTAAGGTGATACCTGAGGCTTCGCAGTTGTCGAGTGCCGAAGGTCGTGTCAATACGGCAGTAATCAATCTTGAGGATGCCCGTCTTAAGCATGAGCGCAACACAAAGCTGTATGAAAAAAAGGTTATCAGTCGTGAGGAATACGAGGGTACCAAAACAGCCTATGAAAATGCTCAGGCCGAACTTGCATCGGCACGTGATGCCGTGAATATAGTGCGTCAGGGTGTGAGCCGCTACAATGCTGATGAAAGCAATACAATGGTGCGTGCCACTATAACTGGCCTTGTACTCGATGTGCCTGTGAAAGTAGGTACTTCCGTAATTCAGGCAAACACATTCAATGATGGTACAACGGTGGCAACTATCGCAGATATGAATAATCTCATCTTCAAGGGTAACGTGGATGAAACCGAGGTGGGACAGCTTGCAGTGGGCATGCCTATGACCATAACTATCGGAGCTTTGCCTGAAGTGACACCGTCGGCGGTTCTGGAATATATAGCACCTAAGGGAACCGACAACAATGGCGCCAACACTTTTGAAATCAAGGCTGCTATCAATGTGCCCGAAGGCGTGAGCCTGCGTGCGGGATACAGCGCAAATGCCGCTGTTACTCTAAGTAAAGCTTCCAATGTGCTTACGGTGCCCGAAGGGGTTGTGGAGTTTGCCGGTGACAGTACATATGTTTATGTGCTTACCGATTCCTTGCCACAGCAAAAATTTGAGCGCAAGGCCATTACAACCGGTGTCAGCAACGGTATCAATATTGAGGTTAAGAAAGGTATAGACAAAACCGCAAATCTGCGCGGTGACAAAATCCAGTAAACTGCAATGAACAGATATAGCAAATTTATAGCCGCTGCGGCTCTTATGGGCTGCGGGGTGGTTCAGGCCGCACAGCCGTGGAGTCTTGACAGCTGCATAAACTACGCCATTGAGCACAATATCAACGTGAAGACGCGTGCTTTGGAGGTTACTTCCGGCGAACTGTCGGTTACGGAGGCCAAGGACGGTTTTTTGCCAACTTTGCAGGCCGGAGCGAACCAATCGTTTGATTTCGGACGAGGACTGACTTCCGATAACACCTATGCCAACCGCAATACTTCCAGTTTTGGTTGGAATGTGAATTTGTCGCTTCCATTGTTTCAGGGGTTGCAGAATGTGCGTCGTCTGGCGTACAGCAAGGCTAATCTCCGTGCGCTTGTGGAGCAGAGCGAGGCCGCAAAGGATGATGTGACCCTCAATGTCATTTCTCAGTATCTTCAGGTATTATATACTTCCGAACTTCATCAGGTGGCCTTGGAACAGGAGCATATTTCCCAGGTGGAGTATGGGCGCCGCAAGGTGCTTCTTGAAGCCGGTAAAATTGCCGAGCTGGATCTGACTCAGGCTGAATCGCAGTTGGCCCAGGACAAGGTGACAGCCATAACGACTGCCAATGATCACACTCTTGCACTGGTGGATCTTGCACAGTTGCTTGAGCTGCCAACAGTGGAGGGGTTTGACATACAGCCGCTGACAGACGAGAACCTTGGACTTATGAGCGCTGATGAGGTGTATCGTCAGGCGTTGCAGACCAACCATTCTGTGCTTGCTGCACGTTTGAATGAGCAGGCGGCTGATAAAAACATATCGCTCGCCAAAAGCGGATGGTTGCCGACACTGTCGTTTTCTGCCGGTCTGGGTAGCAGCTATTATCATCTGTCTGGGTATGAGAGTGCACCGTTTCATCGTCAGATGCGCGACAATTTCTCAAAATCTGTTGGATTTTCACTCAGCATTCCTATCTTTGACAGGTTTTCAACCCGCAATTCGGTGCGTCGGGCTAAAATTCAGAAACTTAATGCGCAGCTGCAGCGCGAAAATGTGGAATTGACCATGTATAAAACAATTCAGCAGGCCTACTATCAGGCTGTAGCAGCTGAAAAACGCATGGCAGCTTCCGAAACAGCATGTGCGGCCACCAAATCGGCTCTTGAGGCAATGCAAGAAAAATACAATTACGGCAAGGCAAATTCCACAGAATTTGAGCAGGCCAAGACCGATTATATCCGTGCCTGTTCCGAGGCTCTGCAGGCCAAATATGAGCATCTGCTGAGGCTTCGTATATTGCATTTCTATGGGCGAAGATAGTTAGTAAAGCACGGCTCTTTCATTTAAACTAAAATAAAGAGCAC
>HF985656.1:0-4211 GCA_000431155.1 Bacteroides sp. CAG:927
GCCTATAATCAAATTTTTAACGAACTATTGATAATTAGATTTATTAGTGCTTATCATTTAGCGTATAAATAAAACTATCAAATTCATCTTCATTAAAATTTCAAAGTAATCAATCATTGTGCATACAAGCCGTTCTTTAATCCTATATTCATTTGATTTAGACTTTAATAGGGGAGTGCATTTTAATTCAAGTCCTGCTTCCTTAAAGTCTGCTTCCTGATTGGAATTGATGTCGTATTTAAAAAACAACTCCTCGACCATTTGTCCGAGTCCACCTTTGCCCTTTCGTTTTAAGCTTAGAATTTTGTCTCCCAACAGCGAATGTAGGGATTGTCCCATAAGGAATTTACTATACTCAAAGATAGAAACGGGGTCCTTAGGATTATAAGTAGAGGTTTTAAAAGTGGAAGTACCCATATAATGAAGGAGATTTTGAAATTTCCAATTTACAAAATTACAATTTTTTATGAGATACGGGATTTTAGGTCTAAGAAATAATTCCTGAACTGTGCGAATAATTAGGGTATGGACTTTTAACGGAAACTCATAATGAATTATGGTTATTTTGGGAAAATAAGTAATTCATAATGGCTTCAATGAGCTGGCGGTTGGTGGCTTCGGAGCCGGTTCTCGCTAAGGGTGAGGGAAGGAGATGAAAAAACGGGGGC
Organism: Bacteroides sp. CAG:927; assembly: GCA_000431155.1. Taxonomy (GTDB): domain Bacteria; phylum Bacteroidota; class Bacteroidia; order Bacteroidales; family Muribaculaceae; genus Paramuribaculum. The sequence continues at coordinate 669 of HF985656.1, forward strand.
CGTGGGGACGGCTCCCGTTGAGGTGGGTTATGCGGTGGGTGGGTTAATGCTCCATGAGGAAACGCTCGGCGTCAAGGGCGGCTCTGCAACCACTGCCTGCGGCTGTGATGGCCTGACGGTAGTTGGGGTCGGCAACATCGCCTGCTGCAAAAACGCCGGGAATATTGGTGGCGGTGGTGTGGTCAAAGGTCTTGATGTAGCCGGTGTCGTCAAGATGTATTTTGCCATCAAAGAGTTCTACGTTGGGTTTGTGGCCTATGCCGAGGAAAAATCCGTCAATGGGGAGGTCATAGGTGCGCTCGGCATCGGTGCCCTTGTGCTCAACGAGGTGCGCTCCTTCCAGGAATTCTTCTCCGTAGAGACCAAGTGTAACGGTGTTGAAGAGTACGTGAATGTTGCTCTTGTCAAGGACACGGTGCTGCATGACTTTGGATGCGCGGAGGTGGTCCTTGCGCACAATCAGGTAAACTTCGGCGGCGATATTGCTCAGATAAAGGGCTTCCTCGCAAGCGGTGTCGCCACCGCCAACTACTGCCACACGCTTGCGGCGATAGAAGAATCCATCGCATGTGGCGCAGGCTGACACTCCGAGGCCTTTGTATTTTTCCTCATCAGGGAGTCCAAGGTATTTGGCTGATGCGCCGGTGCTTATGATTACGGTGTCGGCAATGACTGTGGATCCATCATCGCCTTTTGCGACAAAGGGACGCGAATCAAGATTGATTTCGGTGATTACGGCTGAGTGTACATCGGCTCCAAAACGTGCGGCCTGACGGCGCAAATCATCCATCAGCTCGGTGCCGGTGGTGCCGTCGGGATAGCCGGGGAAGTTTTCAACTTCGGTAGTGGTGGTGAGCTGTCCGCCGGGCTGGGGGCCTTCGTATATCACAGGCTCAAGGTTGGCACGTGAGGTGTAGATTGCGGCGGTGTATCCGGCGGGACCGGATCCTATAATAAGGCATTTGGTTTTTTTGTCCATATGTGTTTTGAATTTTGATTATCGCAGGTCAATTATATCCACTCCGGGATATGCTTTGGGAGAGAAGCGGAAATAGGCATCGGCCAAGGAGGAGCCTATTTTGGTGCCGACAAGCTTAACGGTGACGGTGGTGCCGTTGGATGCGGTGAGAGTAATGGTTTGCGGCAATAGTGAGGATGAATCCAATGTCACTACGGCCTGACGGATGTCGGCTTTTTTTTGTTTGGCGGTGAGCCGGAGCACCCGCTGTGTCTTAGGGCTTTTAAGCAGGGTGACAGTGTATTGCTTGCTGAACATGTTGACCACCATTACGGGGTTGATCATCTGGAGTTCCTGAGCAGTGGGCGCGGACACGGTGACTTCGCGGTCGGCAGCATTGAGTACCCACTGGGTGGTGCCGTCGTACCATGAAGTGTATTGTGGTGCGGTGATGCGGAATTTCTGGCCGCTCATAATTATGGTGCCTTTGATTACTCCTGCTTGTGCGGAGGAGGTGAGGGTAAAGGTGGCTTCAATGGATTTTGCAGCACGAAACCGAGCTGATGCCCTGCTGAGAACATCTGCGGCTGACTCGCCTGCATAAGCAGAAAGAGTGAAGCTCAGTAATAGAGCAAAGATGAGTGAGAATTTAGTTTTCATCAAGGGATAAACAAATCAGCGTGAGTGAAAGTTCTGCTACGTGGGGTTGGTGAGCATGATGTCAAAAGCGATGGAATCCATGAGAACATTGCGCGGTTTGCCACCCTGAGCGGGTCCGACAACTCCGGCAGCCTCCAGCTGGTCCATGATTTTGCCGGCACGCGGATAACCGATGTTGTATTTGCGCTGCAGGAGCGAAGTGGAACCGGTGCCTGACTCAATGATGGTGCGTCCGGCATCCTCAAACAACGGGTCACGGTCGCCCACGGCACCAAGATTGCCGGTGCCGCTTTCGCCTGCGGGTACATAGTCGGGCAATTCGTAGGCGCAAGGGTAGCCTATCTGCTCGCTGATGCTGTCGCAAATGGCTTCAACTTCTGATGTTTCAATGAGGGCGCACTGCACACGCTGAATCTTGCCGTCCTGAGAGAAAAGCATATCGCCACGGCCCACAAGCTGTTCGGCACCGGGACGGTCAAGTATGGTGCGTGAGTCAACGGCCTGAGTGACACGGAATGCCACTCGTCCGGGGAAGTTGTTTTTAATCATGCCGGTAATGACATCAACTGACGGGCGCTGTGTGGCGAGAATGAGGTGTATGCCCACGGCACGCGCTTTCTGCGCAAGTCTGGCCACAGGGGTTTCCAGCTCTTTGCCGGTGGTCATGAGCAAGTCGGCAAACTCATCAATGATGACAACAATGTATGGCAGGAAACGATGTCCTTTGTCGGGACTCAGGCGGCGCGCAGTGAAGAGTTCGTTGTATTCGGCAATGTTGCGCATGCCGGCTTTTTTGAGTAGTGCGAGACGGTTTTGCATCTCCACACAGAGGGAATTAAGCGTGGTTACGGCTTTTGCCGGTTCAGTTATGATGGGCTCTTCCTCATCGGGGAGTTTGGCGAGGTAATGGCGCTCAAGCTTGGAATAAAGGCTAAACTCAACCATTTTGGGGTCAATGAGCACAAATTTAAGCTCAGACGGGTGCTTTTTGTAGAGCAACGATGCGATTATGGCATTAAGGCCCACAGATTTACCCATACCAGTAGCACCGGCCACGAGCAGGTGGGGGATTTTGGTGAGGTCGGCAATATAGACCTCGTTTTGAATGGTAGTGCCCATGGCCAGAGGGAGCTTGGCCTTAGTTTCGATATATGCTTTGGATGATAGAATGCTGCGTATGCTGACAATCTGCGGATCACGATTGGGCACCTCCATGCCTATAGTGCCACGACCGGGCATAGGCGCGATGATGCGTATGCCGAGGGCGGCGAGATTAAGAGCCATGTCATCACCAAGGTGCTTGATTTTGGAGATGCGCACACCTTCGGCGGGGACGATTTCATAGAGTGTGATAGTCGGTCCGACAGTGGCTTTAATGCTTGAAATTTCAACGCCGTAGCTGTTAAGTGTGCGAGTTATGCGCTCTTTGTTGGCTTCCTGCTCGTCAATATCCTCAACAACGCCATGATTCTCATCGCGTTGTGTGAGCAGCTCTAATGATGGGAAACGGTAGCGGCCAAGTTCGGCAGTGTGATCGTAGGAGGTGTCAATGCCACGATGTTCCATAGCATCGGCATCGGCGGCGGAGTATTGCTCTATTTCGGGTTTGGTGACAGTGATGGTTACATCATCGGACTGGCTGACGGTGTCTTCTTTGTCCGGAATAGAAGTAAGCTCCTGCTGTGCATCGGCTATAACGGCAGGAGATTCGGGTACCGTTTCGGTCTCGTAATCCGTTCCCGGTTCATCATACAAGGAATCGGCAGTGGGTATGTCATCAAAGAGGTCATCGGATGCAGGTTGCGACTCGGGGACAGATTCTTTTGCGGATTCGGAAACCTGTTCGTCAACAAGTTCAGCGGCGGGTTCGGCAACGGTTTCAACTTCAATCTCAGCCTCGGGCTGAGTGGTTGAAGCGGCAGCTT